>NZ_CP157483.1:1201748-1802623 GCF_045348425.1 Pedococcus sp. KACC 23699
CGGACCCTTGATGACGAGGTGGGCGCCGGAGCGGACCGCGTCGATGGCCGCCTGCTGGGTGGAGTCGGCGTCGAGGATGAGGAGCTCGTGCGACGGGTCGGCGTCCGCGGGGAACTCCGGGACCTGCGTGCGCACTGCACGCAGGGCGCCGGGGTCGCCGGCGAGCGCAGCGACGACGTCGTGGTCGGCCAGCGAAGTCCCTTGTGCCGCAAGGTCGGCCACCATGGGGAGCTTGGCGTAGGAGAACGTGCCGACGACCAGGCGGGGGGTGATGGCGAAGTCCGGGATGCCCTTGCAGAGCTGCTTGAGGCGCTCGTAGGCGGGGTAGGGGTCGAAGCCGCTGCCCGAGGTCGCGAGGTCCTCCAGGGCGTCGGTGTCGAGCTCGATGCCCTGCTCGGAGCGCAGGTAGTGCTCGAGGACGGGGTTGAGCTCGACGTCGTTGCCCAGGTCGAGGTCGAAGTCCTCGCGGGCGGCACCGGTCGGCCGCAGGACGCACGAGCGCAGCAGGACCGGGGCGGCCGGGGGGCGGTTGGCCCCGCGCACGGTCCACGTCGCCATGCCGATGGCGATGAACCCGGCGGCGATGCCCCGCTCCTCGGAGAGCTCGACGGTCTTGGACCGGATGGTGCGCGCCCGCCGCCGGGCCTCGTCGAGGGCGGCGGGCTCGCGGACCAGGTCGGAGAGCCTGGTGGGCCTGCCGGCGAGGAGCATCGCGAGGCCACCGGGGTGGGCGGTGGTGAGGTCGAGGGTGCCGGTCGGGAGGTCGCGGTACCACAGCAGGGTGTTGCGCCCGCCGAGGTCGACCAGGTGACGCTGCCAGGTCTTCACGGCCGCGGCGACACGCTCACCACGGGGGTCGGTCTCGGCAGCCGGGGTGGTGGGGGTCTCGTCGGTCGGCTGGTTCACCTGTGCAGGCTAACGAACCCGGCTGTCGGCCGGGTCCACGGTCGACGGCGTGTGGTCGCTCGGGTGCGCGGCTCCGTCACCCGGGGCGTCCGAGGCGTGGTCAGGACCGCGGAGGAAGGCCGCCGCAAGCCCGATGAGGACGGCGATCACCGCGGCACCGAGCCCCAGGGCGGCATACCCCACCTGGCCGACGACGAACCCGGCCAGCGCCCCTCCCCCGCCGGCGGCCAGGCCCATGGCGAGGTCGGACGCGCCCTGAGTGCCGGCCCGCTCGGCGACCGGGACCGCCCCGGAGATGAGCGTGGAACCGCTGACCAGGGTGCACGACCAGCCGACGCCGAGCAGGAACAGCCCGACGGCCAGCCCCGGTGACCACCCGGTGGGTGCCTGGGCGGCGAGCAGGGTCGCGACGAGGAGGACCACCGAGCCGGCGCCGACAACCGGGCGCCCACCGAACCTGTCGACCGCCATCCCGACGACCGGTGACAGGGAGTACATGCCGAGGATGTGGATGCTGATCACCAGCCCGATGAGGCGCAGCGTCGAGCCGCCGTGGTGCATGTGCAGCGGGGTCATCACCATCACGCTGACCATGACCATGTGCCCGAGGGCCACCGCGACCAGGCCGAGCAGCGCTTCGGGTCTGCTCCGGATCACCCGTATGCCGCGGACGACCGAGCCGTGCGGGCGTTCCACCTCGTCGTCGGGGGCGGCGGCCCGGGCTCGCCGGCGGGCGAGCAGCAGCGGGTCGGGCCGCAGCCGCACCGCGAGCACGATGCCCGCGAGCGCGAACCCGGCCAGCGAGAACACGAACGCCCCGGTGAGCGAGGGCAGGTGCAGGGCCGTGGCGGTGCCGGCGGCCAGCCCGACGAGGTTGGGGCCGAGGACGGCCCCGATCGTCGTCGCCCAGACCACCACACTCAGGTCGCGCCCCCGGTGCGCGTCCTCGGCGAGGTCGGCCGCGGCATACCGGGCCTGGCTGTTGGCGGTCGTCGCACCGCCGAAGAGGACGCTCGCGACGAGCAGCAGCGGAAAGCTGCGCACGACGCCGGCAACGATGAGCAACGCCGCACCGATGATGCCGAGGCCGTACCCCATGACCAGTCCCGGGCGGCGCCCGCGTCGGGCCATGAGGCGGGCCATCGGTATGGCGATGAGGGCGCCGCCGAGGACCTGGAAGGTGCCGCCGAGGCCGGCGAACTCGGCCGAGCCGCTGACGTCCTCGGCGAGCAGCGAGCCCACAGCCACCCCGCTGGCCACCCCGACACCGCCAAGCATCTGCGACCCGACGAGGGTGCCGATCGTGCGGCGCTGGACCCCGTGGTCGGGTGCCTCGGCCGCAGAGGTCGAGGGGGTGCGGTGGCTCACCTGCGCAGGCTAGCCGCGCTCAGGTCAGCTGAGGTCCTTCAGCGGCATCGAGGAGGTGTTGATGCAGCCTGCGCCCTTGCCGACCTTCGACAGGCCCAGCCGGTCGCCGGACGCCATGCCGTTGGGCGACGCGCTGGAGAGCACGGGATACATCTGCTGGCTCGTGGTCGACACGTGCGCCAGCCCGAAGGCGTGCCCGACCTCGTGCAGGAGCAGGTTGCTGCGCCGTGCCCCGGTGCCGAAGCCGCCCTTGGTCTGGGCGAGCATCTGCGGGGTGTCGATGACGACGAAGCCACGGACCGCGGCAACGGTGTAGGAGGTCCTGCCGTTGACGGTGCGCGACACCCAGTACGACTGGTAGCCGCCCACACCCATCACCGATCCGGCCAGGGCGTAGTTGGTCCTGCTGGGGCTGGTGAAGGCGATGACCAGTTCGGCGGACTGCTTGACCATCGAGCCGACCTGCGGCACCTCGGCCGTGGATCCCTTGTAGGAGAAGGTGATCCCCGTGTAGGACGAGATCCGGCTGACGACGGTCCTGGTCTCGGACAGGACGGTCGCGCGCTGAGCGGTCGGCACGGCCGCGAGGTTGACCTTCCACGTCACCGCCGCCTGGCAGCCGTTCCAGCGCACCGGCACCCTGGTCCCGTTGGGGAGGGTCAGGTAGTTGAGCTTGTAGGTCGCCGTGGCACCGGTCGCCACCTGCGGGGTGGCCACGGTCACCGTGGCCGCAAGACCCAGCGGGGCGAGGACCGCGCCGATGGCGGCGAGGGGCTTGCGAGGGAGGCGGGTGCGCAATGGAGATCCTTCACGAGGGCGAGCGCTCTGGGGGATTGAGTCGCTCTGCACCGCAGACTAGGTCGCAGACGGATCCGGCTGCGGTGGCACGGGCGTGCCCTGGTCCGTTCGGTGGAGAGCGAGGCGACCAACCGACCGAGCCGATGGGAGCGAGCCAACGAGCCTGCCGGGCGGACTGAGCCGACCGGTGGGAGCTGAACGGGGCGTGGCCTCCTACCGGACAACCATCACCGGGCAGGATGCTTCGTGGATCACGGTGTGGCTGACCGACCCGAGGACCAGCCCGGCGAACCCGCCTCGGCCGCGGCTGCCCACGACGAGCAGGCCGGCGTGCACGGCGTTCACGGCCAGCACGTGACCGGCCTGGCCGTAGAGGGCCTCGGTCTCGATCTCGAGCTGGGGGTGGAGCGCGAGCGCGCGGTCCCGGGCCCGATCCGCGATGCCCATCGCCTTGTCCCTCACCTCGTGGCTGTGCTTCGTGCCTGCCTGGGAGTCCTCGACGTACGCCCACCCCTCGGGTGAGTGCAGCCGACCGACGGCGATGATGCGCAGCGGCGCGCCAGCCTCCGCCGCGACGTCGGCAGCCCACGCCACCGCACGGTGTGATGCCCCACTGTCGTCGACGCCCACGATCACGGGGTGGTCGGAGTCCGGGTAGACGGACCACCCGCCTCGCACGACCACGACCGGGCACAGGGCGTGGGCCGCGACGGCATACGACGCCGAGCCCAGCAGGCCCGAGGCCATCCGGCCACGACCCCGCGATCCGATGACGACCACCTCGGCGTCCTTGGAGGCCAGGACCAGCTCGGCCGCGGCAGACCCGACGACGATGGCACTGTCGACCAGGGACGGCTTGGTCACGGCCGACGCTCGCTTCACGCCAGCGTCGAGGATCGCCAACGCGTCGTCCCGGACCTCGCTCGGCAGCGCCTCGGGGTCGTAGATCGGGTCGATCGGGACGGCAGCCATCTCGACGCAGTGGACCAGGGTGAGCGGCCGACCCCCGCGGCGCGAGGCGGCCGCAGCCCAGTCGAGGGCCATCTCTGCGCCCGGCGTGCCGTCGAACGCGACGACGATTCCTCGACCGAGGCTCGCGCCCTTGCCGGTGCCGTTGCCGTCCGTGCCGTTGCCGTCCGTGCCGCTGCCGTCGTTCGTGCCGTTCCCACCAGCCATGACGTCCTCCTGTTCGACGACGCGGGGCGCTGCGCGCCGAATGCGCAGCCCTGCCGGGCCACCCCCATGCTCCAGCGGCGACAGCGGGCCGATCAGGGGCCAAGGTCCCGTCGGCGACCCGGCTGCGTGCGGGGTGCGGGGTGCGGGGTGCGAGGTGCATCGGGCAAGCCCTCCGGAGAGGGGCAGGTTCCGCTCGCCCGCTGGCACATCACCGGCGACAGGTACAACGTCGCCGCCTACAGCGGGACGGTCACAACGACGGTCCGCTGAGGGTTCTCAGGGATTTTGATGCTTGACGCATCTAAATAGGGAGAGGAAGGTCAGAGGGGCCCAAAAGCCGCATACCACCCGTGCGACGTCCTGGAACCCTCCTGAAGGAGCACGATCAATGACGATCTCAAGACGCACCCTCCTGGCCTCCGGCGGAGTCATCTCCCTGGCCACCGCGCTCGAGCTGGCCGACCCGGCCTACGCCGCCGCCGAACGGGTCACGCCCAAGGGCCACCACGGCCCCTCGGCCGCGCCCCTCGCCCGGGCCAGTCGCGACAGCACCTGGACCCGCAGCGGCCCCGGGCCGCTGTACTGGAACATCTACGGCTGGTCCTTCCCCCACAACGCCCCGATCCCCGAGGACGAATGGAAGGCCAACATCGACTGGCTCGCCGAGGACTTCGCGCCCAGCGGCTACGACATGGCCTGCACCGACGGGTGGATCGAGGGCTCGTCGCGCACCACCGAGCACGGCTACATCACGAGCTACAACGACTCGTGGACCCACGACTGGGCCTACTGGGCCGCCTATCTCGCGCAGCGCAAGATGTCACTCGGCGTCTACTACAACCCCCTCTGGGTGCACCGGGCGGCGGTCGAGGACCACACCAAGACCGTCGCGGGAAGGCCTGACATCAGGATCGCCGACATCGTGGCCGACAACGACTTCATGGCCCGCGACATCGGAGGGAACACCCTGTACTGGGTGGACGTCACGAAGCCGGGTGCGCGGGAGTACGTGCAGGGGTACGTCGAGTACTTCAAGCGAATGTCGGTGCCGTTCCTGCGGATCGACTTCTTGTCCTGGTACGAGGACGGGATGGACGCCAACATCGGACGCGTCAACGCCGCGCACGGCCGAGCCAACTACGTCAAGGCACTGCACTGGATCAACGAGGCCGCCGGCGACGCGATCGAGGTGTCGCTGGTCATGCCGCACCTGTTCGACAACGCCGCCGCCGAGCTCGCCAACGGCGACATGGCGCGCATCAACGCCGACGCCGACAAGGGTGGTTGGGAGCGGCTCAGCGGTGGACGCCAGGACTGGCAGAACGCCTGGCCCAACTGGTTCAACCCGTTCTGCGGCTTCACGGGCTGGTCGCACCGCAACGGCCGCGGGCAGCTGATCCTCGACGGGGACTTCCTGCGGGCCCACACCTTCGCCTCCGACGAGGAGCGCAAGACGGCGGTGACCCTCATGACGGTCGCGGGCTCCCCCATCGCCATCGCCGACCTGTACTCCGACATCGGGCCCCACGGCTGGGTCTTCACCCAGCCCGAGGTGCTCGACCTGCACCGGAAGGGCCTGGTCGGAAAACCGTTGTACCACAACGGAAACCCGTACTCGGTGGACCCGACGTCCCGCGACACCGAGCGCTGGGCAGGTCAGCTGCCCGACGGGTCCTGGGTCGTCGCCCTGTTCAACCGGGGCGACACGGCGACCGTCGACAAGTCGCTCCACCTCAGTCGTGACCTCGGCATCGCGGGAGCAGCCACGGTCAGGGACGTCTGGGCCCGTCGCGACCTCGGGGTGCGCACGCAGGCCAGGGCGAGCCTGGCGCCTCACGCCTGCGCCCTGTTCCACATCACCCCGAAGAACAGGACTCCCCGTTTCCACGCAGCCTGGGCCGCATGGGGTGGTGGCGCCAACTTCAACAACAACCACCGTGGCTACGACGGGTCGGGTTTCGTCGACAGGCTCGCGGCCGGCAACGAGCCGGGCGACGCGCTGGTCACCCTCGCCGTCCGCGCGCCTCGCGCCGGCCGGTATGACGTCCGGTGGCGTTACACGAACGGCCTGGACACCGCGAGCACCATGACCGTCTCCAGCGAGCGAGCCGACGGCACGGTCGTGGACGGACCACGGACCGTCACGTTCCCGTCGACCAGGAGCTGGGACCGTTGGGAAGAGCGTTCCGGGGAGCTGCGGCTCCAAGCCGGCCTCAACCTGGTGACCATCGGCCGCGGCGCGAGCGACGTCGGCGCCATCAACCTCAACTGGATGGAGCTGCGGCACTGATGACCTCCTCGTCTGGGCCCGGCGGCCGGCACGAGAGGTTGGCCGCCGGGCTGGCAGACCCGGGCAGGGCCGAGCTCTTCTCGCTGACCCTGAGGTTCGGCCCGGTGACCCGCAGCCAGCTGGCGGCCTGGACCGGGCTGGACGCCTCCACCGTGACGCGCTCGCTGCGGCCGCTGATCGACGACGACTACCTGCGTGAGTCCGGTACCCCCGGCGCGGGTCGCGGACGACCAGTCCAGGCACTGTCGGTCAACCCCGGCCGCCACGTCGCCATCGGGATCAAGGTGGGGCCGTCGACGGTCAGCGGGGTGCTGACCGACCTGAGGGCGACGGTGCTGAACCGGTGCTCGAGGGCCCTGTCGTCCACCGAGCCCGCAATCGCCCTTGCCGCGGTGGGTGAGGTCGTCGACGAGCTGCTCGCGACCTCAGGATCTGATCGGCCAGACGTGCTGGGGGTCGGCGTGGGACTCAGCGGCCACATCGAGCCCCAGACGGGGACCTGCCGGCTGTCCGCGATCCTCGGGTGGCGCGACGTGCCGGTCCGCCGGGCCCTCAGCGACCTCCTCGACCTGCCTGTCGTCGTCGAGAACGACGCGAACACCCTGGCCCTGGCCGAGCACTGGTTCGGGCGCGGGCGCGGCGTCCGGACCTTCGCGGTGGTCACCCTCGGTGTGGGTATCGGGTGCGGCCTGGTCCTGGGTGACCGCCTCCACACCGGGGTTCGTGGCACGGGCGGTGAGCTCGGGCACCTGCCTCTCGACCCGCAGGGTCGGTGGTGCACCTGCGGCGCGCGCGGGTGCCTCGAGGCAATGGCCGGCGATGCTGCGATCTGCGAGCTCAGTGGCTGCGCCTCCGTGACCGAAGCGATGGACGTCGCCTCCAACGGCCGGGGCGATGCGGCGGTTCGCGCTCGGGAGGCCTTTCGCAGTGCCGGGGACGCGCTCGGGCGGGGTCTTGCCGGGCTGTGCAACCTGATCGACCCCGAGCTGGTCATCATCGCCGGCGAGAGCTCGCCCGCCTTCAGCCTCATGGAAGACTCCACGCGCGAATCCTTTGCCGTCCATGGCTTTTCGGGAATCGCCGGCGAGGTGCGCATCGAGGTGGACACGGCTCAGGAGGACCTGTGGACCCGTGGCGCGGCCAGCCTCGCCATCCGTGCCGGCGTGGGCCAGCTGTCGTGACCTTCTGGCCAGGCAGTCTGTGGTTGGCGCTCTTCGCCAGCCTCCGTCTCGCCTGATCTCGTCAAGGGGTCAACCTTCGCGGGGCCTGTGGTCTGTAGAGAGGTAGCAACAGCCGTCACCGTGGCGGTCTTGCACCGATGGAGGCTCCGCATGCGACACATCCGCCGCGGCTCGATCGCCATACTCGTGATTGCCCTAGCCGCCCTTCACGCCCCCTCGTCCGCCTCATCCGCCCCCCTCACCTCGTACGCCGGGCAGACACCGGTCGACGAGTCCCGTCTCGTGCCGTCGCTCAGTCCGTCCTTCGCACCGTGGACGTGCCGGACGGCCGAGGGTGGTCCCATCTGCAAGGGGGAACGCCACGTCTCAACCGCCAGGGCCCCCTTCGACTTCGGTTGCGGTGACACACCTTTGTGGGATCGGTACGAGTCGGACCGCTACCAGACCAGGTTCTACAACACGGACTACCTCGACGCCTACCGTGAGTTCCGCAGCCGGGACACCGACCATCTGAGCACTTCAGCGAACGGTCCGGACATCGCCACGATCAGCACACGCGTCAGGTTCACCGAGACGTTCGCCGTGCCGGGCGACGACGGAACCCGCACCATCCGCACCCAGGGTGTCCTGTGGGACATCCGCCCGGTGCACGGATCGGCCGTATGGCGCGCAGTGGGCACCCTCGTGGAACCCCCAGATGCCGTCGGCACCTTCACCGGGCGGGTGACGGCCGGGTCGAAGATCACCCAGTTCCACAACGCCCCGCTGCCCGACGTCCTCAGCGATGACACCTTCGTCGCAGTCGTCTGCGCCGCCGCTGTCGGTCCACGGTGACCGCTTCATCGGTCGGCGGCACTACGGCCAGTCACCCCTGCGCAGGTGTGCGGCCCACGCGGCCGCCGCCACGCTGGTGAGCAGAGCACGGAATCCGGAAGGCAGTGCGTCGTGCAGCGCGATGAGCAGCGTGACTACGAGTGGGTGTACCGGACCGGTTTCACCTCGGTGGCCAGGACCGTGTTCCTCATCGTCAACGACCGTGCCGTCGCCGAGGAGATCACCCAAGATGCGTTCCTCAAGCTCCTACAGAAATGGTCGGTGGTGTCCGACTACGAGCGACCAGAAGCGTGGACGCGCAAGGTCGCCGTGCGTATGGCGGTGCGGTATGTCGGGCGCGAACGCTCCCGACCACAGCGAGAGCGACGCGCACAGCCGCTGTTGGCGGATCCACCGCTGCCCGACCCGGACGTCGCCCGAGCCGTGGCGACGTTGGCACCGATGCAGCGTGCAGCGGTTGCGCTCTACTACTGGGAGGACCGGCCCGTGCTCGAGATCGCCCGCATCCTCCAGGTGTCCGAGTCGACCGTGAAACAGCACCTGCACCGAGCCCGGGCGCGACTCGCAGAGACCTTGGACGAGGAGGTGAGCGGCGATGTCCGTTGACGACCGGCTACGGACTGGTTTGTCCCGCAATGCCTGCAGCCTCGACCCCGACGTCGAGCTGCTGCTGGCTGCAGCCCGCGCACAGCATCGGCGCACCAGGTGGCTGCGCCGTGGAGCCACCGCAGCCGGACTGGTGGCCGCAGCATGCGCTGCCGGTGCGGTCGTGTGGGGTGGGTGGGCTGGTGACCACAAGCCACAGGTGGTCCCGGCCACCAGCACGAGTCCCTCGATCGTCCTCCACGGCCGATACGCCGGCCGGGTCGCGGCGCTCCCATCCGCCCCGACCATCGCTGGACGATGGGTGCTGGACTTCGGATCTGCGGGAATGCTCGGCGTCACCGCGCCCGCCTCCTACCCCGGCGTGGTGTCCGGCTCCCTGTTTGCGGTGCGGGGCCGCGAGCTGCGCACCGATCTATTCAGCCAGGACCTGTGCTCCGGTCAGCCGGTGGGCCAGTACTCGGTGAGCCGTACGGGCCCACGCCTGATCTTGGCCGTGATCGATGACCCCTGCCCGGCACGGGTGGGCTTGCTGTCAAGGACGACGTGGACGTCGTCCTCGTAGATCGCGTCCAACATCAACCCAGTCACCCGCTGCCGCCCGTGACCTGGTGACCCCATGGGAAGGGGACCTCATGATGACAAGGACGAAGACGACCACGGTGCTCGTGGCGGGTCTCCTGCTCACCGGGTGCGCTGGCGCCACGGGAAGGCCGTCGACGACCCCGTCGACGTCAGCTCGTATGGCCAGCACGGCCTCCACCAGCTCGCAGGCCCGCATCCCGGATGGGACGTGGACGAGGGACATCACCAAGGCCGAGATCACCCGCCGGGGTCTGCACATCGCGCCCGACGTCCTGACTGCGAACTACCTGGATGACGGCAGTGTCCGCCTGGTGCTCAAGACGCAGGGATCACGATGGTCGATCCTGGTCCAGGACGACGCGGGTGCATACGAGGTGGGCGACAAGGGAGAAACCACCTACGACGCCAAGGGACTGTGGGTTCAGGCGAGCGACAGCACTGGCACCTCGATGCTGATCGCATGGACGGTGCGCGGGGGGACCCTCACGACCTCCATACACACCTCGCCCGATGGACCGAAGCCCGCGGACGACGACGTCTTGTTCCTCGGGGGTCAATGGGACCGGACGGGATGAGTGCATCGCCGTGACCCCCCTGAGGACGATCCTGCGCCGCGGTCTGGCCGTCGGGACGGCCGGCCTGCTGGGCGCGACCGTGGTGACGGCGTGCACCGTTGCGCCCCAACCGAAGCCGTTCCACCCCACGTTGGCGTGGGGGCCATGTCCGGACGACGTCGAGACCACATTCCTCACCGCGCACCAGTGCGGCACCTTGACCGTGCTCGCCAACCGGGCTCGGCCGGACGGAGGCACGGTGAAGCTCCTCGTCGCCAAGGTGCCGCCCCCGGCAGGAGCCACCATGCCCGGGCTGGGCACCAGCTTCGGCGCCAACTTCGGCGACCCTGACAGTGTGGGGGGCGAGATTGCTGCCGGCACGGCACGGCTGGGTCGAACGACTCTTCAGCTCGAATGGCGCGGCTCCGGCCCGCACAGCACCCCCTCACTTCGTTGCCCCGAGGTCGATCCGCTGGGTCCGCAAGCGGCCGCCGCGCGAGACGACGACCCGGGTGTCCTCACCGCGTTCGTTGCGGCGGTTGGCCGGTGCGCAGCACGGTTGCGTGCGCACGGGGTCGAACCGGCCGACTACACCGCAACGGCGATGGCGCAGGACGTCGAGGACCTCCGAGCCGCCGCCGGGGTCGATCATTGGGCCATGGGCGCCTCGTATGGGACCCAGTCAGCCGTGCTCATGGAGTACCTCCGACTCTTTCCCCATCGGCTGCAGGCCGCATACCTCGACTCACCCCGGTTCAGTGGACCTACCGCGTCGCGCCAGGACGCGGTGGCGCTGCGGCAGACTCTCGACGCCCTGTTCCGCGAATGCGGGCAGGCCCCGAACTGCCGGGCGGCCCATCCCGAGCTCGGCACGCTGTGGATCCGGGCCCTCGCCAGCACCACCAACCACCCCTTGCGGGGCACGGCTCAGGTCGGCGCTCAGAAGGTGGCCGTCCTGGTCGACGGCGCCAAGCTCGTCCGGGCCGCACGCTTCACGCTGGGCGGCGAGGGGGGACCGCTGACGGCTCTGCCTCGCATCATCGACGAGGCTGCACACGGTCACCTCGCGCCGGAGCTCGCCACGTTGGTGGCCAAGGATCCGTTGTTCTGCAGCGGTTACCGACCACGGTGTCGTGACACACGATTCAGCCTGGGGCTCTTCCTCACCAACGTCTGCAGCACACCACCGTCGAACCGCACGCCCCCGGATGCGGCTCGAATGCCGGGGACAGGCCAAGCGGCCTACTCCATGGTCTTCGACGCGTCGCCCTACTCGCGGGTCTGTGACGCCTGGAAGGTCCCTTCGCTCTCCTCGGAGCCGCCCCTCAGCCGGACGGCCCTACCCATGCTGTTGATGTCCGGCGACCTGGACTCGTTCAGCCCGCGGGCCGCCACCCGAACCGCAGCGGGTCAACTCGGGCCCACGGCCCACGTCCTGAGCGTGCCAGACGGCATCCACAACGTGCTCGGCTACTACGAGTGCGCCATCACGGCACGGAACGACTGGACCCGACACCCGCAATTTCCACCGACCAGCAGAGCGTGCGACACCGCAGCGAGGGTCGAGTTCCGCTGAGGTCCTGTCAGGACGCGGACCGCATCGCTCGCGGGCCGCCCACCATCGTCGTTTCGGGCCAGTAAGCACCTCTGCTTCTTGTGGGCCCCTAACCGCGGCGGGTGGCCTCTCGTTCGCGCTCGACCGCGGCTCGCTGGGCTCCGTCCGGGTCGACTCGCGCGACCACTGTTGCGTTGACCGCGTAGGCGAGCCACAGATC
Source organism: Pedococcus sp. KACC 23699 (assembly GCF_045348425.1). Lineage (GTDB taxonomy): Bacteria > Actinomycetota > Actinomycetes > Actinomycetales > Dermatophilaceae > Pedococcus. The sequence continues at coordinate 1,213,819 of NZ_CP157483.1, forward strand.
CACGACGAGACTGGCGGCTCCGGCGAACCACCGGACGAGGTCGCTTCCGATGTGCTTCGAGACCAGCGAGTAGGCGAAGAAGCTGCCTGCGAGCAGCGCGAAGCCCATGAGCATGGACGCGAAGCGAGCGAGCTGGAACCGTCTGGTCACAGGGAGAGGGTAGGACCGCCCGCGCCGGACGGCCCGGGCCTTCGCGCCTCCATCCAACGGTCCGCGCTGGACCAGCGAGCCCGTGATCGGACATGTGAGTCCCTTGGGCTACGCTGGCCGCTGCATGGCCAAGCCGGTCGCACCAACAGCCTCAGCCATGCCCCGCCCTCGTAGCTCAGGGGATAGAGCACCGCTCTCCTAAAGCGGGTGTCGGCAGTTCGAATCTGCCCGAGGGCACCACCACAAATCTGCAGGTCAGGTGCCGCCATGGGGCACCGTAGGCTTTCGCGAGGGGGCACAGCCCCCGACGTAGCACATGTGTGGCACATGAGCATCAAGCGCGGCTCCGCCTCGAGGCCCGGGGCCCCGCGAGGGGGACCGCCGCGCCCTGGGCGCTTCGCGCCCTGCGCGCACCCCCCAGCCCACAAGGAACAACGGCGCCCAGGTCGCAAACCAGACGCCGTCCCTCATCTGCCGATCATGAGAGCATGCGCGCGTGCAGCCTGACCTTCTCGCCGAACTAGCCCGCGACATCGACCGCACCTGCCGACTGACCGGCAGCTTCACCCTTCGGTCCGGCCAGACCGCAACGGAGTACTTCGACAAGTACCTCTTCGAGTCCGACCCCCAACTCCTTCGCCGAGTCGCAGAAGCCATGCAACCGCTCGTGCCGGAAGACACCGACCTCCTAGGCGGCCTGGAGCTCGGCGGCGTCCCCCTCGCCACCATGATCAGCAGCATCACCGGGATACCCGCGCTGTTCGTCCGCAAGAAGGCCAAGGAGTACGGCACCCGACGCCTCGCCGAAGGCGCCGATGTAGCAGGACGCCGCATCACCATCGTCGAAGACATCGTCACCACAGGCGGCGCAGTCCGGGACGCCACGCACGCGCTCCGCGCAGCTGGCGCCGCCGTCCAGACGGTCATCTGCGCGATCGACCGGAGCCCTACCCCGGGCACAGCCTTGAGCGACATCGAGCTCACCACGCTGCCCCTGCTCACTCGAGGCGATCTCGACCACGCGCGCCAAGCTCAGGCTGGATGACTCACCTTTGAGCCGCCGATCCTTCGCTCCACTCTCCGCCCACCTCCGGGTCGGATCAAGGGCGCTACGCGTCACTCCGTGATGGCCTCCGGCCACCCTTGACCCGACCACTCCGTCAGGCTCCCCTGCTCCGCTATCGGCTCGGTGGCTCATCCTGGCCGACCAAGACGTCGCCCCGGACGCCGACAAGCGACCTAGTCTGGGCCGCGTGATCGCGTACCTGCTGCAGCACATCCACCACGGAATCGACTCCGAGCCGCAGGACGTGGTGCACCGCGACGACTTCGGCGATGTCTCGTACGACGAAGACCTCGACGAGTTCAAGGTCATCGGCATCTTCAGTTCGATTGACGCTGTGTCAGCAGCGCGGACCCAGCTCAAGGAGGCGCCCGGATTTCGTGATGAGCCGGAGTGCTTCCTGGTCGACGAGTACACGATGGACGAGATCAACTGGACCGACGGATACGTCACCCTGGGCGGCGACGACTGATCGCACCTCGCGCCGGGGAGAAGGACACCGAGCAGGACACGCGAGTTGTTCCAGCGGTCCGAACAACCACGACCACGCGGCAGCCCATCAATCACGGAAACCGAGCCAAAGTCCTCACGGCCGCACGCCTGACGGGCACTCAGTAGGTTGCGGATTGCCTGTCCCGTCGGACCCCATGAAGCCAATGCGGCATCGGCCATTCTCCGCTCAATCGACGCCGAGTAAGCCACAATGGCTGAAATGTCAGGAGACGACCCAGGCCGATACGCGCCAAAGCCCCGGATCAACCTTTGGGTCATCTTTGCCCTCGACGCACTCCTATTCATGCTGGCGCTACCCTGCCTGAAGGGTGACGGGGTCGACACGACTCCACTCATCGGGTTGTCGATCGCAGCAGTAATAGGCACCGCCGTGGTTGCGTTCCGCCGGCGCCGGACGAACGATTGATCGAATAGTGGTCTGCGCATCTGACCTAGGTACCTGAGAGGTACCCACAGGGTCCGGCCCAGCCAGAACAACCCGGTACACGACCACACCCGAGCCATTGCAGCACAATGCAATTCGCTCCACGGTGCACCTCTTGGCTCGCTCCGAAAGCGGGTGTCGGCAGTTCGAATCTGCCCGAGGGCACCACATTTCCGCAGCTCAGAGGCCTTCCGGCCGCTCGACGTCGCTGAGTCCCGTCCTCCCGCGAAGCGCATCCGTACACGAGCCGTTCCCGAGGGCTCGAATGCATCGGATGCCTGCCCGCCGGCATCTCGAAGCCGGCTACGGACCGACCCCTGGCGTCGGCGGCCTCAGCCAGGACTCCCCCGGCGACCGACGCAGGGCGCGCCACGCCAACACCCACCAGGTCACCAGCACGACCACAAGGGCCATGGCCAGAGGAAGGGGTGGCTGCCAACCCAGGTATCGGACACCCCAGACCTCCGCCGCGATGACCGCTGCTGGCGAGAGCGCCTCACTCAGCAGTGCAGCTCGCCGGGACAGCGCCCCGCGCCACAGCCGAACGGCCACGACGATCAGACCCACGGCCAGCAGAACGCCGGCCAGCGTGTAGACCCAAGGCGGCGGCTCTCCCTGTCCGTCGCAACAACGTGCCAACTGAGTCAGCACCCCGCCGGTCAACATCAGGACCAGGGCCATCCCGAAGTGGCTGACGACCAGCGCAGTGGCAGCTGGCGGGCGCTCGGTCCTCACGGTCATGACTCGAACCATGCCCCTCCGACGCGTGCAGCACATGAGTCCCGGTGCCCAGGAGCGCGCGATCCGCGGGAGCCTGACCATCAGGCGGTCCGCACGAGTGATCGACCAGCAGATACCCCTCCAAACGGGGCAACCCGATGCAGCGAATTCCCCGGTGCTGGCGCAGGGGAACCGCGTAGATTGGTTGTTCGTCGACTCGGGGGGAGCGAGCACCGCTCGCTGACCCCTCGAGCAACCAGGGGAGCACGATGACCGACTCGCAGCCCGCACCGCTCCAACCGCCTGCCGGCACGCCGTCCGCGCTGACCCTCACGGCGCCCCCGCCTCCCCCGCTCGTGGCCGAGACCGCGGCCCCCAGGATGGCCCCCGCCGTGGAGGCCGCGGCCCTGCCCGGACTCGACGGCAAGGTCGACAGCTACCTCGACTCGCTCATGACGGCCGCGCCCCGCTCGCCCGAGTTCTCCGCCAAGGCCGCCGACGTACGCACCATGGGCGACGGCGACATACGCAAGGCCGCCGAGACGTCCAACCGGCTGCTGAGCTCCCCGGTCAAGGCCCTCCAGGAGGGCGGCCTCGCCGAGGGGTCCAAGGTGGGCTCGACCCTCCTGGAGCTCCGGCGGACCATCGAGGGCCTGGACCCCAAGGAGGCGACGGGCGCCAAGAAGTTCCTCGGGATGGTCCCGTTCGGCGACAAGGTCAACGACTACTTCCGCAGGTACCAGTCCGCGCAGAGCCACCTCGACGGCATCCTGCACGCCCTGCGCGACGGGCAGGACGAGCTCGGCAAGGACAACGCCGCGCTCAACATGGAGAAGCAGTACCTCTGGGACGCCATGGCCCGGCTCAACCAGTACGTCTACGTCGCCGAGCGCCTGGACGCCCGACTGGCTGCCGGCATCGCCGAGCTGGAGGCCACCGACCCCGAGAAGGCCAAGGCGCTGCGCGACGACGTGCTCTTCTACGTCCGGCAGAAGCACCAGGACCTGCTGACCCAGCTGGCCGTCTCGATCCAGAACTACCTGGCGATCGACATCGTCATCAAGAACAACATCGAGCTGATCAAGGGGGTCGACCGGGCCTCCACGACCACGGTGTCGGCGCTGCGCACCGCGGTCATCGTGGCGCAGGCGCTGGGCAACCAGAAGCTCGTCCTCGACCAGATCACCGCCCTCAACACCACGACGAGCGGGATGATCGAGCGGACCAGCGAGATGCTGCGCGACAACTCGGTGCAGATCCAGCAGCAGGCGGCCTCGGCGACGATCGGGCTCCCCCAGCTGCAGGCCGCCTTCCAGAACATCTACGCGACCATGGACGCGATCGACACCTTCAAGGTGCAGGCCCTGGACACCATGGCCGCCACGATCGGCACCCTGGAGACCGAGGTCGGCAAGTCACGCGCCTACCTCGAACGGGTCGACCGCCATGACGACCGCGTGGCTAGCGGATCCCTCGACCTGGGCGGCGCCGCAGGTGCTTCACGCTGAGAAGTCGACCGGGCATAGTGAGCACATGTCGGGAGGGTTCCTCGGCCGCCTCTTCGGCCGCGGCCAGCACGTCGACCAGGGGGACCGCTTCGTCGTGCCGGCAGTCCCGACCAGCGAGGACCTCCTCGCGTCCCTGGACCGCGTCGAGTCGATTGTCGCCGCCGGCGCGGTGCCGGCGCCGGTCGCGTCCCGGGTCCGCCGCGTCGACCAGGTGGTGCGCGACACCATCCCGCGGCTGCCGAGCCTCGGCGCCGGCAGCCCCCAGGCCTACTCCGTGATGGCCACCGCGACCGACTACCTCCCGGAGGCGGTGGGCGGCTACCTCCGGCTGCCCCGGCAGTTCGCCGACAACCGTCCCGTCGACCAGGGCAAGTCCTCGCTGATGGTCCTCATCGACCAGCTGGACCTCCTCGCCGCCACCATGGACAAGGTCTTCGACGCCGTATGCCGCGCCGACGCCGACGCCCTCGTGGCTCACGGCCGGTTCCTGGCCGAGAAGTTCGGGTCGGCTTCCACCGGTGGGGTGCTCGACGTGGGGTCCGCACCGATCCCGACGATGCCCGGCGGGGTTGCAGGTGGCCGACCGATCTCCCCCCAGACGGCTCAAAGCGCGGAGGATGCGGGCGGGTCCGGCCGCCTCCAGCCACCGACTGGACGCGACGCGTCATGAGTCCGGCGCCCTCAAGTCCCCAACGCACTTCCTCCCTCGACGAGGCCGTCGATGTCGTGGCCGGTGTCGCGAGCACCGCCGGGGCCGACACCGTGGCAGCGCGCAAAGAGGCCTTCGACCTCGCCGCGGCCCTGGCCGAGTCCGCGCCCAGGGCCGCCGCCGACTGGGCCGTCGCCGTGGGCGGTGCGAGCACCCAGGACTTCTTCGACTCGGCCAGCCGTGGCCGTCGTTGGCGTGGGGCACCGACGGCGACCCTGAGCGCCCTTGCGGCACAGCGTTCCCCGCACACCCGGGCCTACGCCGAGGCCCTGGCCGAAGTCGCTGCGGCTGCCTGCGAGCTGGGCGAGCCGACGATGCGCGTCATCGGTAACGCCTCGGTCGCGGCCGCTGCCCAGCTGTCCGTCGTGCCACCCGCCATACCTCAGCAGGGCGCCGCACCCGCGCCGACGACCCCCGGCACTCCGGACGAAACGGCGACGCAGACGCCGCCCGCGCGGAGCCTCGAGGACCTGTTGGCCGACCTCGACGGCCTCATCGGGCTGCAGCGGGTCAAGCGTGAGATCCACCGGCAGGTCGCCCTGCTGCGAGTCGAGAAGCTGCGCGTGGATGCCGGCCTCAAGAGCCCCACGCTGACCCGGCACCTCGTGTTCACCGGCAACCCGGGCACCGGCAAGACGACGGTGGCCCGACTGGTCGGCGGCATCTACCAGGCCCTGGGGCTGCTCTCGCGCGGCCACCTCGTCGAGGTCGATCGCTCCGAGCTGGTGGCCGGCTACCTGGGTCAGACGGCCACGAAGACCGCCGAGGTCGTCTCGTCGGCCGCCGGCGGGGTGCTGTTCATCGACGAGGCCTACAGCCTGACAGGCAGCTTCGCCGGAGGCGACCAGTACGGCCAGGAGTCGGTCGACACCCTGGTCAAGGAGATGGAGGACCGGCGCGACGACCTCGTCGTCATCGTCGCCGGCTACCCGGCGCCGATGACGGCGTTCATCGCAGCGAATCCCGGTCTCGCGAGCCGGTTCCGGACCACCATCGACTTCGAGGACTACACGGACGACGAGCTCGTCGCGATCCTGCAGCACCTCGCTCTGGGTGCCGACTACGAGCTGGAGCCGGCCGCCGTGGAGCGGTTCCGCGAGGTGCTCGGCCGCACTCCGCGCGACAGCGGCTTCGGCAACGGCAGGTTCAGCCGCAACGCCCTCGAGTCAGCGATCGGCCACCACGCGTGGCGACTGCGCGAGACCCCGGAACCGACCCTCGAGCAGCTCCGGCTGCTCGTCGCGCGCGACTTCGACGAGGAACCGCTGGACGAGGGAGCCGCGCCCCCCGTCCCTGCGTCTCAGGCTGGACCGGCACCCGCGTCCCCGGACCCCGGTGACCGCGCCCCATACCCCGGAGGCACCTCGTGACCCCCTCCCTGCCCCCGGCGACCACGTCCGCGGCTCCGCCCCCGCCGGCGCTCCCACCATCCGGGCGTGCGGTCGGCACTCCCGCCGCGCTCGGCTCAGGTCCGGGAACGGGCACGGGTACGGCGCCGATGCCGGCCGTGCGCGCGACCGGCATCAGGGGGTTGCTGGAGGCTGCGACCGCCGCGATCAGGGTCGCCATGTCCGGCACCCCCGGTCACCTCCGGACGCTCGGCATGGTCGGAGTCGCAGCCACCCTGCTGTTCGGGCTCGCCGCCGGCCAGTCGTTCCGCTCCGCCGACGGTGCCCTCACCCGCGCGGCCGCGAACTCCGACCAGCTCGTGCGCATCCAGGCCATCCAGACCAACGTGGTGCGCGCGGATGCCGATGCCACCAACGCCTTCCTCGTCGGTGGGTTGGAGCCACCCGCGCAGCGCGCCGACTACACCACGGCGATCACATCGGCGTCCCAGCTCATCGCCGAGGCGGCACAGCACCAGCCGGTCGACGGCGCCGCCCTGGCGGCGCTCAACCAAGCGCTGATCACCTACACGGGCCAGGTCGAGCAGGCCCGCGCGAACAACCGCCAGGCCCTGCCGATCGGGGCGCAGTACCTCAAGAACGCCAGCGCGGACCTGCGCACCACGGCCCTGCCCCTGCTGAAGAACCTGAGCGACGCCAACAATGCTCGCGTCGCGGAGGAGTTCGACCGCGCCGACCGGGCCGCGCTGTGGCTGGTCATCGCCGGGCTGCTTACCCTGGCCGTCCTCGTGCTGGCCCTCGTGTGGCTGGCCAGGCGCACCAGGCGCTACCTCAACCTCCCCCTCGTCGCCGCCGCGGTGGTGGTGCTCGTCACCCTGGTGGCCGGCACCGTCGGGCTGCTCGCCGTGCAGACGAAGGTGGATGCCACCCGCAACGGTGTGTATGCCGCGACCCTCGCCACGGCCCAGGCACGCATCGCCGGGTTCGACGCGAAGTCCAACGAGAGCCTGACCCTGATCGCGCGCGGGTCCGGCGCGACGTTCGAGAAGGCCTGGCAGGCCTCGGCCGCGACAGTGACCTCCCAGCTGACCCGGCTGGGGCAGAACCCGTCGTCCTCGGGCATGGCTCCCCTGCCGTGGCCCGACTACGCCTCGGTCCACACAAAGATCCGCGCCCTGGACGACTCCGGGGACTGGGAGGGCGCGGTCGCGCTCGCCACTGGCCAGGGATCCGGCACGGGCAACGCCACCTTCACCGCGTTCGACACCAGCTCGGGCAAGCAGCTGTCCGCACTGAGCGACCAGACCTCGCAACAGCTCGGCGCCACCGGTGACTGGCTGCCGTTCGCCGCAGTGCTCGGGCTGCTGGCTGGAGCGATCGCAGCCGCCTGCGTCTGGTGGGGCGTCTCGCTGCGTCTGGAGGAGTACCGGTGAGCCGCCGACGCACGTTCACCATCGTCGCCGCGCTGGCCACGACTCTGGCTGCCGGGGCGTGCACCACGGCCGGCGCCTACGACCCGACTCCCCTGCCCAAGCCGGCGGCATCCGCGACACCGTCGCCGACCGGCACGGCAACACCCTCGCCGGCGCCCTCCAGCACCGACGTCGTGACCGCCAACTGCCTGCAGTCCTACGCCCCGCCCGCCGCCATGCCTTCGCCCGGCCGGATGCCGTCGGGCAGCTACATGGACACGATCCAGAAACGCGGCCGCCTCATCGCGGGCGTCTCGGCCGACACGCTCCTGCTCGGCGCGCGCAACCCGGTCTCCGGGCAGATCGAGGGCTTCGACATCGACATGCTCCGCGCCGTCTCCCAGGCGATCTTCGGTCGCCCCGACAAGATCGAGCTGAAGGTCATCACCGCGGCCCAGCGCCTGCCCTCCCTCGAGGACGGCACCGTCGACATCGTGGCGCGCAACATGACGATCACCTGCGCCCGCTGGAAGGACATCGCCTTCTCCAGCGAGTACTACCGCTCGGGCCAGAAGGTGCTGGTACGACTGGGTGAGAAGACCGCCAGCGGCGGCCCGATCAAGGGCATCCAGGACCTCGCCGGAAAGAAGGTCTGCGCGCCCAACAGCTCGACGAGCATGGACAAGCTGCGCACCTTCCGGTCCGTCCAGGCCGTCGGTGCCGACACCCACACCGGCTGCCTGGTGCTGTTCCAGCAGGGCAAGGTCGACGCCATCACCGGCGACGACACCGTGCTCGCGGGGCTGGCGGCGCAGGACCCCTACGCCGAGGTCGTTAAGGCGCCGGCTTTCACCGCCGAGCCGTACGGCCTGGGCGTGAACAAGCAGCACGTCGACTTCGTGCGGTTCGTCAACGGTGTCCTTGCGCAGATGCGCTCCGACGGTCGCTGGACCAAGAGCTACAACACGTGGCTCGCGAGCTCCCTCGGCAAGGCGCCGTCTCCCCCTACGCCGGTGTACGGGCGGACACCGTGATCTCCGCGATGAACGGCGCCACCGCGCCGGCAGCCCCCGGCCGGCTCGGCCAGCCCCTCGTCGCCAGCGAGGCGCTGCACTACCTCGAGGCACTGGGCAGCTGGCGTGACGCCCGCAAGGCCGAGCTGGACGTGCTCGACGAGGCGGCGCTCGCGGCCCCGGACGGCGCCGCATACACCGCCGACCTGCTGCTCTCGATGGCGCTCTGGAAGGGGGTTGCCGACCGGCACGACCTCCTCGTCGCGACCTGGGACTCCGGGCGGGTCGGTCCGACCGAGCTCGCGCGCCTGTCCACCCTCGTGTGGGGGCGGCTCGACGCCACGGTCTCCCGACCGTCAGGGTCGCCTGGCACGACGCCCGGCACCACGCCGGGTGCCACGCCCCGCGGCGCGACGGGAGTGGCAGGGGCGCTGGCAGTCTCGTTGCCCGAGGCCTGCCGGCTGTCCGACGCCCTCGCCGCCTCGTTGCGCGCGCGGCTGGGGCTGGACCCGTCGGAGGCCGACCTGCAGGCGCGCGTCCGGGGCCTGCGCGCCTCGGTCGAACGTATCCGCGACCTGGTCGACCGGGAGCCCGCGCGGGTGCACGCCGCTGCCGTCGCCGTGCTCGACCGGCTCGACACCCGCGTGACCGACGTGGTGGCCCGGGCCAAGCGCGGCGCCGACGTCGGCGGCCTGCTGGGTCCGCTGGAGCAGGATGCGGCTCGCGCCGAGCGCGACCTGATCGTCGGCGCCTCGAACCGCCGTGCCCGCGCCCACGACGAAGAGAGGGCCAAGGCCCTGCGGACCGAGCTCGAAGCGCGCGGTGGTGCGCTGCGGATCCTGGCCGCGCGCTGCGTCGCCCAGGTCGCCCCCGCCCCGCGCCTTGCCGTGCCCGACGTGTCGATGCTCGGGCCGGTGCCCACCGACCCCGCCGCCGTGGACGCCTACCTCGCGCGGCTCGACGCGGTTGGTCGGGCCATGACCATGGCCCAGAACGCTTACGCAGCCGCCCTTTCCGAGCGCGATGAGCTGAGGGTCACCCTCGACCTGTATGCCGCGAAGGCCGCCGACCGCCGCGCCTCACCGCGATCGGACGAGGCCCTTGCCGACCTCGCGGAGCTGCAACGACGAGCAGTCGGTGCGCTCGACCGTGAACCCACCGACCTGGTGCGCGTCCGCGCCCTCGTGGCTGCCTGCGCGGCATACCTGCGCAGCGTCGAGGAGCGACCGCACCGCCCACGTCCCGACGGAGGAGGCTCATCGTGAGCACGACCGCCTGCGTTCAGCCCGGTTGCACGGGGACCATCCTCGACGGGTACTGCGACATCTGCGGCTCCCCCGGTCCCGAGGGCACCTCGAGCGCTCAGGGCTCGTCCAGCGCTTCGAGCGCCTCGGCGTCCGTCGGCTCGGTCGCGACGTCCCCGGCCGGAGTGGCCCACTCACCCTCGACCGTCTCGCGGGCCTCCAACCAGCTCGCCTCCGCGGCCCTGGGTTCGGCCCGCGCGAGTGCCGCGGGCAGCAAGGTCACCCGCAGGGTCGGCACCACGTCGACCCGTCTGCGGGGGGCTCGGCTCGGTGCCGGCTTGACCTCGATCCCACCGGTGCCGGCGGTCGACGCCGCCGGCGCGGTGCTGAAGAACCCCATGGTTCCGGAGGAACGACGCACGTGCCCGTCGTGCGGGGCTGCGGTGGGACGGTCCCGCGACGGTCAGCCGGGGCGCACCGAGGGCTTCTGCCCGACCTGCCGGAACCCGTTCTCCTTCACCCCCAAGCTGAAGGAGGGCGATGTCGTCGGCGGGCAGTACGTCGTCGCCGGCGCCATCGCCCACGGTGGCCTCGGTTGGATCTACGCCGCGCGGGACCGCAACGTCTCCGACCGCTGGGTGGTGCTCAAGGGCCTGCTCAACTCCGGCGACCCCGACGCCCTCGCGGCAGCCATCGCCGAGCGCATGTTCCTCGCCCAGGTCGAGCACCCGCTCATCGTCGAGATCTACAACTTCGTGACGCACGAGGGCGCCGGCTACATCGTCATGGAGTACGTCGGCGGCACCTCGCTCAAGGACCTGCTCAAGCAGCGGATGCGAGCGGCCGGCGGCGTGTACGACCCGCTCCCGGTCGACCAGGCGATGGCGTTCATCATCGAGGTGCTGCCGGCCTTCCAGTACCTGCACGACCTCAACCTCGTCTTCTGCGACTTCAAGCCCGACAACCTCATCCAGGTCGGTGATGCGGTCAAGCTGATCGACCTCGGCGGCGTGCGCCGCCTCGACGACCTCGACTCCGCGATCTACGGCACCACGGGCTACCAGGCGCCGGAGGTGCCGCACGTCGGCCCCTCGGTGGCCTCGGACATCTACACGATCGGGCGCACACTGGTCGTGCTCGCCATGGAGTTCCGCGGCTACCAGAGCACCTACGTCTCCTCCCTCCCGCCCGTCGAGCAGACACCGCTGTTCCTCGAGCACGACTCGCTCTACCGGTTGCTGCTCAAGGCGTGCGCGCCCGACCCCGCGGATCGTTTCGTGTCGGCGGACGAGCTGCGCGTGCAGCTGCTCGGAGTGCTGCGCGAGGTGGTCTCCACCGCGCGCGAGGGCGCTGCCGAACACTCCACGTCGTCCATCCTCTTCGACGTCCCCACGGTCGCCGACGACTCCCTGTACTGGCAGGACCTCCCCCTCCTGCGCACCGACGACAGCGACCCGCAGATGCCCTGGCTGCGCACCGTGAGCATCGACGACCCCACGCAGCGCCTGGCCGCTCTGCAGGCTGCGCCGACCACCAGCCCGGAGGTGCTGCTGGCCCGCGCGCGGGCGGCGCTCGAGGCAGGGGAGCTGTACCGCGTGGACGACGCGGTCCGGGAGCTGCTCGGCGACGACCCGTGGGAGTGGCGCGCCGTATGGATGTCGGGCCTGGTCGCGCTCGCCCGTGGGCAGACGTCCGAGGCGCAGGGCGCGTTCAACGCGGTCTACGGGCAGGTGCCCGGCGAGCTCGCGCCCAAGCTGGCCCTCGCGTTCGCGTGCGAGACCGGTGGTGACACCGACGTCGCCGAGTCGCTCTACGTCGTCTGCGCACGCACCGACGCCAACTACATCGCGCCGGCCGCCTTCGGCCTGGCCAGGATCCGCGCCGGGCGCGGGGACGTCGAGGGCGCGGTCCGCGCGCTCGACCTCGTGCCCCCGACCAGCCGTGCCTTCACCCAGGCGCGTCGCCGCCGCGCCGGGCTCCTCGCCGAGTCGGGCGGCGGGCTGCCGTCGCTGGCGGCCGCCCTCGACAGCATCGAGAGCCTGACCATCGACCCGGTCGACCGATCTCGTTTCCGGGTCGAGGTGCTCGGCGCAGCGCTGGGCCTCGTCGAGTCCCACGGCGCCGACACGACGGTGGTCATCGGCGGGCGCCCGGCTGCCGAGCCGGCCCTGCGCGACGGGCTGGAGGCTGCATACCGCGACCTCGCCCGCTACTCCTCGAGCCGCGAGGAGAAGGTGCACCTCGTGGACCAGGCGAACGCGGTGCGCCGTTGGACGTTGAGATGATGCGCGCCCAGGAGGACGGCGCGGTGAGCGCCGTCGAGGAGCCGGTCGGCGACCCGCTGATCTGCCCGTCGTGCACCAGCGCCGTAGCGACCGGGGAGCGCTACTGCGAGGCGTGCGGTGCAGACCTCGGCCTGCCCCCCGCTCCCGAGCCTGCGCCTGCGCCTGAGCCGACTGCTGCCGCGCCGGTTGCTTCAGGTCCGGAGGTTCCTGTGCCGGAGGTTCCGGCAACGGAGTCTCCGTTGCCGACAACCTCCGAGGCCGCCCCCCGTCAGGCCTGCCACGAGTGTGGCGGTGAGGTTGCGGACGACGGTTACTGCACCCAGTGCGGGGCCGCTGCCGCCAACCCACGCAACCACTTCACCGAGCTGCCAGCCCCATGGGTGGCTGCCGTCTGCGACCGCGGCGTGCGCCATACCCGCAACGAAGATGCCGTCGCCCTCGCCGCTGGACCCGGACCCGGCGGCCACGCCGTCCTGGTCGTCTGCGACGGGGTCTCGTCCTCGACGGACTCGGACGTGGCCAGTCTCGCCGCGGCCAGGGCCGCGCGCGACGTGCTCGACGCCAGCGCGCCCCGGGCGACGGGCAGCGTCGCCAGCTGGGTCGCAGCCAGCACCAGGGCGCTCGTCGCCGCTGCGGACGCCGCCAACGAGGCAGTCATCGCCAACACCACCGCCGGTCCGGGCAACCCGGCGTCGTGCACCTTCGTCGCAGCCGCGCTGGACGGCGCTGAGCTCACCGTCGGCTGGGTCGGCGACAGCCGCGCCTACTGGCTCCCGGACACCGGGACGTCGCGGCTGCTGACCGTCGACGACTCGTACGCCGCCGAACAGATCGCCCTCGGCGTGCCGCGGGCCGATGCGGAGAGCGGTCCGCAGGCCCACGCGATCACCCGGTGGCTCGGCATCGACGCTCCGGACCACACCCCACGAACGGTGTCCCTGCGCCTCGACGTCCCCGGGTGGCTGCTGGTCTGCTCCGACGGTCTCTGGAACTACTGCTCGGAGGCGCACGACCTCGCCTCCCTCGTGGCCGCGACCGCCGCCCGCGGGACCTCGCCCGACGAACCCCTCCGGCAGGCCGAACCCCTCCGGCTGGCCGGGGCACTGGTCGACTGGGCCAACGCCCAGGGTGGCCAGGACAACATCACCGTGGCCCTGGCTCGCGTCGAGGCGCGCCCACCGGACTCCACCGCACATTCCGTCGCCGCACCGGCTCGACAGTCCGAGCCACACCGAGAGGAAGTCCAGCCAGATGGCCACATTCACAGCTGACGTCTACCAGAACGAGTTCCTGCCGGACGGGGGCACCGACGTCCACGCCATCGTCACCATCAGCTGCTCCGGGGCGGGTGAGGCCGGACAGTCGGGGTCGGGTGATGCCGCCGAGATCGTCATCGTCGACACCTCCGGCTCGATGAAGGGCTCGAACATCGTCGCAGCCCAGCAGGCTGCTGCGACCGCGCTGGACCAGGTCCTCGACGGTGTGTGGTTCGCCGTCGTCGCCGGCAGCCACGAGGCGAAGCTGGCCTATCCGCCGGACTCTCGCTCGGGCATGGTGCGGATGGATGCGCGCACGCGCTCGGAGGCCAAGGCCGCGGTGGCCCGGTTCTGGGCCGACGGTGGGACGGCCATGGGCACCTGGCTCGCGCTCGCCACCAAGCTGTTCGCCTCGGTCCCCAGCGCCACCCAACGGCACGCCATCCTGCTCACCGACGGCTACAACCAGCACGAGACGCCGGAGCAGCTGAGCGCCGCGGTCGACGCGGCCCGTGGCCGCTTCCAGTGCGACTGCCGCGGTGTGGGTTCCAACTGGCAGGTTGCCGAGGTGCGCAAGATCGCCACCGCGCTGCTCGGCAGCGTCGACCTCATCGCCGACTCGAGCGACATGGCGGCCGACTTCGAGCAGATCATGCGCCAGTCGATGGGTCGCGGGGTCGCCGACGCGCGCCTGCGGGTGTGGGCGCCGCAAGGAGCCCAGGTGATCTTCGTCCGCCAGGTCTCACCGACCGTCGACGACCTCACGACGCGGCGCCAGGAGGTGAACGCGCTCACCGGCGCCTACCCGACCGGTGCCTGGGGTGACGAGTCACGCGACTACCACGTCGCCGTGCGCCTGCCGGCGAAGGTCGTCGGCCAGGAGCAGCTGGCCGCGCGGGTGCAGGTGGCCGTGGACGACGCGGTGGTGGCGCAGGGGCTCGTCAAGGCCATGTGGTCCAACGACGACACCCTGACCACGCGGATCGACCCGGCTGTCGCGCACTACACGGGGCAGGCCGAGCTGGCCGAGGCCATCCAGGACGGCTTGGCGGCCAAGGCTGCGGGCGACACCGACACGGCCACCGTGAAGCTGGGACGGGCCGTGCAGCTCGCGGTCGAGACCGGCAACGAGGAGGCGACGACGAGGCTGCGCAAGATCGTGGAGATCGAGGACGCGGGCACCGGCACCGTCCGCCTCAAGCGCAGCGTCAACAAGCTCGACGAGATGGCCCTCGACACGGCGTCGACCAAGACCACCCGGGTGAAGAAGTGAGGCCCGGCGCCCTGGCCTCGGACCACGACCGGCGAGTGGTGCGGCGATGAGCACCTTCACCTGCCCGAACGGGCACGCGTCGACGTCGAGCGACTACTGCGACACGTGTGGGGCGCCCATCCCGGTGACGGCGGTTGGCGGTGCGGACGCCTCCGGTTCGGCTCCCGCCTCAGCTCCAGTCGCCGCGCCCGACCCGGACGCCTCTGCGACGGTGGCCAAGGGCCTGCCGGTGCCCAGCGCGTCAGGCCCCCAGTCCTGCCCCAACTGTGGCTCTCCCCATGACGAGTCAGAGCTGTTCTGCGAGGCGTGCGGCTACGACTTCACCACTGGCACGCTGCCGCGCCCGCCCGACCCCTCCACGGCCGAGGGTCCCGGCAGCCCCGACGCCGACGCCGGGTCGGCCCCGGACGCCGGGTCGGCCCCGGACGCCGGGTCGGCCCCGGACGTCGGATCTGGGGGGACGGCCGGCCCGCTGGCCCCCGCCATCGCCGTCGAGTGGGTGGCCGAGGTCTGGGTGGACCCGGACTGGTACCAGGCCCAGGAGAGCGACGAGCCCTGCCCGTCACCGGGTCTGCCCGCGGTCGTCGAGCTGGCTGCGAAGAGCGTGCTCATCGGCCGCCCGTCCGCGAGCCGCAACATCCACCCCGAGATCGACTGCACCGGCGACTCGGGGGTGAGCCGCCGCCAGGCCCAGCTGACCACCGACGGCCAGCGCTGGTGGGTCGAGGACCTCCAGTCCTCGAACGGCACGTATGTCGGGCCGGCCAGCGGGCCGCTGCCGACCGACCCCGTGCCACCCGGCCAGCGCCGCGAGCTCTCCGAGGACGACCGGATCTACGTCGGGGCGTGGACCCGCCTCGTGGTGCGCCGGGCCACTCCCGAGGAACGCAGTCAGTGAGGACGCTAGCCGCGGAGGTCCCTTCGGGCGAAGCCCCACACACCGACCGCGACGAGCACGAGGAACGTCACGACCGACACGAGGAGCGCTGGGTACGACATTCCCGTCCGGAGCGGGTCGTGGGCGGAGTACTGGTAGAAGGGTGAGAGCTTCTGCACCGGTTCCAGCCAGCTCACCATCGGCCCGAGCCCGTTGACGAGGTACGTGACGACCACCAGGGCCGCCGCGGCTCCGCGCGCAAGCCCCGCGTGGCCGGTGGCTGCACCGATGGCGAGCGCCACCCCGCCGAACACCAGGCAGAGCCCGGTCAGGTGCACCATGGCCGCCAGGACTCCCCGCACGGGCAGACTCAGGTCGAAGAGCCAGCCCTCCGCGACCAGGGCCAGTCCCGTGGCCGCGGCGAGGAATGCCGTGCCCAGGACGAGCGCCAGCGCCTTCTGCAGCAAGACCGTGGCGCGGCTCACCGGCGCCCCCATCAACAGGTCGATGGTGTGGTGGTCCTCCTCTCCGGCGATGGCCGTCGAACCCTGTCCCACCGCATACACGATGAGCAGGGCCGGGGCCATGAACGACAGGAGCTCGATCTGGATGTATCCGGCGGGGGTGGACATGTCTGCACCCGCAGAGGCGAACAACGAACGGAAGGCCTCGGGCATCTTGTCCAGGAAGTCGCTCAGGGAGGGCTGGTTCCGCACGCTCGGCCACATCGCCGCATACAGGAGGACCACGCCGACGATCGAGGCCGTCCAGCCCACCAGGGCACGACGCTGGTCGTACAGCGACTTGCGCCAAACGTCAGTCAGCATCGTGGTCACCGCCTGTGTAGAAGCCGAGGAAGGCCTCCTCGAGCTCGGCCTCGGTGCACGTCAGGTCCCGGACGGGGTATAGGGCCAACGCCTTGACCAGCCCGTCCAGGGCGGACTCCGGTGCGTTGCAAGAGATCTCGCAACCCTTGACGACAAGGTCCCGCACCCCCGGCAGCGCACCGAAGTCGACGGCCTGTGGCGGTGCGTCGAGTGTCGCCCGCACGTGGTGCATCGACCTGGCCCTCAGGGCGTCGAGACCCTCCACCGCCACCAGGCGCCCTTCGCGCAGCACGCCGACCCGGTCCGCCATCCTCTGCACCTCGGCCAACACGTGTGAGCTGAGGAGGACGGCGCCGCCGGCGTCAGCCTGCTCACGCACGCAGAGGTGGAACTCCTGCTGGGCCAGGGGGTCCAGCCCGCTCGTGGGTTCGTCGAGGACGAGCAGCTCTGTGGGCGCCATCATGGCGAGCACCAGGGCGAGCTTCTGCCGGTTGCCCCTCGAGAGCTCTGCGGCCTGACGGCCCAGGTCGAGGTCAAACCTCTCCGCCAGCTCGTGCGCCCGGCGTTGGGACGGCACGCCCCGAAGGGCGCCCAGGTGATCCAGGTGCTGCTGCCCGGTGAGCCGTGGGTACGTGCCTCCCTCGCCGGACAGGTAGCCCACCTTCCGGTGCACCGCGACCGGCTCGCTCCAGGCATCGTGACCGCAGACCACGGCACTGCCCGTCGACGGTCGGAGCAGCCCCAGCAGCAGTCGCAGGGTCGTCGTCTTGCCGGCGCCGTTGGGACCGAGGTAGCCGAACACCTCGCCCGGCTCGATCTGCAGGTCGAGGTCACGCAGCGCCCAGGTGGACCCGAACCGCTTGCCGAGACCTGCAGTGCGAACCACGGGGCCTGCCACACCGTCCGGCCCACGTGCGGTGCTGGCACGGCTCGACGGCCTCTTGCTGGTACGAGGTGCAGCGGCGCCCATGTCGACCTCCTACCGCCACACGCTCACCCCTTTCCGCGCGGCGGCACAGGGCCGAAGGGCCCAACACTCGGCCGAGCCCGCGGTCATCTCCCTGAGATCAGGGGTAGCCGCCGAGACCGCTGAAGCCGCGAAACGACCGGAGCCGCGGGTCCAGGTCGATACGACGGCGGTTGGCGTTGGGGTCGAACCCGTCGTTGGGGCCGGCCTCTTCCACGGGTTCGGGCGACACCCCGTCCCACTGCGCGTAGCCGTTGAAACGGCCGAACGACGCCTCTGTCTCCAGCACCTCCTGGGCCAACGCCCGGGCGAACGCGGGGTCGAGGCTCGCCAGCCAGGCACGGGGGGCCCGGTGCGCCCCGACCGCGACGAGGTGCGCGACCTTGGCGACCTGGTCCGACCCCACGTGCAAGCCCGTCGCGAACGCGTCGCAGAGCGCTTCGAGCACCATCCGGCGATCACCCTCGGGCA
Organism: Pedococcus sp. KACC 23699; assembly: GCF_045348425.1. GTDB lineage: Bacteria > Actinomycetota > Actinomycetes > Actinomycetales > Dermatophilaceae > Pedococcus. The sequence goes on from NZ_CP157483.1 coordinate 1,231,880, forward strand.
TACCGCACAGCACCTCGACGTGGATGCCCTCCAGCGCGTCGACCGTGGCCGTCGTGAGGAGGTAGCGGTACTGGCGCACGACGACATCCTCATCGATGTCCAGCGTGGCGCCCCGCCCCGGGGCCGGCCTCCCAGATGCCATGGAACCAGCGTAGGAAGGGGCCGCGACGGTGACCAGAGGGAAGCACGCACGGACTTTGTAGACTGCGATCAAGCCCCAGCAGGGCTCCGGACGAGCGCGCCGTACCCGGTCGGACACGACGGTGCACCGGAGGTTGGTCATGGCCTGGATCGCACTCGTCATCTCGGGAATGCTCGAGACCGTCTGGGCGTCAGCCCTCGCGGAGTCCCGCACGCTCACCAGGGCCGTGCCCACAGCGATCTTCGCCGTGGCGATGCTCGCCTCGATGGGAGGGCTCGGCTTCGCCCTGCGCACCCTGCCCGTCGGGACGGCGTATGCGGTGTGGGTCGGGATCGGTGCGGTCGGCACCGCCGTCTACGGCATCGTCGCCCTCGACGAACCCGCGTCCGTGGTGCGGCTGCTGTGCCTGGGCCTCATCGTGGCCGGGGTCGTGGGCCTCAAGCTGGCCCACTGACCTGGCGCCTGCGCCACGGACGCGGCACCCGACGCGGGCTGCCCTGCCCCTACGTGAGCGTCGTCGCTGCCACCGTCATGAACGGCCAGGCTGGCAGCAGTGGGGCCAGGTAGGCACCGGTCGCGTGGTAGACGTCCGGTCGACCCGGCCACACGGCGAACCCTTCGCGCATGTCCTCGTCGAGCTCGTTGATCCAGCTGCCTGTGCTGTCCACGAAGTAGGCCGCCGCGTGGTCCCACAGCCTGCGGTACCACCGCTCCCACTCGGCCTCCCCGGTCAGGGCGCCGAGGAGAGCGGTCGCCTGGATGCCTTCGCAGACCGGCCAGTGCAGGCGGATGCCCGAGACCGGCTTGGCGTCCCAGCCGACGGTGTAGACCAGCCCCTCGCGACCATCGACTCCCCAGGCGGACAACGCTTTTCGTGCCAGGTCTCCTGCGGCCGAGAGCACCCACGCAGGGGTCGCCACCCGCGGGGAGGCGTGCAACGCGCACAGCAGCCGGGCCCATTCGAGCAGGTGACCATACGTTGCGCCATACGGTCGGAACGGGTCGTTGGGGTTGTCGCTGTTGTAGTCCGGCAGCTCCTGCCACTGCGCGTCGTAGTGCTCGGGCAGCAGCCAGTCGCGAGCACGGGCGTGCTTGTCGACGATCCGCTCGCAGATCCGCAGCGCGCGCTCGTGCCAGAGGTCCTCGTCGAGCGCGTCGCCGATGGCGAGGAACGCCTCGACCGCATGCATGTTGGCGTTGGCGCCGCGGTAGTCCTCGGGGTCCTCCCACGTGGCCGACCACGACTCGCACAGCGCGCCCTCGTCCTCACGCCAGAACCTCTCCTCCACGATGCGCGTCGCCTCCCGCGCCAGGGCCCGAGGGTCACCCACCGAAGCGCCCTGGGCCTGCGCCGCGAGCGCTGAGGCCGCGGCCAGGACCACGTGCACGTGCTCGTATGCGGTCTTGCGACCGGAGCGCTCCAGCGTGCCGAACCAGCCGCCCTCCACCTCGTCCCGGAAGGCCCCGTCGAGCGAGGACAGTCCGTGGGCGAGCAGTCGCTCGGAGCCGGGCAGGCCCAGCACCGAGGCCAGCGCCGCCACGTGCGTCATCCGGGCCGTCAGCAGCAGCGACGGCTCACGACCGGCCATCGGTGCGCCGTCACCGCCGAGGTAGGCGAACCCACCATCGGGCAGCACGCTCGGCTGCACGAAATCGATCATCCGCGCGAACCGCTCCTGCACCCACAACCGGTGGGCGGGGCGCTGGGCCCACGGGAGTCCTGCGCCGTCTGCGGTGCGTTCGCTGTCGGTCATGATGCCTTCCGGATCGGAGCCAGGGCCCTGTCCAGTGTGCTGCACGCCGCGTGGACCGTCCCGTCCACATCGCCGGTGAGAACCTGTCAGCTCCCCCGACCGGCTGAGTGGACCGCCATTTCGCCACATCCGGGACCGGCCGTCGGCACCATACGGGTCATGGACCTGGACCCGGAGGGCCGCACCGACCTCCACTACGCCGCCGCCGACGGCGACCTCGAGCTCGCCCGCGGGCTGGTGCAGCGCGGGTATGACGTGTCGCTCGCGGACACGGGCGGCTACACCCCGCTCCACTTCGCCGCGCAGTACCAGCGCGCGGAGATGGTGCCGCTGCTCGTGGCAGCCGGCGCTCCGCTCGAGGCTCGCGACCAGTGGGGCAACACCCCGCTGTGGCGCGCCATGTGCTCCTCGCGCGGGCGTGGCGAGACCATCGTCGCCCTGCTCGCGGCGGGGGCCGACCCGGACGCCGAGAACAACTACGGCACCTCACCACGCATCGGAGCGCTGCGTCTCTCGAACCCGGACGTGGCCCAGTACTTCGTCGACATCTCCAGCAGCCGCGCCAGCTGAACGGCTGGCACCGGTCCTCCTGGGCTCAGCCGCCCATCCGGGCTGCACGGGCGGCCTCGACCTTCGCCGCGCGCTGGCGCTTGAGGCGCATGTGCGGGTCCTGTCCCTCGGTGAGCTGGGCCGGACCGAACAGGTGCCACCCGACGTACTTCACGCCGTACCCGATCCGGTAGCCCAGCGAAAGACCTTCGTTCTTGCCGTTGCCCGCCATGGTGCTCCGATAGTTAGTGTACGAATGATTACGACGCTAACGGTACGCTGCGGAGGCCCTAGGATGAAATCGTGACCCGCTCCCCCGCCAGCAGCGCGCCAGCTGCACCGGACCTGCTCGCCCTCGACCGGCAGGTCTGTTTCGCCCTGGCGGTGGCCTCCCGCAACGTCATCGCGCTCTACCGACCGCTGCTTGAGCCCATGGGCCTGACCCACCCGCAGTACCTCGTGATGCTCGCGCTGTGGGAGGAGTCGCCGCTCAAGGTGTCCGACCTGGCGCAACGGCTCAGCCTCGAGCCCGCGACCCTGTCCCCCCTGCTCAAGCGGCTGGAGGTGGGCGGCATGGTGACCCGTGGTCGCGACCCGCGCGACGACCGCGCCCTCGCCATCACCCTGACCACCAAGGGCCGCCGGGCCCGACGCCAAGCCGAGCGCATCCCGACGGCGATCATGGCCCGGCTCGGCATGGGGCTCCCCGAGCTCGAGGAGCTGCGCGACGGTCTCACCAAGCTCATCGACGCCGCCGCCCGCGAGGACTCGCATCCCACCTGAGGCGTCCGCGGGGACCTCCGGCCGCCGACCGATGACGGTCGCCGACCGATGACTTCTCCTCCGCCGGCGGGTCTGCCCCTTCAAGCACCCTTGCGCCGCTCCTCCACGAAGCGACCGCCCACCCGAACAGGAGCCCCCCATGGCCACCACGCACCACCTGCAGACGCCTGATGTGACCCTCGCGTACGACGTGCACGGCCCCCTCCCGACCACCGACGGACGATCGCCGCTGTTCATGGTCGGGGCACCGATGGGTGCCGAGGGCTTCACCACCCTCGCGTCCCTGTTCGGGGACAGGACGGTCGTGACCTACGACGTGCGGGGGATCGGTCGCAGCGAACGCACCGACGGATCGCTCGTGCAGAGCCCGGAGCAGAACGCCGCCGACCACCACGCCGTCATCACCGACCTCGGCGTCGGACCGGTCGAGATGTTCGCCAGCAGTGGTGGCGCGGTCAGCGCCCTCGCGCTCATCACCGCGCACCCCGAGGACGTCACCGTGGTCGTGGCCCACGAGCCGCCGCTGCTCAGCGTCCTCCCCGACGCGGACGCCGCCTTCGCCGCAGAGCGCGCCGTCCAGGCCGCCTACCGCGAGCGCGGGCAGGGCGCCGGCATGGCCGCCTTCATGGCGCTCGCCTCCTGGTCGGGCGAGTTCACCCCGGAGTATGCAGCGCAGCCCGCGCCCGACCCGGCCCGGTTCGGCATGTCGAGCGAGGACGACGGGAGCCGCGACGACCCCCTGCTGTCGGGGGTGTCCGACGCCATCACCGCGTACCGCCCGGACCTCGAGGCGCTGCGCGCCGCCCCGGTCCGGCTGGTGCTGGCAGCAGGGGTCCAGTCGGCCGGCACGATCACGGCGCGGGCCACCGAAGCGCTGGCCACCCTCCTCGGGCAGGAGGTCGTCGCGTTCCCGAGCCACCACGGCGGCTTCATGGGCGGCGAGCACGGCTACGGCGGTGAGCCCGAGGCCTTCGCGGCGAAGCTGCGCGAGGTGCTCGACGCCTGACCCGGACCGGACACGCAACCGCGCTCAGCGAGCGCGAAGTGTCGCCATCACCGCGCCATACCGACACTTCGCGCTCACTCAGCGCCAGGGCTGAGCGGGCACGGACGATGGTCTGTCGGATGAGCATGGTTTGATCCGCGGATGGACAGGGTGGTCGTCGGCGCGCTGGTTCGGGGAGGTCGAGTCCTGCTCGGGCACCGGAGCCCGAACAAGCGTGCCTACCCGGACGTGTGGGACCTCCCCGGAGGAGTCGTGGAGACCGGCGAGTCGGAGCTGGACGCCCTCGCGCGGGAGCTGCAGGAAGAGCTCGGCGTGCAGATCGCGACCGACTCAGTGTCACGCCTGTGTCGAGTCACCGCAGGACCTGCAGCGGAGCCTGCACTCCTCAGCGCGTGGCTCGTCCTCGACTGGCGGGGGACGCCGACGAACGTCGCTCCCGAGGAACACGACGAGATCGGATGGTTCGGGCTCTCCGAGCTGCCTCCTCCCGCCCACGCCCTGGTGCGCACGACCGTGGTGGAGGCGATGCGGAGCCAGTCAGACGTTGAGCAGGAACGTCGCGTTGAACAGGCTGATGAGGAAACCGACGACGAGGATCGCGTCGAGCACGCCGTAGGACATGAGGTGGAAGTTGGCGAGCTTCCAGCGCAGCGGCGCGTCGCCATACCCCCTCGGCTTCCAGGAGCGCAGTCGCGAGGAGTACCAGGCGACGAGCACCAATGCGTAGCAGATGGCACTGAACTGCCACGCGGACCTCATGGGGACAGTCTGCGATACGACCACTTTGCCGCGCCACGCGGCGACCAGCAGACTGCTCCTCATGACTGATGCCGTGACGAACGACCAGTGGTTCCGTGAAGCCGTCGTCTACCAGATCTATCCGCGCAGCTTCCAGGACAGCAACGGTGACGGCATCGGCGACCTGCGCGGCGTCATCGACCGGCTCGACTACCTCCAGGCGCTGGGCATCGACGTGCTCTGGCTGTCGCCGATCTACACCAGCCCGCAGGACGACAACGGCTACGACATCTCCGACTACCAGGACATCGACCCGACGTTCGGGACCCTCGCGGACGTCGACGAGCTGATCGAGCAGGCGCATGCCCGCGGCATACGGCTGGTCATGGACCTCGTGGTGAACCACACCTCGGACGAGCACCCGTGGTTCGTGGAGTCGCGGTCGAGCACCGACAACCCCAAGCGTGACTGGTACTGGTGGCGCTCCCCCGACGAGCACGGCGAGGCCCCCAACAACTGGGAGTCCTTCTTCAGCGGATCCGTCTGGGAGCTCGACGAGACCACCGGCGAGTACTACCTGCACCTGTTCAGCCGCAAGCAGCCCGACCTCAACTGGGAGAACCCCGAGGTCCGCGAGGCGGTCTACTCGATGATGCGCTGGTGGCTCGACCGTGGCATCGACGGCTTCCGCATGGACGTCATCAACATGATCTCCAAGATCACCTCGCTGCCCGAAGGCACGCCGATCCCGGGCAACTCCGGACTCGGTGACGGCACACCGCACTTCCTCAACGGGCCCCGCATCCACGAGTTCCTCCAGGAGATGCACGCGTCGGTCTTCGAGGGCCGGGCCGGGCAACTGCTCACCGTCGGCGAGATGCCGGGGGTCACCGTCGAGGACGCGATCCTCTACACCGACCCCGCACGTCACGAGGTCGACATGGTGTTCCAGTTCGAGCACGTGGGCCTTGACCACGGCGACCACAAGTGGGACCGCCGCGCCCTCGACCTGCGGGAGCTGAAGAAGTCGCTCGGCCGCTGGCAGGACGGCCTCGCCGAGGTCGGCTGGAACTCGCTCTACTGGAACAACCACGACCAGCCGCGCGCGGTGTCGCGGTTCGGCTCCGACGCCCCCGAGCACCGCGTCGCCTCGGCCAAGCTGCTCGGCACGGTGCTCCACGTGCACCGCGGCACGCCGTACGTCTACCAGGGCGAGGAGCTCGGCATGACGAACGTGCCCTTCGCGACCTCGGACGACTTCAGCGACATCGAGTCGGTGAACTACTACCGGATGGCCGTCGAGTCGGGCTCGGACGCCGAGAGCGTGCTGGCCAACCTGCGGCTCGGCAGCCGCGACAACGCTCGCACCCCCATGCAGTGGGACTCGAGCGAGCACGGCGGATTCACCACGGGCACACCGTGGTTCAGGGTGAACCCCAACTACACCGAGATCAACGCCGAGGCCGCGGTCGCCGACGACGACTCGGTCTTCCACCACTACCGGCGGGTCATCGAGCTGCGGCACACCGAGCCGGCCGTCGCCCACGGCGACTTCCACATGCTCGCTGCCGACCACCCCACCCTGTATGCGTTCACCCGCAGGCACGAAGGTGTCGAGCTGCTGGTCGTCGCCAACTTCTCCGGCGACGAGCTCTCCCTGGACGTGCTCGACGACGTCGAGCAGTGGGCCGGCTCGACCCTGCTGCTCGGCAACGTCGGCGCCCCCGCCTCGGTCACGGCACCCCTTCGCGCCTGGGAGGCGCGCGTCCTGCGCCGCTGACCCACCCACCACGACGAGGTATGCCGCGGACGCACCTCCGCGGCATACCTCGCGGGTGCGCCGGGAGCTGCACCGTGCCCCACGTTGCGTGAACCGGCAGGGAGTTGTCGCCGCGTTCTCGGGACGGGGCGCGACCTCGCGTGCCACCATCACGGCGTGATTCGCGCTGAGCTGGGGTTGGGGGTCCTGGGCACCGCCCTGTGGATCTACTGCCTGCTGGACGTGATCATGACCGACGAGTCGCGCATCCGGAACCTCACCAAGGCCACGTGGGTCATGATCGTCCTGGTGACCTCGGTCGTCGGCGCGGTCGCCTGGCTCGTCGCGGGCAAGCCGGAGTCGAACCCGCGCGGGATGCCGTACAAGGGCAACACGGGGTACTCCGAGTACGACCGTCCCGGACGGTTCGTGCCGACCGACCCGAAGGCGGACGAGGAGTTCCTCAAGCAGGTCCGCGAACGGGCCGAGGCCCAGCGCCAGGAGGCGAAGCTGCAGCGGCTGGCCCGCGAGCAGCGCGAGGAGCGCGAGCGGCGGGAGATCCGCGAGGCCCACGAACGCCGACGGCTGCGCAACCCCTCCGAGCCTGACCAGCCCGGCTCGTCGGGCGAATCCGCCTAGCTGCTCTCCTCGCGCAGGGCAGCGAGCACCTTGGTGTCGATGCCGTCGCTGCTCATCCGCATCTCGTAGTTCGCCTCGGACGCCCACGCCTCGAGGGCCGCACCGACGTCGCCACCCTTGTCGTGCCCGACCGATGCCAGGCGACGAGCCACCTCATCGGCCAGGTCACCGGTGAGCGGCAGCACCTCCTCGGCCACCCCGAACAGGAGGTCGTTGATCTTCAGCAGTCGGGCGAGCTCCTGCGGCGCCTGGGGATGGTCGTCCACGCGGAGGTCGGCGAGTACACCGCAGGCGTCGTACCCCGCGCCGGGCTTCACGGCATACAGGGCAGCGCCCTGCCGACCACGCGAGTCACCGCCGGCCTCGTCGCCGGCGAGCAGGGCCGCGAGGAGGCGGTCGGTGAGCGAGCCTCCGGCGGACGCGCGCCAGGCCCGCTCCATCGCCGCGACGACGTCACGACCGGTGAGGATGTTGCCCTGGATGGCGAACCCGCCGCTCGCCTCGCGCCCACTCACGCCGCCGGCCCAGTCCATGCACGCGCTGCCGGTGTACGTCGCCTGCGAGTCGACGCCGACCACCCCGAGCTGGCGGTGCTCTCGCCCCTCGTCGGGACCGGTGCAGGCGGCCACGGCACCCGCGGCGTCCGCTCCCCCGGCGAGCGCCTCGAGCGCGGTGTCGCGGTAGGACACCCGTGCCATGGCCTGCGTCGCGACCGCACCCACACCCAGTCGGGCCTGCGGCACCACCGCTCCGACGAAGGGGAACTTGCTCGCGACGGCGACACCGAAGGCGTCACCGACCTGGGCGGCGATGGAGAAGGTCATGGCCCCGACGCTAACCCGGGCGCCGCGTCACGGCGACCGCCGTGGACGATGCCGTGGCCGTTCGAAAAGTCTGGGACAATGACATATGGCCGCGCGAACGACCAACCCCATGCTCACCTGGACCACCCTCTCCCCCGTTGTGGCGCTCGTCGCCCTCGTCCTGACCTGGGGACACGATCTCGGCACGGCGCCCGTGCTCGTCGTCGCCGTTGCCCTCGCAGCGGCGGTGCTCGCCGCGGTGCACCACGCGGAGGTCGTCGCCCACCGCGTCGGTGAACCCTTCGGCTCCCTCGTGCTGGCCGTCGCCGTGACCATCATCGAGGTGGCACTCATCGTCACCCTGATGGTCTCCGGCGGCAAGGAGACCTCGACGCTGGCCCGCGACACCGTCTTCGCCGCGGTGATGATCACCTGCAACGGCATCGTCGGGCTGTCCCTGTTCGTGGGTGCGCGCAAGTACAAGCTCATCTCGTTCAACGCCGAGGGAGCCGGCGCCGCGCTGGCCACCGTCACCACCCTGGCCGTCCTGACGATGGTCGTGCCGACGTTCACCACGGGTGAGCCCGGGCCGGAGTTCACCTCGGGCCAGCTGGCGTTCGCCGCCGTGATCTCCCTGGTGCTCTACGGCATGTTCGTCTCGACCCAGACCGTGCGGCACCGCGACTTCTTCCTGCCCGTGGGCAAGCAGGGCGAGCCGCTGGCCGACGAACACGCCAACCCGCCCAGCAACCGCGAGACCTACCTGTCCCTCGGCCTGCTGCTGGCATCGCTCGTCGCCGTCGTCGGCCTTGCCAAGGTCGAGTCACCGGCCATCGAGTCGGCAGTGGCCGCCGCGGGCTTCCCGCAGTCGTTCGTCGGTGTCGTCATCGCCCTGCTCGTGCTGCTCCCCGAGACCCTCGCCGCCGTGCGCGCCGCCCAGCGCAACCGCATCCAGATCAGCCTCAACCTGGCATTGGGTTCGGCCATGGCCAGCATCGGCCTGACGATCCCAGCCATCGCCATCGCGACGATCTGGCTCGACGGCCCGCTGCTGCTCGGACTGGGACCGTTGCAGATGGTGCTGCTCGGGCTCACGGTGCTGGTCAGCGTGCTGACCGTGGTGCCCGGGCGGGCCACCCGGATGCAGGGCGGCGTGCACCTCGTCCTGCTCGCGGCGTTCGTCTTCCTCGCCGTCAACCCCTGACCCGTATGCCGCGGCGCTCAGGCGTCGGCGGTGGCGGGCTCGTCGTCCTCGGCGGCCGCGGCCTCGATGAGTCGGCCGAGGACCTCCACGGTGTGGACGCCGGAGAGGCCGACCTTGCGGTTGCCCATGTAGAAGGGCACACCCGTGATCCCGAGGTCACGCGCGGCCTCCTCGTCGGCACGGACCTCTGCGGTGTACTCATCGCCGGCCAGCACGGCCGACACGCGTCGGCCGTCGAGGCCTGCCTCGGCCCCGAGACGCTGCAGGGTCTCGACGTCGTCGATCGGCTTGCCCTCGCTGAAGTGCGCGCTGAACATGCGCTCGAGCACCGCACCCTGCAGGGCGTGGCCGCCCTGGGCCAGCCCGAGGGCGATGAGCCGGTGGGCGTCGAAGGAGTTGGACCGCAGCTGCGCGTCGACGTCGATGTCGATCCCGTCCGGTCGACCCATCGTCGCCGGCCGCTCGGCCATCTCGCGCGCACCGTCGAGGTCGGTGCCGTACCGCTGCGCCAACCACCCGAGCACGGTGTCCCCCGTGCCCTTCGGGGTGCTGGGGTCGAGCTCGAAGGCGTGGTAGGTCACGGTGACCTCTGCCGGGTGGGCGCTCTCGGCGATGGCCAGCTCCAGCCGCCGCTTGCCGAGGTAGCACCAGGGGCAGACCACATCGGCCCAGACATCGATCTCCACTGCGTTCATCGTTCCATCCTCACACGGCCCGGCCACCGGCGACATGGGCTGGACCTCTGGCCCGCCCGCCCACCAGGCGCCCACCAGGCGCCCACCCGCCTCGTGCCCAGACCCACGGGCACGGACGGCGAAGGCCCCCACCGCATACGTGATGGGGGCCCTTCGACGAGCTGGAGGTCAGCCTCGGAGCGACGGGGCTCAGGGGCGACCGTAGGTCACGCTGGAGGACCAGATGTCGCGCAGGGCGACGGCCTTGCCGGTGCGGGGGCTGTCCCACATCTTGCCGTTGCCGGCATAGATGCCGACGTGGAAGGCGGGCGAGCCGAAGAACACCAGGTCGCCGGGCTGCGGGTTGGACACCGGGGTCGTGGCCTGGCGCTGGGCCTCGGCCGTGCGCGGCAGGTTGATGCCGAGCTGACGGAACACGTAGGACGTGTAACCGGAGCAGTCGAAGCCGGCCGGGGTGGTGCCGCCGTAGACGTACATGATGCCGGCGTACTGGGCCGCGATGCCGAGGACGCCACCCGTGGCGGGCTTCGCCGCGGGAGCGGCCGCCTTGGGAGCTGCCTGGGCCTTGGGGGCCACGCGCTGGGTCGAGCGGCTCGCTGCGACCGGAGCGCGGGTCTCGGCGGCCGGGACGACCACGGGGCGCGGCTTGGGCTTGGGCTTGGGCTTGGGCTGCGGCTTGGCCGTCGCCGTGAAGCCGATGACACCGAAGGCGTCGGCGGCCTGGGGCGCGGCAGCCTCAGGTGCCCGCACGGCCACCGGGGCAGCAGCCGTGGCGGCGCCCTTGGTGGCGGGCTCTGCGGCCGGGGCGGCAGAGGCGGGGAGGGCGAACGACGCCACGAGACCACCCGAGGCCGCGATCACGGCCGTGGTCTTGACGGCGGGCTGAGCAGCCTTGGCGGCGATGTCAGCCAGCTCGGAGAAGGGGTTGAAGCGACCTGGCGCGCGATGGCGTGCCGAAGAGTGTGAAGCCACGATGGTTGAACCTCCAGCGCCTACGAGGTGAGCTGTCGGGTTCGGGTGGAGGTAGATCACCCGGCCCTCGTGGTTTGCCACCCGACCTTGCGGGCGCTCACACGAGGACTTAACCCCAAGGACTGTCCGAGGACGGCCCGAAAGTTGGGTCCCCCGCTCCTGCCAAGCGGTGTTGCTGGTGGGCCCGGGCGTGGTGACAGGACTAGGCGTTTCCACATCGGGCCAGACTCTTCGGGGGGCGAAGAGGCCTCGGTCACCGTACCCAAAGCCTCCGGGAATGTCACATTCGTGTCACGGCGAGTCAAGAACTGCCCAAGGAACCACCTGCAAGGCGCATCAAAACGAGGGGCGGTCCGACCGTTTCGTGCTCAGCCTGCCGTGTCCGGGCGTGCGGACCGGCGATCGGCTACCACGACCGGCTCAGATGAGCGCGCCGAAGACGTGCTGGGCCACGTCGTCCGGCAGCGACACCGCGGTCGAGTCGGGAGCGTCCTCCCGCACGGCCACGACCCGGCCGTCTGCGCGGTGCACCCGCACCCGCTCGCCGGGCAGCAGACGGGCGACCGTGAGCAGCGCAAGGGCCTCGTGGTCGACCTGGACCGGCTCGCCGATCCGCCGGACGAGGACGACCTCGGGCTGCTCCCCCGCGAGCTCGGTCAGGGTCTTCAGGCCGGTGCGGAAACCCTCCATGGGCTCCTCCTCCCCGAGCTCGTCGAGCCCGGGGATCGGGTTGCCGTAGGGCGAGTCGTGGTGGTCCTTGAGCAGGGCGAGGATCTTGCGCTCGACCCGCTCGGACATGACGTGCTCCCAGCGGCAGGCCTCGTCGTGGACGTACTCCCACTCCAGCCCGATGACGTCGACGAGGAGGCGCTCGGCCAGCCGGTGCTTGCGCATGACCCTGGTGGCGAGCAGCCGGCCCTCGTCGGACAGCTGGAGGTGGCGGTCGCCGCCGAGGCTGAGCAGTCCGTCGCGCTCCATCCGGGCGACGGTCTGGGACACCGTCGGGCCGGAGTGCCCGAGACGCTCGGCGATGCGAGCGCGCAGGGGGGCGATGCCCTCCTCCTCGAGCTCGAAGATCGTCTTGAGGTACATCTCGGTGGTGTCGATCAGGTCCGTCACGGGGCAAGCCTCTCACCTGCGGGTGCCACCCGCGGCCGGGTGGGCGATGCCGAGGGCCGCGCGGCCGGGGCGAGCCTCGACGGCGGACGGGTCAGCCTCGGCGGCGGACGGGGTCGAAGCGCGGCACCCAGTAGGCGAGCCAGCCACCCCCGAGGAAGCTCAGCGCCCCCACCGTGACGATGGCCGCGGCCAGCGGGGCCACGAGCGCGATGCCACCGACGAGCAGCGGGCCGGCCGTGCCACCCAGGTCGGCCATCAGCCGCCAGCCTCCGAGGAACTGCGGTCGCGACTCCGGCGGAGCGGCGTCCGCCCCCAACGTCATGACGATGCCCGACCCGATGCCGTTGCCCAGCGCCATGAGCATCGCCACCCCGGTCATCGCCACGATGGTGTGCGTCAGGGGGAGCAGCATCATCCCGACGCCCAGGACCAGGACGGTCGGCACCGCGATCCAGGCCCTCCCCCAGCGGTCCATGACGATCCCGGCCGGATAGAAGAGCAGCATGTCCACCGCGCCCGCGATCCCGAACACCAACGAGGTGTCGGACGCGGAGATCCCGATCGACTCCGCATACAGGGGGAGCACGGACGTGCGGCAGGCCCGTGCGCCCGCGATGACGAGGATGCCGCTGCCGAGGGTGAGCAGGGTGCGGCGGTGGACGCCGAGCACCGACCAGACGGACGCGCCGGACCGCTGCACGGCGGCCGCCTCGTGGTGGGCGGTGAGGTCGGGACCGAGCGCGACGAGAAGGAAGGCCGAGAAGGCCCCGACCGTCGCGACGAGGTATGCCGCGCGGATGCCGCCCTGGTGCACGGCGAGGGCGCCGACGAAGGGGCCGATGAACAGGCCGATCCGGTTCACGCCGCCGAGCGTCGACAGGGCCCGGGCCCGCATGCCGAGGGGTACGGCGTCGGTGAGGTAGGCCTGACGGGCGAGGTTGAAGACGGCCGCCTCCAGCCCGATCGCCGCGGTGGCGAGCGCGAACACCCACAGGCTCGGCGCGAAGGCACCCGCCAGCATCGCGGCCATCTCGACGAGGGCGGCCCCCATGAGGGCACGCGTCTCACCGATCCGGCTGACGATCGCGCCCGCGGGCAGGGCCGCCAGCAGCTGCGCGAACCCCACCAGCGCGACCATCGCCGCCGCCATCGTGACGGTGGCGCCGAGCTCGCGCGCCCGCAGGACCATGACCGGCAGGACCGCTCCCTGGCCGACGGCGGCGAGGACGGTCGGGCCGAACGCCGGCACCGCGATCGCCCGGAGGCTGAAGGCGCCGACTGCGGTCTCACCAGAGTGGGGACCCGGGTCGCGTCGTGGGGAGGAATCGGTCATCGCGCACCATTCTCGTCCGCGGCCCGGGTCAGCGCTCGGCGGGTTCGGAGGACGGACTACGTTCGGGTCATGGCTTTCCTCGTGCCTGCGCGCTTCTGCGGCCCTCCTTCCTCGGGCAACGGCGGCTGGGTCAGCGGCCACCTCGCCCGCCTCGTCGCGACCGCCCCCGACCGGCCCGCGGTGACGGTCCGGCTGCGGACTCCCCCGCCCCTCGACCGGGGGATGGCGGTGGTCGAGTCCGGCGGCGTCTGGGAGGTCACGGACGGTGAGCACCTGGTGGCGCAGGCCCAGGCGGCAGCAGGCCCCGAGCGGGGCGGCATACCGGCTCCGGTGTCCTTCGAGGACGCGCTGGTGGCCGGCGAACGTTACGAAGGCCTGGCCGACCATCCCTTCCCCTCCTGCTTCTCGTGCGGCACCGCCCGCGAGGTGGGCGACGGGCTGCGGCTCCGGCCGGGGCGGGTCGGTGACTCCGACCTGTACGCCGCCGTGTGGGTGCCCGCCGACGACGTGGACGTGGAGACCGTCTGGGCGGCCCTCGACTGCCCCGGGGGCTGGGCCTCGGGCATCGCGGGTCGGCCGATGGTGCTCGGCACCATGACCGCCCGCGTCGACACGCAACCCGTCGCCGGCGAACCGCACGTCGTCATGGCGTGGCAGCGCGGCGAGGAGGGACGCAAGCACTTCAGCGGGACCGCCCTGTATGCCGGCGACGGCACCCTGCTCGCGCAGGCCGAGGCCACCTGGATCGCCATCGACCCCACGTCCGTCCGTCCCGCCAGTTCCGCCAGTTCCGTCAGCCCCGCAGGAGGCACCGCATGAGCAGCACCCCCCTCGCCGTCGTCACCGGAGCCAGCAGCGGCATCGGCGCGGCCACCGCCCGTCAGCTCGCCGCCGCGGGGTACGAGGTGGTCTGCGCGGCCCGGCGCGCCGACCGGGTCGAGGCCCTGGCGGCGGAGATCGGCGGTCGGGCGGTGACCTGCGACGTCTCGGACGCCGCTGACGTCGCCGCCCTCGCGTCGGTCGTCGGTGAGCGGCTCGACGTCCTCGTCAACAACGCCGGCGGCGCTCTCGGGTTGGCGCCGGCCGCCTCGACCGACGTCGCGGACTGGCGGGGGATGTTCGAGTCCAACGTCATCGGGACGCTGCAGGTCACCCAGGCGCTGCTGCCGGCGCTGGTCGCGTCCGGTGCGGGCACCATCGTCAACGTCGGCTCGATCGCCGGCCGGACCGTCTACGAGGGTGGCTCGGGATACACCGCGGCCAAGCACGCGGTCGCCGCGCTCACCGAGACGTTGCGCCTCGAGCTCGTCGACCAGCCGGTGCGGATCACCGAGATCGCGCCGGGCATGGTGAAGACGGAGGAGTTCTCGCTGACGAGGTTCGGTGGCGACCAGGAGCGGGCCGACTCGGTGTACGCCGGGGTGGCCGAGCCCCTCGTGGCCGACGACGTCGCCGAGGCGGTGCTGTGGATGGTGCAGCGCCCGGCCCACGTCAACATCGACCTCATGGTCATCAAGCCCCGGGCCCAGGCGGCAGCCCACAAGGTCCACCGCGAGTCCTGACTCCCACCCCTTCACGCAAAACGCTGGTTGCGCGGCATACCGCGGGTAGTTGTCCCGACCTTTGCCGCGCAACCAGCGTTCTGCGTGTGCCTCAGGCGCGGGTGACGGTCAGGACCACCATCATGGCCTCGCGCTACGTCGACCCGGGCCTGCCCACGCAGGTCGTCCTGACGGGATCGTGCGGGTGCCCATGGGACGGCCCCGAGATCCGTCCCAGGTCGCGCCCGACGCACGTCGAGGGCAGCCTGATCACCCTGGCCTGACGGCCGCGCGGCTCATCGCGCACGATGCGCAGGTCTCTCCTAGACTGCCCGCTGATCGACGATCCGGTGGCTCATGCCGGCCGTCCTGCTTCGTGCACGGGGCCGGACTGAGCCACACCATTCGAGCAGGGGGAGATATGCAGGCACGGACCAAGAAGCGACTCGTCGCAGCGACTTTCGCGTTCGGCATCGCCGGCGCCTCGGCTGTCGGCAGTGCCACGTCGGCAGCCGCAGCCACGTCGAGCTACGTCGGCTGCTCGACCCATTACGCCGGGCTGAGCAAGTACCGGCAGGCCTACGCCACGTGGACGTCGACCTCGACAACCCTGGGACCGACGAAGTTCTACGTCAACGGGACCAACGACGGCAGCCCCTACCTGTTCTCGTCGTCCCTGACCGTCCAGGTGTGGACGAAGCAGGGCGGCTACTACACGGCCAGCGCCTACAGCAGCAAGACGATTCCCGGGCGCTGGGGGACCATCCAGTGGACCGACAAGGTCTACAAGAAGGACTCGGCGGGCGTCTACCACTACCTCGACACAGTCACCTGCAAGACCTGGCAGTCGTGAGCCTTCGTCCGGCGCGGCGCCCTGGGGGACCCGCGCCGGACGCGGCTGAGCCCCGGGCGAGCCCCGCGCCAGACGCCTTGACCTGCGGCAACGTGGTTGGGGAATGCAACCATGAAGTTGACTGTTCAACTTCTCATGACCCAGACGCACGATGACCTGACCGAGCTCGAGTCGCAGTTCGCCGACCACCTCGAGATCTCCCCCGAGACCGCGGACCTGTTGTTCCGCGAGGCCCGCACCGCCAACTCGTTCAGCGACGAACCCGTCACCGACGAGCAGGTGCGCGCGATCTTCGAGCTCGTCAAGTGGGGCCCCACGGCCATGAACAACCAGCCCCTGCGCGTGGTGCTGGTCCGCTCCCCCGAGGCTCGGGGCCGCCTGGTCGAGCACATGGGTGGCAACAACAAGCCGAAGACCTCCACCGCGCCCCTCGTGGCCATCCTCGCCGCCGACGACGACTTCCACGACGAGCTGCCCACCGTCTTCCCGATCTTCCCCGGCGCCCGCGAGATGCTGGCCGCCGACGACGACAACCGGCGCTCCACCGCCGACCTCAACGCCGCGCTGCAGGCCGCGTACTTCATCATCGGGGTGCGCGCCGCGGGCCTGGCCGCCGGCCCGATGACCGGCTTCGACGCCGACGCCGTCACGCGTGAGTTCTTCCCGGACGGCAAGCACCGGGCGTTCATGGTCGTCAACATCGGTCGTCCCGGCCCCGACGCCTGGTTCGACCGCCTGCCGCGACTCGGGTACGACGAGGTCGTCACCGCCGTCTGACCCGCCGAGTCACCACGAGCATCGTGGCCGTCGCCGCGATCCGGCGGCGGCCACGATCCGGACACCGCGCCTTAATCCGTTGCGAAAGACGCCGACCCGACTTAGCGTCGTTGGTACACGGAAGGGAGGTGGTCCAGGAATTGATTTCATATTGGACGCGTGAGGTGACTGCGCGCTAGGTGCGCAACGTCGACTGCTTCGACGGCGCAGACCCTGCGCAATCCCTAGCAGTTCACCGCAGCCCGTGGGCCGTGCAGGTCGTCCCCTGCACATGCTGAGCCGCTCGAATCGGCGAGGCAGGGCCCGCGGGCTGTTCCATGCCCCGACCCACCCGACCCGCCCGACCCGCCCCGACCCACCCGGCCTGCCCGACCCTGGGGCGGTCGTGCCGAAGACAGTCCCGCCGAAGACAGCGGTGGACGGCAGCCGCAATCCCCCGACGCGGCCACCGTCCACCTGTATGTGAGGCGGCCCGGCACGAGTGCCGTCCGCGCGATGGGTCACACCCTACGGGCGCAGGGCGGCAGCGTCTCCCGCGAGCTGCTCGATGAGCGCCCAGTCGCCGCGAGCGACGGCGTCCTTGGGCGTCAGCCACGAACCGCCGACGCAGCCGACGTTGGGCAGGGCCAGCCACTCGGCAGCAGTCTCCCGGGTGATCCCGCCGGTGGGGCAGAAGCGCAGCTGCGGACACGGCCCGGCGACCGCCGACAGGTAGGGACGACCGCCACTGGCCTCGGCGGGGAAGAACTTCATCGCCTCGAGGCCGGCCTCGGCCAGCGTGAGCATCTCGGTCAGCGTGCCGGCGCCGGCCAGCAGCGGGAGGCCCGACGCGAGGGCGGCCTCGAGCAGTCGCGGCGGCGAGCCCGGCGTGACGATGAACTGAGCCCCGGCGTCCTGCACCTGGCGCACCTGCTCGGGGGTCACGACGGTGCCGGCGCCGACGACCATGCCCTCGACCTCCGAAGCCACCGCCTCGATCGCCCCGAGCCCGGCCGCGCTGCGCAGCGTCAGCTCGATGACCGGTATGCCGCCGCGCAGCAGGGCCCGCGCGAGCGGCACCGCCTGCTCGACCGAGTCGACGACGACCACCGGGATCACCGGGGCCAGGTCGAGGATGTCGGCCTCGCGGGTGATCACGGGCTTGGCGACGGGAGCGCTCGTAGAGGTCATCGGGTCTCCTCGGAGGTGACGGCGGCGGTGGTGTGGTCGTACAGGCGGCCGAGGCCGGCGAAGACGTGGGCGCCCTCGTCGGCGCGACCCACTGCGGCGCGCATGGGGGCGAACAGCTCGCGCCCGGTGCCGACGCCTTCGTCGCTGACCCGCTGGGCGGGCAGCCGCGCGGCGAACTCGTCCTCGTCGACGAGGACGTCGAGCCGACCGGTGCGGGCGTCGACGCGAATGACGTCGCCGTCCTGGATCTTCGAGATCGGGCCTGCATGAACGGATTCCGGCGTCACGTGGATCGCAGCCGGGATCGCCCCCGACGCTCCGCTCATCCGCCCGTCGGTGACCAGGGCGACGGCGTGGCCGCGCTTCTGGAGCACTCCGAGCGACGGGGTGAGGGCGTGCAGCTCGGGCATCCCGTTGGCGCTGGGGCCCTGCTCGCGGATGACAACGACGACGTCGCGGTCGAGCTCGCGGCGCGAGAACGCCTGGAGGAAGCCGACCTGGTCGGTGAACACCCGCGCCGGGGCCTGGACCACCTTGTGCTCGTCGGCGACCGCAGAGACCTTGATGATGGCGTGGCCCAGGGTGCCGCGCAGGACGCGCAGCCCCCCGTCGGCGGCGAAGGGGTCGGTCGCAGGGCGCAGCACCGCTGGGTCGAGCGACTCCTGCGACGCCTCGACGAACTCGAGGACACCGTCGACCAGCACCGGCTTGCGCGTGTAGTGGCGCAGCCCCCGACCCGCCAGGGTGAGGACGTCCTCGTGCAGCATGCCGGCGTCGAGCAGGGTGCGGACGAGGTAGGCCGTGCCACCGGCGGCGTGGAAGTGGTTCACGTCGGCGGGGCCGTTGGGGTAGATGCGGGCGACCGAGGGGATGGCCGCCGACAGGTCGTCGAAGTCCTCCCACGTCAGGTCGACACCGGCGGCAGCAGCCATCGAGATGAGGTGCATCGTGTGGTTGGTCGAGCCACCGGTGGCCAGCAGGGCGACGACCCCGTTCACGACGGACTTCTCGTCGACGACCTGGCCGATGCCGTACGGCTGCTCGGAGCCCGCGATCTCCGCGACGCGACGGGTGGTCGCGGCCGTGAGCGCGTCGCGCACCGGGTCATCGGGGTGGATGAAGGCCGCCCCGGGCAGGTGCAGGCCCATGACGTCCATGAGCATCTGGTTGGAGTTGGCGGTGCCGTAGAACGTGCACGTGCCGGGCGAGTGGTACGAGGCGACCTCGCTCGCGAGGAGCTCGTCGCGCCCGGCCTCGCCCGCGGCATACGCCTTGCGGGTCTCGGCCTTGTCGGCGTTGGAGCGCCCGCTCGCCATGGGTCCGGCCGGCACGAGCGCCGTCGGGAGGTGGCCGAACGACAGCGCACCGGCGACCAGGCCGGGGACGATCTTGTCGCAGACACCGAGCATGAGGACCCCGTCGAACACGTCGTGCGACAGAGCGATCGCCGTCGACATCGCGATGACGTCGCGGCTGAAGAGGCTGAGCTCCATGCCCGCCCGCCCCTGGGTGATGCCGTCGCACATCGCGGGCACGCCACCGGCGACGCGGGCGACGGCGCCGACCTCGCGGGCAGTCTGCTTCATCGCCTGCGGGTAGTGCTCGAACGGCGCGTGCGCCGAGAGCATGTCGTTGTAGGACGTGACGATCCCGAGGCTGACCCCGGTGTCGGCGGCCATGGTGGTGCGGTCGCTGCCGCCGCACGCCGCGACGGCGTGGGCGAGATTGGAGCACCCGAGATCGGTGCGGGCCGGGCGCAGGCTCAGCTCGGAGGCGGCACGCGACAGGCGCTGCAGGTATGCCGTGCGGCTGGCACGGCTGCGGTGGGTCACTCGGGCGGTGACCTCGGCGACGACGGGGTGGATGGCGGTGGCCATGGAGCTCCTGGGACTTCGGCGGTCGATGGATGGACCGCGCGAACGACGTCCTTGGCGTGCGCGTGTGTGATTCGTTTCACAAGTGTGCCGACGTCTCAGGAATGATCAACGCCCATCCCGCCATGCGGACACCGGCGTTCAGAGGTCGTTCAGGTCCGCGGTGCCGGCCCGGTGGCCGGGCGGGCGCACCGGCACGCCGCGGAAGGGCTAGGGCTGGCGACGCGACAGGCTCCAGCTCGCCGGGTCGTCGAGGGTGCCCTCACCGGTGCGGGTGAAGACCAGCCGGTCGTGCAGCCGGTTGCGGCGGCCGCCCCAGAACTCGACCTCGTCGCAGTGCACCCGCCAGCCACCCCAGAAAGCGGGGACAGGCACGTCGCGGGCGTTCCCGTGGTCGGGGAACTGCGCGGCATACCGGTCGTAGGCCGTCTCGAGGTCGGCGCGGCTGCCGACCGGCTGGGACTGCTGGGAGGCCCACGCCGAGATCCGCGAGGCCCACGGGCGGGAGAAGAAGTAGCCCTCGACCTCCTCGCGGTCGAGCTCGATCGCCTGCCCGCGGAAGCGGATCGCCCGGAACATCGACGGCCAGGTCAGGGCCGCGGCGATGCCACCGGTGGCCGCGATCTCCTGGCCCTTGGCCGACACGGTGGCGGTGACGAAGCCAGGACCGCGGTCGTCGAAGAAGCGCATGAGGACGGTGCGGACGTTGGGCCGGCCGTCGGCGTCGACCGTCGCGATCGAGATCGCCGTGGGCTCCGGCACGTCGCCCTGGGTCTCGGACCGGGCGATGGCCTCGTCGACCCACAGGCGGGCCTGCTGCCAGGGCGTGTCGGCAACCTGGTCCTCCGAGAGGCCTTCGCCGGTGTAGTCCACGCGCCGCGCATCTGTCATGAGTCGAGATTAGGGTGAGGAGAACGAGCCAGCGACAGGGAGGCACGATGCCAGGCAAGGGCAAGGCCGTCGGCAGCATCATCCGGTGGGGCGTGAAGTACGGCCCGCACGCGATCGTGCTCGCGCAGTCGGCCAAGGAGCCGGCCATGGCGGCGGCGCAGAAGGCCATCGACCGGCAGAAGGCCAAGCGGCGCGCGATCGAGCACGCCGGCACCGTCCGTGAGGGGTCGGTGCTCAAGACCTTCGACCCGCGCGCCGACCACGGCGAGGCCGTGTGGGTCGTGTTCTCCGGCGAGGACCCGATCGCCGCCCACCCGAGCACCACGACGCCGATCGGCGAGCTCATCGCCAACAGCGACCTGTCGACCCGGGTGCGTCCGGCCGACCTCCCCTCGCCCACCGAGCGGCTCAAGCAGCTCCCGCGTCGTCGCGGCCGCTGAGGTGGCCCTCCTCGACCCGATCTCCGGCGGGGCCCGTCGCCAGCTCGCGAACGCCTTGCGCTCCAAGGTCGCCGGAAACGACGCCCAGGTGAAGGCCGAGCGCATCTGGGGTGCCGAGGGCCCGCGCTGGTTCACGCCCGAGGACCCGATCTGGCGCGTGCACGCCGACGCCTCGATGTTCCCGGCCGGCATCCGCGCGCTGCTTCTGCAGTCGCTGCACCCCCTCGCCATGGCCGGGGTCGCGGGCCACTCGGGCTACAAGGGCGACCCGTGGGGACGCCTGCAGAGGACCAGCGAGTTCCTCGCGACGACCACCTTCGGCACCATCGAGGACGCCGAGGCGCTCATCGCCCGCATCCGCGGCATCCACGAGCGGGTGCGTGGCAAGGCTCCCGACGGACGCCCCTACTCCGCGAGCGACCCCCACCTGCTGAAATGGGTGCACGTCACCGAGGCCGACAGCTTCCTCACGGCCTACCAGCGCTACGCGGTCGATCCGCTGACCGACGCCGAGGCCGACCGCTACGTCGAGCAGAGCTGTGTCGTCGCCGAGGCGCTCGGTGTCATCGACCCACCGCGCACCGTCGCCGCGCTCCGCCAGACCATCGAGGACTACCGCCCCGAGCTCGAGTCCACCGAAGCAGCTCGTGAGGCGGCTCGCTTCCTGCTCGTGCACCCACCCCTGCCGCTCGCGGCCCGGGCCGGCTACAGCGCGCTCGCTGCCGGAGCGGTCGCGATGCTCCCCCGCTGGGCCCGTATGCCGCTGCGGCTGCCGTGGCTGCCCGTCACCGAGCGCTTCGTCGGGCGGCCGCTCGGCGGCCTCGCCACCGCGACCGTCCGCTGGGCCATGCAGGATCCCGACGACGTCCGCCGCCGAGCGCTGGCGAAACGCGACGTCGCCTCCTGATCGCTCATGCCCGAGCCTCGCCCCTGACGCTCGCTTCTGACGCTCGCCCCTGAAGCGGCAACCCGGCTACGGCCTGGGGTGCCGGGCGTCGTAGCGCAGGAAGCCGGGCTGCGCCCGGGACAGGACGACGATGGCGAGCACGCACGCCATACCGCCGAGCACGGCCGTCCACGCCTCGCCGACCCCGGTCGACAGGAAGCCGCCCGCCATCTCACCGAGTCGCGGGCCTCCGGCGACGACGACGATGAACACCCCCTGCAGCCGCCCGCGCAGGTGGTCCGGGGTCGCAGCCTGCAGGATCGTCGTCCGGAACACCGCACTCACCGAGTCCGACGCGCCGGCGACGGCCATCGCCAGCAGGCCGAACCACAAGGCTGTCCCCCTGTCGACCACTCCCCCGGCGGCCAGCATCGCCGCACCGAACCCTGCGATCGCGAACCCCCAGCCGACGATCGACACCATGATCGCCAGGCCCTGCCGTCGGATGTGCCCCAGGCGTCCAGAGAAGAACATCGCAACGATCCCGCCGACCGCTGCCGCCGCGCTCAGTGCCCCCACCGTCCTGGCACCCCCGCCGAAGATCACGGCCCCCGCGGCCGGGAAGAGCACGCGCGGCTGCGCCAGCAGCATCGCGGCGATGTCGGCGACGAACGTCATGCGAACGTTGGGTCGGGTCGCGAGGAAAGCGAATCCGTCGAGCACAGAACGCAATCCGGGCTTCGACGGTGCCGCGCCCTCCTCCCCCGGCTCCGGCGGGAGCGCCGGCAGCTTGGCCAGTCCCCACAGGGCAGCGGTCGTGATGACGGCGTCGACGGTGTATGCCGCCTTGAACCCACCCGCGTCGACCAGGACGCCGGCCATCAACGGGCCCACCGTCATCGAGGCGTTCATCGCGAACACCGACAGCGCGTTGGCCGCCGGCAGCTGGTCGCGGCGCAGGATCCGCGGGTAGATCGAGCTGCGGGCCGGCGAAGCCACGGCGAACGCGCCGTTCCAGAGCGCGACCAGGAGGTAGAGCACCCACACCTGGGTGTTGCCCGCCCACGCCTGCAGCGCGCACAGGATGCTCGTCACGAACGCGATGCTCTGGGCGATCAGCCCGACGACCCGGCGGTCGAAGTGGTCGACGAGGGTCCCGCCGTACAGACCCATGACGACCAGCGGCACCAGCGCGCAGAGCCCCACGATGCCGACGGCCGCCGTGCTGCGGGTCAGGTCGTAGACCTGGAGACCGATGGCGACCACGGCGAGCTGGGAGCCGACGTTGGAGAGGGTGAACCCGGCATACAGGCGGCGGTACGGCGCGTTCTCCCGCAACGGGGCGAGGTCGAGGAGCAGCGGCACGCAAGGGACTGTATGCCGCGTCGCGCGGGCCCCGGCTCGCGGTCCCCGGGGGGTACGGTCGCGCCATGGACCCTCGCGCGCGCATCGCCCTGCTCATCGATGCGGACAACTCCTCCGCCAAGAAGCTCGACCTCATCCTCAGCGAGCTGTCCAAGCTCGGGGAGACGAGCATCCGCCGGGCGTACGGCAACTGGACCAAGCCGGGCCTGCGGCCCTGGACCGAGGTGCTGCACGCCAACGCGATCCTGCCGATGCAGCAGTTCGACTACTCCCGCGGCAAGAACGCCAGCGACATGGCCATGGTCGTCGACGCGATGGCGCTGCTCTACAACGACCACCCCGACGCGTTCGGCATCGTGTCGTCCGACGCCGACTTCACCCCGCTCGTGATGCACCTGCGGGCCAAGGGCGCCCAGGTCTACGGGTTCGGTGAGGCGAAGACGCCCGAGCCGTTCCAGACCGCCTGCACCAAGTTCCTGCGCCTCGACCAGCTGTCCGAGCCGGACGAGGAGGTCGCCGAACCGGTCGGCGAGGAGGCGCCCGATGCCCCGGCCGACGGTGCGGTGCCCGAAACCGCTGCGTCCGGTTCTGCTTCGACGGCTGCTGCGGCGACGACCACGGCGAAACGGACGACCGCGAGGAAGAAGGCTGCGACAGCCGCAGCGGCCGAAGCCGCGCGGACTGCGCCGAAGACGGCGGCGGCGGCCAAGACGGCGGCGGCCAAGACCGCGGACACGGCGGCTCCGGTCCGGCGCAGCCCGAGCGACCTCAAGGGCGACGCCCGGCTCGTGCGGATGCTGCGCAACGCGGCCGAGGGTGCCGCCGACGAGGAGGGCTGGGCCAGGGTCAGCACCATCGGCCAGTACATCTCCAACCAGTCGTCATTCGACTCGCGCAACTACGGGTACGGCTCGCTGATCAAGCTGCTCAAGGCGATCGAGCTCTTCGAGATCCGCGACGAGGGCAAGCAGACGTTGTCCGTCAGGGACAAGCGCCGCTCGAAGGCCTGACCCGTCAGTCGGCGATGGTGAGGTCGAGCTCGGCGGCGAACGCCTCGGCGAGGTCGATGAGCTGGAGCCGGGAGATCTTGGCCCCGGCCATGCCCGCCACGCCACGGGGTGCACTCACCACCGAGGTGCTGAGGTCGACGTCCTTGAGCCGGGCCCTGGAGAAGTCCGGACCGATGACCCGACCACCGTCGAACTCGACCCGGGTCAGCTGGGCCTCCGCAAGATCGGGCTCGACGAGCTGACAGTCGACGAACTGCACGTCCCACAGCTTCGCTCCACGCAGGTTGAGGAACTCGATCTTGCAGCCCTCGAAGCGCACCCGGCGCAGCTCCGCGCCATACAGCTGGACGGCCCCGAGCCGGGCCCCACGGACGGTGCAGTCCTGCCAGGCCGACTCCGAGAGGTCGACGCCGGCGCCGCGCACCCCGGTGAGCTCGCACTCGCTGAACCGGGCCCGCGAGGCCCGCAACCGGGAGAGGTCGGCATCCGCGAACACGCACTCGAGGAAGCGGGCGTTCTCGCTGGAGCCCCCGCCCAGGTCGCCCGTGAACGTCTCGCCGTCGAAGTCCTCGTCCGCAATGAGCATGGGTCCATGGTGGCGGATGGCGGTGACGGTGCAGAATGTGCCGAGCCTGACCATCGCCAGTGTTGACGAACAGATCGGGGACCCGATGTCCGAGAGTGACTTCAAGCCCGGGCTCGAGGGTGTCATCGCCTTCGAGTCCGAGATCGCCGAACCCGACAAGGAGGGCGGCTCGCTGCGCTACCGCGGGGTCGACATCGAGGACCTCGTCGGCCGCGTGAGCTTCGGGCAGGTGTGGGGGCTGCTCGTCGACAACGAGTTCGACCCGGGCCTGCCACCGGCCGAGCCGTTCCCGCTGCCGGTGCACTCCGGTGACGTCCGTGTCGACGTGCAGTCGGCCCTGGCCCAGCTCGCGCCGCTGTGGGGGTTCAAGCCGCTGCTCGACATCGAGGCTGACGAGGCCCGCGACCAGCTCGCCCGCTCCTCGGTGATGGCCCTGTCGTTCGTGGCGCAGTCCGCCCGCGGCCAAGGACGCCCGATGGTGCCCCAGGCGCAGGTCGACCAGGGCAAGACCATCGTTGAGCGGTTCATGATCCGCTGGCGCGGCGAGCCCGACCCGCGCCACACCGAGGCCGTCGACGCCTACTGGGTCAGCGCGGCCGAGCACGGCATGAACGCCTCCACCTTCACTGCCCGCGTCATCGCCTCCACCGGCGCCGACGTCGCCGCCTGCCTCTCCGGGGCGGTCGGCGCCATGTCGGGTCCGCTGCACGGCGGCGCCCCGTCCCGCGTGCTCCACATGGTCGAGGGCGTCGAGAAGAGCGGCGACGCGCAGGCCTACGTCAAGGACGTGCTCGACCGCGGCGAGCGCCTGATGGGCTTCGGCCACCGGGTCTACCGCGCCGAGGACCCCCGTGCCCGCGTGCTGCGCGCAACCTGCAAGCGCCTCGACGCACCGCGCTACGAGGTCGCCGCCGCGCTCGAGCAGGCCGCCCTCACCGAGCTGCGCGAACGCCGTCCCGACCGCGTCCTGGAGACCAACGTGGAGTTCTGGGCGGCGGTGCTGCTCGACTTCGCCGAGGTCCCGGCCTCGATGTTCACCCCGATGTTCAGCTGTGCCCGCTCGGCCGGCTGGTCGGCCCACATCCTGGAGCAGAAGAAGACCGGTCGCCTGATCCGTCCGAGCGCCCGCTACACCGGCGAGGCCCCCCGCGGCCTCGAAGCCGTCAAGGGCTACCGCGCCTGACCCCGCCCCCGCGCCATAACCCCCGGCCCCGGGTTACCGCGGCGGTACTGCAGCAACCTCTGCTAGCAGAGGTTGCTGCAGTAGGGACAGGTTGCTGCCTGTGGTCGGGGCAGGAACCTGTGCTGAGTCAGGGCTTCTCGCAAGGCGCGGCCGGTGTTGTCCACAGGCTCATCGCGGCTCCGCGGCGATATCGGGCAGGCTGCGGCGATGGAACTCCACGAGCTGGCCCGCGACGGCGTCGTCTCGGCCGCCGACGCAGCCAAGCTCGGCATCGGCCCCTCCGACCTGCGCCGGATGCGCAGGCTGGGCTCAGTTCGACGCCTCATCCGAGGCTGGTATGCCGTGTGCCCGCCGGGCGCTGTCAGCCCACCGTGGGAGGGTGAGGACCGCTTCGACACGGACCGCCAGCGGCATCGTCTGCTGACGATTGCCCTGCTCCGCTCGTTCGAGGGCCGAGTGATCGCCAGCCACCACTCGGCGCTCGTGCTGCACGGCATACCGCTCTGGAAGTCGGACCTGAGCGTGGCGCACCTGTGCCGAACCGCGGACGACCACACGCGCTCCCGGCCCTCGGCATGTCTCCACCCCGCCTGTGGTGTCGAGCCCGTCCTCGATCCAGCCGGCTACCTGACGGTGCCCGTCGCCCACGCCGTCGTGCAGGTCGGGCTCATCCCCGTCGGCCCGGAGCGCACCACCTCTGCCTTCGAAAGCCTCGTGGCCGCGGATGGTGCGCTCCAGCGCGGACTGACGTCGGCGGATGCATTGAGGGACGCCGTCGATGCGCACGTCCGCCACCCCGGCATCGCGGGCGTTCGCAAGCTCCTCAAGCATGCCGACGGCCGGCACGAGTCGGTCGGGGAGACTCGACTCGCCCACGCCCTTCGCGTCCTGGGTCATCGCTTCACGCCGCAGGTATGGGTCGAGGCGGAGGGGCGACGGTGGCGCGCCGACTTCGAGCTGGACGAGCCGGTGATCATCGAGTTCGACGGGCTCGCGAAGTATGCAGGCGGCCTGAGCCGACCGAGCCCCGAGCAGCTGAGAAGCGCCCTCGCCACCGAGAAGTGGCGGGAGGACCGGCTGCGTGACACGGGCCGGGAGGTGACGAGGTTCGTCTGGCCCGAGGTGGACGATCTCAGACTCGTGCAGTCCCGGGTCGACGCGGCCATCTTGCGCGCCCGTCGGCGCGTCCGCCTCTGACGCCGTTCGGCCGCCACTCAGCACAGGTTCCTGCCCTGGCCCCAGGTTGCTACCTACCCCTACGGCAGCAACCTCTGCTAGCAGAGGTTGCTGCACGACACGCCTCGACAGGTCCGGGTTGTGGACCTGACGTCCCACGCCTCGGGACGAGGTGCAACACTCGTCCCCGTGACCGACAACGCCGCCACAACGATCCCTGCCGAGCTGCTCCCCAAGGACGGCCGGTTCGGCTCCGGCCCCTCGAAGGTGCGCCCGGAGCAGGTCGAGTACCTCGCGAGCCTCGGCACCACCCTGCTGGGGACCTCGCACCGCCAGGCCCCGGTGAAGAACCTCGTCGGCGCGGTCCGTGAAGGCCTGTCCGACCTGTTCAGCCTGCCCGAGGGATACGAGATCATCCTCGGCAACGGTGGCTCGACGGCGTTCTGGGACATCGCCGCCTTCGGGCTGGTCCGCGAGCGCGCCCAGCACCTGGCGTTCGGCGAGTTCTCCTCCAAGTTCGCGTCCGTCACGAACAACGCGCCGTTCCTGGGCGACTCCACGATCATCAAGGCCGACCCGGGCACGCTCGCCAGCGCCCGCCCCGAGGCCGGTGTCGACGTCTACGCCTGGCCCCACAACGAGACCTCCACCGGGGTGATGGCACCGGTCGAGCGGGTCGAAGGGGCCGACGAGGGCGCCTTGGTCCTCATCGACGCCACGAGCGGCGCCGGCGGCCTCCCCGTCGACGTCAGCGAGACCGACGTCTACTACTTCGGACCGCAGAAGTGCTTCGCCGCCGACGGTGGCCTCTGGCTGGCGGCGTTCTCGCCGGCAGCCCTGGCCCGGGTCGACGAGATCGCGGCGACCGGCCGGTGGGTCCCCGACTTCTTCAGCCTGCCGACGGCGGTGTCCAACAGCCGCCTCAACCAGACCTACAACACCCCGGCACTGTCGACCCTGGCGCTGCTGCGCTCGCAGATCGACTGGCTCAACGGCAACGGCGGCCTGGACTGGGCCGTGGCCCGTACCGCCGACTCCAGCGGGCGCCTCTACGACTGGGCGGAGCGCACGAGCTACACCACGCCATACGTCACCGACCCCGGCGCCCGCTCGCAGGTGGTCTGCACGATCGACTTCGACGACGCGGTCGACGCCGCGGCCATCGCGAAGACGCTGCGAGCCCACGGCGTCGTCGACGTTGAGCCCTACCGCAAGCTCGGTCGCAACCAGCTGCGCGTGGCGACCTTCCCTGCGACCGAGCCCGAGGACGTTTCGGCCCTGATTGCCTGCATTGAGCACATTGTCGGCTGATCGGCGCGCGCTGAGGCCAACCCGCGCGTAACCTCGGCCCCGGCTCCTCGTTGTTCCCGGTACAAGCCCCGGGGGTGGGGAGAACTGGACCGAGGAGTCGATGATGACCCGCGTGACGCGACCGAACTGGCGCACCGCCGCTGCCGCCCTGCCCGCGGTGGCCCTCATCGGGAGCGGGCTGGCCCTCGTCGCCACCGACGGCAACCCCAGCACCGACGTGGTCGCCGACTCCCGCCCCCTCGTCACGGTCCCCAAGGTCGCCGTCCAGCGCCCCGAGGCACCTTCCCTGCCGCCGCTGCCCGAGCTCCCGGCTCCGCCCGAGGCCAGCGCGACCCCGGTCAGCGCAGCGCCCGGTCTCCAGCTGTCCGACGCCGCGAGCGCCAACGGCATCCCCGCGGCGGCCCTGGCGGCATACCGCCGTGGCGCGCAGCTCGTGGACGCGGCCGACCCTGAGTGCAACATCGACTGGGCCCTCCTCGCGGGGATCGGCAAGGTGGAGTCCAACCACGGACGGTACGGCGGGAACGGCATCGACTCGACCGGCACGGTCCGTCCCGGCATCTACGGCATCCCGCTCAACGGCTCCAACAACACCGCCGTCATCCGCGACACGGACCAGGGCATCTTCGACCGGGACACCACCTTCGACCGCGCCGTCGGACCCATGCAGTTCATCCCCGGCACCTGGCGCTCGGTCGGCGTCGACGCCAACGGTGACGGCCGCAAGGACCCCCAGAACCTCATGGACGCCGTCACCGGAGCCGCCGTCTACCTCTGCTCCGGCCCGGGCAACCTCGGCACCGAGAGCGGGGCCCGCACCGCGGTCCTTCGCTACAACCAGAGCGACGCGTATGCCGACGAGGTACTCGCCCTCGCCGGCGGCTACCGCGGTGGGTATGCCGTCGTCCCCGACGGGGCGCTGACCGCGGCCCAGAGCTCGGGCCAGCCCTTCCTGCCGACGGGCAACGAGGTCCAGCAACCTGGTCCGGCCGCCGGAGTCGCCGGCGGAGGCGTCGCCGGGACTCCCGGCAGCAAGTCCAAGCCGAAGCCCTCGGCCGGCACGGCCAAGCCCTCCCCCAGCAGCACCTCCGGCTCGGGCTCGGGCGGTTCGGGCGCGGTCTCCGGCGGCTCAGGAGGGTCAGGGTCGACGCCTGCTCCCTCGACCACAGCAGGCGGTGGCAGCCTCGCCGGCACCGTGGGTTCGGTGGTCGGAGGCGTCGTCGGCGGCGTGACCGGCCAGACCCCGACCCCGTCGTCGAGCCCCACCCCGAGCCCGTCGTCGAGCACCTCGAAGCCGACGCCGAGCAGCACCCCGACCACCCCGGCCCTGCCGTTGACCGTCGCACCGGTCAACGGCACGTGCCCCACCGCCTACGACCCGGTGCTCAACGTGCTCAAGGTCGTCGTGCTCTGCAAGCTCAAGTAGCCGGTCGAGCAGTTGGTCGTGCCCTCAGCCGTCGCGACGGCTGAGGGCAGCGAGACTGCCGGGCCCGACCGGACTGTCGTCGACCTCTCGCCCCTGGTCGTCGAGCACGGTGACGTGGCCGCCACCGCAGTCGGACAGGTGGAGGGAGGCCCAGCGGCGGGCACCTTCCAGGGTCCTGCAACGACGCGCGACCCCGCACCCCGCGACCTCCCACGAGTGGGGACCCACGGGCCTGACCGTCAGCCCACGCGGCGGCGGATCGCCTGCCATGACTTCAGCGTCCCGCTGTCGGCGCTGCGGCGCCTCAGCCAGATGGGTGACCCGCTGCCAGGCCAAGGAGCACCGGCCAAGGACCGGCGCGGTCAGCGCACGATGCTCGCGACGACCGCGACGGCGACGACGATCAGCAGGACCGCGATGGTGACCCGACGGCGGAAGACCGGCGTCACCGTACGGCCTCGGGAAGCGGCTCAGAGACGGTGGCGGGCGCGGGGAGGGTGCGGATCCGCAGCCGCGGGCGTCGCTTCGTCTCGTAGGTCACCTGGACATTCTCGTGCCTCGCGAGCCAGATCGACACCACCACCGTCACCAGGCCGACGGCGATCGTGCCGATGCCGATGGTCCAGCGCGGGCCCCACACGTCGCCGATCCAGCCGATCACCGGGGCGCCGAGCGGGGTGCCACCCATGAAGATGGCCATGTAGAGAGCCATCACGCGGCCCCGCATGGCCGAGTCGACGGTGAGCTGCACCATCGCATTGGCCGTGGTGAGGGCGGTCAGGGCCGAGAGCCCGACGGGCACCAGGGCCAGGGCGAACAACGGGTAGGTCGGGGCGAGCGCCGCGAGCCCGCTGGAGATGGTGAACCCGACGAACGCGACGAGCAGGACCCGCAGTCGCGGACGGGCGCGGCGGGCCGACAGCAGCGCCGCGGACAGCGAGCCGATCGCCATGATCGAGCCCAGCAGGCCGTACTCCTGGGGACCCTTGCCGAACTCCCGCGTGGCCATCAGGGCGGTGGTGATCTGGAAGTTCATGCCGAAGGTGCCGAGCACGAACACCAGGGCCATGACGAGCATGATGTCGGGGCGACCGCGGACGTACCGGACTCCCTCACGGATGGCGCCCTTGCCCCGGGACAGCATCGGCGCGGGCCTGAGCTCGGCCTTGGCCATCGACGCCAGGGCGATGAGCACCGCGACGAAGGTCAGCGTGTTGAGCAGCAGCGTCCAGCCGGTGCCGAACGCGGCGATGGTGAGGCCGGCGACCCCGGGACCGACGAGGCGACCGGCGTTGAACGAGGCGCTGTTGAGGGAGACGGCGTTGGCGAGGCGCTCGCGCGGCACCATCTCGGAGACGAAGGTCTGCCGGGCCGGGTTGTCCACCGCGGTGGCGATCCCGGTGAACAGGGCGATCGCGTAGACCATCCACAGCTGCGCGGTGCCGGTGACGACGAGCAGGCCCAGGGCCAGTGACGACAGGGCCAGCGCGGTCTGGGTGATCGCGAGGATGACCCGCTTGGGGTAGCGGTCGGCGATCATGCCCGCCCACGGGGCGAGCAGCAGGAACGGCAGGAACTGCAGCCCGGTGACGATGCCGAGAGCGGTCGAGGAGTGGTTGGTCAGCTCCGTGAGCACCAGCCAGTCCTGGGCGACACGACCCATCCAGGTGCCGATGTTGGAGATGAACGCGCCGGTGGCGTAGATCCGGTAGTTGCGCACCGAGAGTGAGGAGAACGTGGGGCTCATTCGTTGGCCACCCGGGTGAGGATGACAGCAGCCTGTTCGAGGACGACCTGCTCTGCGGGAGTCAGACGACCGACGCGCACCGACATCCAGGCATCGCGCTTGAGGCGGATGTCGCGCAGCAGGGCCACGGCGTCCGGCGTCAGCGACAAGATCACCTGACGGCGGTCGGAGGGGTCGGCGGTGCGCTCGACGAGTCCCAGCTCGACGAGGCGTCCGACGGTACGGGTCATGCTGGGTGGGCTCACCCGTTCGATCTCGGCCAGCTCACCAGGCGTGCAGGGAGCCTTCTCCAGGCGGTTCAGGACCGAGAACTGGTGCGGCGCGATCGCGTCCGTGCTCTCGAACCTGACTCGCCGCGAGATGCGCATGCAGGCGAGACGGAGCTCTCCGGCAAGGCGCGAGACGGCTGCGGGGGTGAGACCAGCCTCAGCGGTGCGACGCGGCGAGCGCGCAGGCGGTGGGGTCATCAGGGGTCTCCTCGGTTCAGGTACTTAGCATAACTCATTACCTGTGCTAAGTATTTCCGAGCCACCGCACCCCCTGCACGACGTATGCCGCGTGGCCCCCCTCACGGGGCCACGCGGCATACGGGTCGAACGGGGTTGGCCGGGAGGTCAGGTCAGACGCCGAAGAGCTCCTTGATCGGGGTGATCGCGAAGTAGATGACGAACAGGACCGACACCGTCCACAGCAGCGGGTGGATCTGGCTGCTCTTGCCCCGGACCGCCTTGATGAGGGTGTAGACGACGAAGCCGGCGCCGATGCCCGCGGTGATGGAGTAGGTGAACGGCATGAGCACGATCGTGAGGAACGCGGGGATCGCGACCTCGAGGTCGTCCCAGTCGATGCCCTTGACCTGCTGCATCATCAGGAAGCCGACGATGATGAGCGCCGGCGTGGCGGCCTCGTAGGGCACGATCTTGACGAGCGGGGCGAAGAACGTCGCGAGCAGGAACATCGATCCGGTGACGACCGAGGCCAGGCCGGTCCGTGCGCCCTCGCCGACGCCGGCGGCGGACTCGATGTAGGACGTGTTGGACGAGACCGAGCCCACACCACCGGCGATCGCCGCGACCGAGTCGACCATGAGGATCTTGTCGGAGTTGGGCGGGTTGCCGTTCTTGTCCAGCAGGCCGCCCTCGGCGCCGACCGCGACCATCGTGCCCATGGTGTCGAAGAAGTCGGCCAGCAGCAGCGTGAAGACCAGCAGGACCGCTGCGACGACGCCGAGCTTGGAGAACGAGCCCAGCAGGTTGAAGTGGCCCAGCAGGGAGAAGTCGGGGACGTCGATGATGTTGTCGGGCAGGGTCGGGACGTTCAGGCCCCAGCCGGCCGGGTTGACGAACTTGCCGGTGGCGTCGACCTGCGGGCCGATCTTGGCGATGGCCTCGACGATGATCGCCAGCACCGTGCCGCCGAGGATGCCGTAGAGGATGGCGCCCTTCACATGGGTCACGGTCATGAGGATGATCGCCAGCACCCCGACGACGAAGACGAGCAGCGGCCAGCCGTTGAGCGCGCCGCCGATGCCGAGCTCGACGGGGACCGGACCGGTGCCGGTACGACGGACGAAGCCGGCGTCGACGAGCCCGATGATCGTGATGAACAGGCCGATGCCGACCGAGATCGCCGTCTTGAGCTCCGGCGGGATCGCGCGGAAGACCGCCTGCCTGAAGCCCGTCAGCACGAGGACCAGGATGATGACGCCCTCGATGACGATCAGGCCCATCGCGTCGGCCCACGTCATGTCGGGGAGCTTGGCGATGCCGAACGTCACGAACGCGTTGAGCCCGAGGCCGGTCGCGAGGGCCAGCGGGTAGTTCGCGACGACGCCCATGAGCAGCGTCATGACGCCGGCGATGAGGGCGGTCCCGGCGGCCACGAGGGTTTGCGCCTTGACGATGTCGCCACCACCGAGGAACTGGCCGGTGCCGTCCTGCTGGGTGCCGATGATGAGGGGGTTCAGGACGACGATGTAGGCCATCGTGAAGAAGGTGACCAGTCCTCCGCGGATCTCCCGTCCGACGGTCGAGCCGCGTTCGGTGATCCGGAAGAACCCGTCGAGTCCGCTGGTGGGGGCACTGCCGGCCGTGGCCGTCGCAGGTTTCGTTGAGGGAGTGGGCTTCGCCATGGGCAGCAGAGTAGAGCCTGCGTGTTGCGACGGTGTGAAAGATAGGCTGCACGCATGACCGATTCGCCACGACACCCCGCGGGCCACCCCGTGGGAGAGCCCTCTGGCGTCCCTGTGGCCGAGCCCGCCCGCGTCGTGGCCGAGCCGGACGAGCTGCAGCCTCTGGCGCTGAGCAGTGCGACCGTCACGCTCTGGGGCACCATCGGCTGGTTCGTGGCGCTCGGCATCATCCTCGCGGTGCCGTCCCTGCACCAGGGCGACCGTCACTGGTGGCCGTGGACCTGTGTCGCCGCGATCGTGCTGGGCCTGCTCGGCTTCTCCTACGTCCGCCGCGGCCGCGGCAACGCCACCGGCGCCGAGTAGCCCCCGCTCCATACCCCTCGCCCGCGGCCGCCTCAAACGCCCGCTCCCCGGCAGAACGCTGGTTGCGCGGCAATAGTTGGGACAACAACCCGCGGTATGCCGCGCAACCGGCGTTTTGCGCTTGGGCGGGACAGCATCAGGCGGCTGCACGACGCAGCGCTGCCTCGATGCGACGGCGAACCTCGTGTGGGCGAGCCAGATCGGCCCACGTCAGCCGGATCACCACGAATCCCATCTCCCGCAGCCGGTCCTCGCGCAGCTTCTCCGCCACCAACGCTGCCTGACCATCTGCGCCGGCGTACTTGACGGCCCCGTCGAACTCGACGACCACGCGTCCGGCGACGAGGAAGTCGACGCGCGCCATGACGCGACCCCAGCCGTCCAGGACCTCGAACTGCGGCTCGACGGGGAGTCCGAGCGCGACGAGCAACAGTCGCGTTCGACTCTCTCCGGGGGACTCGCTCGACCCGTCGACGGAGTCCAGCGCCTTCCTCACCCGAGCTCGCCCACGAAGGCTGGACAACAGTCGCTCCCTGGCATCCTCGAGATCGTCGAGCGTGCACGACCCCGCGCGCAGAGCTGCGTCCGCTGCCACGACCCCACCCTCCATCGAGAACGACGACGTGGTCACCACCGCGTCCGCAACCGTCTGGACCCGGAGACCATTGATGCGCCTGACCGCGACCAGACCGCGAACCGGTGTCACCCGCAGCCCGGCACGGGTGGCGGCCTCCTGGACATCGGAGGACAGGACCACGAGTCCACGGTCGACGTCCCACAGCGGCAGCCGCCACAACGCGAGCGCGCTGTGCCGACTCACCACTTCCGCCCCGCCTCGCGACCGGGCCACGGCCAGGACGGTCAGCCGATAGCGCTCGTCGACACCAGCACGGGCCCACTGCGCCGGGTCCACGTAGGCACCCCTGCGGACCCTGACCAGCTCGCCCCGACGAACCCAGCGCTGCACGTCGTCGGAGGAGCAACGGAGATGGGCCAGCTCACCTGCACCGATGACGCCACCGTTCGCCGCCACCCGGGCCACCACCTGTCCGTCCATCACCCGACGATGACGTCAGGCAGGGGGCGGTCACGAGCAACGAGACGCCCCGTTGTGGACGACAAGGGATCCTTGCGACCCCTGTGGACACACAAAACGCTGGTTGCGCGGCATACCGCGGGTCGTTAACCCGACTGTTGCCGCGCAACCAGCGTTTTGCGGTAAGGGCACGGGGTGGAGCGCTCGCGGTCAGACGAGGTCGTAGCTCATCTCGTCGACGATGGGCTCGCCGGTGTGCACGTGCTCGGCCGGCTCGGCGTCGACCTCGGAGTGGGCGCCGCAGCCGTGGTCAAGGCTCACGACGCGACCGTCGGAAGGCGACCAGGCGTTGGCGCACACGCCGAAAAAAGACCGGAGGGCACCCGCCATCGGGAGGAAGTACCCGCAGGTCGAGCAGGGCGCGGACGCCTTCTCGGCGACCTCGGCGCTGGGGCCGTTCTCGCCCTCGTACCAGCGCTGGGCCGCCGCCTCGCGACCCTCGGCGGACAGCACGCGCTTGCGGCCGAGCCCGAGCTCGTACGTCGCGAGCTCGTCGACCTCCTCGTCACCGGTCGCCTCGAACCCGGCCTCGAGCAGCGGGTCGTCCTCCTTGTAGGGCAGGACGTCGCCGGCGCCGAGGTCGCCGGGGGCGATGCGGTCGGCGTACGGCAACCACTCCGGCGACAGCAGCGCGCCGTCGCCGGGGACGAGGTTGGTCTCGCACACCGTCGCGACCTTGCCGCGGGGCACGCGGGCGACCGAGATCGCCCAGCGCCACCCGGGGTACGCCTTCGCGGTGCACGCGAAGTAGTGCGTGCCGAGGCGCTCCTCCTCGAGCTGCATACCGAGGTGCTCGCCGACGGTGCCGGACTCCGCGATCGACTCGGCAGCCTCGCGGGCGAGGTCGACGGCGGCCTCGAGCACCGCGTCCTTCTTCGGGGTGGCCATCCTCACGGCTCCAGCTGGTCGGCGAGAAAGCGCAGGACCGCGGCGACCTTGGTGCCGTGCTCCTTGTCGAGGCGGCGGCCGCGACGCAGGGAGTTGCTGGTGCTGTCGAGCAGCTTGATGGCGTCCTCGACGAGGGGCGCGAGATCCTCCGGCGACTTGCGGTTCTGCTCGCGCTTGCCGGCCGTGACGCTGGGCGCCGGCTCGAGCAGGGTCACCGCGAGCGCCTGGGTCCCGCGACGCCCCTCGGCCACGCTGAACTCGACGCGCGCACCGCCCTTGAGCGTGCTCGCGCCCTCGGGCAGCGCGTTCGCGTGGAGGAACACGTCGCTGCCGTCGTCGCCGGAGATGAAGCCGAAGCCCTTCTCCGCGTCGTACCACTTGACCTTGCCAGTGGGCACTGGTCCACCTCTACATCGAAAAGTTTGGGTGCGCTCTGTGCGCGTCACAAGGCTATCGGGTGGCGCCAAATCCTTTGCGGTATGCCGCGCGGGGCGCTGGGCGCGTCAGCCCACCCGGACCCGTGGCCGGGTGGGAAAACCGGTTCGGGACTGTCGGTGGGGTGCGGCAGGATGTCCCGGTGAGCGAGTCGTCCCCGTCCCCGCAGTCTCCTGAGCAGGCCCCGAAACAAGGGGTCCGCCAGTTCTGGGGCGACCTGTCGGTCGAGGGGCGCTGGTTGCTGTCGACCGTGGCGATCCAGACGCTTGGCCGCGGCCTGACGCTGCCCTTCACCGTGATCTACCTCAACGAGGTCCGCGGCATCTCCCTGGACCTCGCAGGCGCGCTGATGGCGTTCATCGCGGTGGTCGCGCTCGCCGTGACCGGGCCCGGGGGCGCCCTGACCGACCGGGTCGGCGCCCGGTGGATGCTCCTGTTCGCCACGAGCGCCCAGCTGGTGGGGTGCGTCGTCCTGGCGTTCGCGACGACGCCGTGGACCGTGGCGCTGGCGTTCGTGTTCCTCGGGTTCAACTTCGGGGTGTCCTGGCCGGCGTTCAACGCCCTCGTGGCAGCCGTGACCACGGGAC
The DNA here is from genome assembly GCF_045348425.1 of Pedococcus sp. KACC 23699. Classification (GTDB taxonomy): domain Bacteria; phylum Actinomycetota; class Actinomycetes; order Actinomycetales; family Dermatophilaceae; genus Pedococcus. The sequence continues at coordinate 1,269,112 of NZ_CP157483.1, forward strand.
CTGCCCGCCAGCAGTACTTCGGCATCAACTTTGCCCTGGTCAACCTCGGGATCGGCCTCGGTGGCGTCATCGGTGGCCTCTACGCCGACGTGCACCACCCGTCCTCGTTCACCGTGATCTTCCTGGCCGACGCCGCGTCCATGCTCGTGCCCATCGCCCTGCTGCTCGGACCGCTGCGCCACGTGCACGGCCGGGCCGAGAAGCCCGAGGGCACTGACGGCTCCGGTGGTTCCTACCTCCAGATCGTCCGCCAGCCCCTGGTGATCTGGATGACCGCGCTGACCTTCCTCGGCACCTTCGTGGGCTACGGCCAGATGGAAGCCGGGTTCCCTGCCTTCGCCCGCCAGATCAGCACCGTGCCGACCGAGGTGATCGGCTTCGCGTTCGCCCTCAACACGGCGGTGATCGTCGGGTTGCAGTTCGCCGTCCTGCACCGCATCACCGGTCGCCGGCGCACCCGTGTCCTGCTCGTCATGGCCGGGTTGTGGGCGGGGGCCTGGGTCATGCTGGGACTGACCGGGTTCGCCCCCGGGACCCTCGTGGCCGCCGCAGGGGTGCTCGCCTTCCACGCGCTGTTCGCGCTCGGCGAGACCCTGCTCCAGCCGACCATCCCGGCGATCACCAACGACATGGCTCCTGACCACCTGCGCGGCCGCTACAACGCCGTCAGCGCCGGGGCCTTCCAGTCCGGCACCATCCTCGGGCCGGTGGTGGCCGGCTTCATGCTGGGCCACCACTGGTCCGCCGAGTTCATCGTCATGCTCGTCCTCAGCTGCGGCGCCATGGCGTGGCTCGCCCTCGCGGTGGAGCGCCGGATCCCGCCACTGGTCAACGGCGTGCAGGCCGGGGCCGTCGTCGCCCTCACCGAGCCCACCGGGGCCGGTCCGGGCGACGGCGTGGCCACCGGCCCGCAGCCCGCACCGGTCAGCACGCGGACCGACTGACTCGGCACACGACACCCGCCAGCCCAGCCGACGACGCGTCAGGCCAGCTGGCCCGGGCTGATCCCCCAGGTGCCCGACCACGCCTGGCCGGGCTCGAGCACCACGAGCCCGTCACCGGAGTTGAAGGCGTTGCTCGGGCACGACATCGGCTCGACCGCGATCCCCCTGGTCCCGTTCACCCCCGAGTCGGCGCCCTTGGCCGTGTAGACCTGCACCCAGTCCAGGCCCTCGCCACCCCAGACCCGGACGTCGCCGCCCGCGAGCCCGCCGACGACGACCTCCCACGCCCCGTCCGGGCGAGTTCGCACGAGGTCCGTGTATGCCGTGTCGAGGCTCGTGCTGCCCAACGGCCGGGCTGTGCGGAAGTCCGTCTCAGGACGAACCGGTTCTGTCGTGGTCGGGATCATCCGCTCGTCGACGCGGACCTCACGGGCAGCGGGGATGCTGAGCTCGACGTCGGCGAGGTGGGTGTCGTTCAACGCGACGTACGGGTGCGCGCCATACCCGAAAGGCGCAGGTGCATCACCCACGTTGGCGGCGTGCACGCTGACGGACAGACCGAGGTCGTCCATGACGTAGTTGACGCTGAGGTCGAGGGTGCCGCTCCAGCCGGGCGACGGGTGCAGACGGGTGCGGACGGTCAACGCGGACCAGTCCTCGTCGTGCCAGTGCAGCTGCCAGGGGAGCCAGCGGACCAGTCCGTGGTTGGAGTTGGACAGGGGGATCTCGGTGAGGGCGAGCTGGTGGTCCACGCCGCCGAAGGAGTAGCGCCCGTCACGGATCCGGTTGGGCCAGGGCATCAGCACCTGCCCGCGGCCGGCGAGGCAGAACTCGTCCTCGTCGTAGCCGGCCACGACATCCGCGCCGTCGACGGTGTAGGTCCGCAGGCCACCGCCGACCTCGACGATCGTGGCCTCCTGTCGGCCGTGGCGAAGGGTCCACTGCTCGCCGCTGGGAGAGGTGCTCATCTGCTCACGCTACTGGCCGCTCACCGCACGCTGAAGGTGACCCACACCGACTTGCCACCGTCCGCGTGGGTGTCGACGCCCCAGTCACGACCCAGCCCATCCACCAGGGCCATGCCGCGTCCGCTGGTGTCGAGGACCTGGGCCGCCACCAGGGTCGGTCCGACCCTCGAGCCGTCCCGGACCTCCAGCAGCAACGTGTCCTCGTACGCGTGGAGCAGGACCGTGAACGAGGTCGCGGTGTGCACCACGGCGTTGGTGGACAGCTCGCTCACGACCAGCTCGACATCGCTGCTCAGGTGCGACAGGGCGTGCTCGGCGAGGCAGTCGCGGACGAAGCCCCGCGCCCTCGACGCACTGATGGGTCGAGCCGCCAGGGTGGTCTCGCAGGACCACAACATGCAGGTGCCCATGAGGGCCTTCCGCCGGGTGTTCACGTGGTGGCACTGGGGTGGACGTCATCAGGCTGGGCGACGACCGGCCCCAAGAGCGACCGTACGACCACGACGCAGACCCCTTTAGGGACCTAAGTCCTCAATGTGAGTTCTGCGTCCCGACCACGAGACCCTCGGGGTGCTCAGGGGGTGCGCGCTGCCCGGATGAGGACGGCCCTGGCGCCGGCCTTCTGCGCCACGACGAGCACCGAGTCGCCCTTGGTCCAGCTGGTGGCGCCACCGCGGGTGGAGCCGTCGACGGCATACGTGGCGGTGAACCCGTCGGCGCTCTTGACCGAGACCGAAGAGGTGGAGGCAGCCGTGACCGTACCCCGCTGGACGGTCATGACGACCGACGTGCCAGCAGCATCCTGCGCCGTGAACTCACCGTGCTGGACGTTGCCGAGCGCGCCGAGCCCACCCATCATCGACCCCATGCCGCCACCGGGCGCAGCACCGTTCCCCCTGTCCAGGCGCCGCTGCGGCCCCGGGGGCAGGCCACCTTCACCCTGGTCACGCATCTGCTCCATCCGGTCCGTGCGGTCGTGGTGGCCGACCACCGCCCGCGCGACGGCCACGGCCCCCACCCCGGCCACACCGAGGACGAGCAGCAGCGCCAGGCCGGCCGCGACGATGAGCGCGATCGTGCCTCCGGTGGTGGACGTCGCCTGGCGAAACAGGTTGGGCCCCTTCGGCGGCCTGCCGGGCTGAGCAGCCACGGGGGCGCCGGGCTGCCCGGGGTGGAGCGGACCAGTCTGCGCCGGACCAGCCTGCGCCGGACCGGGTGGAGGCGAGCCGGGCTGTGGCGGGCCGGGCTGGGCGGCTGGCGGTGGGGCCGCGGGCATCGGCCTGGTGGGTCCGGTGGGCCCGGTGGGCTCGGACATGGCGGCTCCTCTCGCTCCTGTCCAGTATCGGCCGCGAACCTGTGCGTTGACTGACGATCCGACCCGCTCGCCTCGGCTCGGTCCGACTCGCTCGACCCGGCTGGGCTCGACCGGTCGCCGGTCGCGTGGCACGCCGCCGGTCGGTGGCCGACTACCGTGGTGCGGTGCCCCCGAAGACCCGTCCGCAGCCCGTGACCGTCCGGTCGATGGCTGACGACGTCCGGGGACGCACCGACGGCGAGCTGCGCGAGCTGCTGCACCGCCGCCAGGACCTCGCCCGCCCAGCCCCTGCCGACCTGTCCGCGCTGGCCGCCCGAGCCAGCACCCGCGCGAGCGTGCAGCGGGCCGTGGACTCCCTCGACCTCGCCCACCTCCAGGTCCTCGAGGCCGCGCTCGCAGCCCCCGAGACCTCGTCGTCCGCGGTCGAGCCCGCTACGGTCGCCGCCCTCTTGGGCGCCACCGCCGGCACGGTCTCCCCGCTCCTGGACGACCTGTGGTCGTTGGCGTTGCTGTGGCGCAGCCCCGAGGGCCTCCGAGTCGTCCGCACGGTCAGTGAGGTGCTCGTGCACCCGGCCGGCCTGGGACCGCACGCGGTGGACCTTCCCGGCGCGGACCCGGCGCCGGCCCCTGACGACGTCACGAAGGCGGTGGCCGACGCCCCGCCTGCCGCCCGCGCCATCCTCGACCGCCTCACCTGGGGCCCGCCCGTCGCGGTCCTGCCAGCAGGCACGCCTGACCGGGTGGCTGTGGGCGCCCGCTGGCTCCTCGAGCAGCACCTGGTCCGCCCCGCCGGCGGGGACCAGCTGGCCCTGCCTCGTGAGGTGGCCCTGGCGTTGCGTGGCGGCCGCAGCCACGCCGAGCCGGCCCTCGCCTCCCCCGTCCTCGACGGGCAGGACCGGGCGCTTGACACCATCGACGCCGCAGCCGGCCAGCAGGTCACCGACCTGCTCGCCCTCGTCGACGAGCTCGCCGCGGAGTGGGGACTGCGGCCACCGCGCGTCCTGCGGTCGGGTGGGCTGGCCGTGCGCGACCTCAAGCGGGTCGGCTCCGTCCTCGACGTGGACGAGGCGCGGGCGGCCTTCGTGGTCGAGCTCGCGTATGCCGCCGGCCTCCTCGCGGACGACGGCTCACTGGACCCGTCGTGGGCGCCGACCCCGGCGTACGACGAGTGGCAGCAGCAGCCCGGCGACCAGCGCTGGGCCGCCGTGGCCCGCGCCTGGCTCCTGACCACACGCGCACCGCACCTGGTCGGGACCACCCCGGCCGGAGCCTCCGGAACGGTCAACGCCCTGGGCCCGGACGCCCACTGGCCACCCGCCCGAGGACTGCGGCGCGACGTGCTGGACCAGTTCAGCGGTGCGCCGAGCGGCCTCTCACCCACTCCCGCGTCCGTCGCGACGGCGCTGCGCTGGCGGCGACCGCGGCGCGTCCCCGGCACCTTCGACGTCGTCATCACCGCCGTGCTGCGCGAGGCCGAGTGGCTCGGGGTCACCGGCCGCGGGGCCCTGTCCAGCGCCGGCCGCGCCCTGCTCGAGGGCCGCGACGAGTCGGCCCTCGCCGCCGCGATGCAGCCGCACCTGCCTGACCCGGTCGAGCACGTCCTCCTGCAGGCCGACCTGACCGCCGTCGCGCCCGGTCCACTGGCCGGCAGCCTTGCCACGTTCATGCGGCTCGTCGCCGACATCGAGTCCCGAGGAGGCGCCACGGTCTACCGCTTCACCCCCGACTCCGTGCGTCGCGCCCTCGACGCGGGCTGGTCGGTCGACCAGGTCGTGGGTGCGCTCAGCGACGCCAGCCACACCCCGGTGCCCCAGCCCCTGGACTACCTGGTCCGGGACGTCGCCCGTCGCCACGGCCAGGCCCGGGTCGGGGCGATGCGCGCCTACATCCGCTGCGACGACGAGACCACGCTCGGCGCCATGCTCGCCGAGCGCGAGCTGTCGCCCCTGCAGCTGCGAAGCATCGCGCCGACCGTCCTGGTGTCCCCCGTCGCGGCCGAGATGGTCGTGGACTTCTTGCGGGAGAACGGTTTTGCGCCTGCGGCCGAGACCCCCGACGGCGGCATCGTCGTCCCCCAGGCGGGCCGGCACCGTACTCCCCTGCAGCGTCGCACCTCCCCTGTCACCGCCACGGGCGTCGACGACGAGCTCGTCACCACCCTCGTCGGCGCGCTGCGCGCGGGCGAGCAGGCAGCTGACTACCACCGCGAACAGGTCGCCACCCGTCCGGGGCCCAGCCTGCCGAGCACCGACCCGACCACGACCCTGGCCGTGCTCCGGGACGCCGCCGCCGACCGGCAGGCGGTGTGGCTTGGCTACTCCGACGCCGACGGACGCGTGCAGCGGTTGCTGTTCTACCCCGAACGCGTCGAGGGCGGACGGGTGCACGGCACGGCGGAGGGCCTGAGCCGGACCCTGTCCATCCACCGGGTCACCGGTGCCGCGGTCACCTGACGACCGCCCGACCCCGGGACGTCAGTCGCTGCCGGCGAGCGCCTTGACGACCCGGGACGGCGAGGGCCGACCGAGCTGCCCGGCCATCCAGGTGCTCGTCTCCACGAGCGAGGCGAGGTCGACGCCGGTGTGGACACCAGCGCCGTCGAGGGCCCACACGAGGTCCTCGGTGGCGAGGTTGCCGGTGGCGCTCTTGGCGTAGGGGCATCCCCCGAGGCCGCCGGTGGAGGCGTCGACGACGGTCACGCCGTGGCGCAGCGCCGTCATGGTGTTGGCCAGCGCCTGCCCGTACGTGTCGTGGAAGTGCACCCCGATCCGCTCGACCGGTATGCCGCGTGCCTCCAGGGCGTCGAGCAGCCGGCTCACGTGCCCGGTGGTGCCGACCCCGATGGTGTCGCCGAGGGAGAGCTGGTCTGCACCCAGGTCCATCAGCCGCGCTGCGACGTCGGCGACCTGCTCGACCGGGACCGGGCCCTCCCACGGGTCGCCGAAGCACATCGAGAGGTAGGCGCGGACCCACAGCCCCGACTGGCGCGCGCGGTCCACGACCGGGGCGAACATGTCGATGGACTCGGCGACGGTGCGGTTGAGGTTCTTGCGGGCGAACGTCTCCGTCGCGCTGCCGAAGACCGCGACGGCGCCCACCCCGGCAGCCAGGGCCCGGTCGAGCCCTCGCTCGTTGGGCACCAGCACCGGGCGTCGCGGCCCCAGGCCTGCATCACCGAGCAGCCCGAGCACCTCGGTGGCATCGGCGAGCTGCGGCACCCAGGCCGCCGGCACGAACGACGTGGTCTCGATCGTCTCCAGCCCGGCCGCGGCCAGGCGGCGCACGAACTCCGCCTTCACCTGCGCAGGGACGACGGTCTTCTCGTTCTGCAGCCCGTCCCGCGGACCCACCTCGTAGATGGTCACGGCGTCCGGCAGGTCGCTGGCGGGCTCGAGCTGCGGCAGTCCGGTGGTCACAGCCTGATCCTGCCACCTGCCCCATTCGGTGGTTGCCGACCACAGGTCATCACGGCGCAGGTTAGATTTGACGCCAGTACCAGACCGGCGCAAGGACATCGCATGAGCGACACCCCCAGGAACGACGGCTCCGAGGACCTCGGAGACGAGGTCTTCCGCGACCCCACCGCCCCCAGCGACGTGCCGTCCTACGGCCCGCCGTCGTCCTCGGGCACCCCCGAGCCGACCGTGCAGCTGCCCACCGGTGGTGACACCCGGCAGGTCCCCACCGACTCCCCGGTGCCCCCGCCGCCCCCGGCTCCGGGCGGCGAGCCCCCGGTGCCGCAGAACCCCTACGCCTCGCCGCCGCCCGGCGCGTCGCCGCAGAACCCCTACGCCTCCCCAGCCGGCGATGCCTCGCCACAGAACCCGTACGCCTCGCCGCCCACCGCACAGCAGTACCCGAGCCAGGACGAGGTCGCTGCCCAGCACGGGGCATCCGCTGCCCCTGTGCCCCCGGGGTACGGCCAGGCACCCGCCTACGGCCAGCCGCCGGCCTACGGTCAGCAGGCATACGGACAGCCGGCTTACGGACAGCAGCCGTATGGCGCCCCGGTCGGGTACGCGACGGGTGGCTCGCTCAGCGGCGGCTCCATCGCCCTCCTGGTCGTGTCCGGGCTGCTCACCATCGGTGGGTGCGGCCTGGGCATCCCAGCGCTCGTCTTCGCGATCATCGCGGTGACCAAGAAGGACGAGCCGTCCGAGATGGCGAAGTGGACCAGGTGGGGCTGGATCGCCCTCGGGGTCACCATCGCCCTGGTCGTCGTGGGCTTCGCCCTGGTCATCGGTCTCGCCGTGTCCACCGGGAGCGGGTCGACCAGCCCGTGACCGACGGCCCCCTGATCGTCCAGAGCGACAAGACGCTGCTGCTGGAGGTCGACCACCCGCGTGCCGAGGAGGCGCGACGGGCGATCGCCCCCTTCGCCGAGCTCGAGCGCGCTCCCGAGCACATCCACACCTACCGCGTCACCCCGTTGGGCCTGTGGAACGCCCGCGCCGCCGGCCACGACGCCGAGCAGGTGGTCAACGCCCTGATCACCTTCAGCCGGTATGCCGTGCCGCACGCCCTGCTCGTGGACGTCGCCGACACGATGGACCGGTACGGCCGCCTCACCCTGGAGAAGGACCCCGAGCACGGCCTGCTGCTGCGCACGACCGACCGACCGGTACTCGAAGAAGTGTTGCGGCACAAGAAGATCAAGCCGCTCATGGGCGAGCGCATCGACGCCGACCGCGTCCTCGTGCACCCATCCGAGCGCGGCCACCTCAAGCAGGAGCTGCTCAAGGTCGGCTGGCCCGCCGAGGACGAGGCAGGGTACGTCGACGGCGAGGCGCACCGCATCGACCTCGACAACGCCGACTGGAGCTTGCGGCCCTACCAGCAGCAGGCGGTGGACGGCTTCTGGCACGGTGGCTCCGGCGTCGTGGTGCTTCCCTGTGGCGCCGGCAAGACCCTCGTCGGTGCCGGGGCGATGGCACAGGCCAAGGCCACGACGCTGATCCTCGTGACCAACACGGTCTCCGCCCGGCAGTGGCGTGACGAGCTGCTCAAGCGCACCAGCCTCACGGAGGAAGAGATCGGCGAGTACTCCGGTGCCCGCAAGGAGGTCCGCCCCGTCACCATCGCGACCTACCAGGTGCTGACGACCCGCCGGAAGGGCGTCTACACCCACCTCGACCTGCTGGACGCACGCGACTGGGGCCTCATCGTGTACGACGAGGTCCACCTGCTGCCCGCGCCGATCTTCCGGATGACGGCCGACCTGCAGGCGCGACGGCGCCTGGGCCTCACCGCGACGCTGGTGCGCGAGGACGGTCGCGAGGCCGACGTCTTCTCCCTCATCGGTCCCAAGCGTTACGACGCCCCGTGGAAGGACATCGAGGCGCAGGGCTACATCGCGCCCGCCGACTGCGTCGAGGTGCGCGTCACCCTCCCCGACAGCGAGCGCCTCGCGTATGCCGTGGCGGAGCCCGAGGACCGCTACCGCCTCGCCTCGTGCAGCCCGGTCAAGATCCCCGTGGTCGAGAAGATCGTCGCCCAGCACCGCGGTGAACCGACCCTCGTCATCGGGCAGTACCTCGACCAGCTCGACGAGCTGTCCCAGCGGCTCGGGGCCGACATGATCACGGGCGAGACCTCGGTGTCGGAGCGGCAGAAGCTGTTCCAGGCGTTCCGGGTGGGCGAGATCGACCTGCTGGTCGTCTCCAAGGTCGCCAACTTCTCGATCGACCTCCCGGAGGCCAGTGTCGCCATCCAGGTGAGCGGCACCTTCGGCTCTCGCCAGGAGGAGGCCCAGCGCCTCGGCCGGGTGCTCCGGCCCAAGGGCGACGGCCGCACGGCGCACTTCTACTCGGTGGTCTCCCGCGACACGGTCGACGCCGAGTTCGCCGCACACCGCCAGCGCTTCCTGGCCGAGCAGGGTTACGCCTACCGCATCGTCGACGCAGACGACCTCGGCGACGTGCCCGCCTGACCTCGCCCTCCCGCCGAAGGGTGGGAATCTGCCGCTTCGCCGGCCGGTGAAGCGGCAGATCGCCACCTTTCGATGGCTGGGGAGCGCTCCCCTTCCCATCCGAGCTCGCCGTAGGCACCGTATGAAAACTGTTGTGCTGCAATGCGATTCGGCAGCGCGCCGTAACCATACTCGGGACCTGATGGGGAGCTCTCCCCATCGCCGCGGCGGTCCTCCCCCTCCTACCTTCGGGTCAGCAGCCGGGCCGAGGTGGTCGGGCGCCAACACCGAGGGGATCACCGCCATGCTCAGCACCGCCATCACCCGCAAGCCCGTCCGCTTCGCCGTCGCCTCCATCGCCGGTCTCGGCCTGGCCGGGGGCATCGCCCTCGCGGCCGACGCCGCCACGGGCACCGTGAGGACCTCCGCCGCCAGCCTGTCGGTCCGCAAGGGCCCCGGCACGAGCTACGCCAAGGTCGGGACCGTGGCCAAGGGGACGAAGGTCAACATCATCTGCCAGACCACGGGCAGCTCCGTCAAGGGCACCTACGGCACCTCCAACATCTGGGACAAGATCGGCACCGGCCGCTTCGTCTCCGACGCCTACATCTACACCGGCTCCGACGGCCGGGTCGCGCCCACGTGCGGTGGCTCCACCCCGGCGCCCGGCACGCCCAGCGGCGTCATCGGCAACAACTACCCCTACAGCGGCCAGACCTCGGGCGTCGACCCCTGGAACTTCTACAAGGGCCAGTGCACCTCGTTCGCCGCGTTCCGCGCCCGCTCGGTCAAGCACGTGGGCTTCACCAACTCCTACAAGGGCCAGCACTGGGGCAACGCCAACCACTGGGACGACGCGGCTCGCGCAGCCGGCGTCCCCGTGAGCAGCACCCCCCACGTCGGCGACATCGCCCAGAGCGACGCCGGCGGCTTCGGCCATGTCGCCTACGTCGCCCGGGTCAACGCCAACGGCACCTTCGTCGTGGAGGAGTACAACTGGTCGAACCCGGAGCACTACGGCACCCGCACCGTCAGCCGCGGCTCGGCCCACGGCCAGTTCGACTCGTTCATCCGGTTCTGAACCGACCCGGTCACCGCCCTTCCTGACCGACACGAACGGCGCCCTCCCTTCGACGGGAGGGCGCCGCTCGCCACGCACCCAGTCGGCATACAGGCAACTCCCAGACTCTGCACCGACACTGGTGGGCGTGAACCATGCCGCGCCGGAAGCCCGCCTGCTCGTCGTTGAGGACGAGCCCAACATCCGTGAGCTGCTCGCCACGTCTCTGCGCTTCGCGGGTTTCGAGGTCCATGTCGCCGCCGACGGCGCCACCGCCCTCAACCTGGCCACCGCGCACCAGCCGGACCTGGTCGTCCTCGACGTGATGCTCCCGGACATGGACGGGTTCACCGTGACCCGCAAGCTGCGTGACACCGGACGCCAGCTGCCGATCGTCTTCGTCACCGCGCGAGACTCCTTGGACGACAAGATCAAGGGGCTGACCGTCGGGGGCGACGACTACGTCACGAAGCCGTTCAGCCTGGAGGAGGTCGTGGCGCGCATCAGGGCGGTGCTGCGGCGCACCCGCGGCGAGGTCGACGACTCCTCAGCGCTGCGTTTCGAGGACCTCGAGCTCGACGAGGACTCCCACGAGGTCAGGCGCGGCACCCGCTCGATCGACGTGTCCCCCACCGAGTTCAAGCTGTTGCGCTACCTCATGCTCAACCCCAACCGCGTGCTGTCGAAGGCGCAGATCCTCGACCACGTCTGGGACTACGACTTCCGCGGCGAGAGCGGCATCGTCGAGTCCTACATCTCCTACCTACGGCGCAAGATCGACACCGACGGCCTGCCGCCCCTGATCCACACCAAGCGCGGCGTGGGGTACGTCCTGCGCAAGCCCCCGGCGGCGTAGGTGACGGCCGGATCGACTCCGCCACCGCACCGACGGGCTCTGGACCGGGCCTCCCGCAAGCTCGAGGCGCTGCCACTTCGACTGCGCCTCATCGCGGTGATGCTCGTGCTCCTCCTGCTGGCCCTGACCCTCACGGCCTCGGCCACGGCGGTGCTCATGCGCCGGGACCTCATCAGCCGCGTCGACCAGCAGCTGCGCCTCGCGGCCGAACCCGTGGCGAGGCAGGCCTTCAACGACCTCGGCAGCGCGATCAGCGAGGGCATCCCGAACGGCTACGCGTTCGTCATCCTGCCCAACGACGGGCGGGCCCCGATCGCCGCCAACCCCATCGGCGAGCCCATGCACCCTGCGATCCCGCCGCTCACCGTCGACAGCACCCAGGTGCGCACCGGCGACCCCTTCACCATCGCGTCCAAGGAGGGGGATCTCAAATGGCGCGCCATCGCCGGAGCCCTGGGTGGCAGCCACGCCGTCGTGGTCGTGGCCGTCCCGCTGCGCAGCGTCGACCGCACCGTGAGCAAGCTCGTCCTGGTCGAGCTCCTCATCGGACTCAGCGTCCTCATCGCCTGCGCCGCCGGCGGATGGTATGCCGTGCAACGCGCCTTCCGTCCGCTGCGCCAGATCGAGGACACGGCATCGGCGATCGCGGCCGGGGACCTGACCCGGCGCATACCGACCCGAACGGCCAAGGACGAGGTGACCTCGCTGTCCCGCTCGCTCAACGTCATGCTCGCCCAGATCGAGGCGTCGTTCGCCCAGCGTGAGCAGTCCGAGGAACGCATGCGGCAGTTCGTCGCCGACGCGTCCCACGAGCTGCGCACCCCCTTGGCCGCGGTCCGCGGCTACGCCGAGCTCTACCGCCAGGGTGCCGTCCGGGAGCCGGCCGACGTCGCGAGCGCCATGTCGCGGATCGAGGGCGAGGCCGGCCGCATGAGCGGCCTGGTCGAGGACCTGCTGATGCTGGCACGCCTCGACGACGAACGGCCCCTGCAGATCTCAGACGTCGACCTGCTCGTGCTCGCCGCCGACGCCGCCCAGGACGCGCGCGCCATCGACACCACCCGTGCCATCACCGTGACCGGCCTCGAAGGGCCGCTCACGTCGACGACCGTGCCGGGCGACGACGCCAAGCTGCGCCAGCTCCTGGCCAACCTGCTCTCCAACGCGCTCAACCACACCCCGCACGGGTCACCGGTCGAGGTGGCCGTGGGCCTTCGCCGCGCGGACGGCATGGCGGTGGTGGAGGTGCGTGACCACGGCCCCGGTGTCGACCCGGACCAGGCGAAGAAGGTGTTCGAGCGCTTCTTCCGCGCCGACCCCTCCCGCGGCCGCGGCAGCGGCGGCGGCAACGGGCTCGGGCTGGCCATCGCGGCGGCCATCGTCGCCGGTCACTCCGGCCGGATCGGCGTCGCCCAGACGCCTGGCGGTGGTGCGACGTTCGTCGTGGAGCTGCCCACAGCAAACTCCCAGCCTGCGCCCAGCACTCCTTGACGTCGGGCTTGTTGACTGAGGTCATCAAGCCACTCAAGGAGCGCAGAGCCATGACCCAGATCCACGAGGAAACCCAGCCGGGCAGCGCCGGTGAGGGCGGCCAGCCTCCCCAGCGGCCCGACGAGACGCCTGCCGCGGTCCCTGCCGCAGCTGCCCAGCAGTCCCCCGCAGGGCCCACCGAGCCGTTCGCCCGACCCGACGACACGGCCCCCGTCTGGTACGGCCAGACCCAGTCCTTCCCCCACGACCCGCGCTACCCCAGCGCCTTCGGCGCGTACGGCAGCAGCGACCAGACCGCACAGCCACCGGCTGGGCCGCCCCCTCCCGCGTTCACGCGGGACGGCGCAGAGCCCGCCCAGCCGGCCAACCGGCGCCGATGGACGGAACTCACTGCCGTCGCGGTGCTCGCTGCCCTCCTCGCGAGTGGCGGCACCTACGCCGCGGCCCAGCTCACCGATGGGACGCAGGCATCCTCCCCCGCGTCGTCGTCGTCGACGCTGGGCCGCGGCACCAACAGCGCCCCGGTCGTGCAGGCCAACGCGACGAACCCGAACTGGACGGCCACCGCTGCCGCGGTCTCCCCGAGCGTCGTGTCGATCACCGTGGCCTCGAGCTCGGCTGAGGGGCAGGGCTCCGGCGTCGTCATCGACGGCAAGGGCCACATCCTCACCAACAACCACGTCGTCGCGGGAGCAGGACAGAATGCCAAGCTCACCGTGACCCTCAACGACGGGCGCACGTACGCCGCGACCGTCGCCGGCACCGACCCCAGCACCGACCTGGCGGTCATCACGCTGACCAACCCGCCCAGCAACCTCACCCCCATCGCGATCGGGAACTCCGACTCCATCAAGGTGGGCGACCCGGTCATGGCGATCGGCAACCCGCTCGGCCTCGCGGGCACCGTGACCACCGGCATCGTCAGCGCCCTCAACCGTCCTGTCACCACCGCAGCCGAGGACAACAGCCAGGGCCAGCAGCAGAACCCGTTCAGCCAGGGCCAGGCGCCGCAGACCCAGACCGGCGGTGGCGACGTCGTCACCAACGCGATCCAGACGTCCGCGGCGATCAACCCCGGCAACTCCGGCGGCGCGCTCGTCAACGCCTCCGGCCAGCTCATCGGGATCAACTCGGCCATCGCCAGCCTCGGCTCCTCCAGCGGCTCCAGCCAGAGCGGGAGCATCGGCATCGGTTTCGCCATCCCTGCGAACGAGGCCAAGTCGATCGCCACCCAGCTGATCGACAAGGGCAAGGCCGAGCACGCCTTCCTCGGGGTGAGCCTGTCTGACGGGACCGCCTCCGACGGCACCAGCCAGCGGGCCGGGGCACAGGTGTCCGAGCTGTCGGCCAACACCCCCGCTGCCCAGGCGGGGCTCAAGAAGGGGGACGTGGTCGTCGCGGTCGACGGGGACCGGGTCGACTCGGCCCTGGCACTCGTGGCCAACATCCGCGAGCGGGGCGTGGGCGACAAGGTCTCCCTCACCGTCCTGCGCGGTGGCAAGCAGCTGGACCTCACCGCGACCCTCGTGGCCAAGTCCGGCGCCACGCAGTAGTCCGGACCCGTGACGGCCGGGCGGTGCCTCCCCTCCCCTCCGGTGGGGTGCCGCCCGGTCCGTCGTCCGCTCGCCTTGGGGGCAGCGGGGTGAGCCAGCACTCACCCCGCTGCCCCCAGCACGAGGTCGCGGACGCGTAATCCGTTCGACCTGCGGGGCATCCGGTGGCAAGGTGGGTCCTTGTGTCTGCCGCCCCCGAACTCACGCGAGAGCAGGACTACCTCAGCACCGCCCGGGCGGCTCTGGCCCGGATGCGCGAGCAGACCCTCTCGCTGAAGGTCCAGGCCCACGACCCGATCTCCGCCGAGCACCTGGCCCGGACCCTGCACCTGCGGGCCGCGTCGTTGCAGGACGACCCGTCGACGACGTTGTTCTTCGGCCGGATCGACACCGACAGCGACGAGCGCTGGTACGTCGGCCGTCGCCACGTCGCAGACGACCGCGGCGACCCGCTGGTCATCGACTGGCGTGCGGGGATGTCCACGGCCTTCTACCGCGCCTCGCGGACCGAGCCGATGGGTGTGGTGCTGCGGCGGCGCTTCGGCCTCGACCGTGGCGCCATCACGGCGTACGAGGACGAGCACCTCCAGGACCGCGCCGAGCCCGAGGTGCACAGCCAGATCCTCGCGGAGGAGATCGAGCGTCCGCGCGTCGGGCCGATGCGCGACATCGTCGCCACCATCCAGCCCGAGCAGGACGAGATCGTCCGGGCAGGCGTCGAGCAGACGATCTGCGTCCAGGGCGCGCCCGGCACCGGAAAGACCGCCGTCGGCCTGCACCGGGCGGCCTGGTTGCTCTATGCGTTCCGCGACAAGCTCGCCCGTTCGGGCGTGCTGGTCATCGGCCCCAACCGCGCCTTCCTCGAGCACATCGGCGCCGTGCTGCCCGCCCTAGGCGAGGTGGCCGTCGGCCACACGACGATCGAGGAGCTCGTCGCCTCGGTCCCCGTTCGCGGCACCGACTCCACGGCCACGGCCGTCCTCAAGGGCGACGCCCGCATCGCCGAGGTCCTCCGTGCCGCCGTCTGGTCACAGGTGCGCCCGGCGACGGAGGCGCTCGTCGTCCCCCGCGGTGTGCGGAAGTGGCGCGTTCCCGCATACGAGGTCAACGAGATCGTGGACGAGCTGCGGACCCGCGGGGTGCGCTACGACGCAGCCCGCCAGATGCTCCCGCAACGCCTGGCGCACGCCGTGCTGCTGCAGATGGAGCAGGCCGGCGACTCCCCTGACGACCGGGTGCAGGACACCGTGGCCCGAAGCACCATCGTCAAGAAGTACGCCGCATCGGTCTGGCCTGCACTCGACGCCAAGGCGGTGCTGTTCTCGCTGCTGTCCGACGCGGCCGAGCTCGCACGGCACGCCGAGGACCACCTCAACGCCGAGGAGCAGGCGCTCCTCGTGTGGCCGAACCCCCCACGCAGCAAGGGATCTGCCCGCTGGTCACGTCCCGACACGGTCCTGCTCGACGAGCTCGCCGACCACATCGCCCGCACGCCGTCACTGGGGCACGTGGTGCTCGACGAGGCGCAGGACCTCTCGCCCATGCAGCTGCGCGCGGTCGGTCGACGCTGCTCGACGGGCGCCGCCACCGTCCTCGGCGACATCGCCCAGGGCACGACCCCCTGGGCCACCGACTCGTGGGAGTCGTCACTGGCCCACCTTGGCAAGCCCGGCAGCCACATCGAGGTGCTCGACCGCGGCTTCCGCGTGCCGGCCAGCGTGATCGAGTATGCCGCGCAGCTGCTGCCGCACATGGCCGCCGGGCTCGGTGCGCCGGTGTCCGTGCGCGACAACCCGGGCCGGCTCGATGTGCTGGCCGTCGACAGCGACGACCTGCTCGACGCGGTCGCCCGGGTCGTCGCAGGTGAGGTCCGGGAGCCCGGTTCGATCGGTGTCATCGTTCCGGACGCCTCGGTCGAAAGGTTTTCCATGTCGTTGCGGGCCAAGGGGATCGACCACGGGGTCCTGGGTCAGGACCACGGAGACATCGACCACCAGGTGGATGTCGTGCCGGCCACCGTGGCCAAGGGGCTGGAGTTCGACAGGGTCGTCGTCGTGGAGCCTGCCGCCATCGCCGCTGCCGAGCCCGACGAGCGCACCGGTCTGCGCCGCCTCTACGTCGTCCTCACCCGAGCAGTCTCCGCGCTGACCGTCGTCCACGCCGAGCCGCTGCCGGGCGCCCTCGCGACGGCGAACGGCTGACGCCACACACGAGCGGCACCCCGACCGCGACGACTCCCGCAGCACCCACGAGCAGGCGGTCCGCCCCCATGCCGACGACGGTGCCGGCCACCGCGGTCCCGGCCGAGGAGCAGGCCACCTTCGTCCCCGCCACGGTGACGAAGACCGAGCTCCGTGCCGCTGCCGGCGCGTACTCGCCGCGAGCAGCCAGGCTGAGCATCGTCTGGGGCGCCACGACGAGCCCCAGGACGGCATACGCAGCGAGCAGTGCGGGAATCGCACCTCCGGAAGCGACAGCGAAGAGCAGCGCCGGGACGAGGAGACCGGTCAGGACCACCATGCCCCGCTCCGGCCGGACGCTCGGCGGGAGCACGCTGAGGACGAGCGCCCCGGCGAGGTTGCCGATCCCGAACGCGCCGGCCACCCAGCCGCCGCGGCCCGCGCCGCGCGCCTCGCCCAGTCCGATGCCCGCCAGCACCGCTGCAGCCACGCCCGCCGCCGCGAGCCACGTCAGCAGTGCCACTCGTCGCAGTGCGCGGTGCTGCCACACGGCTGCCAGGCCGGCTCGGACCCCGACCACGTCGTGTCCGGGCGGTCCCGGCGCCGCCGCACGACCACGCGCGGCGGGCAGGCCGAGGACTCCCAGACCACCCGACGCTCCGGCGAGGCTCAGTGCCAGCAGGCCTCCCATTGGCAGGAGCAGGCTGGCAGCGAAGGCGACCAGGAGCGGTGCGACGGCACCGGAGACGCCGTAGGTCACCGCGTCGACAGCCTGGAGCCTGCGGGTCGGCACACCCGCAGGCCCTTGGGTGAGGATGCTGCTCAACCCTCCGGTCAGCAGGGGCCCGGTCGTCCCGGCTGCCAGGACCAGGAGGACCACGACGGGCAACGCGACCCGACCCAGCAGCACGCCGGCCGTGCCGAGGAGGACAGCAAAGGCGACGGCAGCGCCGGCCACCACCAGCCGGGGGTCACGGGCGCGGTCCAGGACCGGCGCGACGAGGAAGCCGAGGGCGTGCGGGGCAGTCAACGCGGCCCCGAGAACCCCTGCCGTCCGCAGTGGCGACGGGAGGTGGGTCGCCGAGCACAGCAGCACCATGGCCACCGTGGCCCCGGCATCCATCGAGCGCACGAGCACGGCGGCCACGACGAACACCGGCAACCGTCGCCCCTCCATGTGACACCCCTCTGACCGGTTACAGTGCGTCGAGGTTGTCAGCCCTCGTGTAACCAGTCAAACTGGTGACATGTCAATGGTCCACGTCGCAGGGAACGCCGCCCTCGACTTCGTGGGCACGGTGACCGAGCGGGGCACCCGCGACGAGGACGAGCTCGTGACGACGGACACGCTTGCCAGGTGGTACGTCGACGCCGGCCTGGTGAGCCGCCGCCCCACCGTGGACGAAGCAGACCTCACGGCCGCCGTCACCCTGCGCGAGCACCTGTACGCACTCGTCCGTTGCCTCGTCGACGGCACGCCCCTGCCCGATCACCACCGCACCGCGCTCAACCGCGCGGTCCGCGGGACGGGTCCGGTGGAGTCCCTCGACCGGAACGGCCGCCGGACGACACGCGGCGATGCCAGCGCCTGCCTCGTGGCGGTCGCCCGGTCGGCGATCGAGCTGTTCGACCGGACCGATGGGGCCGTGGTCCGGTTCTGCGCCGACGAGACCTGCACGCACCCCTTCCTCGACCGCTCCCGGACCAAGCGCCGCCGCTGGTGCGACATGGGTTCCTGCGGCGACCGGGCCAAGGTCCGGCGCCACCGCGCGCAGACGTCGAGCTGAGCCGGGTCGGCCCGCAGGGCCGCCACCTCTGGAACACTCGACGGGTGCCTGCGCTCATCACCTGGTGGAAGCTCGACCTCGCCGAGCTCGCTCCCGGCGCCCACCACGACGCCGTCCTGGCGATCGGCACCGACCTCATGCGGCGGTGGACCGAGCCGCACCGCGGCTACCACGGCACGCGTCACCTCGTGGAGGTCTTCTGGGCGCTCGAGGAGCTGGAGGAGGGCCAGGAGATCACTGCCCGCGAAGGGGCGCTGGGTCGACTGGCGGGGTGGTTCCACGACGCCGTCTACGACCCTTCGGCGCCCGGCGGGTCGAACGAGGTCGACAGCGCCGACCTCGCCCTCCGCGACCTGCAAGCCCTCCGCCTCGACGCCGACGACATCGAGACGGTGCGCGACCTGGTCCTCGCCACCAGCACGCACGACCTGCGAGCCGGGGGCCTGGCCGCCGCCTTCCACGACGCCGACCTGTGGATCCTCGGCGCCCCTGCTGAGCGCTACGCCGAGTACACCGGCCAGGTCCGCACGGAGTATGCCGCCGTGCCCGACGACGCGTTCCGTGCCGGGCGGGCGGCGATCCTGCGGCCGTTCCTCGACCGCGAGTCGATCTACGCGACGCAGACGGCTCGCGACCGCTGGGAGGGGGCCGCCCGCGCCAACCTGCTCCGTGAGTTCGAGGTCCTGGCAGCGCCCTGACCGGGGGTCAACCGCCCAGTCCGGCCGCGACCAGGGGCCACCAGAACTGCTGTCCCGCCCTCGCCTCGAACTCCTGCGGCTCGACCCACTGCGGGTCGTGCGCATCGTCCTCACGAGCCACGAGCTCGTCCCCGACGGCAGGCCACTCGGCGGCATACAGCTGCATGTAACCGCCGTCGCGGGGCCACCGCCCGGTCCTCGTGACCGGTTCGAACTGCTCGTGCCCGACCGGCACGAGGGTCGCGGGGTCGAGGTCGAGGCCGACTTCCTCGGCGACCTCCCTCACGACGCACTCGGTGACCGACTCGCCCTGCTCGCGCCACCCGCCCGGCGGTCCCCACTCGCCCCGTCGGGGGCTCCACGTCACGGCACACCAGCCACGGACGTCACGCAGCACCACCATGGCCGCGAAGACCTCTGCCTCGGGTGCGGGCTCGTTGGTCGCGGTCAGCACGACGTGCGCGACAGAACCGTCGGCGAACCTGACGTCGTCCAGCCGCAAGGGAGTCCGCATCACCGTGGGAACTCCTGGAGGTGGGTGACGAGCGGCCACCAGTGCCGCTCGCCGAGGTCCTCGGCGGCCTCGTCACGACGCACCCAGCGCCCGACGCCCGTGCCCAGGTCGTCGCGGGTGCCGAGCTCGGCGTGCCACAGGGCGAAGCACGCCTTGGGCGCGGGCCACGGGTAGTCGGCGTCGGGTACCGGCACGGTGTTCCGGACGTACCCCAGCAGCTCGGGATCGAGGCGGTGCCCCTGACCTGCGACCACCGCGAGCAACCGCCCCAGGGCATCCTGCGGGGACAGGGCGCCCACGGGGGCGGACGGCAGGTCGAGTCCCCCGGTGAGACGTTGCAGGACGAGCAGCTCCGGGCCGCGCACCAGGGCGAGGCGCACGACCACCGTGCTGGCGGGCGGCTCGGCCTGACGCGAGCTGATGACATCGGCCCGGGAGCCGGGAGGCAGCCACGACGCCTCAGGGACCGAGTGGATCACCTTCTCGTGCTTGCGTTTCTGGATCCGCAGTCCACTGCGCTGCAGGATGCGCACGATCTCCTTACCCGGCACCTCCTGGGCGCCGGCGGCGACGAGCGCGGCGTACCGTTCCTGCGGCACGTCGTAGTGGTCACCCTCGAATCCGCGACGGGGAATCCCTTGCGCTGCGGCGAAGTCGTGCAGCTCGGCGTATGAGGTGTCGCTGATCAGGTGGGACCACAACCGTCCGTGGGCGGGCCACGCCGGCGGGTCGATCCAGATGCTCACGAGCCGACGCTACCTCGCCCCGGCCGCCCCTGTGGAAAACCCCGCGGCCGGTGAGGCCGTCGCCCCTAGCCTCACAGGGAATTGGTGTCACGGGGGCACCGACGACCCGTGAGGAGGGACGGTCATGACCGCACAGTTCCAGGTGGACACCGGCCAGATCCAGGCAGCATCGGGCGACATCGCCCGCATCTCGAGCGAGATCGACGGGCAGGTGAGCGCGATGATGGCTCGGCTGGGCGGCCTGCAGGGAGCGTGGACCGGCACCGCGTCCACCCGGTTCCAGGCGCTCGTCACCGAGTGGCAGGGCACCCAGCGGCAGGTGCGTGCGTCGCTCGACTCGATCGGCACGGTGCTCGCGGCCGCAGGGGTGCAGTACGCCGAGACGGAGGCGCAGACGCTCCGGATGTTCAGCTGAAGCGGCGCCGCCCGGACCGTGGGCCCGGCTCGGGCGGCGCCTGTCCCGTGCCGCGACGGCGGCTACTCGGTGGTGATCGCGCGCAGCACGTCCAGGCGCGCGGCCCTTCGGCCGGGCCAGAGCGCTGCGAGCACACCGACGAAACCGGCAAGCACCACGAAGATCGCGAGCTGCAGGCCGGGGATCGCGAGGACGTCGATCCCCTGGTCGGCGAGACTGCGCTGCAGCGCCCACCCCGCGACCAGGCCCAGGACGACGCCGAGCACCGCACCGAGCAGCGCGATCGCCACCGACTCGAGGCGCAGCATCGTCCGCAGCTGGCGGCGGCTCAGGCCGACCGCGCGCAGCAGGCCGATCTCGCGGGTTCGTTCGATCACCGACAGCGCCAGGGTGTTGATGATCCCGAGGATGGCGATGATCACGGCGAGCCCGAGCAACGCGTAGATGATGTAGAGCAGCTGGTCGATGGGTGCCCGCTGCTCGGCGGCGAAAGCGTCCTGGTCCTTGAGCGTCACCGTCGGCACGTCGGCGATGACCTTCTCGATCGCCGCCTGCACGGCGGCCGGGTTCGCACCGCGGTCGCGCACCACGAAGTCCGCGCTGTCCTGCTCGGGCACACCCGCCGCCCTGGCCGTCTGGAGGCTGATGAGGATCGAGTTGGGGACCGATGCCGACGGGACGAAGATGCCGCCGACGGTGTAGGTGTCCTGCTGGCCGGCGACCTCTCCACGGACGGTGCTGCCGACCGCCAGCTGTTGCTTCGCGGCCCGGTCCTGCGACACGAGCACGGTCTTGCCGGTGAGCTTGGTGAGTGAGCCGGCCGAGAACTCCAGCGGCACCGCCTTCTCGAAGGCTGCCGGGTCGATGGCGGCCGCGAACCCGCGATCACCGTCGAGCGAAACGGCCAGGTAGCGCAAGGGGCTCACCGTCGCCACGCCGGGCACGGCGGCGATGTCCTTGGTCACCTGGGTCGAGAAGGGCTGTCCGACGGCGTTGGAGACGACGTAGTCCGCGGCGAAGGTGGTGCTGATCGACTTGTCGACGCTGGCCTTCGCCGAGGCGCCGAACACCGACATCATCGCGACCAGCGTGAGGCCGATCATCAGGGCGGAGGCCGTGGCAGCGGTGCGGCGGGGGTTGCGGACGGCATTCTGCTCGGCCATCACCCCGACCGCCCCGAAGAGCCGCCGATAGACCCAGCCCAGCAACGCGATCACCGGCCGGCCGATCACCGGGGAGGTGAGGATCGCCGCGAGCACGAGCCCGAGCACGCCACCGCCGACCCAGTAGGCGCTGTTGTCGACCGAGGTGAAGGCACCGAGCCAGGTGGCGAAGAGGCCGGCCACGAACAACACGGACCCGAGCCACACCCGGCGGTGCAGGGTGGACTCAGGCAGCGCGACGTCGTCACGCATCGCCGCCACCGGGGGCATCGCGCCGGCGCGGCGGGCCGGCAGGTAGGCCGCCACCATCGTCACGACGAGCCCCACGGCATACGCGATGAGGGCGGTGCGGGGCTGGAACACCAGCGGCGACCCGCTGAGGTCGAGCCCGAACTGCGCGAACAGCGTCCGGATCCCGATGGCGAGCAGGAAGCCGCAGCCCAGACCCACGGTCGAGCCGAAGAGACCGACGACGAACGCCTCGAAGAGCACCGACCGGGTGACCTGGTGCCGGCCCGCACCGAGGGCGCGCAGCATCGCGAGCTCCCGGCTGCGCTGGGCGACGAGGATCGAGAAGGTGTTGATGATGAGGAACGACCCCACGAACAACGCGATCCCGGCGAACACGAGCAGGAAGACGTTGATGAAGTTGAGCGCCTTGTTGACCCCCGTGGCGGTCTCCTTGGCGACCGAGGCACCCGTGACCGCCTCGAACCCGGACGGGAGCTTGGCCTGCACGGCCTTGGCCAGGTCCTCGGCGCTGGTGCCGTCCTTCGCGGTGACCCACGCGTCGGTGAACTGGTCCTTGCCGCCGTAGTAGAGCTGCTGGGCTGTCCTGGTGTCGAAGAAGGCCAGCGTCGCCCCCACGAGGCCACCCTTGAACTCGGCAAGGCCCACGAGCTTCGCCGTGACGATGGGCCGCGTCCCGCTCGTCACGAGTCGCACGGTGTCCCCGACCACGTAACCCGCGCGCTCGGCGGTGCCCACGTCGAGGACCACCTCCCCGCTCGTGCTCGCCCAACGCCCCTTCGACAGGGTCGCCGGTGGGTCGCCGGCGGAGGTGGGCGCGTCGTTGTGGCTGAGGCCGAGCCCGGGCGGTCCCCCGCCGCCGATGATCTTGCCCTTCGTGGAGATGACGAACGTCGTGGGGTCGCTGACGTTGCCGTCGGCGCGGGCCACCCCCGGGACGGACCGCAGCGAGGCGACCAGGGTTGCCGGCACCGTCTTGGACGTGGGGCCCGAGTTGAAGTCCGAGCTGGCGGTGACCGGGCGGACGACCACGTCGCCGACGGTGTTGACGATGCCGTCGAACGCCTTGCCGAGGGTGTCGGTGAAGATGAACGACCCCGACACGAACGCGACACCCAGGATGATCGCGAAGGCGCTCATGAACAACCGCAGCTTGCGGCCGAGCAGGCTCTTCCAGCTGGCGCGCAGCATCGTCAGGCCTCCGGCGCGGTGACGCCCGGGGTGGTGACGCCCGGGGCGGTGGCACCCGGTGCGGTGGCGCCCGGCGCCGCTGGGGACTGCAGGCGAGTGTCCAGGCGCTTCATCCGCTCGAGGATCTTCTCGGCGCTGGGCTCGCGCATCTCGTCGACGACGACACCGTCGGCGAGGAAGACCACCCGGTCCGTGTGGGCGGCCGCCACCGGGTCGTGGGTCACCATGACGATCGTCTGGCCGAACTCGTCGACGCTGCGCCGCAGGAAGTTCAGCACCTCGGCGCCCGACGTCGAGTCGAGGTTGCCCGTCGGCTCGTCGGCGAACACGATCTCGGGCTTGCTCACCAGGGCTCGGGCGCAGGCGACGCGCTGCTGCTGGCCGCCGGACAGCTCGCCCGGGCGGTGGCTGAGTCGGTCGCGCAACCCCACCGTGTCGATGACGAGGTCGAACCACGACGGCTCGGCCCTGCGTCCGGCGATGGCCAGCGGCAGGAGGATGTTCTCCTCCGCGTTGAGCGTGGGGATCAGGTTGAAGGACTGGAAGACGAAACCCACCCGGTCTCGTCGCAGGGTGGTCAGCGCCTTGTCCTTGAGCTGGGTGATGTCGACGTCGCCGATGTAGACCTCACCCGCGGTGGCCGCATCTAGGCCGGCGGCGCAGTGCATCAGCGTCGACTTTCCCGAGCCCGATGGCCCCATGATCGCGGTGAACTCGCCGGCGGCGATGTCAAGGCTGACCCCGGCCAGCGCCCGGACCTCGGCCTCACCCTTGCCGTAGACCTTCGTCAGCTCCCGGACTCGGGCGGCCGGCCCTCGCGTCCCGTCGTCGGAGGGCGCGGACCTGGTGGTGGACGAAGGGGTGGACGTCATCGGGACTCCCTGGCTCGGGTGGTGGTTCTCACGGGTGACAACGCTAGGGGCGCCCACAATGCTCCACCCTCGGGTTCGACCCCGAGCCGCCCCTGACCAGACCCTGAGCCGTGCGAGCCGGAGCGCGGGGACAAAACGGCCGCAACGGGGACAGACAGGGACGGACGTCAGCTGATGACGACCCGCGCCACCTGCTCGAGGTCGGGCGCGTCATACCGCTCCCCCTTGACGACCCCCATGTCCCAGCGCATCACCAGGCCGCGACCGCGGACCTCAAGGGTCGCGAGGTTGTTGTCGAACCACGGACCCTCGGTCATCGGCCAGTCGTATGGCGCGTTGGGCACCTTGGCGGTGCGCCGCACCAACAGCTTCAGCGGGCGCGCCAAACCGTTGCCCAGCATCGCCTGGGCGATGCGGGCCTGCCGGGGCAGGGGGTTGCGGATCGGGGAGCAGACCGCCTGGATGATGCGGCTGGAGCCCGGGGCGAGCTGGTGGTGCTCGATCTCGGTGACGTAGGAGTTGTGGACGTCGCCGGACAGGAACGTGATCGTGCCGGGCGCCTTCCCGCGCCTGCCGTCCGCGACCTCGATGACCATGGCGAGGACCTTGGCGAAGCCCTCCTGGAAGGCAGCCCAGTGCTCGAGGTCCAGGGCGCGGCGCATCTTCTCGCCCCACACGGCCACGCGCGGACCCCAGGCGCCCTCGGCCATCGCCTCGTTGATCGCCTCGAGGTCGTGGATGCCCTGCGCCATGAGGAACGGCAACGAGGTGCCGATGAACAGGTGGTCGACGTCGCCGCGCAGCTGCTCGTCCAACCAGGCCATCTCGTCGTCGTCGAGGATCGAACGTCGGTCCGGTTCGAGCAGCCGCGCCGCCCTGCTGTCGACCACGACGAGCCGGGACTCGCCCAGGTCGCGGGCGTAGCTCCACCGGTAGGTCTCGGGGTGCTGGTCGACCCGGGCAGCGAGGGTGTCGAGCACCTCGGTCAGGTCGAGCTCGCCGTCGGCCCCTGACTCCGCGTGCCGGGCGATGAGCTGCCAGACCTCGTCACGCGCCAGCTCCTCGGGCCCGAGGTTGCCGATGTGCTGGTAGACCCAGTAGGACGCCAACCCCCCGACGATGCGGTCGTGCCACCACGGCTTCTGGTTCATCTCGCGGTGCCAGTCCTGCGAGGTGTTCCAGTCGTCGCGGATGTCGTGGTCGTCGAAGATCATGGCGCTCGGCAGGGTCGACAGCAGCCACCGGTTGAGCGGGTCGGTCCACGCCAACCGGTAGAGGTGGGCGTACTCCACGTAGTCCTTGAGCTCCTCGCCCGGCGGCTCGTCGAGGCTGCGGCGCGCGGCGATGAACTCGCGCATCTCCTCGGAGGTCTCGTCGGCGTAGACCTGGTCACCGAGGAAGACCACCAGGTGCGGCCACAGCGCCGGGTCGGTCCGGGTCAGGTGGTGGGCGTATGCCCGCAGGGCGTCGACGCCGTTGCTCTTGTTGCCCTCCGCGTCGTGCGGCACGCTCGTGCGGCACGAGCCGAAGGCCATCCGGGTCGGCTCGCTGTGGACCAGGGTCGTGATCCGGCTCGGCGGGAGGGTCGCGGCGAGGGTTCCGGTCGCCTCGGCGGTGCACGGCCACACCTGCACACCGTCGATGTCGACCTGGTACTCGCTGGTCTGCCCCGGCTCGAGCCCGTCGAGGACCACGAGGGCGTAGTGGTGGCCGTGGGCGGCGAACGTCGGCGCCTGCCACGACCGGTCGAAAGCCCGCACGGTGACGGTCGCCGCGTGCGAGGTCTGGACCCAGACGGTGGCGCTCGTCTCCCCCACATAGCGAAGCAGGGGGCCAAGGGCGAGGGGACTGTCGTCGAGATCGGGCACCCACTGTTTCTACACGCACCGCCCGTCCCGTGGGTGCCGAACCCCCCTCGACGCCGAAGGGCGGCCCCCCTCTCGGGGAACCGCCCTTCGTGTCGTGCTGGTGACGCGGTGAGGAGCTGGGCTCAGAAGCCCATGCCACCCATCTCGTCGCCACCGGGGGCAGCAGCGGCAGCCTTCTCGGGCTTGTCCGCGATGACGGCCTCGGTGGTGAGGAACAGCGCGGCGATCGACGCGGCGTTCTGCAGCGCGGAACGCGTCACCTTCGCCGGGTCGATGATGCCCGCGGCGATGAGGTCGACGTACTCGCCGGTCGCGGCGTTGAGGCCGTGTCCGGAGGGCAGGTTGGAGACCTTCTCGGAGACGACGCCGCCCTCGAGGCCGGCGTTGATCGCGATCTGCTTGAGCGGAGCGGACGCGGCGACGCGGACGATGTTCGCGCCGGTGGCCTCGTCACCCTCGAGCTCGAGCTTCTCGAACGCAGCCTTGGTGGCCTGGAGCAGGGCCACGCCACCACCGGCGACGATCCCCTCCTCGACGGCAGCCTTGGCGTTGCGCACGGCGTCCTCGATGCGGTGCTTGCGCTCCTTGAGCTCGACCTCGGTCGCGGCACCGGCCTTGATGACTGCAACGCCACCGGCCAGCTTGGCCAGGCGCTCCTGCAGCTTCTCGCGGTCGTAGTCGCTGTCCGACTTGTCGATCTCGGCGCGGATCTGGTTGACGCGACCCTGGATCTGGTCGTTGTCGCCCGCACCCTCGACGATCGTGGTCTCGTCCTTGGTGACGACGACCTTGCGCGCACGGCCGAGCAGGTCGAGCTCGGCGGTGTCGAGCTTGAGGCCGACCTCCTCGGAGATGACCTGGCCACCGGTGAGGATGGCGATGTCGGCCAGCATGGCCTTGCGACGGTCACCGAAGCCCGGGGCCTTGACGGCGACGGACTTGAAGGTGCCACGGA
This sequence comes from Pedococcus sp. KACC 23699, assembly GCF_045348425.1. Taxonomy (GTDB): domain Bacteria; phylum Actinomycetota; class Actinomycetes; order Actinomycetales; family Dermatophilaceae; genus Pedococcus. The sequence goes on from NZ_CP157483.1 coordinate 1,295,845, forward strand.
TCTTGTTGACCACCAGGGTGGACAGGGCCTCGCCGTCGACGTCCTCGGCGATGATGAGCAGTGGCTTGCCGGACTGCATGACCTTCTCGAGGAGGGGCAGCAGGTCCTTGATGCCGGAGATCTTGGAGTTCACGACGAGGACGTAGGCGTCCTCGAGCACGGCCTCCATGCGCTCGGTGTCAGTCACGAAGTAGTGGCTGATGTAGCCCTTGTCGAAGCGCATGCCCTCGGTGAGCTCGAGCTCGAGACCGAAGGTGTTGCTCTCCTCGACGGTGATGACGCCTTCCTTGCCGACCTTGTCCATGGCCTCGGCGATCATCTCGCCGATCAGGGGGTCAGCAGCGGAGATCGAGGCGGTCGAAGCGATCTGCTCCTTGGTCTCGACGTCCTTGGCCATCTCGAGCAGCTGGGCCGTGACGGCCTCGACGGCCTTCTCGATGCCGCGCTTGAGGGCCATCGGGTTGGCGCCTGCCGCGACGTTGCGCAGACCCTCCTTGACGAGGGCCTGGGCCAGCACGGTGGCGGTGGTGGTGCCGTCGCCGGCGACGTCGTCGGTCTTCTTGGCGACCTCCTTGACGAGCTCGGCACCGATCTTCTCGTACGGGTCGTCGAGCTCGATCTCCTTGGCGATGGACACGCCATCGTTGGTGATCGTGGGGGCGCCCCACTTCTTCTCGAGGACGACGTTGCGGCCCTTCGGACCGAGGGTGACGCGGACGGCGTCGGCGAGGATGTTCATGCCCCGCTCGAGGCCGCGACGTGCCTCTTCATCGAATGCGATGATCTTGGCCATTCGGGTGGTTCCTCCCACGCGAATCGTGTGTGGCGGCCTCGCCGTGCCCGCGACGGACGGCCCGGTTCCGGCGGCTCACGTCGCACACGTTCCCCGGACCTCACTTTGAGGCCATGATTGTCACTCTCATGATTAGAGTGCTAACGCCATTATTGGCACTCTCCCCCTGAGAGTGCAAACGCCTCCCGCCACCTCCGAGACCACCCGTGCGACCACCCGGCCGCCACCAGGGTCACGTCACCCCGGGCGCCGCGAAAACCGGGCGACGGGACCGGACCCCGCGGCATACCGTCGGATCGTGGACCGGGACGCGCTGGACGTGGCGCTCGACGAGGCCTTCGCCACCACGGCGCGGGGGCTGTCGGAGTGGCCGGACCCGCGTGTCGGGTGGGAGCCCGGGCGCTCCCCGCCGCAGGAGTGGTACTCCCGCGTGCTCGACCCTGACAAGTACCGGCTGCTGGGCGCCCGGTGGGCAGCGTGGGTCCGGGTCCTCACCGAGGCCGGCCTGGCCGAGCTGAAGGACGGGGACGCTGCCGAATGGCATGACCTCCCCGGGGTCGTCGTCACCGGCACCGCCCGACTCGTCCCGAGCGCTGCGGGGGCCCTTCCGCTGGTGGTCGCCCACACGCGCATCGACGAGACCCCGGACGCCGGGGTGGCAGTCGGGGTCGGCGATCCCGCGTGGATGGTGGCCGTGATCCCCTTCTGCGGGTGCGATGCCTGCGACGACGGCTCCGATCCGCTCGTCGAAGAGCTCGACGACGCGGTGTGGGGCGTGGTGAGCGGCGCGTTCCGGTTGGTCCGGGACGGCGACCGTCGAGTCCTGACCCTCGGGCCGATGAGCGCTCGGCTGTGGTCCGCGCAGGGTGAGTTCGAGCCGGACGAGCCTGCGCAATGGTTGGCCGACCCCGGTGGACGCACCCTCGTGCAGGGACAAGCCTGGGACGCGGTCTGAACCACGGCCCCCGCGGCCATGGTCACTGTGATCACTCGGCGTCGTTGGCTCAGGTCGCGCCGGGCGCCGTGCACTCACTGTGATCACTTGCCGTCGTCGGTGCCACCACGTGCCATGGCGGTCCCCACCGAGCCGATGCAGAGCTCGAGCTTCATCGGGTGAAGCGCAGGGTCACCACCTGGAACGGGCGCAGCGCCAGCCTGACCCCGCCGTCGACGACCTCGACCCCCTCGGTGGGCAGCGGGCGTTCGAGCAGGTCGACCGTCTCGACGCCCGTGTGCTCCAACCCGGCCAGCACGGTCGCCGAGCCCCGGGACCCCAGCGACTCGTAGAGCCGGACGACCACGTCACCGGAGCGGTCGTCAGCCAGCTTGACCGCCTCGACGACGGCCGAGCCCGCGGTCACCGAGACCAGCGGCTCCACGGCCGCTCCCGAGCCCCGGACCACCCGCAGCGGCAGGTTGACGCGGTACCCCTCCCGGATGGCGTCGGCGATGTCGGCGCCCGGGACCACGGCATACCGCAGTCGGTGCACACCGAGGTCTGCGACGGGGTCAGGGCTCTGCGGCGCCCGGAGGAGGGAGAGCCGGACCTGCGTCGTCGTGCCGCCGCCCTCGCGGTCGCGACGGGTGACGTCGTGGCCGTAGGTCGAGTCGTTGACCACTGCGGCGCCGTAGCCGGGCTCGCCGGCGTGGACCCAGCGATGGGCGCAGATCTCGAACTTCGCCGCGTCCCAGGACGTGTTGGTATGGGTCGGGCGGTGGACGTGGCCGAACTGCACCTCGGCGGTCGAGCGCTCGGTCGTCACGTCGAGGTCGAACCCGGCCTTGAGGATCTTCTCGCGTTCGCGCCAGTCGACCTCGGTGTCGACGTCCACGCGGGGCTCCCCGGGCGTCAGCGTCAGCAGCTGCGTGACCGACGACTCCCCGAACCGGCGCTCCACGCGCACGCCACCGTCCACCACCGAGACCGACGAGACCTCGGTGAGGTCGGTCCACGTGTGTCGGTAGGACGCGTCCAGGTCCCAGGCGTCCCACGCGGCGGGGGTGTCCGGGTGCAGCTGGAGGAGGTTGCCGGCTGATCCCGGGGCCAGCGCCTCACGGCCGGTCGCGGTGTCGACCACCGACGTGAGCAGGCCCCGGGCGTCGACGACCGCCCGGATGAGACCGTTGGACAGCACCCATCCCTCGCCCTCGGCGACCACTTCGACATCGGCAACTGCCGGCCCACCCGACGAAAGCGGACCTGCGGCGCCGCCGGCGACGCCCGAACGTTCGTGCGGGGCCGCGTTGAAGACGACCTCGACGTCGCCCTCTCCGGCCAGGGAGGCCTGGGCCGACTCGATGATCGCCGCGAGCTCGGCAGCCACCACCTCGTAGTTGGCGACCGCCTCGCGGTGCACCCACCCGATCGACGACCCGGGCAGGATGTCGTGGAACTGCTGCAGCAGCACCACCTTCCAGATCCGGTCCAGCTCCTCAGCCGGGTATGTCGCCCCGGCGCGGACCGTGGCCGTGCTCGCCCAGAGCTCGGCCTCGCGGAGCAGGTGCTCGCTGCGGCGGTTGCCCTGTTTGGTCCTGGCCTGCGACGTGTAGGTGCCGCGGTGCATCTCGAGGTAGAGCTCACCGACCCAGACCGGGGCGTCGGGGTACTCCGCCTCGGCCTTGGCGAAGAAGGCGTCCGGGCGCTCCACCTCGATCCGCGGCGAGCCGTCGAGGTCCTTCAGCCGCGCAGCGCGGGCGAGCATCTCGCGCGTGGGGCCACCACCACCGTCGCCCCAGCCGAACGGCAGCAGCGAGCGCGTCGCGTCCCCCTTGTCGGAGAAGTTGCGGGCGGCGTGCGCGACCTCGGCGCCCGAGACCTCGGAGTTGTAGGTGTCGGCGGGCGGGAAGTGGGTGAAGACGCGGGTGCCGTCCAGCCCCTCCCAGCGGAAGGTGTGGTGCGGGAACCGGTTCGTCGTGTTCCACGAGATCTTCTGCGTCAGGAACCACTGCGACGCCGAGAGCGCGATGAGCTGCGGCAGGGCGGCGGTGTACCCGAACGAGTCCGGCAGCCACACCTCGCGGGTCTCGATCCCGAACTCGTCGAGGAAGAACCGCTTCCCGTGGTTGAGCTGACGGGCCAGCGCCTCGCCGCCAGGCATGTTCGTGTCGGACTCGACCCACATCCCGCCGACGGGCACGAACCGACCTTCGCGCACCCGCTCGAGCACCCCGCGCCATACCTCGGGCCGGTGGTCGCGCAGCCACGCGAACTGCTGCGCCGACGACATGGCGTAGACCAGCTCGGGGTGGTCGTCCATGAGGGCCAGGACGTTCGAGCTGGTGCGGGCGACCTTGCGGACGGTCTCGCGCACCGGCCACAGCCACGCCGAGTCGATGTGGGAGTGGCCGACAGCAGAGATGCGGTGGGCGCTCGCCCGAGCAGGGGTGGCAAGGACACCGGCGAGCAAAGCCCTTGCAGCAGAGGCCGATAGAGCGATGTCGGACGTGTCGAGGGCGTCGCACGACCGGTCGATCGCCCGCAGCAGCTGCCACTGCCGAGGGTCACCCTCGGGTAGCTCGGCCGCCAGCTGCCCGAGCACCTCGAGGTCCTGCTGGAGCTCCCACACCTCCTGCTCGAACACCGCGAGCTCGGCGCGCACCACGACGTACCGAGGCTCGTCACCGGCGGTGAGCCGGTCACCGAGCGGCGACGGCCGGAAGTCGAACCCCCCACCCCCGAGCAGTAGCGGGTTGGACGCGGCCTCGACGAACAGCTCGACCTCCTCGCCCCCCGCAGCCTCGTCGGCCACCCGCACCCACTGGTTGTGCGGGTTGAGCCCCTTCACCGGGGTGCCGTCGGCGCGGTGGACGAGCCCTTCGACGTGGAACCCGTCGTGGCCCGGGTCGAACCCTAGGTCGAGGCGCAGGTCCACCCGACGACCCGCGTACGAGTCAGGCACGGTCGCGCGGATGCGCCACCAGGTGGTGCCCCACGGCGGGCCCCACCGGTCGCCGACCTGCGCCTGGGCGAAGGGCGCGGTCAGGCCCTCCTCGACGGGCACCGGCTCGCCCGGTGCGTCCCAGCGGCCGAGGTCGACCGGCGTCGGCGCGGACCAGACTTCGTCCTCGACCCGCTGCAGGGTCCGGCGCAGGCGGGCTTCGATCAGGCGGCGGTCGTCGTGCACGGGTGCTCCTCGGCAGGCTGTCGGCTAGGACACGAGGGTGCGCAGGGTGGCATCAGCCTCCGAGGACACGGGGTCCTCCAGGTCGCCGACGAAGACGACCTGGGCCTCGCGGGCCGGGTTGGAGTCGAGCTCGGCCAGGACGGTCCGGAAGGCCGCGAGGTTGGGGTGCTCCATCGAGGTGCACGCCTCGGCCGGACGCAGCGTCTCGACGGCCGCCTCGAGCTGCGAGCGGGACAGGGGGTAGGTCGCGGTCCCCTGCGCGTGGCCGACGATCTTGGCCAGCACCACTGCCGGCAGCCCGTGCGTCCCGCCCGGGCCGTTGACGTGCGGGAACTCCAGCTCGGGGGAGCTCGACGCGGGACTGATTCCCACGCCGTACGCCACCGGCGCCTGCCACCCGTCGATGGTCGCGGCCAGCGCGTCCTTGATCGCAGCGAGGCCTTCGGGTGTGCTCCAGTCGTTGCTCATCACCCCATCCTGACAGCCGAGGGGAACGCGTCGCGGTAGGAGCGCAGGTCCACCGTGCCATTGGCAACCGAGGTGGCGGCGAGGACCGCGTGGGCGACCGCCCGGGTGACGCAGTCGCCGGCAGCCACCATCAGCGCGTGCAGCGACGGCAGGTCGGGCACCGGCTGCTCCCCCGTGGCGAGGGTGAACAGGGTGTCGCCGTCCAGCAGCGTGTGCACCGGGTGCAGCGCCCGGGCGAGGCCGTCGTGACCGAGCCCGCTCACCTTCTGGCACTCCGCCTTGGTGAGGGTGGCGTCGGTCGCGATGACGCCGATCGTCGTCGCCGTGCCGGGCCGGATCGGTCGCCCGTCGTATGCCGCGTCGGCCCGTTCGCGGGCCGCGCGCAGGTCCGCCTCGGTCGGGGCGCCGAGGTGGTCGAACTCGCCACCGAAACCGAACCGGGCGCCCCACAGCTCTCCCGTCCGGTCGTCCACCGCCGAGCCGATGGCATTGACCGCGACCAGGGCAGCGACGGTGGTCCCGTCGTCGAGCACCGCACTGGCAGAACCGATCCCGCCCTTGAGGCCGCCGACCTTGGCGCCGGTGCCCGCTCCGACACAGCCCTGCTCGACGACCACAGTGTCGGCCCGGTGGGCCCGGTCGGCCCGGCCGGCCGGTGGTCCGACGGCGGCGTCGAACGCGGCGGCGCCATCGGCAGCGCCCGGTGCGTTCCCGAACTCACCACCGCGCCCGAGATCGAACAGCACCGCGCCCGGCACGATCGGCACCACCTGGCCCGGCTCGCCCATCGGCCAGCCGAGCCCGGCGGCATACAGGCGTTGCACCACCCCGTCCGCGGCGGCGAGACCGAACGCGCTGCCGCCGGTGAGCACGACGGCGTTGACCCGGTCGACGAGGTTGCGGGGGTCGAGCAGGTCGGTCTCGCGGGTGCCCGGGGCGCCGCCACGCACGTCGACACCGGCCACCGCTCCTGCTTCGGGAGCGAGGACGACCGTGGCACCGGTGAGCCAACCGGGCTCGGTGCGGGTGGCGTGCCCGACACGCACTCCGGGGACGTCGGTCAGGGTGTTGGTCGGTCCGGGCCGCACGCGCTCAGCCCTCAGGGGCGTCGATGACGCAGAAGCGGTTGCCGTCCGGGTCGGCGAGGACGACGAAGTCGTGCGGCTCCTCGGGGTAGGGCCAGTCCTCGACCCGGCTGGCCCCGAGCTGCAGGAGCCGCTCCACCTCGCTGTCCTGGTCGGGCGTGTAGAGGTCGAGGTGCACGTGCGGGAAGGGCTCCGGTCGGGTCTCGCCGAGGTTGAGCGAGAGGTTGGGGCCGCCACCGTCCCTGGGCTGGAGGATCACCCAGTCCGGCTCGGGCTCATAGCGCGGCTCGTAGCCGAGGGCCTGCGTCCAGAAGGCCATCGCCCTCGGCACGTCGGAGACGTTGACGACGATCGAGCCGATCCGCAGGCCACGGGTCACGACAGCTCCAGATGGTGGGCCGCGGCGTGCGGGACGAACCCGACCCGCTCGACCATCGGACGGGTGAACTTCCCTGCCGTCATCCGGACCTCGGCGAGTCCCTGGGACCGCGACCAGCCGACGGACGCTTGCAGGAGGTGCTCGCCGACACTCATCCCGCGGTGGGTGGGTCGCACGAAGAAGGTGTCGATGATCAGGATCCCGCCGGCGTCGCCGCGACCGGGCCAGGGCAGCGCGGGCACGACTGCGGCCTGGAGGTACCCCGCGTGCTGGTCGCCCACCTCGGCGATCCACGCCGGCCGGCTGCGGACCTGGGCGGACCAGGCGCGGGCGAACCTGTCGAGGAACCCTGGCTCCGGGGTGCCCCCGCGGTGCAGCGCGCACTGCAGCGTCAGGCCGGCGACGACCAGGGCGTCGTCGGGTCCCGCAGGGCGGGTGCGCACGTCGGTCACGGCCGCAGTCAAGCACGCGGAGGCGGTATGGCGCGCGCAGAGCCCGCACGCGCCATACCGCCCGCGGATCGCCGGGCCCCCGGGTTTGGGGGCCAGAAGGTGAACCATTGCTCACCTTCTGGCCCCCAAACCCGCGAAGCAGGTAGGTTCCCGCGGACACAGCGACGCCCGTCCAGTCGATTCTGGACGGGCGTGACTGTGTCTGGGTGCTGCCTACAGCTGGATGCCGAGCCTGCGGGCGCTGCGGGCGCGCTGGCGCGAGGCACGCAGCCGGCGGAGCCGCTTGATGAGCATCGGGTCGGCCTCGAGCGCGGCCGGGGAGTCGATGAGGGCGTTGAGCACCTGGTAGTAGCGGGTGGCGCTCATGTCGAAGAGCTCCTTGATGGCCTGCTCCTTGGCCCCGGCGTACTTCCACCACTGCCGCTCGAAGGCGATGATCTCGCGGTCGCGCTCGCTCAGCCCTGCTGCGGCGCTGACGTGATCCTGCTCGTGTGCGGCGTTCACTCTCGACCCTTCGTGACGGTGCCTTGCGAGGGCAACTATACGGAGGGAATCACACGCTTGTCATTCTGTTCGGCGCGTCGGCCAGCACTGGAGTCCAGGCCCTGCCACACCAGTCCCAGCAGCCTCACAGGGCAACTGTGGACCGCGCGGCGGACCCTCGCGGAGCGGACCCGACCGCCAGGTCGGCCCGTACGGACGCACGCAGCGGCAGCAGCGCGAGGGCGAGACCCACGGCTCCGTAGAGGGGGTGGAACCACGAGACCGCGGGCAGGTAGACCAGCTCGAGGACGATCCACAGCACCTGCCCCGCCCCGAGGACCATCGCCGCGAGCCACGACCAGTGTTCGCCCGTCAGGCGCTGGGCCCAGCCCAGCCAGGCCCATCTCGACCTGCGCAGCATGCCCCTCGCGGTCACGAGGGACCCCACCCCGAAGCCGAGCATCAGCACCAGGCCGGGCACCACCCAGCTGGAGACGAGGGGGATCTCGTCGAGCCAGTCGGCGGGAGGGCGCACCTGCGACCCCCCGAGGCCGGTCGTCATGACGAACCCACCGGCGACCGCGGTCAACCCCAGGAAGCCGAGCAGCAGGACCACGGCCCATTCCGCGAGCGGGCGGGTCACCGCCCTGTGCGCCGTCACGACCATGACCACCACCGTCCCCTCCGACTCCAGCCAAGTCGGTGCGGCCGCGCAGGGGCAGGGCCCAAGGTCACGAACTCTGCGCGGTCAGGCTCCCTTCGCGGCAGGATCCCTGCGCGGTCACGAACGGGGTGGTCGCGGGCCCTCAGGCCATCGTGTCGAGGATGGCGGTGATGTCCTCCTCGGAGGTCCTCGGGTTGACGATGGCGAACCGCGTCAGCGTCTCGCCGTCATGCGACGTGGGCACGACGAAGGCGAACTGGTCGGCCAGCAGCCGGTCGGACCACTGCTGGTACTCCGCCGGTGTCCAGCCGATCCGCCTGAACACCACGACCGACAGGTCGGGCTCGCGCACGACCTCGACGTGGTCGCGGCGCGCGATCTCCTCGGCGGCGAACCGGGTCACGGCCAGGGTCCGCTCGACGGCGTCGGTGTAGGCCCTCGTCCCGTGGGTGGCGAGACTGAACCAGAACGGCAGGCCGCGCGCCCGACGGGTCAGGCCGACGGAGTAGTCGGTCGGGTTCCAGTCCGGGGTGCCGGTGAGGACGTCGAGGTATGACGCGTGCTGGGTGTGCGCGGCCCTCGCCAGGGCCGGGTCGCGGTAGAGCAGGGCGCAGCAGTCGAACGGGGCGAAGAGCCACTTGTGCGGGTCGACGATGAACGAGTCCGCGTGCTCGATCCCGGCGTAGAGGTGGCGCACCGAGGGCGCGGCGAGGCCGGCGCCGCCGTAAGCGCCGTCGACGTGGAACCAGATCCCGAACTCCCGGCACACCGCGGAGACCGACTCGAGGTCGTCGACGATGCCGAAGTTGGTCGTCCCGGAGGTGGCGACGACGGCGAAGAAGGTCTCGGGGCCGTGCTCGAGCAGGACCTCGCGCAGCAGCGGCCCCGTGAGGCGGCCGGAGTCGTCCACCTCGACCCCGACGAACTCGGCATCCATGACGTCGCACGCCGACTGGATCGAGGAGTGCGCGCCATGGGTGGCTGCCACCCTCCACGGGCGGGCCCCCTCACCACGGCGGCCCTGGTGGGTCGCCTCCATCCGGGCGGTGTGGCGGGCGGCGACCAGGGCGGAGAGGTTGCCGATCGTGCCGCCGGGGACGAAGACGCCACCCGCCTCGGACGGCAGGCCAACGAGGTCGGCGATCCAGCGCAGGGCCTGGTTCTCGGCATACACCGCTCCGGCACCCTCGAGCCAGGAGCCGCCGTAGATCGACGAGGCGCCGACGACGAGGTCGAACATCGCCGACGCCTCGGTCGGAGCGCACGGGATGAAGGACAGGTAGCGCGGATGGTCGGTGGAGATGCAGGCGGGAGCCAGGTCCTCCTCGAACAGCTTGAGCGCCGCCAGGCCGCCGATGCCGTCGGGGGTGATCGTCATCCCGGCCGCGGCGTCGAGCTCGGCAGGGGTCCGCGGCCCGTCGAGCGGGACCGGGTCGAGCTTCAACCGGTCGGCGGAGTAGGCGAGGATCGCGTCGCCGAGGACTTCGAGCTGCTGGTCGCTGTAGCCGTGCACCCGCAGAGTCTAGGGCCGGGGCGACCCGAGCAGCTCGGCCCTCAGGCCGACCGCGTCGTCGACGACGGCGAGGGGGCCGGCGGCCTCCAGGGCGGGTCGGGTGCCGGCGCCCCAGGTGACGGCCAGCGCGCCCATACCGGCCGCCCGAGCCGCTTGGACGTCCACGGTCGCGTCCCCGATGTAGACGCACTCGGCAGGCCCGACGCCCAGTCGTCGCGCAGCATGCAGGAGGGGCGCGGGGTCGGGCTTGTGCACCGGCGTGGACTCCATGCCCGCCAGCACGTCGATGCGGGTGGCGAGGCCGACCGCGCGCAGGCCGAGCTCGACGGTCGCGGCCTTCTTGGACGAGACGACCCCGGTGCGCGCACCCGCGGCGTGGAGGTCGTCGAGCAGCTCGGGGATGCCGTCGACCGTCTGGATCAGCTCGTCGTGGTTGTCGAGGTTCCAAGCCCGGTAGACGTCGGTGAGCTCAGCGCCGCGACCCGGGTAGCGCTCCTCGAGCACCGGCTGCAACGGGCGACCGATCCACGAGCGCACCTCGTCGTCGTGCGCCGACTCCCCCAGCACGGAGGTGAGGGCGTGCCGGTAGGACGCGACGATCAGCGGGATGGTGTCGGCGAGGGTGCCGTCGAAGTCGAAGAGCACCACGGGCCAGCGCAAGGAGTTCACCGTGCCACCCTAGGCAGCCGCGTCGGCAGGCGGCACTCGGCACTCGGTGTCCAGCCTCGTCGCCGTGCCGTCCGAACGCCCTGAGCGCGACCGCACGCGGGAGGGGGTTTACGTTTCTGGGTATGCCGCCCGCCGCCCTCTCCGAGCTCGTCCACCCTTCGTGGGCAGCGGCGCTCGAGCCGGTCGCGGACACCGTCACGGCGATGGGCGAGTTCCTGCGGGCCGAGGTCGCGGCCGGTCGCGGGTACCTGCCGAGCGGCGACCGGGTGCTGCGGGCGTTCGAGCAGCCGCTGGACGACGTGCGTGTGCTCATCGTCGGCCAGGACCCCTACCCGACGCCCGGCCACGCCGTGGGGTTGTCGTTCTCCGTCGCCCCGGACGTGCAGCCGGTGCCCCGCAGCCTGGTCAACATCCACCAGGAGCTGCAGACCGACCTCGGCGTGCCGCGACCCCGCAACGGCGACCTGTCGCCGTGGGCCGACCGCGGGGTGCTGCTGCTCAACAGGGTGCTGACGGTCCACCCCGGCAAGCCCGCAAGCCACCGGGGCAAGGGCTGGGAGACCGTCACGGCGCAGGCCATCTCGGCCCTGGTGGCTCGCGGCGGCCCGCTGGTCGCGATCCTGTGGGGCCGCGACGCCCGCAACCTCGTGCCCCATCTCGGCGACGTCCCGTCGGTCGAGAGCCCGCACCCCTCACCCCTGTCGGCCCACGCGGGGTTCTTCGGCTCGCGGCCGTTCAGCCGTGCCAACGAGCTCCTGGCCCAGCAGGGTGCCGACCCGATCGACTGGAGCCTGCCGTGACCGATGCGACCCACGCCCCCGAGCTGCCCGAGAACGAGACCCACCTGCCCGAGAGCGGCGGCAAGGTCTGGCACCGCTACGTCGCGATCGGCGACTCGTTCACCGAGGGCATGTCGGACGCCGACCCGCAGCGCGAGAACAGCTACGTCGGCTGGGCCGACCGGCTCGCCGTTCACCTGGCCCAGATCGCCCACGACGCCGAAGGCGACCTCGCCTATGCCAACCTCGCGGTTCGCGGTCGTCTGCTCGCCGACGTCATCGGACCCCAGCTCGACGCCGCGCTGGAGCTGCGCCCCGACCTCGTCTCGATGGTGGGCGGTGGCAACGACATCCTGCGGCCCAAGGCCGACCTCGACGCCATCGCCGACCGGCTCGAGGCAGCCGTGATCCGACTGCGCGAGGCCGGCAGCGATGTCCTGCTGGCGACCCCGACCGACCCGGAGGGCGCTCCCCTGCTGCGCCACCTGCGCGGCCGGCACGCGATCCACTCGGCCAACATCTTCAGCATCGCCCAGCAGCACGGCTGCTACGTCATCAACCAGTGGGGCATGGACGCCCTCAAGGACTTCCGGCTGTGGGCCGACGACCGGATCCACATGACGACCGAGGGCCACCGCCGGGTCGCGCTCAACGCCCTGTCCGCCCTGGGCCACGACACCGACCGGGCCGACTGGAGCACCCCCCTGCCCCCGCTGCCGCCCGTCGGTCGGCGCGAGGCGACGGCAGCCAACGCGGCCTGGGCCAGGACCCACCTGGCCCCGTGGGTGCAGCGTCGGCTGCGAGGCGAGTCCTCTGGCGACACGGTGACCGCCAAGCGGCCCGAGCTCACCCCCGTCGAACCGGCCCCGCGCCATACCTGAGCCCCCTCTCGCCCCCTCCCCGACCCGCAGCAACCTCTGCTAACAGAGGTTGCTGCCCGCGGGGCAGGTAGCAACCTGTCCGTGCGGCAGCAACCTCTGCTCGGTGGCGGGGCCCGACCTCGGCGATTCAGGTAGTAGGACGTCCTACTACTACCCTTGGCCCATGGCTGCCACCCGTCTGATGCCCTCCGAGGAGGGTCAGGACCTCATCGACCTCACCCGCGAGATCTGCGCCAAGGAACTCGCGCCCGTCGTCGACGAGGCCGAGCGCGCTGCGGCGACGACACCGAGGCTCCCGCTCGAGGCGTTCCGGGTGCTGGGGCGGGCCGGCCTGTTGTCGCTGCCCTATGCAGAGGAGTTCGGCGGCGCCGGTCAGCCGTATGAGGTGTACCTCCAGGTGGTCGAGGAGATCGCCTCCGTCTGGATGAGCGTCGCCGTCGGCGTCTCGGTGCACGGCCTCACCTGCTACCCGGTGGCGACCTTCGGCACCGACGAGCAGAAGGCCCGGCTGCTGCCGGACATGCTCTCCGGTGACCAGCTCGGCGCCTACTGCCTCTCCGAGCGCAGCGCCGGCTCCGACGTCGCGGCCATGACCACGCGCGCGGTCCCCGACGACCAGGACGACCCCACGTCGTACCGGCTCAAGGGCACCAAGGCCTGGATCTCGCACGCTGGTCACGCGGACTTCTACACGTCGTTCGTGCGTACCTCCGACGACGGCGGTCGTGGGCTGTCCTGCTTCGTCGTGCCGGGCGGCTCCGAGGGCCTCGCGTTCGGCACCCCCGAGAAGAAGATGGGCCTGCACTGCGACACCGTCAGCGAGGTGCACTTCGAGGGCGTCGACGTCCCGGCCGACCGCCTCGTCGGTGAGCGTGGCCAGGGCATGGCGATCGCCCTGTCGGCCCTCGACTCCGGTCGGCTCGGGATCGCCGCTGCCGCAACGGGTCTCGCGCAAGCCGCGCTCGACCGTGCCGTTGACTACGCGAAGGACCGCCAGCAGTTCGGCCGACCGATCGGCGACAACCAGGGCCTCGCGTTCCTGCTCGCCGACATGGAGGCCGCCGTCACCTCCGCCCGCGCCTCCTACCTCCACGCGGCCCGGCTGCGCGATGCCGGACGGCCGTTCAGCAAGGAGGCCGCGGTCGCCAAGCTCGTCTGCACCGACAACGCCATGCGTGTCACCACCGACGCCGTCCAGGTGCTCGGCGGCGCGGGCTACACCCAGGACTTCCCCCTCGAGCGCTACATGCGCGAGGCCAAGGTGACCCAGATCTTCGAGGGCACCAACCAGATCCAGCGGCTCGTCATCAGCCGCCAGCTGCTCCGCGGCTGACCGGCACCGAACGACTCCTCCCCCATCGAAAGGTCGAGAACCCTTGCAGATCAACGACTCCACCGTCGCCCTCGTCACTGGCGGGGCCTCCGGACTCGGTGGCGCGACCGTCCGCCGCCTGCACGCCGAGGGCGCTGCCGTCGTCATCGTCGACCTTCCGTCCTCCACCGGCCAGGCCCTTGCCGACGAGCTCGGCGACATGGCGCGGTTCGTGCCCGCCGACGTCCGTGACGAGGCCCAGGTGCAGGCAGCCATCGACGCGGCCGGCGAGCTCGGCACCCTGCGGATCGTCGTCAACTGCGCCGGTGTGGCCACCCCGGGCCGGGTCGTCGGCAAGCGCGGCCCACTGGGTCTGGAAAACTTCGCGACCGTCGTCAACATCAACCTGATCGGCACCTTCAACGTGCTGCGCCTCGCCGCCGCAGCGATGCTCACCAACGAGCCCGTCGACGGCGACCGCGGCGTCATCGTCATGACCGCGTCCATCGCCGCCTACGACGGCCAGGTCGGCCAGGCCGCGTATGCAGCGAGCAAGGGCGGCGTCGTCGGCCTCACCCTGAGTGCCGCACGCGACCTCGCCGACAAGGCGATCCGGGTCGTCACCGTGGCGCCGGGCACCTTCGAGACCCCGATGCTCAACGGCCTGCCCGGCGAGGTGAAGGAGCTCCTCGAGAAGCAGGTGCCGCATCCGTCGCGCCTCGGCAAGCCCGACGAGTACGCCAACCTCGTGGCGCACGTCGTCGACAACTCCATGCTCAACGGCGAGGTCATCCGCCTCGACGGCGCGCTGCGCATGCCCCCGCGCTGACCGGCACCTCACGGTCCTGACGCTGCCCCGTTCGAGCGCCCCCGGCATTCAGCGGGGCAGCGCGCGTTCCTCGGTGACGCTGTTGCCTCCGTCGACGACGAGCACCTGACCGGTCGTGTAGCCGGCCCCGGGACTCGCGAGGAAGGCGATCGCGGCGGCGACCTCATCGGCAGTCCCCGAACGCCCGCCCGGCGTGGCCAGGCCCTCGGCAGCCTCGTCCTGCGTCTGCGAACCCGTGGCGATCCATCCGGGTGCCACAGCGTTGACGGTGACCCCGTGGACGGCCTCGTCGACCGCGAGCGCCCGGGTGAGTCCGACCAGGCCGGCCTTCGCGGCGGCATACGCCACCTCGCCGCGCATGCCCATGACGGCGCCGGTGACGCTGGCGACCATGACGACCCGTCCCGAACCGCTGAACCGCAGGTGGGGCAGGGCCGCCCGCGTCACGAGGAACGCGGTGTCGAGGTTGCGCCGCAACGACTCCGACCACCGCTCGGGGGTCGTCGCGGTGAGGTCGCCCTCGAGGTAGTCGGGTTGGCTCGTGGAGACCATCCCCGCGTTGTTGACCAGGACGTCGAGCCGTCCGCCCCACTCCGCAGCCGCCTCGACGAGATCGGCGACCACGTCGGGGTCGGTGAGGTCGCCGACGAGGCCGAGCGCCTCGATCCCCTGGGCCTCGAGCTCGCGGGCCCGGTCCTCGACGCGGCTGGTCGTGGCAACGAGGACGACACCCGCGCCAAGGGCGCCGAGGTGACGCGCAGTGGCGAACCCGATGCCGCTCGGGCTCCCGGCCCCGGTGACGAGGGCGGTGCGGCCGGAGAGGTCGAGGAACGAGGGCAGCGGCATGACGGCAGTCTGCCCCACCACCGCCGACCGCAGGCAGGGATCAGGCGCGGTGGTACTCGACCTCGACGGGGAAGGGCGGGAACTCCGATGTCCGACTGACGCCGGTCGCCTGCCAGCCGTGGCGCGCGTAGAAGCGGCGGGCCCGATGGTTCGCCTCGAGGCACCACAGCCGGGTGGCCGTCGAGGCCTCGAACGCGACCGCGGCCAGGCCGCTCCCCCACAGGTCGGGCCGGACGCCGAGATGCCGCAGGCGCAGCGCGTCGAAGGCGACGAAGCAGGTCAGGCCCTGTTCGTCCTCACCGACCAGCGTCGTCGTCCCCGGGTCCGCGAGGACGTCCCGCCAGCGGGCCAGGACGTCGGCGTCGGGGTACGGGTACTGGTCGGCCGGGAAGACGTGAGCCAAGGCCACGAGGTTGGCGGCCTTCTCGAGGTCCTTGAGCGCCGACGCCTCATCGCTCGTGGCCAGCCGGAGCGAGGGGCAGGTCGCAGCGTCGTCCACGGCACCATCGTGTCAGCCCCCGGCCGCCTCCGGCGCCCGCAGGTGCCAGCGCCGACCGCCCGTGTCCGGGCATGAACAGACCCGGCCACCTCATACGTGGCCGGGTCACTGTCTGTCTAACAGCGTCGGCCGCACCGTCAGGTCACCGACACGCGACGGTGGTGTGAACAGTGGCAGACCTCAGCGGTTCGGGCCTCCAGTGCGCGAGGGCCCGCTCAGACGGACGCGGCGAACGCACCCTCGAGGATGTCGAGGCCCTCGGAGAGCAGCTCGTCACCGGAGGACAGCGGGGGCAGGAAGCGGAAGACGTTGCCGAAGGTGCCGCAGGTCAGCGTCACCAAGCCCTCAGCGTGACAGGCCTTGTTGATCCGCCCGGTGAGGTCGGCGTCGGGCGTCTTCTTGTCCAGGTCGCTGACCAGCTCGACCGCGAGCATGGCGCCGCGGCCGCGGATGTCACCGATGACGCCGTACTTGTCGGCGAGCGCCTCGAGGCGCGGGCGGAACATCGCCTCGACGGCCTTGGCGCGACCACGCAGGTCGTCCTCCTTCATCGTCTCGATGGAGGCGAGGGCAGCGGCGCAGGCGACGGGGTTGCCGCCGTAGGTGCCCCCGAGGCCACCGACGTGGATCGCGTCCATGACGTCCGCGCGCCCCGTGAGGGCCGCGAGCGGCATACCGCCGGCGATGCCCTTGGCGGTCGTGATGAGGTCAGGGACGACGCCCTCGTGCTCGGAGGCGAACCAGTCACCGGTGCGGCAGAACCCGGTCTGCACCTCGTCGGCGATGAACAGGATGCCGTTCTCGGTGCACCAGTCGGCGACCTTCTTGACGAAGCCCGGTGCCGGCACGATGAACCCGCCCTCGCCCTGGATCGGCTCGAGGATGACGGCTGCGGTGTTGTCCTCGCCGACCTGCGCGTGGACGTCGGCGACGAACGCCTCGAACGCCTCGTCGGCGCAGGCCTCGGGGCCGGTGGGCCAGCGGTAGGGGTAGGCCATCTGGACGCGGTAGATCTCGCTCGCGAACGGCCCGAAACGGTGCTTGTAGGGCATGTTCTTGGCGGTCAGCCCCATCGTGAGGTTGGTGCGCCCGTGGTAGGCGTGGTCGAACGCGACGATCCCCTGGCGACCAGTGAAGTGGCGGGCGACCTTGACGGCGTTCTCGACGGCCTCGGAGCCGGAGTTGAACAGCGCCGAACGCTTCGCGTGGGTGCCGGGCGTGAGCTCGTCGAGCGCCTCCGCGACGAGGATGTACTCCTCGTACGGCGTGACCATGAAGCAGGTGTGGGTGAAGTCGTTGATCTGCTTCGTCACCGCGTCGATGACCCGCTGGTTGCCGTTGCCCACCGTGGTCACCGCGATGCCGGAACCGAAGTCGATGAGCTGGTTGCCGTCGACGTCGCGCAGGATGCCGCCGGCCGCCTGCTCGATGTAGACGGGCAAGCCGGTGCCGACACCGGCCGAGACCGCAGCGGTCTTGCGCTGCTGCAGCGCCTGGGACTTCGGGCCGGGGATGCTGGTGGCGAGGACGCGTTTCTGCTCGAGCATGGGGCGAGCATACGACCGTCGTGCCGGGCGCCGACAGGGCGTCCGCCACCCCGGCGGGCTGTTGGTGATGACGCCGTCGACGTCCTCGTCCAGGACCGAACACACGTATCCGCGAGTCGCGCAGGTGCCCCCCGCGGCACACGGCCCCTAGGTTGGGATCCATGGCACCCAAGGCGACGTCGCCCGCGATCGAGGTGGAGGTCGGCGAGCGCGACGTGCGCATCTCCAACCCGGACCGGGTCTACTTCCCCGAGCGCGGTGAAACCAAGCTCGACCTGGTCAACTACTACCTGTCGGTCGGCGACGGCATCGTCAACGCGCTGCGCGAGCGGCCGTGCATGATGCACCGCTTCCCCGAGGGCGTGGCGGGCGAGAAGGTGCACCAGAAGCGGGTGCCGCACGGCGCCCCACCGTGGCTGGAGACGGTGCGGGTGAAGTTCCCGCGCTACAACCGGACGGCGGACGAGCTGTGCGTCACCGAGCTGGCGCACGTGATCTGGGCGGTGCAGATGTCGACCGTGGAGTTCCACCCGTGGAACAGCCGCCGCGGCCACGTCGAGAAGCCCGACGAGTGGCGCATCGACCTCGACCCCGGCCCGGAGTGCCCGTGGGACCGGGTGCAGCGGGTGACCCACGTCGTCCACGAGGTGCTCGACGAGATCGGGGCGGTGGGCTGGCCCAAGACCAGTGGTGGATCGGGGCTGCACGTCTACGTCCGCATCGACCCCCAGTGGGGGTTCAAGGACGTACGGCGCGCCGCCCTCGCCTTTGCTCGCGAGGTGGAGCGCCGCGCCCCGGACGACGTGACGACGACCTGGTGGCGCAAGGACCGGGACCCGGCGGCGTTGTTCGTCGACTACAACCAGAATGCGCGCGACCACACCATCGCCAGCGCCTACTCCGTCCGGGGCAACCCCCGCGGCACCGTGTCGACGCCGATCCGCTGGGACGAGGTCGACGAGGTCACGCCCGACGACTTCACCATCGCCACGGTCCCGACGCGGTATGCCGAGCTCGGCGACCTGCACGCGGGGATCGACGGCGCGGTGTTCGAGATCGACCAGCTCGTCGAGTGGGCCGAGCGCGACGAACGCGACGGCGCCCAGGACCCGCCGGAAACCGCAGACGCGGACTGAGTCGCTCGCCATACCCGCAGTTGCGGACCTAGAGTAGAAGGTATGCCGCAGCTTCGGATCAAGGATGCCGCGACCTTCCTGGGGGTGAGCGACGACACCGTGCGCCGCTGGGTGGACAGCGGCGCCCTCGTGGCCGAGCCGGACGAGACCGGGCGCAAGGTGGTCGACGGCTACCAGGTCGCCCTCCTCGCCCGCGACCAGGCGCACACCGTGGCCGACCCGTCCACGGTCGGACGGTCCGCCCGCAACCGCTTCGTCGGACTCGTCACCGACATCAAGACCGACACCGTGATGGCCCAGGTCGAGCTGCAGTGCGGCCCGTTCCGCGTCGTCTCCCTGATGAGCAGCGAGGCCGTGCGCGACCTCGGCCTCGAGCTCGGCTCGGTCGCCATCGCCGTCGTGAAGTCCACGACCGTCATCGTCGAGACGCCCCAGGGAGCATCATGATCCGCCGTATCGGCCCCACCCGCCTGACCCTCGTCGCCACCGCCCTCACGCTCGCCATGGGGGTCGCCGCCTGCCGGAGCGGGTCAGCAGACTCCTCCTCGAGCGGATCGAGCTCCGGCGGGTCATCGTCGTCGAGCTCCAGTGGCCTGTCCGGCGAGATCACCGTCTTCGCCGCAGCGTCGCTGAAGAAGACGTTCACCCAGATCGGCGCGGACTTCGAGAAGACCCACCCGGGGACGACGGTGAGGTTCAGCTTCGCGGGGTCCTCCGATCTCGTGGCCCAGATCCAGCAGGGCGCGCCGGCCGACGTGTTCGCCTCGGCCGACACGAAGAACATGGACAAGGTGAGCGCCGAGTCGCTGACCAGCGGCCAGCCCATGGTGTTCGCGTCGAACACCCTCGAGATCGCCGTACCTCCTGGCAACCCCGCGAAGATCACCTCGTTCGCCGACCTCGCCAGGTCCGGGGTGAAGGTCGTCCTCTGCGCCCCGGCAGTCCCGTGCGGCTCGGCTGCCGCCAAGGTCGAGAAGTCCGCAGGGGTCGACATCGCGCCGGTCAGCGAGGAGCAGTCGGTCACCGACGTCCTCGGCAAGGTCACCGCCGGGGAGGCCGATGCCGGACTGGTCTACGTCACGGACGTCAAGGGCGCCGGTGACGCGGTCAAGGGGATCCCGTTCGCGCAGTCGAAGGCCGCCGTGAACTCCTACCCGATTGCCGCACTCAAGGCCTCGAAGAACGCAGCCGTCGCCGACGCCTTCGTCCAAACCGTCACCGGCGCCAGCGGCCAGCAGGTGCTCGCCGACGCCGGGTTCGCCAAGGCGCCGTGACCATCGCCCCCGACCGCGCCGACAGGAATGAACGCGCCGGTCGCCCTGACCGCGCCGGTCGCGCCGACCGCCGCCCGGCCCGGCCGCGAGCCCCGAGGTCGCCCCGCCTGGGCCTGCCGGGCTGGGTGTTCGTGCCTGCCGCCCTCGGCGCCGTGTTCGTCGTGCTGCCCTTGCTCGCGATGCTCACCCGCGTGGACTGGACGCAGTTCCCGGAGCTTGTGACGTCTGATTCCGCCCGTGCAGCCCTACTCCTCAGCCTGCGGACCTCCACCACGAGCACGGTGCTGTGCATCGTCTTCGGCGTCCCGATGGCGGTGGTCCTGGCCCGCACGGACTTCCGGGGCCAGTCGCTGCTGCGTTCGCTCGTCCTGCTGCCCCTGGTGCTGCCACCGGTCGTCGGCGGCATCGCCCTGCTCTACACGTTCGGCCGCAGGGGCCTGCTTGGCCACAGCATCGAGGTGCTCGGCCTGCAGATCGCGTTCTCGACCACTGCGGTCGTGCTCGCCCAGACCTTCGTCGCGCTGCCCTTCCTCGTCGTGAGCCTCGAAGGGGCCCTGCGAACCGGTGGCCAGCGCTACGAGGAGGTCGCTGCCACCCTCGGCGCCCGACCGACCACGGTGTTCCTGCGCGTGACGCTTCCGCTCGTGCTGCCGGGCCTGGCCTCCGGGGCGGTGCTCGCCTTCGCCCGGGCGCTGGGCGAGTTCGGCGCAACCATCACCTTCGCCGGGAGCCTCCAAGGCGTGACGCGGACCCTCCCCCTCGAGATCTACCTCCAGCGGGAGACCGATCCCCAAGCGGCAGTAGCCCTCTCGCTCGTCCTCGTGGTGGTGGCCACGGTGGTCATCACGGTAACCCGCCGGTCCCGGACCGCCCTGTGAGCCTCCACGCGACCATCCGCGTCCCCGGACGCGATCTCGACCTCGAGCTCTCCGTCGCGCACGGGCGCACGCTCGCGCTGCTCGGCGCCAACGGCGCCGGCAAGTCCACCGCTCTGGCGTCGATCGCCGGACTCCTCCACCCGGACTCCGGCGAGATCGTGCTCGGGGACCGGATCCTGTTCTCCTCCAACGGTTCCGGGACATGGGTGCCACCCCATGCTCGCGGCGTGGCCCTCCTCGCCCAGGAAGCCCGGCTCTTCCCCCACCTGTCGGTCACCGACAACGTCGCCTTCGGTCCGCGCAGCTCGGGTATGTCGCGTCGCGAGGCCCGCGCGCGGGCCGCCCACTGGCTCGCGGAGGTGGACGCGTCGGACCTGGCCGAGCGAAAGCCGTCTGCGCTGTCCGGCGGCCAGGCCCAGCGCGTCGCGATCGCCCGGGCCCTGGCCACCGAGCCGGAGCTGCTGCTCCTGGACGAACCGTTGTCGGCCCTCGATGTGGAGGCCGCCCCCACGATCCGCCAGCTGCTGCGGCGGGTGCTGCGCGGACGCACGACGGTCGTGGTCACCCACGACATCCTCGACGCGGTCCTGCTGGCCGACGACGTCTCGGTGCTCGAGGCCGGCAGCGTGGTCGAGCAGGGACCGACGAGCCGGGTGTTGTCCCGTCCGACGAGCGCCTTCGCCGCCCGGATCGCCGGGCTCAACCTCGTGCGCGGCCGCAGCGACGACACCGGTTCGGCCACGGCGGTGACGACACCGGACGGCCTGCGCGTGGAGGGGCTCGCCGAGGAACCGCTCCCTGCGGGCGACCCGGCCGTGGCGGTGTTCAGCCCCAGCTCGGTCGGCGTCTACCGCGAGACCCCGCACGGCAGCCCTCGCAATACGGTGCAGGCCACGGTCACCGACCTCGAACCGCACGGGCACCAGGTCCGGGTGCACACCGCATACCTGTCCGCGGACGTCACCCCGGCCGCCGTGGCCGAGCTCGGTCTCGCCATCGGCACGACGGTCGTCCTGACCGTCAAGGCGAGCGAGGTCGCCGTCTACGCGGCCTGATGACGCCGGCCGTCACCCTCGGACGGGCAGCTCCTGCAGGACCCAGCGGTTGCCGTCCGGGTCGCTGAAGTTGACGAAGCGACCCCACGCGAGCTGCTCGACCGGGGTGCACTCGATGCCACACTCCACGAGGTGGGCGTGTGCCTCGTCGGCGTCGGCGACGACGACCTGGATGTACTGCGCCTGGCCCTCCGGCAGCATCCCCAGGCCCTTGCCGAAGCAGAAGGAGCACGCCGACCCCGGTGGGGTGACCTGGACGAACCGCAGGTCCTCGCGCGGAGAGCCGTCCTGTTCGGCGACCCATCCCAGCTGCGCGTAGAAGTCCTTGGCGCGGTCGACGTCGGACACGGAGATGGGGACCAGCTCGATCTTGAAGTCCATGCTGCTGCCTTTCCTGAGGTGGGCGACAGCACCAGGCTACGAACCCTTGCGGCCAGTTCCCGTCCGCAAGACCAACCGAACCGTCAGGGGTTTCGGTGGTGCAGCTCGTCGATGATCTCCTGCTCCCGGGCCATCGCTGCGAGCACCTCGGGGTCGTCCAGCGACGTCCCGGCAGCACGCACGACGTCCTCGAGGTGGGCCAGCTCGGCGAGCAGCTGCCGGACGCTCGGCTCGGTGGCCCCATCCCCCGCGTCGGCCGCGACGCCACCCTCGGTGGACATCGGCTCAACCGGTCGTACCGACTCCAGGAAATCGGTCATCGGCGGCCTCCTTGCTCGCGGCGAAATGAAGGCTCCGACTGCTTGAAGCCCCATGATCATGAGTCGGTTTGTCCGAGCTTGTCAACGCCAGCGCCAACGCCTCGACCTTGCTCGGCGTCGCAACAACTGCTCGGAGCACTCTTCCCATCCGCTTGGGGCAGGGCTACGAATGTGAGGTGGGTCACTTCGGCCCCGGGGGCTCGATCTCGACCGGGGTGGCCACCAGCGCGGCTGCATCCCGCAGGCTGCGCCTGACGAAGGAGGGCCTCATGTCCGATGCCACAAGGCGCACGTTCCTGGCTGCCGCCGGGACGAGCGCCGCTGCCGCCGCTGCAGTGGCCGCAGCCCCGAGAGCAAGCGCAGCACCCTCGGCCACCGCCGTCACGGAGTCGTCGGCCCCGGCCGGCCAGCGCCTCGTGGCCTACGTGGACGACCCCCGGTCGGGTCGCGTCGTCCTGATGCACGGTGAGGACGAGGTCACCATCCAGGACGCGGACCTGGTCCGGCGCCTGACGCGCGCAGCGAGGAGGTGACCCATGTCCTCCCACCGCGAAGCCCCTGAGGTCTCCAAGGACCCGGTCGCCGACAACACCGACGTCTACGCGTTCGTCAGCCCCGACCGTCCTGACTCGGTCACGCTGATCGCCAACTTCATCCCCTTCCAGAACCCCCAGGGCGGTCCGAACTTCTACGAGTTCGGGGACGACGTCCTCTACGAGATCCACGTCAGCAACCGTGGCGACGCCCGGCCCGACGTGACCTACCAGTTCCGCTTCACCACCAAGGTCCGCCGTTCCGACACGTTCCTCTACAACGTGGGCCCGATCGGCTCCATCACCGACCCCAACTGGAACCGCCCGCAGTACTACTCGGTCACCCGGGTGGCCCGTGGCGACCGTCCCCGGCTGCTCGCCAGCCACCTCACCTGCCCGCCGGTCAACATCGGACCGCGTTCCACCCCGAACTACGCCCGCTTCACCGACCAGGCGGTCCACTCCATCCAGGGCGGCCGCAAGGTGTTCGCGGGACAGCGCGGTGAGGGCTTCCACGTCGACCTCGGGAGCATCTTCGACCTCGGCACCCTGCGCCCGTTCCAGATGGCCCACCTGATCCCGTCGGCCGCGGCAGTCGGTGTCAACGGCACCCAGGGCCTGAACGTCCACAGCATCGCCATCCAGGTCCCGACCCGTGACCTCACCCGGCACCACGACAAGCCCACCGACCCGATGTCCGCGCACTCGGTCATCGGTGTGTGGGCGACGGCCAGCCGACAGCGGACGCGCATCTGGGATCCCGAGCACGGCAGGAACACCTGGCACGGCAGGTGGGGCCAGGTCTCCCGGCTGGGCAACCCGTTGTTCAACGAGGTCATCACGCCCATGGCCAAGAAGGACGCGTGGAACGCCGCGCCTCCGCACGAGGACGAGGACTTCGCCAAGTATGTCGCGAAGCCCGAGCTGGCGCGCCTGCTCCCGGTCCTCTACCCCGGCGTCTTCCCCCACCTGGCGGCCTACACCAAGGACCGCGCAGACCTGCTCGCCATCCTGCTGACGGGCATCCCCAAGGGGGTCGTCCCCGGCTTCCAGAACTTCACGGGCACGACCCAGGCCGATCTGCTCAGGCTGAACGTGGCGGTGCCACCGACCAAGAAGCCCAACCCGATCGGGCTCGTCGCCGGCGACCCGGCCGGCTTCCCGAACGGCCGACGAATCATCGACGACGTCGTCGCGATCGAGCTGCGGGCGGTGGCCGGTGCCACCATTCCGCTCGTCGACCCGACCTTCACGCCGGACGCAGCCAGCGCCGGCCTCACCGACGGCACGAGCAACACCAACCTGCCGTACCTGGACACCTTCCCGTACCTCGGCAACCCCGCCGGCGGCTACCAGACGGCTCCTGGCCAACCGGCTGCCTGACCACCCCAAACCTGCCGGGCGACAGGCACGCGTCGCCCGGCAGGCTCCAGCCACGCGAGGTCTCCATGCACGCACCCGGAAAGACCGAGAACCCCTTCGCCGGCCAGGGCCCGGTCCTGCTCGACATCGGCGGCGACATCGGCGCGCTCGTCGTGGCCATGCCGCCCGAGACCGAAGGACTCGAGGTGGAGATCAGACCAGCAGGCTCCACCGCGGCCGCCACCGAGCATCGGGCCGACCACCGGCACGGCCACGCGCACGATCACCACAACGGCCACGCCCACGGACCGACGCACCACCCGCACGTGGCCGTCGTCGCTCGCCCCGGGGCGAACGGGCCGGCCCACTCCCTGGTCTACCCCGAGGTGTCCCAGGGCTCCTACGAGCTCGTCCCCATACCGGGCAACACCGTCGTGCTGACCGCGCAGGTCGAGGGTGGAGTCGTCACCCACGCAGCGTGGCCAGAGAGCCTCAGTGGTCGCGAAGCGCCTTGATGAGCTCCGCCTTCGACATCGAGGATCGTCCACGCACACCGATCTTCCGCGCTCGGTCCAGGAGGTCGGACTTGCTCCAGTCCTCGTAGTCGCCGCTGCGCCCACCCTTGGCCCCGACCGCCCGTCGGGAGGTGTTTGCAGCAGCGTTGGAGATGCGGGCTGCCTTCTCCTTGCTCGCACCGTCCTCGCGCAGCGCCTCATACATCTCGGGATCCTTGACCGACTGGCCTGGCTTGCGTGTGGGCATGACGACCTCCTTGGCGACGATGGGCCCATACATCTACCCGGTGCGATGCACCGTCGTCCCAACGTCGCATGTTTGGCGCCACCTCGCAGCGGGCACCTACCCGGACAAGTGGGTGCCGGCCGGCGCTCGACAGGGTGGGAGGAACCCATGTCCGACAGTCTCACGCGCGCCATGGGGGTGGTCTTCGACCTCGACGGCACGCTGGTCGACTCGACGTACGTCCACACCGTCTGCTGGTGGGAGGCGCTAGGGCAGTTCGGGCACGCCCGGCCGATGGCGGCGTTGCACCACGCGCTGGGGATGGACGCGGGTCGCATGCTCGACCACGTCCTCGGCGAGACGCACGACCCCACTCAGGACGAGGCGATCATCGCCGCCCACGACGCACTCTTCGCCACGTGGCACGAGCGCCTGCACCCGTTCCCGGCGGCCCGAGCCCTGTTGAACTGGTGCCGTGACGCCGGGCTCACGGTGGCCCTGGCCACCTCGGGTGGCAAGCGGAACCTGTGGGCCATGCTCGACGTCCTCGACCACCCCGACTTCGACATCGTCGTCACGGGCGACGACGTCGAGGGCGCTGCGCCGGGCCGTGGCCTGCTGGACACCGTCCTGTCCCGGGCCGACCTCGAGGCGGACTCGATGCTCGTCGTCGGCGACTCGATCTGGGACATGCACGCAGCGGCCCGTCTCGGGTCACCGGCCCTGGGGGTCGCGACCGGTGGCACGAGTGCCCACGAGCTCCAGCAAGCCGGGGCCGAGCTGACCTACGCCGACCTCGGCGCCCTGAACCGTGCCCTGCAGGACGCTCGGAAGAGCGCATGACCCCACCGACCGCCCGTCACTTGAGCAGGCTCACCCCACGGGCGATGACGAGCACCGACAACATCAGCGCCGACACCGACTCCAGTGCCATCAGGGACTTCACGCGCGGCGAGAGCGGCATCGTGTCGGTCGGGCTGAACGCGGACGAGTTCGTCACGGAGACATAGAGATAGTCGATGAAACCGGGCACCCAGCCCGACTTGGCGGCCGAGCGGGCAGCCACCTCGCCGATCGCGTCATGGTCCTCGTCCTGGGGGAAGCGGAAGTCGGCCACGGGCAGACCGGGGCGGGCGGTCTGGGTCCGGGCGACCGGGCCCCCACGGTCCAGCTCCCAGAAGGCGAGGGCGAACATCAGGACGTTGGTGAGCCAGACCTGAGCCGCCGCCACCAGCAAGCTGCCGCCCTGGTTGGCCTGCCCCGAGACCAGCTCCCTCACGAGCAGGACGAGCGCACACCCGTTCGTCAGGGCGATGATCAGCACCAGGGCGATGGAGAGCTTGCGCAGCCAGCGGTTGTCCCTCGTCATGCGGCGGGGGTTGGCCGCGACGAGCGGGACGAACAGGAGCACCTCCAGCGCGGGCACCAGCACCCGCGGGCCGAGCAGGAGGCCCTGGGGCAGCGCGGCATACAGGCCGATGGCGACGAGGACCGCCAGCGCAGCGGGGAGGCGCACCTCGCCCGGGTGCTGCCGACGGTGGATCTGGGTGCTCACGACCTCGGTCTACCCCGTCGGGACCCTGCGGTCCCGGCGCCACTCCGATGGCCTCGACCCAGCTTCGCCGAAGGTCGGGCATGTCGGGGCCCCCGCCGGCAAGCAGGCCGACCGTCACGGCGTGAAGAAGTTCTGGCCGCACGCGTCCACGTGTCCCGGCCGTCGGGTGAAGGGACTTAGGTCTCTTGGAGACCAACTCCCCGGCGACCACAGTGGATAGCGGAGGAACGGTCGCTGTCGGGGGACGGCGGACGTATCCATCCGGGCGGGCGAGTCAGGGGCGTCGAACCCGCCATGGCTGTCCTTCCCGGCCACTTGGCCGGGGAGGGCAGCCCTTCTGTGTGGGCACCGCCGGACAGCGGCCGGGGCAGCTGAGGGCGGTCACGTGAGGTTCAGGCGCGGACTTCGCGCGTGGACTTGCTTCGTGAATCACTTTTGAATAAGTTTTGAACAGGTTTCACCATCCCCCAAGGAGCGCCCCATGGCCAGCATCAAGCGACTGCCCCGCCCACTGTTGAGCACGTACGAGTGGCAGATCGAGGGTGCCTGCCGCAGCACCGACCCGGAGGAGTTCTTCCCCGGCGACGCCGAACGCGGCAACAAGCGCCTCAACCGGGAGCAGCGCGCCAAGGCCTTGTGCGCGACGTGCCCGGTGCTGCAGCAGTGCTTCGACCACGCGATGGCCGTGCAGGAGCCGTATGGCGTGTGGGGCGGCACGACCCCTGAGGACCGGGAGGCCCTCAGGCGCGGCGTCGCCGTCTAGCCCGGCTCGACGCGGCACCCCCAGGACTGCCGTGACCGGGTGAGATCACCTCTAGGCACCACCCCCAGGCAACAGCCGGAGGAGTGGGACGTCCGACCCGGCAGCCTCGGCGGAAATCAGCTGGTCATCGTTGGGTGCGAACCCTTGTCCGGCGTCTGGGTCAAGGTCGCCGAGCATCTGGAGGACAGTCGCGACGTCGAGGCCGTTGCTGGCAGCCGCAAGGGCAATGCCCACGTCCCGTGCCGCAGCCAGTTCACGCCTCAGCTGCGTGATGACGTCCGCGGCATGGGCCCGCTCGATCGCCTCCTCGATGAGGATCACCATGAGCTCTGCAGTCAGGGCCGCGGCCCCCGTGAGGTCCTCGCTGGTTTCCGAGGTCAGGACCAAGGCCCCCGTTGCCCAGCGGTCGTGCGTCCTGAGGGACAGCGACAGGGAGTTCGGCGCCGGGGACGGGACGACTTGGCGCTCCCCGAGGCGCACGCGATCGGCCCGTGAGAAGGCGGGCTGCCTGTCCCCGTGACGGGTGACGGAAAGCTGCGCGGACGTCGCCACCGGCACGGCTCGCAGCACGAGCTCGGGGGCCTGGACGAAGACCTTGTCGAAGGTGGCAGCCTTCAGCACTCCCGCCGCCTCCGCGACGGCGTCCATGGCGAGCGCCGCGGTGACATCCGATGGCCTACTCATGGCGTGTCCATGACTGCACGAGCACCATCACCACAGGCCGCGGGCGACCCACAGTGAACTCATCAAGCCAGACCATCCGCTCCACCGTCCCGTTTGCATCGTTGAGATCGACACACCACCGGGTCTGGGGCGGCTCCTTGTCAAAAGGCTGTGATTGGGAATTTTCCAGACGCGGTTGGGTGTGTCAACCCCCTGGGTGAACGGCCCGACACCTGATCCGGCGCACGGCCAGAGCCCACGTCCGCGGCCTCAGGGCAGGATCGCTGCCGACCTGGCGTATTCGAGCAGATCCTGGCCCCGCATCGAGCGGTTGACCACCTGCTCCGCCACCGAGGTCAGTGTGCGTCCGTGGTCGCGGGCATACCGCCGCAATACGGTGAAGGCGTCGTTCATTGCCAACCCTCCTTCATTTGCCAGCACGCCCTTGGCCTGCTCGAGAAGGATTCGACTGGTCAAGGCTTCCTGCAGCTGGGTGTTGACGAGGTCGCGGTCCGAGGCGGCCTTCTCGTTGACGATGGCCACACCCGCCACGTGGACCATCGCCTGAGCAAGTGCCAGGTCGTCAGGATCCAGACGGCCCACGGAGTAGCCGAAGAGCCCCACAGAACCGAGGACACGGTCACGCAGCGTCATCGGCAGCGCGTGCACAGATGCAAACCCGGCTGCCTCAGCAGCCTCGACGAAAGCGGGCCAGCGGTGGGCCTCGGCCCGCAGGTCAGGGACGACGACCGGTTCGCCGCTGTTGAAGCAGTCCAGGCAAGGTCCCTGCACCTTCTGGAGCTGGAACGCCTCGAGGTGGCGAATGCGTTCGGACGAGGCCGCCATCAGATGGAGAACGCCACGACCATCGGCCAACAAGAGGCCAGCGGCGTCGATGTCGAGGAGACGCACGCAGTTCCCGGTCCATTCCGACAGCATCTCGACCATGTCGTACCCCTGCACGAGCTCGTCGGACAGGTCGACGAACGCCTGGATGATGTCGTGCTCTCTGGAGCTCGCCATTACGCACTCCCACCGTGACCGGGCTCGTCGCGTTCCAACACCAGTCGGCGTTCGACGATGGCCGTGGCGACTTGGCTGGCGGTCTGGTTGGTGGCGATCGCGTGCGCTCTCAAGCGGACCAGTGCTTCAGGAGCGTCAACGTCCAGCTGGGAGATCAGCATGCCGGTCGCCTGGTAGACCTCGACGCGGTCCAGGCCTTCGAGATCGGCCCAGGAGTCTTCGGCGGTTCCCGTGGGCTCGGTGCTCGCGATCAGGTCGAGAAGCGGGAGGGATGCCAGTTCCGCAGCCAACAGACCACCGGCAAGATGCTCTGCTGTCATGGGGCCGGGGCTGGCTCTGAACAAATCCAGGGCTCCGACACAGGCGGCCGTGACCATGACGGGGATGGCGAAGACGGCACGGATCCCGTCGCTGAGCACGGCATCGGCGAAAGCGGGCCAACGCCCCTCGGACGGGGAGTCGAGGTCCGGCGCCAACACCGCCTGTCGGGCGACCGCCGCGTCGAGGCAAGGACCTTCACCAAAGGTGAACTGGTACTCATCGAGGCGGCGACTCGCCTCACTGCTGGCGCCGAAGGTCCCGCGCGACGAGCCCTCATAGACCATGGAGATCGCCGCACCGTCCACACCCAGGAGGTCGACGCAGGCACCGCACAAGTCGTTGGCGACCCCGAGCCCGGGCTTGGAGGTGGCCATGATGGAGCCCAGCTCTCCCCGCATGCCTTCCAACGAGAACGCCATCCGCTGCCTCCCGCCGATGCTCGGTGGTCGCGATAAGCGCCCAGAACTGCCCTTCGTCTACCTTCCAACCGTACACGCGAACAGTGTTGACCGGAGGCCGTCCGACCGCCCTGGGACCGACTGCGATCGTGCGCGAACCATGGCATCGACGTCGCAGCCTCTACCTCGGGCAAGGACGAGGGCGCTGGCTGTCGGCTGCTGTCGGTGGGTTCCGGGGCGGGTGCGCTGCACCTCATGAGTCGATAAACTGGGGTTCTGGACCGTGATCCCCTGAGCGGTCCAGGTGGCGTCGATTTCAGACCGAGCCCCCGTCCGGAGTCGCGCTGCCAGCCTTCGAACTGGCTGTTGGGCCAAGGATCTGGGACCGGCCTCGAGAGGACCGTCATCGCGCGCTCGCAAGCATGCGCGAGCCGCTCGACGCAGGGCCGGCGCATGCGTTTCCGCTGCTGAGAGAGCCGACGAGGGGACTTGAACCCCTAACCCCCTGTTTACAAGACAGGTGCGCTGCCAATTGCGCCACGCCGGCACGTCGGCCGGACGCGCCGGCAGACGGCGACGATGCTACCCACGGCGTAGACCCAACCCCCAAACGAGTCGCCCCCCAACGAGTCGAGGTGGACTCGCCGGGGAGTTCCCGGCGAGTCCACCTCGATGGCGCAGCGTGACGACGCGACCTCGACACCACCTCGGCGCCGTTGCGGCGCCGGCTGGGTCAGTGGCGGTTCAGGTACGCCTGCAGGGTCCTCACGGTGGCGCGGTCCAGCGTGTGCGAGCCGTTCCTCTTGGCGCCGATCTTGGTCTGGAGGGCGCGGATGGTGCGCGGGCCGATGGCGCCGTCGGGCGTGGAGCCGACCTTGCGCTGCAGGGCCTTGACGTCCGAGAACGAGAGCGACCCGTTGACGGAACCGCCCACCCAGCGCTCGATGGCGCGGTTGGTCATCGGACCGCGGACGCCGTCGACGACGAGCTTCCCGCTGGAGACCGCCCGGGTGTAGGACTTCGGCGGGGCCTTGCGGACGGTGGAGCGCGACGCGCGAGCGGTCGAACCCGAGTCGGCAGCACCGCCGTTGGCGCGGGTCAGGCCGGCGCGGGCGCCGCAGGTCGGCCAGGCGCCGGGGCCCTGGGCAGCCAGGACCCTCTTCGCGACGGCGATCTGCTCGCCCTTGGAGGCGCGGTTCGCGGAGCTGGCGTAGCGGCCGCCACCGAACGCGTTCCAGGTGCTGCTGGAGAACTGCAGACCGCCGTAGTAGCCGTTGCCGGTGTTGATCGACCAGTTGCCGCCGCTCTCACAGGCGGCGACGCTGTCCCACACGGTGGAGGCGGACGCGGAGGTGGCGGTCACCATGCCACCGGCGACGGTGGCGGCGCCGACCATGGCGGCACCTGCCAGACGGCGACGAACGGGTTGGGGCTTCCGAGCAGAGTGCTTGGGGGCATAGAACATTGCAGGGGGGTCCTTCCTGACCGGCGCCTGCGAGGTGAGCTGTCGGGTTCGGGCTGTCAGGTGCCCGGCCGGCGTGAGCCGGCTTCACCCCAAGACCGCCGCAGCGGTCGGGTTGGGTCCCCCGTCCTCGTCGTTGCCCGGAGCTGTTCCGGTGAAACACCCGCGTGACGAGGCTCGGCGCGGCGGGTGTGCAAGTGGATGGGAATGCGGTGCTGTGCAGTTGTCGGCGCGAATGCGCTGGTTAAAGGTAAGGGCCGGATCCCGCAGTCACAAGCCGGTGACCAAAAGAAGAACCAAAGGAGGTATGGCGCTTTCGTCCCTTTTGTGGGATCTCCACCCGGGGACACATCGGGTCAACGACGCCGAACCCGACGCTTCTGCACCATGCGCCGGTCGAACGGGGCTGCCAGGAACTCCCCCAGGACACTGCCCGCCGCGATGGCGAGCAGCACCGCCATCGCGCCCAGCAACGTGGTGATGCCGCCTTGCAACGACAGTGACCCCGAGTCGGCGGACGACCCGTTCACCATCTCGTAGAGGCCACGGAAGATCGCTAGACCCGGCAACAGGCCGTACGACGCCGGCACGGCGAGCACCATGGCAGGGGCCCCCATGCGCAGGGCCAGCAGCCGCCCCCCGAACCCCAGGACGGTGGCCGCGACGCCGGCGGCGGCGAGCTGGCCCAGGGCGTCGAGCCGGTCGACGCCGAGCGACACCCCCACCCCCAGGGCAGAGAGCAGACCCGCGGGGACGACGAGGTTGCGCCGGCTGCGCAGGGACACCGCCCCCGACATGCCGACGACGAACGCTCCGACCACGGCGAGCGGGACGGGGGCGCTCAGGGCGCGGGTCGCCATGACCGACGGGGACACCAGCTGCAGGTCGAACGTCGTGGTGAGCGCCAACGTCACGGACAGTCCGGTGGCGACCCCGAGGATGATCCCGGCCGTGGTGAGGAACACCGCGAACATGCGGCCGGCGCCGGTCACCGAGTACCCCGAGATCGCGTCCTCGAAGGCGGAGGCGACGGTGCGCCCCGGGAGCAGCACCGTGATGCCTCCGGCGACGATGAAGGCGAACTCCTCCGAGGACACCGGCACCCAGCCGCTCGCCCCCAGGCTGAACGCGCCCCAGGCGATGGCCGTCGCGAGGAACCCGCCGATCGCGCACTGGTAGAAGTCGGGCAGGCCACGGCGTCCGGTGGCGCGCGCGGCATACCCGACCAGCAGGGCCGAGCCCCCGGCGACGAGCGCGGCGACCAGCCCGGCACCGAGCATGAGGGCGACCGCGGCCGAGAGGACACCGAGGGAGCCGCGCACCATCCATCGCGGCCAGAACCGTGGGGCCCGGCGGATCTCGCGCAGTCTTGCCGCGGCGGCCTCGAGGTCGTAGCTGCCGGCCACGAGGTTCTCGACGAACTCGTGCACGGCGGTGAGTCGGTCGAAGTCCCGGGTCGCTGAGCGCACGACCCGGAGCATGGTGATCGAGGTGCCCGACGCGGACGTGCACTGCACGAGCAGGGACTGCAGGGTGATGTCGACCTCGAGGTTGTCGAGCCCGGCGGCAGCAGCGACCGCGATGACGGAGGACTCCACCTGGGGCGCGCCCGCGCCACAGCGCAGCATCAGCTCACCGACCCGCAGGGCCAGGTCGAGCGACGCACGCGCCTCACGCTCCTCGGCCGCGGCCTGGCGCACGCGGGCGTCCCGGTAGGGCGTGTGCCGCAGCGAGTCGACCATCTGGATGGTGTCGGTGATCTCCTCACCGCGCCAGATCCGGCTCTGTCGCAGCGTCGGGCGTCGAAGGGGCCTGCGCTCTGGCAACGGGGGTGGCGGGTTGACTCCCGAGGCCATCAGGTCCTCGCGCCCGGCACGAGCACGGACGGCTGCTGGACGGGCCACCACTGCGGAACACCCGCCGCCTCGAGGCTCCACACCGCAAGCCCTGCGGCGGCGACGAGCAGGAGCACGGCGACGACCTTGCCGGTGCGCGGCCCGGGGCTCGTGCCGCGCACGATGCTGCGCGAGCCACGACGCAGGCCCGCGCCACCGGGTCCCCACCAGGCCATCAGCGCGGTGACGAACGCGCCGACGGCGATGGGCCCCGACCGCGCCGGCTCCGGCGAGCCCCCGGTCACGGCCACGATCGCGAGGGCGGCACTGAACACCGCGCACACCCCCACCACCGCGGGCAGGATCGCGCTCACGAGCGTCGCGACGAGCCCCAGCACCAGGTGCCAGGGGCTGGCGGCCACCGCGAACGGCACGTCCGAGCGACGGCGGCCCTTGGTGTGCCGGCGCAGGACCAGGGACGTCACCGACCGATCGGCGGTGCGCGCCGCCCACGACCACAGCACGGCGACGACGGCCGCGACGACGGGGAAGGCCGCAGCGCCCGCGACCAGCGCAGCGAGCAGGGCCAGCAGCGTCCCGGTCCGTCCGGCACGACCGATCCGCGGATCGGGTCCGCCGGCGTCACCCTCCCACGCGGCCTGCCAGTCCGAAGGCTCACCCTCGGGCTCCTCGGCCCCCACGAGCTCCGAGCCGTCGTCCCACGCCGGGCCGTCCGAGCCGGTGCGCACCGGCCCAGCGGGCCGCCCACCGGACACCGGGGCGTACTCGTCCCGGTCCACGGGCAGCGCCACCGGGCCGACCGGACCTCGCTGGGCGACCGGGGGGCGGTCCCACTGCGAGGTGGGCCGCTGCTCCAGCACCTGCGTATGGCGCGGGGGTGCGCTGAGCACGGCCGTCACCGGCCGGCCCGTGGCATAACGCTCGAGGGCCTCGACCACCTCCCCGGAGTCCGGGCGCTGGCGAGGTTCGGGCGACAGCGCGGCCTGCAGGAGGGGTGCCAGCCTGGGGTCGACGCCGGTGAGGTCGGGCTCACCGCGGCTCACGCGGTTGAGCACCACGTCCATGGGTCCGCGGCCGAAGGGCGGGGCACCGCTCGCGGCGAAGGCGAGCGTCGCCGCCCACCCCCACCAGTCGGTGGCCT
Source organism: Pedococcus sp. KACC 23699 (assembly GCF_045348425.1). Taxonomy (GTDB): domain Bacteria; phylum Actinomycetota; class Actinomycetes; order Actinomycetales; family Dermatophilaceae; genus Pedococcus. Next base: position 1,330,030 of record NZ_CP157483.1, read on the forward strand.
CGGTGACGGGAGCACCCTCGACGACCTCGGGCGACAGGTAGCCCGGGGTGCCCATGACCAGACCGGTCAGGGTGATGCGTACGTCGTCGGCGACGTGCGCGATCCCGAAGTCGATGAGGACCGGGTCACCGTCGAGCATGAGGACGTTTCCCGGCTTGAGGTCCCGGTGGATGACGTCGGCGGCGTGGATGGCGTCGAGGGCCTCGGCGAGCCCCCTGCCGAGCGACAGCAGCGGCGTGCCGACGATCGGGCCGTGCTCCTTGACGACGTCGTCGAGCGCCGGACCGGGCACGTAGCGGGTCACCAGGTAGGGGCGTTCGCCGTCGAGGTCGGCATCGATCACCGCGGCGACGCGGGCGTCGCGGATCCGACCCAGCACGTCGACCTCACGGGCCAGCCGGGTGCGCGCGTCCTTGTCGTGGGCGATGTGCGGGCGCAGCAGCTTGAGCGCGACGGCACGGCCGTGCGGGTCCAGGGCGAGGTGCACCACACCCATACCGCCCTCGCCGATCTGCTGGATCAGGCGGTACGGCCCGACCCGCGGCCCCTCCGTCACACTGGTCCTGTCGCCGCTCTCGCTCCCCTCGATGGCCTCGGTCCGCATCCTCCTACGGTAAGGGAGGCGCTCAGCGGAAACGGGTGAGGCTACTGCTGGATGTAGCCAACGAGTTGGTCACGCTCGGTCTGGAGCTCGTCGATCCGGTGCTTGACGATGTCGCCGATGCTGACGATCGCCCGCAGCCGACCGTCGACGACGACGGGGACGTGGCGGATCCGCAGCTCAGTCATCGTGCGGGCGAGGTCCTCGATGGCGGCGTCGGGGTCGCAGGTGGTCACCTCGGCGGTCATGATCGCCGAGATGGGGAGGCTGAGCACGGCTGCACCCTTGCTGTGGAGGTGCCGGACGATGTCGCGCTCGCTGACGATCCCGTCCACGGAGGACTGGTCCGTGGACACCACGACGGCACCGATCCGGTGCTCCTCGAGGAGCTGCAGGAGCCGTTCGACCGTCTCCTCCGGGCGGACGGTCACGACCTGGTCACCCTTGCGACGCACCACATCCGAGATCTTCATGCTCAGACGTTAGACCGCAGGGAGGGTCCTCGCTAGGGGAGATCTCGGCAGCCCGCCGGGGCGCGTCATAGGGTTGGGGTCGAATCAAGACCCGGAGTTGATGCAGCCGTGCCCCGCACCGCAACGAAGTTCGATCTCGTGATCGCCGCCAACCGTCTGCCCGTGGATCGTGTGGTCGACGCCGACGGCACAGAGTCCTGGCGCACCAGCCCGGGCGGCCTCGTCACCGCCATGGAGTCGGTGATGCGGGGTCGCGAGGGAGCCTGGGTCGGGTGGGCCGGCGAGGCCGGCGACGCGCCCGCACCATTCGTCCAGGACGACATGTACCTGCGTCCCGTCCCCCTGTCCGAGGACGAGATCGCGAACTACTACGAGGGTTTCAGCAACGACACCCTGTGGCCGATCTACCACGACGTCATCGTCTCGGCGACGTTCCACCGCTTCTGGTTCGGCGCCTACGAGGCCGTCAACCGCCGCTTCGCCGAGGCCGTGTGCGACGTGGCTGCCGAGGGCGCGACCGTCTGGGTGCACGACTACCAGCTGCAGCTCGTCCCGGCGATGGTCCGCGAGATGCGCCCGGACGTGCGCATCGGCTGGTTCAACCACATCCCCTTCCCCCCGGTCGAGCTCTTCGCCCAGCTCCCGTGGCGGCGCGCGATCCTCGAGGGCCTGCTGGGCGCCGACTACCTCGGGTTCCAGCGGGTGGCCGACGCGCAGAACTTCATCCGCGCCTGCCGCCAGCTGCTCAGCCTGCCGACCAAGGGCGACACGGTCTCGCAGTCGCGCACCGAGGGCGCTCGGCGGGTGCGGGCCAGCGCCGTCCCCATCTCGATCGACTTCGTGGGGCTCGAGGCGCTGGCCAAGCAGCCCGAGACCAAGGCCAGGGCCGCCGAGATCCGCGAGTCCCTGGGGTCGCCGGAGACGCTCATCCTCGGCGTCGACCGGCTCGACTACACCAAGGGCATCGGCCACCGGATCAAGGCGTACGGCGAGCTGCTCGAGGAGGGCAAGGTCGCTCCGCCCAAGCAGATGTTCGTCCAGGTCGCCACGCCGAGCCGGGAGCGCGTCGACGCCTACCGTGACCTGCGCGCGGAGATCGAGGGCGAGGTCGGACGCCTCAACGGCGAGTTCAGCGACATCGGGGCGCCCGCGGTGCAGTACCTCCACCACTCCTACCCCCGTCAGGAGATGGCGGCGCTCTACCTCGCTGCCGACGTCCTGCTCGTTACCCCCTTGCGCGACGGCATGAACCTCGTCGCCAAGGAGTACGTCACCTGCCGGTACGACGAGGGCGGCGCGCTGGTGCTGTCGGAGTTCACCGGCGCCTTCCATGAGCTGCACCAGGCCTTCGTCTGCAACCCGCACGACATCGAGGGCCTCAAGCTGACGATCATGCGGGCCATCGAGACGCCCGACAGGGAGAAGCGTCGCCTCATGCGGGCCATGCGCCGCCGGGTGGCCGACCACGACGTGCAGCGCTGGGCCGCCCGCTTCCTCGAGAACCTCGCCAACGCACCGGAGAAGGGCGGGTCGTGACGCTCCCTGCCGACTACCGCGAAGCAGCCCGACGGTTCGCCGCCTCCGACCGCGTCCTCGTGGCCACCGACTTCGACGGCGTCCTCGCCCCGCTCGTGCTCGACCCGTCCACCTCCAGCCCGTTGCCGGGGACGATCGAGGACCTCCGGGCCCTCGCCGACCTCCCGGGCACGTATGCAGCCGTGGTGTCCGGCCGCGACCTCGACACCCTCACCGACCTGACCGGCCTCGAGGGGAGCGCCGTCACGCGGATCGGCAGCCACGGTGGCGAGTCGAGCGCCGCGGACGGCGAGCTGGCTCTCGACGACTCGCAGCGGTCGCACCTGCAGGCGCTGACCGCGGAGCTCGAGGAGCTCTGCGCCGGTCTGCCCGAGGGGGCCTACCTCGAGCACAAGCCGACGGCGGTCGTCCTGCACACCCGCCGCATGGACCAGGCCCCTGCCGACGAGGCCGAGGAGGCCGCGCTCGAGCTGGCCGCGCGCCATACCGGGCTGCACGTCCTGCACGGCAAGCAGGTGGTGGAGATGAGCGTCGTCCAGGCCGACAAGGGCAGCGCCCTCATCGCCCTGCGCGACGCAGTGGGCGCGCACCACGTCGCCTACTTCGGCGACGACGTCACCGACGAGCACGCGTTCGCCGCGCTCGGCGAGGGCGACCTCACCGTCAAGGTCGGGGACGGGGAGACTGCGGCAGGGTTCCGCGTCCGGGGCCCCCAGGATGCCGCCGAGGCCCTGTCGCTCCTGCGCACCCTGCGCGAGGGCGCCGCTGCCGCTGGTTCGATGTGAACGCGCCGGAGAATCCGGGCGTGTCTACATCGAAGCGCGAGAAGTAGAACGGCGACCGGACCCAGGGATCGGGTTCAGCGCCTGGGCGCGGCTCCGGTCGACGCACGCACGACCAGCTCGGGGCGGAAGACGTACTCGGCGCGCGGTGTGGGCTCGCCCCGGATCTCGTCGAGGAGCGCGCGGACGGCGGCCTCCGCCATCGGCTGCACGCTCTGGCGCACGGTCGTCAGCGGCGGGTCGGTGAACGCGATCAGCGGGGAGTCGTCGTAGCCGACCACCGAGAAGTCCTCGGGCACCCGCAGCCCGGCCCGGCGGGCGGCGCGGATCGCCCCGAGCGCCATCAGGTCCGAGCCGCAGACCACTGCGGTGCATCCCTTGTCGAGCAAGCGGGCCCCGGCGGTGTCGCCACCCTCGACGGAGAACATGGTGCGCTCGATGAGGTCGTCGACGTCGTCGCGACCGAGCAGCGTGTGCATGGAGGACCGGAAGCCCGCGATCTTGCGGATCACCGGGACGAACCGGTCGGGCCCGACGGCCAGCCCGATCCTGGTGTGGCCGAGCTGCACCAGGTGCGTCAGCGCCAGCTCCATCGAGGCGACGTCGTCGTTGGAGATGAAGGGGGCGTCGATGCCCTGCTGGTAGCCGTTGACCAGGACGATGGGCAGCCCGCGCTCGCGCAGCGCCGCGTAGCGGTCGATGTCCTCGGTGACGTCGGCGTGCTGGCCCGAGACGTAGATGATGCCGGCGACGCCGCGGTCGAGCAGCATCTGCACGTACTCGTCCTCGTGGACGCCGCCGGGTGTCTGCGTGCACAGCACCGGGGTGAACTGGTGGCGGGCCAGGGCCGTCTCGATGATCTGGGCGAACGCCGGGAAGATCGGGTTGGTCAGCTCGGGGACGATGAGCCCGACCAGGTCGGCGGACTTGCGTCGCAGCCGCGACGGCCGGTCGTAGCCGAGCACGTCGAGGGAGTGCAGCACCGCCTCGCGGGTGCTCTCGGCGACGCCGGGCTTCCCGTTGAGCACGCGGCTGACGGTCGCCTCGCTCACCTCGGCGTGGACCGCGATGTCGGCCAGTCTCGCCTTCACGGCGCCCCTCCCCTGGTCGTGTGGCTGCGGCCAGCCTGCGCCGCGCCCGGACACGGCGAAATCTAGCAAGAACTTGCAGTCTGCCCGACCACCCCCGTGCAAGAAGTTTCATGTCACGAGGGCGCGGTGGCGGGTGTCAGTGAGCACCAGCGGACCGCCTGTGCGGGCATCGGCGTGCGAAAACGTTTCCATCTTCCGGATGGGAGGTGGTCAAACCGCGTCGGCTGGGACAGACTGACCCCACCTGCGACACCGACGTCTGCAGGTGTTCCACCTTTACGACGGATCGTCCGGCACGTTCCTGCCGGTGAAGGAAAGGCAAAGACGCCCATGGCAACTGTGAAGTTCGACGAGGCCACCCGCCTCTACCCCGGCAACGACAAGCCCTCTGTCGACCGGCTCAACATCGACATCGAGGATGGCGAGTTCCTCGTCCTCGTCGGCCCGTCCGGCTGTGGCAAGTCCACCTCCCTGCGCATGCTCGCCGGCCTCGAAGAGGTCAACGCCGGCAAGATCTGGATCGGCGACCGCGACGTCACCAACCTGTCCCCCAAGGACCGCGACGTCGCCATGGTCTTCCAGAACTACGCGCTCTACCCGCACATGACGGTCGCCGACAACATGGGCTTCGCGCTCAAGATCGCCGGCGTCGACAAGGGCGAGATCCGCAAGCGCGTCGAGGAGGCTGCCAAGATCCTCGACCTCACGCCCTACCTCGAGCGCAAGCCGAAGGCCCTCTCCGGTGGCCAGCGCCAGCGCGTCGCCATGGGCCGCGCGATCGTCCGCAGCCCCCAGGTGTTCCTCATGGACGAGCCGCTGTCGAACCTTGACGCCAAGCTCCGCGTCCAGACGCGCACCCAGATCGCCTCGCTGCAGCGCCGACTCGGCGTCACCACCGTCTACGTCACCCACGACCAGGTCGAGGCCATGACGATGGGTGACCGCGTCGCGGTCCTCAAGGACGGCATCCTCCAGCAGTGTGACAGCCCGCGTCACATGTACGACCACCCGAACAACGTCTTCGTCGCCGGCTTCATCGGCTCCCCTGCCATGAACCTCCTCGAGGTCGAGTCCACCGATGGTGGTGTCCTCGTGGGCGACTCGACCGTCGCCGTCGAGCGGGACCGCATCGCGGGCGCATCGGGCAAGAACCTCACGCTGGGTGTCCGTCCCGAGGACCTCGAGCTGCGCACCGACGGCCACGGCATCGCCGTGACCGTGGACGTCGTCGAGGAGCTTGGTGCCGATGCCTACATCTACGGCACCACCAAGGCCGCCCAGCACGTGGACGAGGAGGACAGCGACGCTCCCGAGAAGCCGTTCATCGCGCGCGTCGACGGTCGTCGTCCCCCGCAGAAGGGCGAGACGGTGTTCCTGGCCCCGAAGCCGGGTCACGTCCACCTCTTCGACGCCCAGTCCGGCCTGCGCCTCGGCGACTGACCGGAGCACCACCGTGCATGCCGTGTGGCCGGCTCCCTCGCGGGGGCCGGCCACACGGCTGTCCGGGACCGTTGCGGACAGGGCCGCCCGGGTCGCCCACCTGTCTGGGAGCATGGGCTCGTGGCCCTGAACATCACCGCATCCCGGCCTGACCCGGCGCTGCTCGACCTCCCGTGGGAGCTCCCGCTCGAGACCTGGCCGGAGGAATACCTCGCCGCGCTGCCCCGGGGCATCTCGCGCCACGTCGTCCGCTTCGTCAAGCTCTCCGGCCGCGTGCTCGCGGTCAAGGAGATCAAGGCCGACATCGCGGTCCGCGAGTACCAGATGCTGCGGGTGCTCAACAAGATCGAGGTGCCCTGCGTCGAGCCGTTCGGCGTCGTCAGCGGCCGACTCGACCGCGAGGGCAACCCCCTCGACGCCTGCCTGATCACCCAGCACCTGCAGTTCTCGCTGCCCTACCGTGCGCTGTTCAGCCAGTCCCTGCGCGAAGGGACCTCGACGCGCCTCATCGACGCCCTGGCGGTGCTCCTCGTCCGGCTGCACCTGAGCGGGTTCTGGTGGGGCGACGTGTCCCTGTCCAACACCCTGTTCCGGCGCGACGCCGGCGCGTTCGCCGCATACCTCGTCGACGCGGAGACCGGCGAGCTGCACCAGTCGCTCACCGACGGCCAGCGCGACCACGACCTCGACATCGCGCGCGTCAACATCGCTGGGGAGCTGATGGACCTCGAGGCCGGAGGCTTCCTGGAGGCCGGCACCGACGCCGTCGACACGTCCAACCGCATCGTCACGCGCTACACCGAGCTGTGGGACGAGCTCACCGGCCTCGAGCGCTTCGAGCGCGGCGACCGCTGGCGCGTCGACGAACGCATCCGCCGGCTCAACGAGCTCGGCTTCGACGTCGACGAGCTCGCCATCTCCACCGACTTCGACGGCACGACGATCCAGATCCAGCCCAAGGTCGTCGATGCCGGCCACCACTCCCGTCGCCTGCTGCGCCTGACCGGGCTCGACGTCGAGGAGAACCAGGCGCGCCGCCTGCTCAACGACCTCGACTCCTACCGCGCCGGCACCGACCGGCAGAACGACGACGAGGAGATCGTGGCCCACGAGTGGCTGGCCCGGATCTACGAGCCGATCACCCGCACCGTGCCGCGCGACATGGCCGCCAAGCTGGAGCCGGCCGAGCTCTTCCACGAGGTGCTCGAGCACCGCTGGTACATGTCCGAACGGGCCGGCCACGACGTGCCCATCGAGGACGCCATCCGCGACTACGTCGCCACCGTGCTGCCCACCAAGCCCGACGAGGCCACCGTCGTCGGCGTCGACACGGTCGAGATGCCGGTCGTCGCCATGTTCGACGACCAGTGACCCTCGACCGGCCCGCTGGAGCCACCGGGGCCGGCACACCTCGAGACTCCTGAATCCCGCCCCGGGCACCGCACCCGGGCGCTAGGTTGTGCGCCGGACCCGGGGGCGGGTCGGGGCGGCAGGAGAAGGCGATGGAGCAGCAACACGCGTTGGCCAACGGCGGCGGGGTGACCTCGGGGCAGTGGGTGCCCATGGCCAGCTGGGGTCGCCGGGCCGCGGCGCGGCTCATCGACTCGCTCGTCTACCTCGTGGCCTACCTGCCGTACTTCGTCGGGCTTGCCGTCCTCCTCGACGCATCCCCGGGCCTGCGCGTCCTGTCCGAGCAGCCGGGCGCCGCGTCGTCCGTGGATCTCGGCACCCTGCTGCTGTCCGCCGGTCTGATGCTGCTCGGCTCCGTCCTCGCCATCGTCGCGTTCATCTGGAACCGCTGCCTCCAGCAGGGCCGGACCGGCCAGAGCGTCGGCAAGGCCGCCCTGAACATCTACCTCGTCAGCGCGCGGACCGGGACCCCGATCGGCGCCGGCACCTCGTTCCTGCGCGAGGTGGTCCACATCGTCGACGGCGTGCTCTACCTCGGGTACCTCTGGCCGCTGTGGGACCGCCAGAAGCAGACCTTCGCCGACAAGATCATGGGCACCGTCGTCGCCCACGCCGTCCCCGTTGCCGCGCCGCAGGAGGACGCGCCCGTCACCTGGGGCCAGACCACCTCCGAAGTGTCACGGCCCCACTAGCGTGGGACGAACCCCGCCGATCGATCAGGCGGACCATCGTTCGACGGGATCCGCATGACCGACCAGCCGCAGCAGCCCTCGCCCTACCTCCAGCCGCCGCCCGCGGCCGACGCCGTCGGCGGGCCGACGCCCTACGACGTGGCCCCGCCGCCGCCGCGGCCGGTCGCGGGACCGTTCGACGGTCCGTGGGGCCCGTTGGCCGACTGGGGCACCCGGGTCGGGGCCTACCTCATCGACTCGGTCATCGCGCTCGTGGGACTGGTCCCCTACGTCATCGGGTTCGTCCTCATCACCGTGGGCGCCGGCACGGGTTCGAGCAACCGGTACGACGCCGACACCCTCGACAGCGCACCGGATCCGACCAACACCGGCCTGGTCGTCACAGGCGTGATCCTCGTCGTCGCGGGGGTGCTGCTGATGCTGGGCATCCAGATCTGGAACCGCGCCTTCAAGCAGGGGCGCACGGGGCAGAGCGTCGGCAAGAAGGTCCTGGGCATCAAGCTCGTGGGCGAGCGCACGGGGCAGCCCATCGGTGCCGGTATGGCGTTCGTGCGCGACCTGTGCCACGTCGTGGACGGCTTCGCCTACATCGGCTACCTCTGGCCGCTGTGGGACGGCAAGCGGCAGACGTTCGCCGACAAGATCCTCGACACCGTGGTCGTCCGCGTCCCCCGGTCCTGAGCCGGCCAGGTCCAGCAGGGCCACCCGGGTCAGGCCGGCGAGAGCCAGGTCCAGCCCGGGACGTTGCGCAGCACCCAGAAAGCCATGACGGCAGCAAGGAAGGCGTGGATCGCCCAGGCCGGGACGACCCAGGTCCGGCGACGTCCGTTCCAGAGCCGCCACGTCCACAGGACCCAGCCGACGACCAGGCCGACGAGGGCGACGACCGCGAACGGGTTGCGCGCCATGGCCGTGGCGACATCGCCGCGCGCGAGTGCGTGGATCGCCCGCAGGGAGCCACATCCCGGGCAGTAGGCACCGGTCAGGGCCAGGAAGGGGCAGGTCGGGTAGTGCCCTGCCTCGTTCGGGTCGACGAGAGCGACCACAAGTCCACCGGCGAGGGCCGCTCCGGCGGACGCCACGGGCAGCAGCACGCCGCGCACCCGACCCACGAGGTCGAGGTGCGCGGCGTGCTGGATGGTCACGGGCTGGTGGTGCCGGAGTTGATCCCAGACATGACGCCCGCGGCGATGAGGATGCCGTAGATGACACCGACGATGATGCCGGCGACCGCCCCCCAGATGGCGAACTTCTTCGCCTTGGCCGAGGAGTCCTGCGCACCAGCGACGTCACCGGCAGCCCACTTGCCGTTGACCTGGGCGGCAAAGACGATCGAGGCGATGCCGAAAGGCAGGCAGCAGAAGATGGTGCTGAGGATGGCCCAGACGAGGTAGTTCGGCGGCGGAGTGCCACCTGCAGCGGGCGCGTTGTAGCCGGGCGCGGGCGGAGGCGGCGGCGGAGTGCCGTAGTCAGACATGGGTCGATCCCTTCGAGGCGAGCCGCTCCCCCCTTGGGCGCGGCCCCGCGAACGCTAGCGGATGGCCTACCCCTTTGGGCCGATTCGGCACGCGTCGGTGTGGGCCGGTCAGGCCTGCTTGGCCTCGGCGCGGCGCCGAGCCACCTCGTACAGGGTCACGCCGGCGGCGATGCCGGCGTTGAGGGACTCCGTCGTGGCCGCCATGGGGATCGAGACGATCTGGTCGCAGGTCTCGCTGACGAGCCGGGACAGGCCCTTGCCCTCCGAGCCGACGACGATGACGATCGGCTCGGTAGCCAGCGCCAACCCGGGCAGCTCGACGTCGCCGTCCATGTCCAGGCCGAGGATGAAGAAGCCGGCCTTGCGGTACTCCTCCAGCGCACGGGTCAGGTTGGAGGCCAAGGCCACCGGGACCCGGGCCGCCGCGCCGGCGGACGTCTTCCACGCGCTGGCGGTCATCCCCACCGAACGACGCTCGGGCACCACGACACCGTGACCACCGAAGGCGGCGACGGAGCGGATGATCGCCCCCAGGTTGCGCGGGTCGGTGATGCCGTCGAGGGCGACGACCAGCGGGATACCGGGGACCTGGGGGTCGATGAAGTCCTGCGGGTGCGCGTACTCGTAGGGCGGCACCTGCAGCGCCAGGCCCTGGTGGACGGCGCCGTCGGTGAGGCGGTCGAGCTCGCCACGAGGCGTCTCGAGGATCGCGATCCCCTTGGCAGTGGCCATCTTCAGCGCCTCGCGCACGCGGTCGTCGGCGTCGATGCGCCCCGCGACGTACATCGTCGTCACCGGGATGTCTGCGCGCAGCGCCTCGACCACGGAGTTGCGGCCGGCGACGATCTCGCTGGACGCCTTGCCGCCACGACGGGAGCTGCCGGCACGCGGGCCGGAGCTGCGCGGGGCCGACGGACCACCGCTCTTGGAAGCGGCCTTGGCCATCTTGTGGGCCTTGTGGTTGGGGCGGTCCTCGGCGCGAGGCGTCGGCCCCTTGCCCTCGAGACCACGACGACGCTGGCCGCCGGAGCCGACCGACGCGCCCTTCTTGGACGCGCCCTTGCGGATCGCGCCGCGGCGCTGTGAGTTGCCTGCCATCAGATGTCGCCTGTCTCTTCGTTGTCCCGTCGGGCCAGCGACCAGTTCGCTCCCGACGCGGTGTCCTCGATGACGATGCCGGCCAGACCGAGCTGGTCGCGGATCGCGTCCGCCGTCGCGAAGTCGCGCGCCGCTCGGGCGGCGGCCCGGGCGTCGAGCTGGACCTGCACGAGGGTGTCGAGGGCGCCCTGCGCATCGCCGGATCCCGACGTCGTGTCGACGCCCCACTGCGGGTCGAGCGGGTTGACCCCCAGGAGGTCGGTCATCGCGACGACCGCCGCGAACGCCGTTGCCAGCGCATCCTCGTCACCGTCGTCGAGCGCGGTGTTCCCGGCCCGCACGGTGTCGTGGACGACCGCGAGCGCGCCGCTGACGTTGAGGTCGTCGTCCATCGCGGCGGCATACGCCTCCGGCACGGCGGTGGGGTCCGGGGTGGTGGACGTGCCGTCGGGCAGCGCCCGCAGGGCGCGGGTGAGGAAGCCTTCGATGCGCTCGACCGTGGCCTCGGCCTCGCGCAGCGAGCCCTCGTAGAAGTCGATGGTGGAGCGGTAGTGCGCGGCGGTGAGGTAGTAGCGCAGCGCCAGCGGGCGCGCGACCTTGGTGACCTCCGAGACGACCAGGCTGTTGCCGAGCGACTTGCTCATCTTCTCGCCGCCGAGGGTGACCCAGGCGTTGTGCAGCCAGAAGTTCGCGAAGCCCAGTCCGGCCGCATGCGACTGCGCCTGCTCGTTCTCGTGGTGGGGGAAGCGCAGGTCCACGCCACCGCCGTGGATGTCGAAGGCGTCGCCGAGGTACTTGCGAGCCATCGCCGAGCACTCGAGGTGCCAGCCGGGACGTCCGACGCCGAACGGGGTCGGCCACGAGGCGGTGGCGGGCTCGGACTCCTTGCGGCCCTTCCACAGGGCGAAGTCCCGGGGGTCGCGCTTGCCGCGCGGGTCGGCGTCCTGCGCCGCCTCCATGTCCTCGATCTTCTGGTGCGTCAGTGAGCCGTACTCCGGGAAGCTCTTGACGTCGAAGTAGACGTCACCGCTCTCGTCGGGCGCGGCATACGCGTGGCCCTTCTCGACCAGGGTCTGCATCAGCTCGACCATCTCGGGGATGTGGCCGGTGGCCCGCGGCTCGTAGGTCGGCAGGAGCACCCCGAGCGAGGACAGGGCCGCGGCCGTGGCGACCTCGTTCCGGTAGGAGAGGGCGAACCACTCCTCGCCGGCGTCGGCCGACTTCGCGAGGATCTTGTCGTCGATGTCGGTGACGTTGCGGACCAGGGAGACGTCGTAGCCGTAGCGGCCCTCGAGCCAGCGGCGCAGCACGTCGAAGGCGACGGCGAAGCGCACGTGGCCGATGTGGGGCTGGCTCTGGGTCGTGAGCCCACAGATGTAGATCCCCACCTTGCCCGGCACGAGGGGGGTGAAGTCGCGCAGCTGGCGCGCGGCGGTGTCGTACAGGCGAAGACTCACGGGCGCAAGGCTACCGGCGCGGGCTCTGCGAGCCGAACCGCGCAGCAGCTCCGTGCGGCTGCTGCCGAGCGCGGCCCGCAGGTCGTCCGTCGCGCGGGCGGTGCCGGCAGGAGGTTAGGGTGCGTCCCACAGGCGTCCGCGCGGCCGCTGCCCGACGGGGGGTCGAGCAATGAGCACCACGACCGAGACCGACACCAGAACCGATGCCGCCAGCGGCCCCACGCGGGTCTGGGCCCGTGCCCTGCTGGGGCTCGCGCTGGCGCTCGTGGCCGCCTACACCGTCTGGACCCTGCCCGGTGTCCGTCCACGGCCGGGGTTCGATCTGCGCTTCGACGGCTGGCTCAACGGCGGCGCCTACACCGCGGTCGCGCTCGTCGCCGTGGTCGCACTGGTCGGCACCAGGCAGCGGCGCACCGCTGCCGCGACGACCTGGCTCGTCGTTGCCTTCCTGGTGATGCGGGCCGTCGGCTTCGACATCTCGCTGACAACCCTGGGTCTCGGGCACGTGCCGACGTACCCTTCCTGGGCGGACGCCGCCTGGGTGGCCTCGTCCGTCGCCCTCTTCGCCGCCCTCGCGCTGCGGCTGCGTGACCTGTCGCGGCGACGTGGGTCCCTGGTCGTGCTGGACGGCATCAGCGTGTCGCTCGTCGCCCTCGGACTGGCCGTCAACGCCCTCGATGGCCCGATGCGCACCCTGGCCACCGGCGCGCCCCCCTCGGCGGTCGTGATGAACATCGTCTACCCGGCGCTCGACAGCGCGTTGATGGTGGCCGGTGCCGCGGTCCTCACCACCGCCCGCTCCCGGGTGACGCGCTCGGACCTGGTCTTGCTCGCGGGCGTCCTCGCCGTGGTCGCGGTCGACGTGACCTACTTCGTGCTGCTGGCTGAGGGCGCGTGGCGACCGGGGACATGGGTGAGCGCACTCTCCATGATCGGGACGGTCATGGTGGCGGCATCGGTGACCCTCGTCGGGCAGGCACCGCGACGGACGCAGGCGCGAGCGCGCCGCACGGGTGAGCTGCCCGCCGCCGACCTCGCGTCGGGCGTGCTCGTGCCCGCCGCCGTCATGGTGATGCTGCTCGCCGTGCTCGGCCTCACCGGATTCGTCATCCCGGCCGTCTGGACTGCCATTGCCTGCTACCTGGTCGGTGGCGCCGTCGCCCTCACGCGCGGGCTGCTCACGGTGCGGTCGGTCCAGGTGGAGGCCCGCCGGGTGCTGGGCGTCGCCAGCGTGGACCTGCACCTGTTCAGGTCGCTCATCGAGGCCTCCGGCGAGCTGATCGGCATGGCTGGGGCGAGCGGTCGGCTCATCTACCTCAACCCGGCCGGGCGCCGCATGCTCGCGGTCGCAGGCTCCGACGACGTGACGAGCCTGCACGTCTCCCAGATCGTGCCCGGCGTCGGACCGACCACCTTCGGCACGCGCTGGCCCGAGCTGCTGCGCCGGCAACGGTTCGCCGGAGAGGCCGAGGTCGTGCCCGTCGACGGCAGTCCCCCGGTGCCCGTGGAGGTCTCGACCTTCGTCGTGCCCGACACCTCCGAGGAGGGCGGCACGGTCGTGGCGACCATCCAGCGCGACATCAGCGAGCGTCGAAGCAACGAACGCGCCCTGCACGACCTCGCCGACCAGCGCGCCCGGCTCCTGCACCGTCTGGTCAAGGCCCAGGAGGAGGAACGGGCCCGCATCGCCGGTGACGTCCACGACGACCCCGTCCAGGCCCTGGCTGCGGTGGACCTGCGCCTGGGACTGCTCCGCCGGCGTCTTGCCGCCGAGGCGCCGGCGACGGTGTCCGACGTCGCGATGCTGCAGGACATCGTCTCGACCGCCACCGAGCGCTTGCGCAACCTGTTGTTCGACCTCGAGTCGCTCCCCGAGGCGACGAGCCTGGCGGAGGCGGTGAAGGGGGCGGCCGCGTTCGTCTTCTCCGGCACCGATGTCGAGGTCAGGGTCATCGGCGAGACCGACCTGCCGGTCCCCGAGGCGGAGCGGGTGATCATCCACCGCGTCGTCAAAGAGGCCCTGGTCAACGCACGCAAGCACGCCGAGGCCGGCGTGGTCGTGGTCGAGCTCGCCGTGGACGCCGAGGAGGCCGTGGTCACCGTCGACGACGACGGACGTGGCATTGCCGAGGGGGAGGACGGCGACCGCCCGGGGCACCTCGGCCTCGCCGGTATGCGCAACCGGGCCCAGGTGGCCGGGGCCTCCTTCGAGGTGGGGCGCCGAGCCGAGGGTGGCACCCGGGTACGCCTCGGCCTGCCGCTGTCACGGGTGGCCGCGAGCCGCGACTGATCCCCCGTCTGACCGGCGGGGCGCACCCACGCTTTGCCGACTGTTCACTCCCACCCGTGACATCTGTCAGGGGGTGCACCGAGCCGGTCCGAAAGGTTGGCACGGTGCGCCTCACGCGCACCCTGCACCCAGGAGGAACTTCGTGAACAGACGCACCCCCACCGCCCTCGGCGCCCTGCTGCTCGCCGGTGCGGCGGCGGCCCTGCCGGGCACCGCGGTCGCCGCGACGGCCGCCCACCACCACGGGCACACCAGCCGGGGCGCCCTGCCCGGTGGCTACACCAACCTCGTGGTGATCTACGAGGAGAACCACTCGTTCGACAACCTGTACGGCGGCTGGGGCAAGGTCGGTGACGACCGCGTGGACGGCGTCCAGGCGCCCGCGGTGAAGCAGGTCGCCCAGGACGGCACTGCCTACGGCTGCCTCCTGCAGGACGACGTCAACCTCACCACGCCCCCGCAGCCGAACACCTGCCAGGACGCAGGGCACGGGGTGGCTGCCAGCAACTTCACCAACCGCGCCTTCACGATCGACACGTTCATCAAGCCCTCGGACACCACCTGCGCCCCCGAGGGCGTCTACGCCCCGAACGGCCTGGCCAAGGGCAGCGGGCTTCCCGGCGGCTGCACCCGTGACCAGGTGCACCGCTTCTACCAGGAGCAGTACCAGCTCGACGGCGGCAAGCAGGACCGCTACGTCACGGGGTCCGACGCCGTAGGTCTGACGATGGGGCGGTACGACACCAAGGCCCTGCCGATCTACCAGTACCTCCACTCGCACGACGCCCCCCACTACGTCCTGGCCGACCACTTCTTCCAGGGCGCGTTCGGTGGCTCGTTCCTCAACCACCAGTTCCTCATCTCGGCCCGCGCGCCGCTCGACACCTCCGCCGGCGCACTCGGCGCGAAGAGCTCGGTGCTGGACAGCAACGGCATGGTCACCAAGTACCCGCTGTACACCCCCACCGGGTCCGTGGTCGACGGCCAGCTCACGCAGAAGTGCGCTGACGGCTCCAACGACGCGGTCAAGGCATGCGGCGACTACGCGGTCAACACCGTGCAGCCGTCCTCGATCCCGTCGGGCAACGGCGCGAAGATCCCGCTGATCGACGACTCGAAGTACCCCAACATCGGTGATCGCCTCAGCGCCAGGGGCGTGAGCTGGAACTGGTACTCGGGGGGCTGGGACGATGCCGTCGCCGGCCACCCGGGTGGCAACTTCCAGTACCACCACCAGCCGTTCAACTACTTTGCCAACTACGCCGCGGGCGCCCCCGGCCGTTCGCACCTGCAGGACGAGAAGAACTTCATCGCGTCGGCGAAGAACGGCACGTTGCCGCAGGTCTCGTTCGTCAAGCCCTACGGCTCCGAGAACGAGCACCCCGGGTACGCCAGCGAGCACACCGGCAGCGACCACCTCGTCGACCTGCTCAAGACCATCACGAGCGGCCCGCAGGCCGACAAGACCCTCGTGGTCGTGACCTACGACGAGTTCGGCGGGTCCTACGACCACGTCGCCCCGCCGAAGGCCGACGCCTGGGGCCCCGGCACCCGCATCCCCGCGCTGGTGCTCTCGACCGGCATGAACCACTCGGGAGTCAGCCACTCCAGCTACGACACCACCTCGATCCTCGCCACCATCGAGCACTCGTGGGGCCTGGCCCCGCTGTCACCGCGTGACGCCAAGGTCTCCGACCTGGCGCGGGCGGTGGCGGTCGGAGCCCGTCGCGACGGTGACGAGAACGGTGACGAGAACGGCGACAGCAACGGCGGCGGGCACGACGGGCAAGACCGCGCCGACGGCGGGTCCAGCCAGCACTGACGCCGAACACCCAGCACGACACGGACCCTCGGGCCCGGACCGTACGACGGTCCGGGCCCGAGGCCGTCCTGTTCACGCTACGGTGGCCGGCACTGCACCGAGGGGGATCACATGCGCGGACCATTCGACCTGGGCGGGGTCAATGCCCTCGACCTGCTGGGCATCCTGCTGCTCGTCGCCGCGGCGGTCCTCGTGCTGCGACGAGGAGGGGCCACCGCCTGGGCGCAGCGCACCGCCGGCGGCCTGGCCCTGCTCGCCGCGGCGCGGGTCGCGGGGCTCGGCGTCAACCAGTGGCTGGTCAGGTCCGGCAGCACCAGCCTGTACGAACGCATCCAGATGATCTCCTGGCTGAACGCCGGGATCTGGGTGCTGACCACCGCCGGGCTGGTGCTCCTCGTCCTGGGCGCGATGACGTCCCGGGCACCTTCGGGGCGCCCGGCTCAGGCCGGGTAGACCAACGCGGTCGCGATGGCGGCGACACCCTCCCCGCGGCCAGTGAGGCCGAGCCCGTCGGTGGTGGTGCCGCTGAGCGACACCGGGGCGTCGGCGGCGGCCGACATCACCTGCTCCCCGAGGTGGCGCTGCGTCCCGACCTTCGGGGTGTTGCCGATGACCTGGACGGCGATGTTGGCGATCTCGAACCCGGCTTCGCGCACCAACCTGGCCGCCTCGGCCAGCAGGGTGCGGCCAGCGGCTCCGGCGAGCTCCGGCCGGTCCGTGCCGAAGTGCATGCCCAGGTCACCGATCCCGGCAGCCGAGAACAACGCGTCGCAGGCGGCATGGCAGGCCACGTCCGCATCCGAGTGCCCGTCGAGGCCCAGGCCGGGCCAGTGCAGACCCGCCACCCACAGCTCGCGGGTCGGGTCGGTCGAGAAGGCGTGGACGTCCACACCGATCCCCGTGCGCGGCATACCGGGAGGCACCATGGCGTCATCCAACCACCACCGCGCAAAAGCGGATGAACCACCGGCGCGGCACCACTAGCGTTGCCGCGCATGACCGAGCCCCTGACCATCCCCGTCCTGACCGGAGACCTCGTCACCCTGCGCCCGCACCGGGAGTCCGATGCCGACGGGGTGTTCGAGCGGGCGGTGGACCCGTTGGCCCGGTCGTTCACGACCATCCCGTTGGAGTACACCCGGGAGATGGCCCTCGGTTACGTCACGGAGTTCACCGCTCCTTCGCCCGAGCAGATCTGCTGGGCCATCGAGGTGGACGGTGCCTATGCCGGGTCCATCGACCTGCGGATCATGGACGTCGACAGCGGCGCGGGCTCGTTGGGCTTCGCCACGCACCAGGACTTCCGTGGCCGCGGCGTCATGTCCGACACCGTGCGCGTCGTCGTGGGACATGCCTTCGAGGAGCTCGGGTTCGAGACCGTGCGCTGGGAGGCGCACGCGGGCAACTGGGGCAGCGCCAAGGCCGTCTGGCGTGCGGGCTTTCCCACGCCGACCTTCGTCCCGGACCTGCTCGTCGAGCGTGGACGCCTCGTCGACGGGTGGATCAGCACGCTCCACGCACCGATGCCGGCCGAGCCCGTGGTGCCGTGGGATGAGGTCGTGGCGGCCCTCACCCGTTGACCTGGGCTGCGGGGGCGGAGGGTCGCTCGCTCAGGCGTCCTCGAGGTGGCGCCTGGCGGTGGCGAGGTCGTCGGGCGTCGTCACCTTGAAGGCCAACCGGTCACCGTCGACGACCCGGACGTGCCCACCGACGGCTTCGAACAGCGCCGCGTCGTCCGTGGCCTGAGCCCCCGAGGCGTGGGCGTGCTCGAGGACCTCGCGCAGGAACGCCTGCGGCGTCTGTATGGCGCGCAGCCGCCCGCGGTCGGGAGTGGCCACCACGACGCCCTCGGCGTCGACCTGCTTGATGGTGTCGGTGACGGGCAGGCCAGGGACCACGGCAGGGTGACCTGAACGCACCTCGTGGACCAGGCGGGTGAACAGCGTGGACGGGGCCAGGCAGCGGGCGGCATCGTGCACGAGCACGATGCCGTCCTCCGGTCGCAGTGCCGCGAGGCCCGCGGCGACCGAGTCGGTGCGCTCCGCACCGCCGGACACGACGTCGACGTCGTCCGGGCGAGCGCTTCGGGACGCAACCGCGCCCGCCTCCCTGAGGTGGGAGACGGGCGCGACGATGATGACGTGGGACACCTCGGGCGCCCCGAGCGCTCGAGTCACGGCGTGCTCGAGCAGTGACGTTCCGTCGAGGTCGACGAACGCCTTGGGCTGGGCGGCCCGGAGCCGTGTCCCCTGACCACCGGCCACGAGGATGACGGCGGTGCTCAGGACGCGAGAACCTCGTCGAGGATGGCCTCGGCCTTGTCCTCGTTCGTCTTCTCGGCCAGAGCCAGCTCGGAGACGAGGATCTGGCGCGCCTTGGCCAGCATGCGCTTCTCGCCGGCCGACAGGCCACGGTCCTTGTCCCGACGCCACAGGTCGCGGACGACCTCGGCCACCTTGATCACGTCGCCGGAGGCGAGCTTCTCGAGGTTGGCCTTGTAGCGGCGCGACCAGTTCGTCGGCTCCTCGGTGTGGGGGGCGCGCAGGACCGCGAAGACCTTGTCCAGGCCCTCCTGTCCGACGACGTCACGCACGCCGATGTCCTCGCAGTTCTCTGCGGGGACCTCGATCGTCAGATCACCTTGGGCGACCTTGAGCTTGAGGTAGATCTTCTCCTCGCCCTTGATCGTGCGGGTGTTGATTTCTTCGATCAGTGCAGCCCCGTGGTGGGGGTACACGACCGTCTCGCCGACCTTGAAAACCATGTGCTGTTTTCCCCTTTCGCGACCCTCAGAATATCACGGCACGCCGGGGACAGGAAAGCAGTCGCGTTCACGTTTGCGCTGGTCAGAGGCATGCAAATGCGTTGTGGGGCAGTGTTTTCGGTCTTGACAGAAGATGGCTCTACGTGCAACGCGCACGGGTGCGCACTCCTGAGCAGCCGGCCGGTAGTCTGTCCCCGTGATGCGCCGAACCCCGCTGGCCGCCCGCTCCGCAGGCCGCCCCTCGCCCCTGCGTCGACTCGCCCCGGTGGCTGCACTCGGTGCAGCTCTGGCCCTGTCCGCGTGCCAGACCCAGTCGCCGATCCAGACCGACGAGCCGTACTCGGCGCCTGACGGCGTCGCCGTCGACCTCGGCGCCGTGCAGCTGCGCGACCTGGTCGTCATCAGCTCCGGCAAGGACCAGCCCGGCGTCCTGTCGGCCGCGGTGTCCAACACCGGCGCCGACACCCAGCGCATCGCCTTCGCCCTCCCCCAGGCCCAGCCGGTCTACGCCCAGGCGGCGGGCTACTCCCAGGCGCGGCTCTCCGGGGACTCCCAGGTGACGCTCCCGTCGGTGCCCGTCAGCCCCGGCGACGTCATCAAGCTCACCGTGCAGTCACCGCATGCCGCAACCGCCGTCGTCACCGTCCCGGTGCTCCCCCCCAACGGCTACTATGCGACGCTCGCCCCCACGGCGACGCCCTCGGCGACCGCCACCCCTTGACGCTCAGGCGGACTCGAACTTGTAGCCCAGCCCACGCACGGTCACGATGAAGCGTGGCTCGGCGGGGTCGGGCTCGATCTTCGCGCGCAGCCGCTTCACGTGGACGTCGAGCGTCTTGGTGTCACCCACGTAGTCGCTGCCCCACACGCGGTCGATGAGCTGCATCCGGGTCAGCACGCGACCGGTGTTGCGCAGCAACATCTCCAACAGCTCGAACTCCTTGAGCGGCAGCTGTGTCGTCTCACCCGCCACGGTGACGATGTGCCGCTCGACGTCCATCCGGACCGGACCGGCCTCGATCGTCGCGGGCACGAGGTCCTCGGGCTCCGAGAGTCGGCGCAGGACCGCCTTGATCCGCGCGAGCAGCTCGCGGGAGGAGTAGGGCTTGGTGACGTAGTCGTCGGCACCGATCTCGAGCCCCACGACCTTGTCGATCTCACTGTCCTTGGCGGTCAGCATGATCACGGGCACGTTGGACCGCTGGCGCAGCGCTCGGCAGACCTCGGTGCCGGACAGGCCGGGCAGCATGAGGTCGAGCAGGACGAGGTCGGCGCCGGCCCGGTCGAAGTCCTCGAGGGCCTCCGGCCCGGTCTCGGCGACGGCCACCTCGTAGCCCTCCTTGCGCAGCAGGTACGACAAGGGGTCGGAGAACGACACCTCGTCCTCGACGACCAGGATGCGGGTCATGCGCGGGGGTCTCCTTGTGACGGAACGGATGTGGAGGACTCGGGGGCGAGGTGACCACCGGAGCGGTCGGCGGCGGCGGGCAACCGGATCGTGAACGTCGACCCCCGGCCCTCCTCGCTCCACACGGTGACGTCGCCACCGTGGTTGGCGCAGATGTGCTTGACGATGGCCAGGCCCAGACCCGTGCCACCGGTGGCTCGCGAGCGCGCACCGTCGACGCGGTAGAACCGCTCGAAGATGCGAGCCTGCTCCGCCTGCGGGATGCCCTGGCCCTGGTCGGTCACGGTGACCTCGACCATGTCACCGTTGAGCCGACCTCCGACGGCGACGCGGGAGCCGTTGTCGGAGTAGGCGACGGCGTTGCCGATGAGGTTGCGGACGGCGGTCACGAGCAGGTCCTCGTCGCCGAACACCTTGAGGTCGGGCGCACACGCCTCGGCGATCTCGATCTGCTTGGCATCGGCCCCGACCCGGGAGTAGTCGATGGCCTCGTGGACCGCGGCCGTCACGTCCACGAGACGGGGTTCGTGCAACGTGTCGGCGACCTGCAGCCGGGACAGGTCGACGATCTCCTTGACCAGCTGGGCCAACCGGTGGCTCTCGACCTGCATGCGCCCGGCGAACCGCTCGACGGCCTCGGGGTCGTCCTTGGCGTCGAGGATCGCCTCGGCCAGCAGGCCGATGCCGCCCACCGGGGTCTTGAGCTCGTGGCTGACGTTCGCGACGAAGTCCCGGCGGACCTCCTCGACCCGTCGGGCCTGGGTGTGGTCCTCGACGAGGAGCAGCACGTGGCTGCTGCCGAGCGGCGCGACCCGGGCCTGCATGATCGAGCGGCCCTGGCCGAGGGGACCCCGGGACAGCTCGAGCTGTGACTCGCGGATCACCCCGTCGCGGCGCACCTGACGGGCCAGGTGGCGCAGCTCGGCGTGGACGAGCTCGCCGTCGCGCACCAGGCCGTAGGCGACCGCCGCGGGCGACATCTTGGTCACCGCGTCGGCGGAGTCCACGACGATGGCGCTGGAACGCAGCACCGCGAGGACGTCCCCCACACCGGGCGGGAGGGTCGTCACGGGCGCGGTCTGTGGGAGCTGGGTCTGCTGGCGCTCGGAGTAGCGCACGGCGATGACGGCCAGGACGCCGGTGAGCAGGCCGGCGAACCCGGCCAGCACGGCGACGGTGGTCGTGTCCACGATCCCAATGTACGGTGCCCGCCATACCCGTCCGCGCCGGAAACGGACCTGCACGCACGGATCCCCCAGATGTTCACCTGAGGTCATCCGACCGTTCACTGCCCCGTGGGAGCCTCGGCTCGCACGTACCACCGCACTCACGCTAGGGATGTCATGCGCGACGCTTTCCACGAGGACCTCGACACGATCTCCGACCGGCTGGTCGAGATGACCCACCTCGCGGGTTCGGCCATGTCCAGGGCCACGACCGCCCTCCTCGACGCCGACATCCAGCTCGCCGAGTCGGTCATCCAGGCCGACAAGGAGCTCGACCGGCTGCGCGAAGGTCTCGACGCGCTCTCGATCGACCTCCTCGCGCGCCAGCAGCCCGTCGCCACCGACCTGCGCATGGTGGTCACCTCGATGCGGATGAGTGCCGACCTGGAGCGGATGGGAGACCTCGCTCGCCACGTCGCCAAGGTCGCGCGGCTGCGCTACCCCGAGTCGGCCGTGCCGGCTGACATCCGGGCCACCATCCTGCAGATGGGCCAGGTCGCCGAGCGCATCGTCGCCAAGTGCGGCCAGGTCATCGCCGCCAAGGACGTCGAGGACGCCAAGACCCTCGAGCGCGACGACGACGCGATGGACGAGCTGCACCGCAACCTGTTCAGCCACCTGATCGACGGGACGTGGAAGCACGGCACCGAGGCAGCGGTCGACATGACGCTCGTCGGTCGCTACTACGAGCGATTCGCCGACCACGCCGTCTCCGTGGCGCACCGCGTCGTCTACCTCGTCACCGGCGAGTGGGACGTCGCCGAGGACCACGAGGAGCAGGAGGACCACAGCCCCACCTCGCTGTGATCCCCAGAACTTTCTCCGCCGGCTCTCAACCTGCGTCATGCTGACCCGCGTCTAGGGGGTTAGCTGCCGACACCGGGTCGGCTGACGAGCAGGGGGTGGGGCGTGGACGCAGCAGGCGAGGAGGAGTTCCGCCGGTTCGTCCAGGCGCGGTGGAGCGCCCTGGTGCGGACGGCATACCTGCTGACCGGCGACCAGGGGCGCGCCGAGGACCTGGTGCAGCAGACCCTGGTGAAGGTGCACCGACGCTGGGAGCACATCTCCCGCGACGACACCACGGGTGGCCCCTACGCCTACACCCGGGCCGCGCTGGCCAACGAGTCGGCGTCCTGGTGGCGTCGCCGCCGGGTCGCTGAGACCCTCGGCGACATCCCGGTCCACGCGGACCGGGCCAACGGCGACGCGTATGCCGCGTACGACACCCGCGACGAGGTCGCGCGAGCCGTCCTGGCCCTGCCACCGCGGATGCGAGCGGTCGTGGTCCTGCGCTACTTCGACGACCTCTCCGAGGCCGCCACCGCAGACGCGCTCGGCATGTCGCTCGGCTCGGTCAAGAGCCAGGCCTCCCGCGGGCTCGAGCGGCTCCGCACCGTCCTCGCCCAGACCAACGGCGCCCCCGAGAGGAGCCTGTCATGAGCCTCGAGACCGAGCTGCGCGACGCCCTGGCGTCCCGCGCCGACGACCTTGACGCCCCCGCGTTCGACCCGTACGAGCGCGTTGCCGGTGCCATCGTGACCAGCCGCCGACGCCGCCGTGCCGCTGCCGTCGGCGCAGTCGCCGCGGTCGCCGCCATCGCGGTGCTCGTGCCCGGCCTGGCGCAGGGCGACCACCGCTCGACCCTGCCGGCCAAGCGGACCCAGGTCGTCGTCCCCGGCCCGAACGACCCCCGGTGGAGCGCGATGTCCTCGTGGCCGGTCCGCGGCTCGCTCGCCGAGGACAAGGAGCTCATCAAGGCCGTCGCCGAGAAGTTCGGGACGAGCCACGTCCTCTATGCAGGCGACCTCGACCGCACCCGGGTCGTCGTCGGCTGGGACCCCGAGGACGGGGGGAGCAGCCGGGTGACCATGTTCGCCGGCTCGCGCGGCACCGGCGTCGACGGGATGTCCGAGGTCTCCAGCGCCTCCGGTGGGAACACCGACCTGGTGGTCCTGCGCGAGAGCGACGACAAGGACAGCCGGCTGGTCACCCTCACGACGCCGAGCACCCGCACCCTCTCGCTCTCTAAGGGCCTGCAGATCGCCACCGACGGCACCGTCACCCGCGACCCCTACCGGCAGGTGGCGCTGACCGACGGCGTCTACTCCGAGGACCTCAAGGACTCACCGCCCCACTTCATGCGGGTCGAGGTCCCGGGGGGCACCAGCGACAGCACCCCGGCCCGCCTGACCGGCCTGCCCAGACAGCAGCGCGAGGACATGGGTTCGATCTGCCTCAACTGCACGGGCGAGGACTTCAGGGTCAAGGCCGAGCAGGGCATCGGCGCCGGCGTGGCCGTGGACCACGGCCTGAGCCCGACGCAGGTCCAGACGACCACCGTGTACTTCGGCGCGGTGGACCGCACCATCGCGAGCCGACTCGGGATGAACGAGGCGAAGGGTGGGACCACCCGCCTGATGGTCACCGACACCACCCTGCCGCAGGGGCAGGTGCTGCGGAGCGCGCTCGTCGTGGACACCGCCAAGGACGGAAGCGCCGCCACGACCATGGAGCTCGCGACAGGCGTGCCGATCGATGCCGGCACGGCGGCCGTGCGCCCCTACGTGCTCCACGGTGGCGGGGCCGAGACGGGGACGATGTCCTTCCAGGTGTTCGCCCCGAACGCTGCCAGGGTCCGACTGGTCTCCTCGACGCCCAGCCTCCACCCATCGACGGCGAAGCTGCCGACCCCGGAGGGGACGGCGCTGACCACCACGCCTAACTGGTCATCCGAGCAGCGTCCGCCCTACGCCGTCGAGGTCTACGACGCAGCCGGGGCCAAGGTGGGGCAGTGGCCTCTGGACCTGCCGTCCGAGGACGTCTGGACGGCAGGCACCGCGCCCTGACGGCTAGCGGCCCTGGTTGGCCACGGCGGCGGCTGCCTCGGCGGCCGCCTCCGGGTCGAGGTACTCGGCCGGCTTCGTCGGCATGAAGTCCTCACCCAGGGTGTAGACCAGCGGCTGACCGGTCGGGATGTTGAGGCCGGCGATGTCCTCGTCGCTGATCTGGTCGAGGTGCTTGACCAGGGCCCGCAGGCTGTTGCCGTGGGCGGTGACGAGCACGGTCTCACCGGCGCGCAGGTCGTCCTGGATGGCGCCCTCCCAGTAGGGCATCATCCGGGCGATGACGTCCTTGAGGCACTCGGTGCGGGGCACCTCGATGCCGGCATAGCGCGGGTCACCCGACTGGTCGAACTCCGAGCCCACCTCGATCGGCGGCGGCGGGGTGTCGAACGAGCGGCGCCACAGCATGAACTGCTCGTCGCCGTACTTCTCCCGGGTCGCCGCCTTGTCCAGTCCCTGGAGCGCTCCGTAGTGGCGCTCGTTGAGGCGCCAGTCGCGGCGCACAGGGATCCAGTGGCGGTCTGCAGCGTCGAGCGCGAGGTTGGCGGTCGTGATGGCCCGGCGCAGCACGGAGGTGTGCACGACGGTCGGCAGGACTCCCTTGTCCTTCAACAGCTTTCCGCCCGCGACGGCCTCGCGGAGGCCTTGCTCGTTGAGGTCGACGTCGACCCAGCCCGTGAAGAGGTTCTTGGCGTTCCAGTCGGAGTGCCCGTGGCGCAGCAGGATGAGGGTGTATGCCATGGGCCCAGCGTAGTGATCGACGCCGGGAGGGTGCAGCGCCCGTCTCAGGCGCCCGTGGCGCCCGTCGCGACCGAGGCCCCTGCGGGGCTCGCCCCGTCCGGGCCTCGCTCGAGCAGGTGGCGGAAGGCCTCGAGGTTGCGCAGCGACTCACCCCGCGACACGCGCCAGTCCCACTCCTTCTGCATGCTCGTGAGGAAGCCGATCGCGAGGAGCTCGTTGAAGTGCGAGTCCGCGGCGTCCAGCAGCGCGCCCAGGAGCTGGTCGAGGTAGCCGGCGTCGATGCCCGCAGCGGGCAGGCGCCCGGCGACGTACACGTCGCCGGAGCCGTCGATCGCGTACGCGAGGCCGGGCAGGCGCAGGTTCTTGCGCAGCAGGTAGCGGTAGAACTTCTCGTGGTTCTCGTCGGGGTTGCGGATCACGAACGCCGACACCGACAGGGAGCCCTCGCCGGCCACGAGGGACGCCACCGTCTTGAGCTTCTTCTCGCCGGGCAGCGTCACGACGTACTCGCCGCGGCGCGCACCGGGCTCCCACTCGATCCCGGCCTCCGCGAGGTAGGCCTCCAGGACCTGTTCCAACCCGCCGGCCAGCCCGCTCACGGGACCACCGCCGAGGGCACACCGGCGAGCAGGCCGTTCGGGGACGGCAGCTCGAGTGTCCGCTCTCGGGCCCGCTTGGCCTCGACGTAGACCTCGTAGAGCCGGTCGGTGGTCCGGTCCCACCCGAAGAGGGCGGCGTGGTCGACGGCCTTGCGGGACAACACCTTGCGCCGTTCCGGGTCCATGAGCAGTCCTTCCAGGGCGTCGGCCCACGCGACGGTGTCGTGTCCGTCCACGAGCACCCCGGCGTCGCCCACCGCGGTGGGCAGGCCGCCGACGTCCGCGGCGATCACGGGGGTGCCGCAGGCCTGCGCCTCGACCGCCACCAGGCCGAACGACTCCGAGTGGGACGGCACGGCGACGAGATCTGCCGCGCGGTACCACCGCGCGAGCTCCGGACGGGACACGGGCGGCACGAAGCGCACCTGCGCCGTCAGGCCCAGCTCAGCGGTGAGCTCCTGCAGGGACTGGGGGTGCTCCAACCCCGACCCGCTGGGACCACCCAGGACCGCGACGACGAGCTGACCGCGCCAGTCCGGGTGGCGGCCGAGCAGCTCGGCAGCAGCCTTGACCAGCACCTCCGGCGCCTTGAGCGGCTGGATGCGCCCGACGAACAGCAGGACCTTGGCGTCCGCCGCCAACCCGAGCGAGCCCCGCGCGGCGCGCTGGTCCCCCGCAGAGAAGACCGACAGGTCCACCCCGGGAGGCACCACGACCACCTTCTCGGGGTCGGCGGCATACAGGTCGATCAGCTCGGACCGCTCCCCCGACGTGTTGGCGATGAGGCGGTCGGCGGCCTCCACCACCTGCAGCTCACCGATCTCGCGGCCCGGGGGTTCGGGGGCGTCACCCTCGGCGAGGTGGCGGTTCTTGACCCGCGCCATCGTGTGCATCGTGTGGACCAGCGGCACCTGCCAACGGTCCGCGGCGAGCCACCCGACCTGGCCCGAGAGCCAGTAGTGGGAGTGCACCAGGCTGTAGTGGCCCTCGGGCGCGTGCGCGCCGGTGCGCATGACCCCCGCGGCGAAGGCGCACAGCTGCCCCGGGAGGTCGTTCTTGCCCAACCCCTCGTAGGGGCCTGCGGTCACGTGGCGGACCAGCACGCCGGGCTCCAGCTCGACCGTCGGGTCGAGCTCGGCGGTGGTGGTCCGGGTGAAGATCTCCACCTCGACGTCACGCTTGGCCAGCTCACGGGCCACCTCGAGGACGTAGACGTTGAGGCCGCCGGCGTCACCGGTGCCCGGCTGCTCGAGCGGCGAGGTGTGGACGCTGAGCATGGCGACGCGGTCGATGCGGTCGCGGTGAGCCATGTCGCCGAGTCTGCCACTGAGTGGCGTCCGCACTACGTGGAGGGGGCGGTCGGTGGCCGGGCGAACGAGGAGACCGTGAGGAAGCCTGCGTCCGACCAGATGTGGATGTCGGTGCGTCCGTCCGACCGGACGTCCACCCCGCGGGCGACGCGCCCCGGGCCGACCCCGATGTCGGTGCCGAGGTTGGTGGCGAACGCCGCCTGCCCCTCGACGGTTCCCCTCGCGATCCACGTCGCGGAGCCGCGCAGGTTGCGGTTCGGCAGGGCGGGTCGCAATCCGGTCGTGAGAGGGCGGTGGTCGAGGTGCCAGACGATCCCGTCCGCCCCGTTGACCGACGCACCGATGCGGATCACCGACCCCGCGAGCTCGACCCGGATGACGAGAGGCATCGACCCGTTGCCGTCCGAGACGGACCCGAAGTACGTGGCCCGGCCGGGGAGGAAGACCAGCTCGTCGATGGAGAGGTTGCTCAGCTGACGGGTGACCTGCTCGTCGACGTCCTCGCCCGTGCCCTTCGCGCGTCCCTCGAGCGCACTGAGCATCGACCCGCCGATGACGGTCTGGAGCAGGAGGCTCTCGCCGCGCTGGATCCGCAGCCCGTCGGCATACAGGGAGACCGAGACCCCACCGCCGAGGGTGGCGACGCCCTTGGCGTCCGGGGCCACGCGGAGCAGTCCCGGCGAGACGTCGACGAACCCGGCATCGCGACCCAGCCACCCCGGCAGCTGGGTCCAGAGCCCGAGGAGGGCCAGCGCGGTCAGCGAGGCCACCAGCGCGACCATGCTGCGGCTGATGTTCCTCTCGCTCCAACGCACGGGCCCAACCCTAGGCGGCGGCGCCCCGTACGCTGCTCCCGTGGTGGTGCAGCGGCCGGTCGGGACGATCACCCGCGGGACGACCAACCCCAATCGCCTGCGCCGTGTGGACCGCTGGCTCGCCGGCCCACAGGCCTGGCGGTTGCGCCTGGGCACCGAGCCCCCGGTGGTCGTGGACCTCGGCTACGGCGCGTCGCCCGTCACCGCGGTGGAGCTGCACGACCGCCTCCGTGTGGTGCGCCCGGACGTCGAGGTCGTCGGGGTCGAGATCGACCCAGCGAGGGTCGCGCTCGGGGAAGCCCTGGCCACGGACGGCCTGACGTTCCGGCTCGGCGGGTTCGAGGTGCCGCTGGGCGCGGGCCGTCGAGCGACCGTGGTGCGAGCCTTCAACGTGCTGAGGCAGTACGACGAGTCGCAGGTCGAGCATGCCTGGGCCACGGTCCGCGAGCGCCTCACCGACGACGGCCTCCTAGTCGACGGCACCTGTGACGAGCTGGGGCGGCTCAGCACCTGGGTCGCGGTCGACCGCACCGGGCCGGTGTCGTTGACCTTGTCCTGGCGTCTTCGTGGGCTCGAGGCACCCTCGGACATCGCCGAGCGGCTTCCCAAGGCCCTGATCCACCGCAACGTGCCGGGCGAACGGGTGCACTCCTGGCTCGTGGCCCTCGACCGGGCCTGGGCCCACTCAGCCCACCACGCGAGCTTCGGTGTGCGCCAACGCTTCCTCGCGACAGCTGCAGCCCTGCGCGACGACGGCTGGCCGCTGCTCGACGGTCCGAGCCGGTGGCGCCTCGGCGAGCTGACCATCGCCTGGGAGGCGGTGGCCCCGGGCGCCGCACGCTCGGCGCAGGACCGGCAGGACCCCACGGGTCAGCGGGCGTAGTCGTCCTGGAGACGCACGATGTCGGCCTCGTCGAAGTCGCCGAAGGCCACCTCGAGGATCCGACCAGCCACCTCGCCATGGTTGGCCATGCGGTGCACGGCGCCCTGCGGGGCCCACACCTTCTCGCCGGACTGGGCCTCCCAGGTGCGGTCACCGACCGTCACCTCGAGGGGACCGTCGAGGACCTGCCAGAACTCTCCACGGTTCTCGTGGGTCTGCAGCGACAGCCGGTGCCCCGGCTGGACGGTGATGATCTTGACCGTCACCCGCTCGTTGGACACGAACTGCTCGAACTGGCCCCACGGCCGTTCCTGCACGAAGATCTCGTCGCGCGGGTCACGCATCTGCACTCCCCTGTCGTCATCCACCTCGTCGTTCGCCACATCGCGTGCCACGCCGATCACCACGGTCCGTACGGGCCCATGTGCTGGCCCCCGCCCCCGCCACGACCCACCATCGAGCGCAGTGCGGGACGCACGTCGGCGAGGTAGATCGCCGCACCGACGAAGGCGATCAGGCCGATCGAGAAGATCCGCCCGGACGCTCCGACCGAGACGAAGCCCAGCACCGCGGCGACCGAGAGGACGATCGTCCAGAACTTCTTCGTGCGCTTGCCGGCCGCGGCATACACCTCGGGCTTGTAGCGCAGGCCGTCGACGAGCGCGAAGACCTCGGCAGCGAACGCTGCGAGGCTGAGCAGCAGCGTCACCACGGCCTGGAGGCTTCCGAGTGTCCCGAACATGGGGTCCAGCCTAGACGTCAGGTCTCCACCACGAGTGTCACCGGGCCGTCGTTGACCAGGGCGACCTGCATCATCGCCCCGAACCGACCCGTTGCCACCTCGACGCCCCGCTCGCGGAGGGCGTCGACGACGGCCTCCACCAGCGGCTCGGCGACCGGGCCGGGTGCGGCGTTGCCCCACGACGGGCGCCTGCCCTTGCGCGTGTCGGCGTAGAGGGTGAACTGGCTGACGACGAGGACTGGCGCGCCCTCGTCCAGCACCGAGCGCTCGTCGTGCAGGATCCGCAGGTCGCTGATCTTGCGTGCCAGCGTCGCCACCTGCTCCGGCCCGTCGTCGTGGGTCACGCCGACGAGCGCCAGCAGTCCCGGGCGCTCGATCGCCCCGACCACCTCGCCGTCGACCGAGACCGACGCCGAGCTCACCCGCTGGAGGACCGCGCGCACGGTGGCTCAGTCCCGAGGATCAGAGGTTGACCGCGACGATGGCGCCCACCGGCTCACCATGGCCGAGGACCGGGGAGTGCTCCAGCTGGGCGAGGGCCGCGGACTCGACACCGAGGTGACGCAGCACGGCGGCGAGGATGACCGGCTTGGCACGCGGGTAGCCGTCGGCGACCTTGAGGGCGATCCCGCGACCGTCTGCCAGCCCCACGGCATACACGGACTCGGCGCCGTCCTTGGCGATGAGTCCCGGGGTGTGCTCGATCAGGGCGGTGACGTCGCGACCGGTGCCGCCGAGGTACGCGGGGTTGGCGCGGATGGCGTCGGCCACCTCCGCCTCGTGCGTGCCGGCAGGCGCGGAGGCCATGGTGCCGAACGCGCGGGCGAGGCCCGCGAGGGTCACGGCCATGACCGGGGCGCCGCAGCCGTCGACCGCGGTCGAGGTGATCTCGTCACCGGTCAGCTCGGCCAGGGTCTTGGCGATCGCGACCTGGAGGGGGTGCGAGGGGTCACGGTAGGTCGCGGTGTCCCAGCCGTTGACGACACAGGTGGCGAGCATCGCTGCGTGCTTGCCCGAGCAGTTCTGCGTGATCGGCAGCTTGCCGCCCCCGCTGCGCAGGACGGCCTCCCGCGCCTCGTCGTTGACCGGGTAGTCGGGGGTGTTCTGCAGGGCACCCTCGGTGAGGCCCACCGAAGCGAGCATCTCGCGCACCGCAGCGAGGTGGAAGTCCTCACCCGAGTGGCTGGCCGACGCGAGCGCGAGGTGCGCGGGCGGCATACGCAGGCCCGCGCGCACCATGGCGAGGGTCTGGACCGGCTTGTTGGACGACCGCGGGAACACCGGGTCGTCGACGGCTCCGAGCGCGAGGAGGTGTTCGCCGCCGTCCGGGGAGGTGACGACGACCGAGGCCCGGTGGGCGGACTCCACGAAGCCGCCACGCACGTAGTGCGCGAGGACCGGGGCGTCGTCGAGGGCGGGCGGGGTGACGGTATGCGGCGTGCTCACCCGCCCGAGCCTAGCCACGTCCCCGGACGCGACGACGCCCCCACCCGAACCGGGTGGGGGCGTCGCAGATCCGCTCAGGGCAGGACGGTGATCAGTCGCCGACCTTCGAGGCGGCCGTGGTGCTGGCCTTCTTGGCGGTGGTGGCGGTCTTGCGGGCACCCGTGGTCGCGCGCTTGGTGGCGGACTTGGTCGCGGTGGCCGACTTCTTCGTGGTGGTGGAGGTGCGCTTGGCAGCCGTGCGGGTGCGCTTCGCGGACTCCTTCGCGGCGGCGGCGACCTCGGTGGTCTCGGCGGCGACCGAGCTGACCGTGGCGTCGGCGACCGAGGCGGCCTCCTTGCGGCCGGTGGTCAGCGTGGCCTTGGCCGAGCGCTGGATCTCGGTGGCGGACTTGCGCACGGTGGTGACCGCACCCTTGCCGAGGGCGACCGTCGTCTCGGCCTGGGCGATGAGGTCCTTGGTGGCCTTCTGGGTGCGCACGCGCTTGACGAGCTTCTCGCCACGGGCGGCGACGGACTCGTAGGACTCCTGGGCCTTGCCGGCGAGCTCGAGGCTGCGGTTGAGGGCCAGGGCCGGGAGCTCCTGGGCCTGCTCGGCCGCACCGGAGACGCGGGCCTGGGCCTTGGTGGAGATCGTGGAGGGCTTGAGGTCGTTGGTGAGCTCGACGCCGACCGTGGTGGCGCGGACGCGGGCGTCGCGCACCTTCTCGACGGCGAGGTCGGTCAGGCCGACCACGGCGAACACGGGGGTGGTGTCGATGACGTTCTTGCGGATGTCGGCAACGAGTGCCATGTCAGTCTCCTTGGGTGGTGGTGGAGGGCTTGGTGGTGCGCTTGCTCGTGCTCTTGCTCGTGCTCTTGGCGGCGGACGGTCTCGGGCTCCGGGGAGCCGAGGCAGCCTTCCGGCCGTCGGTGCGAGGCGCGGCGACCTTGCGAGCGCGGCTCGTCGGGGCGGCGTCGCCGCCGACGAAGGAGTCGTAGATGTCCAGCAGGGCGGACTTCTGGCGGTCACTGAGTCGCGGGTCGGCGCCGATGGCGGCCCGGGTGTCGGGCGCCTCGGCCTGGTGGCCGTGGCGCTCGTCGAGGATCCCGGCCCGTACGTAGAGCGACTCGGCCGAGACCTCGAGGCCCTTGGCGAGCTGCTGGAGGATCTCCGCGCTGGGCTTCTTCAGCCCCCGCTCGATCTGCGACAGGTAGGGGTTGGAGACGCCGGCCAGCTCGGACAGCTGGCGCAATGACAGCTTCGCTGACTGGCGCTGCTCACGCAGGTAGTCACCGAGGCTGTCACCCACCAGGGGTCCAAGGGGAAGTCGGCTCATGCCTCCATCATGCTTGCTGCAGTTAGCAGAACGCAAACTGCAGGCAGCGTGACGGTGACCACACGGCGACTCCTCAGGCACGAAACGCCGGTTGCGCGGCATACCGCCCACTCCTCGCCGCCCCTTCCTCGTCGTCCACTCCCCGGGGGCGGGGAGGTCGAGG
This sequence comes from Pedococcus sp. KACC 23699, assembly GCF_045348425.1. GTDB lineage: Bacteria > Actinomycetota > Actinomycetes > Actinomycetales > Dermatophilaceae > Pedococcus. Next base: position 1,362,455 of record NZ_CP157483.1, read on the forward strand.
GTGCGGGTGGGTCAGGCGGTGCGGCGGTCCTTGACCCCGAGCATGGTGCGGGCGTCCTGCGTGGACATCGGGGGCCGCTGCATGACCTCCGCGAGGTGGGCGACCCGCTCGACGAGCTCACGGTTGTGCTGGACCTGGACACCGCGAGAGAACACGACATTGTCCTCCATGCCTACGCGCAGGTGGCCGCCTGCGGCGAGCGCGGCCGCAGCGATCGGCAGGTGGGTCCGCCCGATACCGGTCGCCGCCCAGGAGGTGACCTCGGCCGGGAGCATCGCGACACCGGCGAGCAGGGCCGCCGGGGTGCCGGGCATGCCCCCGGGCACACCGGTGACGAAGTCGACGTGGACCTTGCCGCCGAAGGGCAGGCCGTGGGCGTCGATGAGGCGGGCCAGGGCGGCGACGTGCCCCAGGTCGAACAGCTCGAACTCGGGGACGACCTCGCGCTCCTGGGCCTGGACGTACAGGTCGGACATGAAGCCGTAGGGGTTGAGGAAGACGTCGTCGCCGAAGTTCGTGGTTCCGCAGGTCAGCGAACAGGAGTCCGGCTCGGCGTCCAGGACGGTGAGCCGCTGCTCGAGGGGGTCGTGGACGCTGCCACCGGTGGACAGCTGGACGACGAGGGACGTCTGCTCGCGCAGGGCGTCGACAGCGGCCTTGAGGTGGCCGTGGTCGAGGGTCGGTCGGTGCTCGCCGTCGCGGATGTGCAGGTGGATCATCGACGCGCCGGCGGCTTCGCAGGCGACCGCGGTCTCGACGAGCTCGTCGAGCGTGGTGGGCAGCTGCGGGAAGTCACCCTTGGACAGCTCCGCGCCGGTGGGCGCGACGGTGATCAGGGTGCCGGTGGTCGTGGCCATGGCGGACATCATGGCAGCCCTCAGGGAGCTCGGACGACACGGTCAAGTCCCGTCAGGGGGCGACGACCTCGGTCTGGCTCGCGCTGACCCCACCGGCCACCAGCGTGGCGTCCAAGGCGGTGTTGCGCTTGACCAGCGCCAGCCCGATGGGCCCGTCCTCGTGGTGGCGCGCCACCGAGGTCAGCTGACCGACCTGACGCTCGCCGAGCAGCACCGGCGCACCCTGCGCCGGCAGCGTGTGTCCCGAGCCGTCGAGGTGGAGGAACACCAGGCGGCGGGGAGGCCGGCCCAGGTTGTGCACCCGCGCCACGGTCTCCTGGCCGCGGTAGCAGCCCTTGTGCAGGTGGATCGCCGTGCGCAGCCAGTCGACCTCGTGGGCGATGGTGCGGTGGTCGGTCTCGAAACCCATCCTGGGCCGCCATGCGGCGACCCGAAGCGCCTCGGCCGCCCACGAACCGGCGAGGTCGCGGTCGCCGACGGCGGCCTCGAGGTCGGCCACCGGGACGAGAACCTCACGCCACGCGCGCCCCTGGGCGGGGTGCCCCTCGACCGGGCCGTATGCCGCGGTGTCGCCCACCGGCCCCGGCCACGGGTCGCGCCAGGCCAGGAGCTCGCCGTCCTGAGCCTCGGCGCCGGAGGGCTCACCCAGGACGGCCCAGTCCGCACTCACGTCGGCAACCTCGACCCGCAGCATGAACCGCATCGAGTCCAGCCAGGACACCAGAGCTGCCGCGGCACCTGGTTCGGTGGTGATCCAGGTGGTCGTCCCGTCGTCGACGAGGTGAAGGTCGTGCTCGATGTGTCCCTTCGGACTGAGCACCAAGGACTCCCGCGACTCGTGGGGCGGTAGGCCGGTGAGGTGCTGCGTGGTGATCGAGTGCAGCCAGGACAACCGGTCGGGGCCGGTCACCGTGACGACGCCGCGGTGCGAGAGGTCCACGACGGCGAGCCCCTCGACGAGCAGGCGCTGCTCACGCAGCGGATCTCCGTAGTGGGCGGCGACACCGGCATCCGGGCCGTCACCCTCCACCGCTCCGGGCCGGGACAGCAGCACCGAGCGGGCCGGGGCGGGCGTCTCGCTGGTGCCGTCGCCGGTCTCGGTGGTGGGGACCGGGTCGGCGGTCGGGATCTGGGTCATCAGGTGCTGCACCTCTGTCGTCGGGTGGCCGTCACGATCTCGCGCAGGCCGAACACTGGCCGTGCACCGCCATGTGCGTCACGTCTGCAACAAAGCCCGTGGCGTCCAGAACATTCCCCGTGAAGCCCGTGGCCAGGTCACGGTCGCACTGCTGGACGCGTCCACACGTGCGGCACACGAGGTGGATGTGGTCGGCGTGGTCGGCCAGGTGGTAGCTCGGGGCGCGGTGGTCGAGGTGGGTGTGCCCCACCACCCCGAGGGACTCCAGCGCCTCCAAGGCGCGGTAGACGGTCGAGGGGGCGAGCGTGGCGCCGCCGTCGCCCGACACCCGGGCCACCACGTCGTCCGGGGTCGCGTGGCCGAGGGTAGCCACGGCGTCGAGCACCCGTTGGCGCTGTGGCGTCATCCTGCGCCCCTGGGCCCGCATCTTCTCGCCGACGTCCTGCACGCCCTCCACTCTACGGTCGAGGGGACGGGCGACTTGCACGGATTGGGCGCTCACGCGACCTACACTTGCCGCGTGCTGGACCAATTCGAAGAGACTCAGACGCCGCCCGCGCGCCCGAAGCGGCGCCTGCGCCGGACCATCACGGTCCTCGTGGCGGTCGTGCTGCTCGTCGTCGTGGGCGGTGCGGCGGGATACCTGCTGCTCCTCAACCACACGGTCGACTCCAACGTCCAGCGCGGCTCGCTCCTGCCCACCCCCGGCGTCAGCGGCGCCACCGACGCGCCCACCAAGAGCGCGGCGGCCAAGGACGCGCAGAACTTCCTCATCGTCGGCTCCGACGCCCGCACCGGGTTGGCGGGAGCCCGCTCCGACGTGATCGTGCTCGTCCACGTGGCCGCGGACCACAAGACGGTCGACCTGATCCACTTCCCGCGCGACCTCTACGTCGATGTCCCGGGGCACGGCAAGGACAAGATCAATGCCGCGTTCGCGTATGGCGGCGCGCCGCTGCTCGTGCGGACCATCCAGGACCTCGTGGGGGTGCCGATCGACCACGTGGGGATCATCGGCTTCGAGGGGTTCAAGCGGATGACCGACGCCGTCGGCGGGGTCAACGTCTACGTCGCGGAGTCGAGCGTCTCGCAGGGCATCACCTTCACCAAGGGCTTCCAGCAGATGAACGGCGAGCAGGCGCTGGCCTTCGTCCGCGAACGCAAGCAGCTCAGCGAGGGAGACATCTCCCGAGGCAAGCGTCAGCAGGCGTTCATCAAGGCGCTCATGCTCAAGTCGCTGAGCAAGGACGTCCTGGGCAACCCGATCAAGCTGGCCGAGTTCGTCGACGCGGGCACCTCCAACCTCATCGTGGACCAGGGCTTCTCCACGAGTGACATGCGCAGCGAGGCATTCGCCCTGCGCAGCCTGCGCGGCAAGGACATCTCCTTCATCACCGCCCCGTTCAACGGGTTCGGCACCTCTCCGACCGGCGCGTCCATCGACATCCTCGACAAGGCAGGCATGCAGGACCTTGGAGCCGCCCTGCAGGACGACAAGATGTCCACCTACACCGATTCGACGCGCACCCCCTGACCGGTCCGACCGGCCTGACCAGCCCGACCGGACCGGTAGCCCCTGCGACCCTGTGCAGCGGACGCCTGGATCAGCTCTTCGTCCAGGTGCCGAACGAGCCGTCCGAACGGTAGGTGTCGCTGCCGACGACGATCCAGCCGCTGTCGGCGGTGACCGTCACCGCGACCGTGCCCGCCTTGACGTCAGCGACCTTCAGGGTCGCGCACCCGAGCGCGTCGCCGGCGCTCCTTGGCGACAGCCCTTCGCTCGAGCAGGTCAAGACGAAGCCGTGGTCCCAGAGTGCGTCAGCCCTTCCGTGCACGACCGATCGAGCTCGGCCTGGAGGGCGCGCTCGAGGAAGGGAGATCGGCAGATGTTGCCGGTGCAGGCGGTGAGGATCCGCGCGGGGGCGTTCGACAACGCTCAGCCCACTCGCTTGAGCTCGGCGGACACGTGGCTCTGGAGCTCCTGGCCGACCGCAGCCATGTCCATCGCCCACAGGAGGTTGGAGTTGACCAGGCCGTAGAGGCGGGTCGCGGCGTTGTACTCCTTGGCGTGCGGGCTGCGGATGACCCCGTCGGTGCGCAGCTCGACCTTGGCCGGCTCGGTCTTGCCGAAGTAGAGCTCCACGATGCCGGTGGGGTGGGTGAGCAGCAGCTCGACCTCACCGTCCTCGAACGGGCGCCAGAAACCGAGCTCGGTCGCCAGTGGGCGCACCTTCTCGCCCGCCTCGTCCAGCAGCCAGGTGCGGCTCTGCCAGGTCAGGAACGGACGACCGTCGTGGCTGACCTCGAGCTCCTGGCCGAAGTGGGCCGACTCGATGGTGGGGTAGCCGACGACTCCGGCGCCTTCCCAGCGGCCGATCATCCAGGCCAGCGGGGCGAGCTCTCGGGGAAGGTCCGTGTCCAGGTGGAAGACCATCAGCGCGGCGTCTTCACCAGGCGGTAGACGACGAACCCGGCGAACCAGGTGATGACGACGGCGGAGGCGACCAGCAGGCCGATGTAGAAGTAGTGCACGCGCCAGATCGTAGCCTGTGGACCATGCCCACACCCCGTACCCGCCTGGTCGTCAAGTCCACCAGTGGCGCGGCCCTTCCGGGCACCGCGACCAGCACGGAGTCCACCGAACGGCTCAACCAGGCCCTCACCGTGGCGGCGACCGCTGCGGCCAGTGGGGTCGAGGTCAGCCTCTGGCTGACGGGCGACGCCGCGTGGATGGCCGTCCCGGGACGAGCCGAGCTGGTCGAGCTGCCCCACGCCGCACCGCTGCAGGACCTGATCGACGCCGTTCTCGCGGCAGGCACGGTGACGGTGTGCGGCCAGTGCGCCGCCCGGCGCGGCCTCACCGAGGCCGACCTCATCGAGGGCGTGGTGGTACGCGGTGCGGCTGCCTTCGTGGAGGAGGTCATGGCCGAGGGTGCGCAGGCCCTCGTCTACTGACCACTCGTGCGGCCGCCTGCTCCCGCGCCGTGTCAGGCGACGAAGTAGCGCACGACGACGTAGGCGACCACGCCGACCAGCAGCGACGACGACGCGCCCGCAGCCAGCTGGGCCCGGGGCATGGCCATCGCCGGCAGCACCGCCATCACCCGGCGCGCGGCGTGGGAGACGGCCGCCGCGAGCAGGCCGAGCAGCGCGGCCGGCCACAGCCTCGGGTGCCCGGCCACCAGGGACACGACCATGCCGGCGACCCCGCCGATCAGCATGGAGACGAACAGCGCCCACTGGCGCACCCGCCGGACCTTGACGAGGGGGTCCGCGAGGACTCCGACGCCCAGCCCGGCCATTGCGGCCGCCAGCGCGTGCTGACCACCCAGCACGTGCGGCACGGGGGCCAGGGCGATGCCGGCCGAGATGACGGCCAGCCCGGTGATGCTGGCCGACACCGACTCGGCCAGACGGGGGCGGCCGTCACGGCGCATGAGCTGGTGCAGGAACGCGGCGATCACGGAGACCGCCATGGCGGCCGGCATCCACTGCAGGTAGGGAGCCTCGTCGGTGAGCAGCACCGTGCCCGTCATCAGCACCGTGCCGACCGACAGGACCGTCGTCGTCCCCCGAGGACTCGGCAGGGCGAGCAGCTGGGGCCAGCCCCACGCCATGACCAGTCCGGCGAGGGCCACCGCGAGCGCCACGAAGCTCGGGCTTGCGTAGCCCGTGAGCCCGACGAGGGCTGCGAAGGCGATGGTCGCCGTCATGGTCAACGGCCGGGCCAGCAGGGCCCTGCGCGGCAGGGCCGCCGGGGTGTTCCGGCTCCGGGCGCGGCGCTCGCGCCGGGTCATCGGGGCGTCCGGGGTCGGCGTCAGGGAGGCGTCCGGGGTCGGCGCCTGCTGCTCGGGTACGTCGGACACAGCCCGCATCCTCCCATCACCCACCGGCGAAGGGAGGCAGGACCTCCAGGACGGCACCGTCGACGACGACCGTCTCGCGGGTGACGGCCCGGCCGTCGAGGAGCAGGGTGCTGACCGCGGCGATCGCCTCGAGGGTCGGGTGCAGCACCGTGACGGCGGCGACGGCATCGCCCACGGTGCTGCCGGTGACCACGTCCTGCTCGGTCCCGGCGGCCGCTCGGGCGCCGGCCCAGTAGCGGACGGTGACCGCAGTCGTGCCCGGCCCGCGCACCTGCTCGGACGGCATACCCAACTCCTCCCGGCCCGTCCCCTGGCGGGAAAGGCCCCATCGTGAGACAAGGGTCTCAGCATGTGTGCGCCCGCTCGAGGGCGACCCCGGCACCGTATCCTTCGTAGGCATGGCCCGTCTGCTGCTGCTGACCAACGCCTTGGCGCCCAGCGCCGAGGTGCTGCCGGCACTCGGGCTCCTCACCCACCACGTGCGGATCATCCCGGCGGAGCCCACCGCCCTGGTCGATGCTCCCCCTGCCGACGCCGTGCTGCTCGACGCCCGTCGCGACCTGGCCGTGGCCCGCTCGCTGTGCCGGGTGCTGCGCGCCACCGGTATGTCGGTCCCCCTCATCGCGATCCTCACCGAGGGTGGCCTCGCCGGCATCACCTCGGAGTGGGGCGTCGACGAGGTGCTGCTCGAGTCGGCCGGCCCGGCGGAGGTCGAGGCCCGGCTGCGACTGGCCGCCGGTCGCCTCCAGGAGCTGCAGGAGCCTGACGACGTCCAGATCACCAGCGGCGACGTGACCATCGACGAGGCCACCTACTCCGCCCGGGTGCGCGGTCGCCTGCTCGACCTGACGTACAAGGAGTTCGAGCTGCTGAAGTACCTCGCCCAGCACCCGGGTCGCGTGTTCAGCCGCGCCCAGCTGCTCCAGGAGGTCTGGGGCTACGACTACTACGGCGGCACGCGGACGGTGGACGTCCACGTGCGGCGGCTGCGCGCGAAGCTGGGGTCCGAGCACGAGGTGCTGATCGGCACCGTCCGCAACGTCGGGTACCGCTTCGTCCCGGCCGAGGACGTGCCCGTCGACGCCTGACTCCTCACCGGCTACCAGAGCCGGGCCGCTCCACACGAAAGGCGCCCCTCCCGCGAACGGGAGGGGCGCCTTCTCGGTGCCGGGGGCCGGATCAGTTCTTGGTGATCCGGTCGAGCGCACCGGGGGTGTACGGCGAGTTCTTCTCCAGGTAGTTGGCGAACGCGTCGATGTCGAGTCCACCGAAGTAGACGTTGGTCCCCTTGGCCATGGTCGGGAAGTTGTCCCCGCCACCGGCCAGGAAGTTGTTCGTCACCACCCGGTAGGTCTGGGTGTCGACGAGCGGGGCGCCGTTCAGGGTCACCGCGCCGAGGGTGGTCCCCGAGTAGGTGTACTTGAAGGCCTTGTTCACCTGCAGGATCTTCGTGCCCGAGCCGGAGTTCGGCGAGGTCCACTGCTCGGACAGGATCTGCTTGATCTGCGCACCGGTGAGGTCGAGCGACACGAGGTAGTTGTTGAACGGCTGGACCGTGAACGCCTCCTCGAACGTGATGTCCCCCGGGGCCTCGTTGTACGGGCTGTTGAGGTACGTCAGGTCGGAGCGGATGCCACCGGGGTTCATGAACGCGATCTGCGGCACCTTGCCACCGGTGACGACCGACGGGTCGGCGAGCTGCGCATCGGCGATGAGGTCACCGAGCGCCGACTCACCACCGGCGTTGCCGGTGCGGGTGACGTCGGTGGTGATCTTGCCGAGCACCCGGCTGGCGATGGGGCGGGCCAGGGCGGAGTAGTCCGTGATGATCTTGGTCTGCGCGGCGTCCTTGGGGACGTCGCGGGTGACGACCATGTTGGCGCTCTTGACCGAGGTGCGGACGATGTCCTGCGTGCGCCGGTCGTAGGTCAGCTCGGTGTCGGTGAACAGGCGGCCGAAGGACGAGGCCGAGGTCACCATGCGCTGCTGGCCCTTGGGGTCCGGGACGTTGCAGACGTAGGGCTGGTGCGTGTGGCCCGAGACGATCATGTCGATGGCCGGGTCGAGGCCCTTGGCGATCGGCAGGATCGGGCTGTCGGCGGCCAGGCTGCCACCCTTGGCGCAGGTGTAGTCGTAGGTCGGGTTGACCGTGTAGGGCTTGTTGTCCGGGCCGTACCAGACCTGCTGGTTCGGAGTTCCGCCCTGGTGGATGAGCACGACGATCGCGTTGACGCCCTGCTCCTTCAGGACGGGCACCAGCGCGTTCGCGGTCGCGACCTCGTCCTTGAACTGCAGGCCTGCGACACCAGCCTGGGTGACGATGGACGGGGTGTCCTTGAGCGTCATGCCGATGAAGCCGATCTTGGCGCCCTTGATGTTCTTGATCGTGTAGGGCGGCAGGATGGTCTTGTTGGTGCCGGAGTAGACGACGTTCGCCGCGAGGTAGTCGAAGTTGGCACCCGTGAACGTCTTGCCACCGGGGCAGGAGTCCTGGTTGTTCGCGCCGGCGCCGTCGTTGAGGCAGCCGCCGTCAGCCATCCGCTGCAGCTCCTTGTAGCCCTCGTCGAACTCGTGGTTGCCCACGGCGCTCGCGTCCAGCTTGAGGGCGTTCATGGCCTCGATGGTGGGCTCGTCGTGGAACGCGGCCGACAGGAACGGCGACGCACCGATGAGGTCGCCGGCGGCCACGGTCAGCGAGTAGGGGTGACCCTGGCGGGCCTCCTTGAGGTGCGTGGCGAGGTACTCGGACCCGCCGGCATCCGTGGTGACGTCCGCGCTCGAGACCACGCCGGTCTTGGGGTCGGTGACCAGCTTGTGGTCGGTGACGACGCGGCCGCTGGAGCCGGCCGGCGGCTGGAGGTTGCCGTGGAAGTCGTTGAACGACAGCAGCTGGATGTCCATCGTGGGGCCATTGGGTGCTGCCTGCGAGCTGCCGCTCACGAAGGCGGCCCCTGAGGCGGCCAACGCGGCGACGGCGACGACGCTGGACAGCCGTCGGGTGCGGGATGAGGTCATGGATGCGTCCTTGTGCGAAAAGGGCTGGTTCCGGCGGTAGCCAGACCCGGAGCACGCTAACGGGGCGGTCGCCCCAAAAGGAAGATGCGTGGTGCAATGCTTTTCGTGCCTTCACCTGCCATCCACGTCACCGACAGCCTCACCGACACCCAGCGCGAGCAGGTGCGCGACCTGCTCGCCCGGAGCACTGCGGCAGACGGTGTCAGCGCCCTGTCCGAGCAGAGCGTCCTCCACCTCACCTCCGGACCCGGCCGGGTCCGCCACCTGCTCTCGTATGCCGCGGAGCGGCTCACGGGGTACGCCCAGCTCGAGGGGACGGACGACCCAGCCGCCTCCGGCGAGCTCCTCGTCGACCCGGACGCGCGCCGGGCCGGCGTCGGGACGGCCCTCGCGCAGGCTGCTCTCGCCCAGGCCCCTCGAGCCAGGCTGTGGTCCCACGGCCGCCTGCCCGGAGCGCTGGCCCTGGCCGACCGCCTCGGGCTGGTCGCGGTCCGCGAGCTGCACAAGATGGCCCGTCCGCTCGGCGAGGCCGACCTCGACCCGGCGGCGAGCGCCCTGCCCGCCGGGTTCACGGCACGGGCGTTCGAGCCGGGGCGGGACGAGCAGGCTTGGCTGGCGACCAACGCGGCCGCCTTCGCCCACCACCCCGAGCAGGGGAGCCTGACCCTGGAGGACCTGCAGGAACGGATGGCCCTGCCGTGGTTCGACCCGGCCGGCTTCATCCTCGTGGTCGCCGACGAGCAGCCCGACGAGGTCGCGGCGTTCCACTGGACCAAGGTCGACCCCGAGGAGACGTCGTCGATCGACCCGACCCGGCCGGCAGGAGAGGTGTACGTCGTCGGGGTGCACCCGACATACCAGGGGCGCGGACTGGGGCGCCCCGTCACCTCGCTCGGGCTCGCCCACCTGGCCTCGCTCGGGCTGCCCGAGGTGGTCCTCTACGTCGACGGCGACAACCGGGCTGCGATACGGACTTACACGGGGCTCGGGTTCCGCAGCATCATGGTGGACGTGATGTATTCGCACACCGTTCACCAACCACTGTCAGGATGAGCGCATGAGTGTGACCAGCCGTGCGGCCGACGTGGCCGGCAGCCTTGCCGCGGAGTCCCACGACGGCAGCGGCGCCGACGACATCCCGGGGCAGGAGGTCTCGATCGCGAGCGCCCAGCCGCGGGCCTCCAACGGCAGGTTCATGCGGGTGGTGCACGCCTCGAGCCAGCCGGACGAGAGCGGCCTGCCGGGTGACCGGTTCCTCGACCGGGAGATCTCCTGGCTGCAGTTCAACGAACGCGTCCTGCAGCTGGCGGCCGACGAGTCGGTGCCGCTGCTGGAGCGCGCCCGGTTCCTCGCGATCTTCACGTCCAACCTCGACGAGTTCTTCATGGTCCGGGTGGCGGGGCTCAAGCGCCGCATCGCCACGGGCCTGGCGGTCCGCTCGGCGTCCGGGCTCGAGCCGCGTGAGGTGCTGGAGCAGATCTCCCTGGTCGCGCACGAGCTGCAGGCCATGCAGAGCGTGGTCTACAAGGACAAGGTCCAGCCCGCTCTGGAGGACGAGGGCATCTCGATCGTCCGCTGGGACGAGCTCAGCGACTCCGAGCGCGCCCTGCAGACCGAGCTGTTCGCCGACCGCGTCTTCCCGGTGCTGACACCCCTGGCAGTCGACCCGGCGCACCCGTTCCCCTACATCTCCGGCCTCTCGCTCAACCTGGCCGTCGTGCTGGTCAACCCCAAGACCGGCAAGGAGCACTTCGCCCGGGTCAAGGTGCCGCCGCTGCTGCCCCGCCTGCTGCACATCGAGCCCGAGAGCGGCGAGCCGGCGACGACGGACCTGTTCTCGACGAGGTTCGTCCCGTTGGAGGACGTCATCGCCTCACACCTCGACATGCTGTTCCCCGGCATGGAGGTGCAGGAGCACTTCACCTTCCGGGTGACCCGCAACGAGGACCTCGAGGTGGAGGAGGACGACGCCGAGAACATCCTCACCGCCCTGGAGAAGGAGCTGACCCGGCGCCGGTTCGGGCCGCCCGTCCGCCTCGAGGTCGACGAGACCATCGACGACCACGTGCTCGACATGCTGGTGCGCGAGCTCGGTGTCAGCGACAGCGAGGTCTACCGGCTCCCCGCGCCGCTCGACCTGCGCGGACTCAACCTCGTCGCCGACCTCGAACGCTCGGACCTGCGGTTCGAGCCGTTCCGCGGGCAGTCGCACCCCGACCTCGCCCCCGCCGAGACTGCGAAGGCGGCCGACATCCTCGCGGTCGTGCGTGACAAGGACGTGCTGCTCCAGCACCCCTACGACTCGTTCTCAACGTCGGTGCAGTCTTTCATCGAGCAGGCGGCCGCCGACCCGAACGTGCTGGCCATCAAGCAGACGCTCTACCGCACCAGCGGCGACTCCCCCATCATCGACGCCCTCATCGACGCGGCCGAGGCCGGCAAGCAGGTCTTGGCGATCGTCGAGATCAAGGCGCGGTTCGACGAGATGAACAACATCTCCTGGGCCCGCAAGCTCGAGCACGCGGGCGTCCACGTCGTCTACGGCATCGTCGGGCTCAAGACCCACGCCAAGCTCTGCATGGTGGTGCGCCAGGAGAACGACGGCACGCTGCGTCGCTACTGCCACGTCGGCACGGGCAACTACAACGGCAAGACGGCGCGCCTCTACGAGGACTTCGGCCTGCTGACGACCGATCCCCAGGTCGGGGAGGACCTGGCCCGGTTGTTCAACCAGCTCTCGGGGTTCGCGCCGCGCAGCAAGTTCAAGCGGCTGCTCGTCGCCCCCCGCTCCCTGCGCTCCGGGCTGGTCGACCGCATCGAGAACGAGATCGAGCACGCGCAGGCCGGCCGCGGGGGGCTGGTCCAGTTCAAGGTCAACTCCATCGTCGACGAGCAGGTCATCGACGCCCTGTACCGCGCCTCGCAGGCGGGCGTGCACGTCGACGTCTGGGTGCGCGGCATCTGCGCACTGCGTCCCGGCGTGCCGGGCCTGTCAGACAACATCGAGGTCCGCTCGATCCTCGGACGGTTCCTGGAGCACTCCAGGGTCTTCCACTTCGGCAACGGTGGCGAGCCCGAGGTGTTCATGGGCAGCGCGGACATGATGCACCGCAACCTCGACCGTCGCGTCGAGGCCCTTGTGCGCCTCTCCGACCCCCGCCACGTCGAGGACCTGCAGGCCATCCTGGCCCGCGGCATGAGCGACCAGTACGCCCACTGGCGGCTCTCCGGCGACGGACGGTGGACCCGCGTGGTCCTCGACGCCGAGGGACAGCCGCTGGCCGACCTCCAGGCGTCCATGATCGAGCAGCACGCCCGGCGCCGGCGCAGGGCCCGCCGACGTTGACCACCCCCATCCCTGCCGCAGGGACCGTCCCATGGCGGCGACGCCGTGGACAGCTCGAGGTCGCGCTCGTCCACCGGCCCAAGTACGACGACTGGTCGTGGGCCAAGGGCAAGCTCGACCCCGGTGAGGCCTGGCCGGTGGCTGCGGTCAGGGAGACCGAGGAGGAGACCTCCCTGGAGGTCAGCCTCGGGCGCCCGCTGCCCACCGCGGAGTACACCGTCCTCGACGCGGCCGGGACCCCTGCGACCAAGACGGTGCACTACTGGGCCGCGGAGGCGACCACGCCCCCAGGCCCCCTGCGCAACGAGATCGACGAGGTCCGCTGGCTCGACGTGGTCAGTGCGTCCGACCGGCTCGACTACGCCCGCGACCGCGACCAGCTCCGCGCGGTGGTGCGCGCCGACAAGGCCGGCACGCTCATCACCTGGCCACTCGCCCTGGTGCGCCACGCGCACGCGGTCACCCGCGGCGCCTGGTCCGGCGAGGACCTGACGCGTCCCCTCGACCGCGCCGGGCGGGCCCGGGCAGCCGAGGTGTCGCGGCTGCTCGCTGCATACGCCGTCCGGCGCCTGGTCAGCTCACCGGCGGCACGCTGCGCCGACACCGTCCGCCCGTATGCCGCCGCGAGCGGCACCTCGCTGCGGATCAAGGACGGCCTGAGCGAGGAGGGGTATGCCGCGGACCCCTCTCGCGCCTCCCGTCACCTCCGGCGCCTGCTCGAGCGCGGCGGCCCCGCGGCCCTGTGCAGTCACGGTCCGGTGCTGCCGGACCTGCTGGGCACCCTCGAGGCCCTGGTCCACCCGGACGAGCCCGACGCCGCGTCCGTGACCACGACCCTGGCCGCTGCAGCTGCCGACTCCATGGGCAAGGGCGAGGTCCTCGTGGCCCACCTGGTGGGGTCCGGCGCGACCGCCCGCGTGGTCGCCGTCGAGCGCCACCTGCCCTGAGCCGCGTCCAGCCGACAGGCCGCTGCTGACCGGGTCATGACCCCCCGTTCACGTGGAACCCGCCGGGGGGACGGTGCAGCGCCCACCAATGTCTGGCTGGTGTTCACCCTGCGTTCACCCACGACGGACCACGGCGTCACTCGCCCTGCCTACCTTCGCAGTCGTCGGGCATCCCGCCCGCCTCCAAGTTTCCCCCTGTGAGAGGTTTCATCACCGTGAAGATCCAGCGTTTCGGCCTGCTGGCCAGCGTCGCCGTGGTCGGCTCCCTCGCGCTGACGGCGTGTGGCTCCGACAACAACAGCAACAGTGGCGCCACCGCTGGTGGCTCCGGCTCAGCCAGCTCGAGCTCGTCCGACTGCCCGACGGGCACCCTGAACGCCGAGGGCTCCTCCGCCCAGAAGAACGCCATCGAGGAGGCCATCTCCGCCTTCCAGGACACCTGCTCCGGCGCCACCATCAACTACAACCCGACCGGTTCCGGCGCGGGCATCAAGCAGTTCCTCGCCGGCCAGGTGGACTTCGCCGGCTCCGACTCCGCCCTCAAGAAGACGGAGAAGGACGGCAAGATCGAGGTCGACGAGGCCGCCAAGTACTGCGGTTCGCCCGCCTGGAACCTGCCCATGGTGACCGGCCCCATCGCCGTCGCCTACAACGTCAAGGGTGTCGACAAGCTCGTCCTGACCCCCGAGGTCATCGCCAACATCTTCAACGGCAAGGTGACGACCTGGAACGACGCCTCGATCGCGAAGATCAACTCCGGCGTCACGCTGCCCTCCGAGCCCATCAAGGTGTTCTTCCGCTCGGACGAGTCCGGCACCACGGAGAACTTCACCAAGTACCTCAACGCCGCCGCCCCGTCGGCGTGGACCGCCGAGCCGGGCAAGGCCTGGACCGGCAAGGGCGAGGGCAAGGAGAAGTCCGCCGGTGTCGCGGGCGCCGTGCAGTCCACCGAGGGTGGCATCACCTACGCCGAGTGGTCCTACGCCAAGGACAACAAGCTGGGCATCGCCCAGGTCGACAACGGGGCCGGCCCGGTCGAGCTCAACGGCGAGTCGGTCGGCAAGGCCATCGCCGCGGCGAAGCCCGACGGCGAGGGCAACGACCTGCGCCTCAAGCTCGACTACGCCACGAAGGTTCCCGGGGCCTACCCCATCAACCTCGTCACCTATGAGATCGTCTGCTCGAAGGGCAAGGACGCGGCGAAGGCCAAGCTGACCAAGGCCTTCCTGAAGAGCTTCGCCTCCGAGAAGACCCAGTCCTCGCTCGAAGGCATCGGCTACGCACCGCTGCCGACCGAGGTCCGCACCAAGGTCGACACGGCGATCGACGCCCTGTCCTGACCCACCGGGTGAGCCGGGGCTGGCCACCACCAGCCTCGGCTCGCCGTCGTCTCCCATCCACCCCATCGCGATAGGCAGCACGTGTCATCAGTGACCGGCGTTTCCCTGGCCGACGAGACCCCCGGACCCCACGGGCGCACACCGCTCACCGGTGACGGCGCCGGGACCGGCCGCCTCGGTGACCGCCTCTTCGGCGGCGCCGCCAAGGGCGCCGGTCTCCTGGTCATCGCCCTGGTGACCCTGGTCGGCGTGTTCCTGCTGTGGCAGGCCATCCCCGCGATCGCCAACGACAAGGTCAGCTTCCTCACCTCGCGCGAGTGGGCCGTCGACGACAGCAACAACCTGCGGTTCGGGATCGTCGAGCTGCTGTGGACCACGGTGACCTCCAGCGCGATCGCGATGCTCATCGCCGTGCCGGTCGGCGTCGCCGTGGCCCTCTTCATCACGCAGTACGCGCCGTCCTGGCTGTCCCGCCCTGCTGCCAGCGTCATCGACCTGCTGGCTGCCGTGCCGTCCATCGTCTACGGCATCTGGGGCCTGCGGACCTTCGGCCCGGTGTTCGAGCCGGTGCAGAGCTTCCTGCGCGACAAGCTCGGCTGGTTCCCCCTCTTCTCCGACGCGGGGATCAGCGGCGGCAGCACCATCCTGTTCGTCGGCATCGTGCTGGCCATCATGGTGCTGCCCATCGTCACCGCCCTGTCGCGCGAGGTGTTCGCGCAGACGCCGCTGACCCACCGCGAGGGCGCCCTGGCCCTCGGCGCCACCAAGTGGGAGATGATCCGCATGTCGGTGCTGCCGTTCGGCAAGCCCGGCGTCATCAGCGCCTCGATGCTCGGCCTCGGCCGGGCGCTCGGTGAGACGATCGCCGTCACGATCATCTTGTCCACCCTCCCCGACGGGTCGAAGTGGACCTTCTCCCTGCTCAACGGCGGAGAGACCTTCGCCTCGCGGATCGCCAACAACGCCGCCGAGTTCGACACCCCCCAGAAGGCGGGCGCGTTCATCGCCGCAGGTCTCGTGCTCTTCATCCTGACCTTCGTCGTCAACGCCA
This sequence comes from Pedococcus sp. KACC 23699, assembly GCF_045348425.1. Taxonomy (GTDB): domain Bacteria; phylum Actinomycetota; class Actinomycetes; order Actinomycetales; family Dermatophilaceae; genus Pedococcus. The sequence goes on from NZ_CP157483.1 coordinate 1,378,015, forward strand.
TCGCGCGCATCGTCATCGAGCGCAGGAAGGCCTTCAGCGAATGACGACCTCCAGCACCACCTCCACGGGGACCGTCGACCCCCGCGCCACCTCGGCCGCGGCTCCGCCTGAGTCACGTGGCGGCCTCCCCACCGGCCTCGGCCACAGGGCTCGTGGTCGTGCCGTCAAGGACCAGATCGCCCGCGCCGTGATGTGGGGTGCGTTCCTGCTCGCCCTGATCCCGCTGGTCTGGATCCTGTGGACCGTGGGCTCGAAGGGGTACCACCTGCTCCTCGACGCCCAGTGGTGGACCAACTCCCAGCGCGGCATCACCTCCCGCCGAGAGGGTGGCGGCGCGGTCCACGCCATCCAGGGCACGCTCATCCAGGGCATGGTCACCGCGTTGATCTCGGTGCCGATCGGCATCCTCACGGCGATCTACCTCGTCGAGTACGGCCGTGGCCGACTGGCCAAGACGGTGTCGTTCATGGTCGACATCCTCACCGGTGTCCCGTCCATCGTCGCCGGCTTGTTCATCTACGCCTTGTGGGTGACCACGTTCGGCCTCCAGCGGGTCGGGTTCGCGGTCTGCCTCGCCCTGGTGCTGCTCATGATCCCGGTCATCGTCCGTTCCACCGAGGAGATGCTCAAGCTCGTGCCCAACGAGCTCCGCGAGGCGTCGTACGCGCTGGGCGTGCCGAAGTGGAAGACCGTCATGCGGGTCGTCCTGCCGACCGCCTTCTCCGGCATCGTGACCGGTGTGCTGCTCGGCCTCGCTCGGGTCATGGGCGAGACGGCCCCGTTGCTCATCCTCGGGCCCTACACGAAGTCCATCGCGACGGACCTCTTCGGTGGACTCATGCCCACCCTGCCGACGATGATCAACCAGGACCGCACCGAGGTCCTGCAGCCTGCCGTCGACCGCATGTGGGCGTCCGCCCTCACCCTGATCCTGCTCGTCCTCCTGCTCAATGTCGCCGGTCGCGTGGTCTCGCGCTTCGGCTCCGTGAAGAAGTAGCGGGCCGAACGCCATACCGGCGTATTCACCCCGACCGTTCTGAAACCTGAACTCCCGCAAGCGAAGGACGAATCACCCTCATGGCCAAGCGAATCGACGTCAGCGACCTGAACGTCTACTACGGCGCGTTCAAGGCCGTCGAAGGCGTGACCATGACCGTGGAGCCGCGCTCGGTGACCGCGTTCATCGGCCCGTCCGGCTGCGGCAAGTCCACCTTCCTGCGGACCCTCAACCGCATGCACGAGGTCACTCCCGGCGGGCGGGTCGAGGGCAAGGTCATGCTCGACGACCAGGACCTGTACGAATCGAGCATCGACCCGGTCGCCGTTCGCCGCACGGTCGGCATGGTCTTCCAGCGGCCGAACCCGTTCCCGACGATGTCCATCTACGACAACGTCGCCGCCGGGCTGAAGCTCAACGGCGTCAAGGGCAAGAAGCGCCTCGACGAGGTCGTCGAGAAGTCGCTCCGGGGGGCCAACCTGTGGACCGAGGTCAAGGACCGTCTGGCCAAGCCCGGTGCGGGCCTGTCCGGTGGGCAGCAGCAGCGTCTGTGCATCGCCCGCGCCATCGCGGTCGAGCCGCAGGTGCTCCTGATGGACGAGCCGTGCTCCGCGCTCGACCCGATCTCGACACTGGCCATCGAGGACCTGATCGGTGAGCTGAAGAGCAAGTACACGATCGTCATCGTCACGCACAACATGCAGCAGGCGGCCCGCGTCTCCGACCGCACGGCGTTCTTCAATCTCGCGGCGACCGGCAAGCCCGGCAAGCTGGTCGAGATCGACGACACCCAGCGCATCTTCAACAACCCCAGCGTCAAGGCCACCGAGGACTACATCTCCGGCCGTTTCGGCTAGACCCCTCACGCTTTGTGCCAATAGCGCGTGTCAGAACCCTGCGACACGCCGGGCGTCAGGCGTGTTGCTGGCACAAGGCGGCGGCACCGATGGACTGAGGCGCATCCGGCCGCGGAACCGCGAGGCCTCACCACGACGCTGCGCGGCCTTGACACGCCCAGCCACGACCTGGGGTGAGTGGAGGATCTCGCCGGTCATCCACCGGACGACCTCGAGTCCGACGTCGCGCAGCCTGTCCTCGCGAGCCTTCTCCCTCACGACCCGCTGCGCCGCCGCCTCGCCACTGGGTCCCGAAACATCGAACTCGCCCAGGTACTTGCCCACACCATCGGCCTCCCCGACGACACCGTCATCGAGCCAGAGCGCATCGACCCGACCGATCAAGCCGCGATCGTCGAACACCTCGACCTGTGGCTCCGGCGGCTCGATCCCGAACCGGCTCAGGGCGACGACCGAATACGACTCAAGCCAGGTCTCCCGTCGTCCATCGAGGCGGGGCAGCCACAGCCCGGCGCGCCTCGCCCCCGGCCAGCCACCCTGTCCACGCAGGACGGTGGCGAGGTCTCCTGAGCTGACGAGGCCCAGCCTCAGTGCCGCGTCACCGATGGCGACGCCATCACCAGGTGGCAGCGAACGCAGGCAGTCGAGCACCGTTCTCGCCGGCGAGGTGAGCTCGATGTCGCTGAGCGTGGTGACCTCCCCTTCCCTCAGCGTGGCTCGATAGAGGTGCACCCAGCTCGCACGGACGGACGTGCGACGGTCGGCGAGGACGGTGAGCGTCGCCCGCGCCTGCTCACGACGCGATACCGGCAAGCCCCAGAGGAGAGCGGCGCTGTGGTGGGAGAGCACGGCGTCCCCGACCGTCCGGTATGCAGCGTGCGCCAGTCCCGCGTGGCGCCGCTCGGCCGACAGGAGCTCCCAGCTGTGGTTCACGGCATACAGTCCACGGGCCAGGCGGTCCACCGCGGCGATCGAGAGGGCGTGGACCAGCTGCCCTCGGGTGATGCCGACGCCAGCGGCGTCGTGGGGGGTGAACGGTTGGGGAAGGCCCTGGAAGGCGATGACATCCATCTGGGCACCGTGTCGCGGTGCACCCGATCCCCGGCGTGGGCCGCGCTGTGCTGTGGATAGGACGACAGCAGGCCCGCCCTTGTGGACGCCTGCCCGGCCCCATCACGGCACCGCTCTGTGCGAACAACGCTGGGCATGGACGGCGTGTCGAGCCGATCGCACGAGCGCTATTGGCACAAAGCACCGGGTGGGTGCTGGGCGGGGTGAGGCGGGAGGGCTTCAGGTGGGGGTGCTCAGAGGAACAGGTGGATGAGCCAGTAGGTCAGCGCAGCCGCGGAGCCCGCCCCCGGGAAGGTGAGCACCCAGGCGCCCACGATGTTGCCGGCGACGCCCCACCGGACCGCGGAGAGCCGCTTGGTCGCACCGACACCCATGATGGCGGAGGTGATCACGTGGGTCGTCGAGATGGGCGCGCCGTAGCCGATGCCAGCGATCCAGAGGATGGACGCCGCCGAGCTCTCGGAGGCAAAGCCCTGGGGCGGGTCGAGGTGGATGATCCGCCGGCCGAGGGTGCGCATGATCCGCCACCCACCGGCATACGTGCCGAGGGAGATGACCACGGCACTGATGAGCAGCACCCACAACGGGACCTCGCCGCCCGAGCTGTAGCCACCCACGGTCAGGGCCAGGACCACCACGCCTGCGGTCTTGGACGCGTCCTGGAAACCGTGCCCCACCGCCATCGACGCCGCGGAGACGGTCTGTGCGTAGCGGAAGCCGCGCGACACCCGACCGGGCTGCGCCCGCCGGAACAGCCAGAGGATGGCCGCCATGAGGAGGTAGCCGAGGATGATCCCGGCGAACGGTGAGACGACCATCGGGATCACGACCTTGTGCCAGACGCCATCCCACTTCACCGTCGCACCGGCCGCCAGAGCGGCACCGACGAGCCCACCGATCAGGGCGTGCGACGAGGACGAGGGAAGTCCGTACCACCAGGTCAGCAGGTTCCAGCCGATGGCGCCGATGAGCGCGGCCGCACAGATGGCCAAGCCCTCGCTGCCCGTCGGCGCCTCGATGATGCCCTTGCCCACGGTGGCCGCGACCTGGCCGAACATCCAGACCATGAGGCCGCCGAGCAGGTTGGCGACGGCAGCCATCGCCAGGGCGACGCGGGGGGTGAGGGCGCGCGTCGAGACCGAGGTCGCGATGGCGTTAGCCGCGTCGTGGAAACCGTTGGTGTAGTTGAACCCCATCGCCAGGGCGATGACGATTCCGACCGGAAGCCAATCCATGGGTGGACTCAGGACTCCTTGACCGCGATGCTCTCGACCTTGTGCGCGACGGTCTCGAAGGCGTCGGCGGCGGCCTCGAGCTCCTCGATGACCTCCTTGAGCTTCATGATGGTGATGGCGTCGCCGCCGTACTCACCGTTGAAGAGGGCTGCGAGCAGACCGCGGTAGATCTGGTCGGCCTGGTTCTCGAGGCGGTTGATCTCGATCCAGTACTCGGAGAGGTCCTTCATCGAGCGCAGGCGCGGCATGGCCTCGGCCGTGAGCTCGGACATCCGCGACAGGACCTCGACCTGGTCGGACACGCCGGCCGGGAGGTCGCCGATGCGGTAGAGCACGATCAGGTCGACCGCGGCATCCATGAGGTCCATGCAGTCGTCGAGGGTCGACGCCAGGCCGTGGATGTCCTCACGGTCGAACGGGGTGATGAACGAGCTGTTGACCTTGCGGATGATCTCGTGCGTCGCCTCGTCGGCGGCGTGCTCGATCTCGCGCATCCGCGCTGCCACGGCCTCGCGCTCGCTGGGAGCGACCCCGAGGATCGTGGTCAGCTCACGGGAGCCGTCGATGAGGTACGAGGCAGACTTGGCGAACAGGTCATAGAAACTGTTCTCCTGGGGGGTGAGGCGGAAGCCCACGGTTCTCTCCGGTCGTGCGGGGGGATGGCCGGGGACGATGCTACGGGCAAGCCGGACCGATCGTGCAACCTGGCTGGTACCGGTAGTTCACCGGACGTTCAGGCGTTCTGCCGCGTCCAGGCCCGCTGCGGGTGGCTGCGGTGCGTGGCACCGTCCGCCGGGACCGCGCAATGAGCGCGTTCGATCCCCAGCGCCTGGTCGATCTCGTCATCGGTGAGAGGCCGCTCGCTCGCCGAGGCCGCGACGACGAGGTCACCGACCAGCTCGATCTCGTGCTGGAGCGCATCATCGGTGAGCTCTGCACCGGCGTGCGGGTCCGTGGTCATGGCAAAACGCTAACGGAGTCTGGGGAAGACCCGGACATTTGTTTGCGATGTCTTGACCCGCGCAAGCCACTAACCACCCATCTGGGTCACGTCCGGACCGGAATGACTAGTCACTAAGTTCGATGTCGGATGATGAATCCATGCCGCACGAGGTCGACGGCGCCCAGATGGGCGAGCCGACGGAGGTCGAGGACCGGGGTTCCTTCAGCCATGCCGTCTGCCGGACGTGCGGGTGGAGCGGGCCGGGTCGGCGTTCGCGGCAGGTCTCCCGGCGGGACGCCGCAGAGCACGACGGCGTCTGCCCGGGCGCGTCGCCTCCGGCCTGACCCACGTCGGCTGCGAGAGGTCCGGCACTGCGCGAGGAGTGTGCGCCGGGCCGGGAGCGCCTCACGGCACGAGGCCGCTCGTGGCGGCTTAATTTGGGACCCGGGGCTACCGCGGCCCGGCGCACACCAAACCATAACCCCGCTCCCGCCCGGACTGTTCCCCCGTTCGGCCCCTTGTGGAGAACCCCTTCCGGGGGTGGCGGACGGCTGCGCAGCGGTATGCCGGGTGGTCGGACGCGCCCGCGGCGCACCTCTCAGAGCAGCTCGCCGGAACGCCAGAGCGTGGCGCACACCTCGAGGTCACCCGCGGTGGAGAGCATCGACGCGGCGCGCTGGGTCTGCATCCCGGCGGCGTCACGATCCTGCACGTCCGTGGTGTGCGCGCGGTCGGCACGGCCCGCTGCGACGACCCGGCAGAACGCCGCGGCGCGCTGCAGCGCCACCGCGAAGTCCCCGGCGAACACACCGCGCAAGATCGAGTCGGTGAGCTCACGCAGCTCCGCGGGGCCGGGCGGCTCGGCGACACCGGCGACGACGTGGTTGACGTCGGTGAAGCGGATGCCGGCGGCGTAGTCGGAGGCGGCCTCCTGCGGCGCGCGCTGCACCCACTCCCGCAACGCGTAGAGCCGCCACAGCGCCCCGGGCAGGCTGCGGGGCGGCCGGTCGGCCCAGAGCTCGGCGACGGTCGACAGGCCGAGGTCGTCGACCAGCGCGACGAGACGGGCCGTGAGCGCCGGGTCGTCGGAGGCGCGGCCCGTGCCGACGAGGACGGCGGCCGTCTCGTGCGCGATCTCGGTCACCTGCGCGGGGTCGGGGACAGTGCCACCCCGGGACTCCATGGCGGCAGGGCTGAAGAACGCGGGACGTCGAGGGCCTGGCCGGCCGCTGGGCTCGTTTCTCATCGCCCCCAGTGTCCCAGCAGCGCACGCCGTCCGCTCGATGCGTACGCGAAGGCGGTTCGTGGCGTCAGTCCGTGGCGTCAGTCCGTGGCGTCAGTCCGGGCGCCCTCGACCCTGGGCGCCAGGCCCGTCCAGGCGAGCTCGGTCAGGGTGGTCATGAGGGACTCCTCACTGACCGTGGGTCGGTCGAGCCACCGGTTGGTCGCGAGCTGGACCATGCCGACGATGCCGAAGGCGACGGTCTCTGCGTCGTCGGCCGGCTCGTCCTGACGCGCAGTGAGGAGCATCCCGACGGCGCCGGCGATCGACGCCTCGACGCTGCCGACGAAGTCGCCACCGTCGCCGAGCCCGTTGTGCGCCATGGCATAGCGGTAGAGGTCGCGCTCCTCGCGCACCAGCGCGACATACGCCCCGATCGCCGCTCGCAGCAGGTCCCGGTCGTCCCCGTGGACGCGGGCCAGCTCGCCGGTGATCCGCGGGATCACGAGGTGGGTGGCCACCTGGTCGAGGACCGCCCGGTGGAGGTCGTCCTTGTCGCGGAAGTGGCGGTAGAGCACCGGCTTAGTGACCTTCGCCTGAGCACACACGTCGTCGAGGCTGATGCGCGGTCCCACGGCGCGGATCGCGGCGATCGCGGCGTCGACGAACTCGCGGCGCCGTTCGGCGCGGTGCGCCTTCCAGCGGTCCCGGCGACCGTCGGGCCGCGTTCCGGGGCCACCGTCGTCGGGGACCTCGTCCGGCGCGCCCTTGACTTCTCCAGACTTCACGCTAACCATGGTAACTGTTACTGACGGTTACACCTAGGGAGACCTCCCATGACCACCGTGAAGACCGCACCCCCCAGCTCTGCTGAGGACGCAGCCACCCGCCTGGCGCGCATCCAGCCCCGGCACGACCGCGACACGACCGCCCGTCGACTGCTCGCGTCCGCCGCGAAGCACTCCTACGACCCGCAGGTCGACATCGACTGGTCCGAACCGCTCGAGGAGGGCCTCTACGGACTGAGCCCCGAGTGGTCCTCGCTCTACGGCACGCCCCTGTGGGACTCACTCGACGAGGAGCAGCGGTTCCGGCTCACCGAGCACGAGTTCTGCTCGGTCTCCGGTGTGGGGATCTGGTTCGAGACGATTCTCATGCAGATGATCCTGCGCGACATCTACGACCAGGACCCGGCGACCCCGCACGTGCAGTTCGCGCTCACCGAGATCGCGGACGAGTGCCGCCACTCGATCATGTTCGCGAAGACAGCGGAGAAGTACGGAGCGCCCTCCTACCGACCCGAGCACCTCTCCCACCAGCTGGGCCGGCTGTTCAAGACGCTGGCCCACGGGCCCAACCTGTTCGCCTCGATCCTCGTGGCCGAGGAGGTGCTCGACATCTTCCAGCGCGAGCTCATCGCCGACGAACGCGTGCAACCCCTGACCCGGGCGGTCAGCCGGATCCACGTGATCGAGGAGGCGCGGCACATGCGGTTCGCCCGCGAGGAGATCGCCCGCCGGGCCGCCGGAATGTCACGCGCGCAGCGTGGTCAGCAGCGACTCGTCCTTGGCATCGTCGCCAACATCATCATCGACAACCTCGTCCACCGGGACGCCTATGCCGTCGTCGGCCTGGACCCGGACGTCGCCGTCGCGGCCGCCCGAACGAACGACCACTACGCCGGCAAGCTGCGCGCGAGTGCGGAGAACCTGACGACGTTCCTCGCCGACGCCGGCCTGATCGGCGGCCCGTCGGCCCGGTTGTGGCGGCGCGCCCGGCTCGTATGAGGCGACGCGCGCCCGGCTCGCATGAGGCGACGCGCGCACCGCGCGTGGGGCCGGTCCCACGCCTCGCGTGGGGTGCTTGCGCCCTGCACCGGGGCGGGCGCGGGAGGGACCGCGCCACGCGGCATACTCTTTTGCGGCTTTCGTCCTCGTCCGTTCAGTCCCTTCTGCGCACCGCTCCCTCACGTTCACCTCGGGGCGGCCGATGAGGTGACAACGTTGTCACGCTGGCACGAGCCACACCGACACCGAACGAGCACGAAGGGCAGGTCATGGCGGTTGCTCTCGTCGTCGAGCACGACGACGACATCAGGCACCTGGTGTCCCTCTCCGCTGCCAAGGCGGGCCTCGACCCGGTGCCTGCGGACTGCGGCGAGGCGGCCATGACGCTCATCGCCGACGGGCTCAAGCCCGACGTCGTGGTGCTCGACGTGCGGATGCCCGGGATCAGCGGCCTCGACGTGGTCCGAGCGATGCGCGCGCACCGCTACCTCGAGGCGACTCCTGTCGTCATGCTCAGCGCGATGGCGCGTCCGGAGGACCGACAGGACGGGCTGGAGGCGGGCGCGGACGAGTACGTCCTCAAGCCGTTCAGCCCTCGCGCACTCACCATCGTCCTGCGCGACCTCGTCGCCCGCACCCGCCCGGCGTCCTGACCCCGCTCGTAACTGCACATGACCACCCGGCTGCTCCTGCTCGCCGACACCCACCTGCCCAAGCGCGCCAAGGACCTGCCGGGCAAGGTGTGGGATGCAGTCGACGAGGCCGACGTCGTCCTCCACGCCGGCGACTGGGTCGATGTCGCGCTGCTCGACGCACTGGAGGCGCGGGCCCGTCGCCTCGTCGGGGTGGCCGGCAACAACGACCACGGCGAGCTGCTCAAGCGGCTCCCTGAGCTGGCCGAGCTCGAGATCGAGGGACTGCGCTTCGGTGTCGTCCACGAGACCGGCCAGGCGAAGGGGCGCGAAATGCGTTGCGAGGCAAACTATCCCGATCTCGACGTCCTCGTCTTCGGGCACAGCCACATCCCGTGGGACACGTCCACACCGCGAGGACTGCGGCTGCTCAACCCGGGCTCACCCACCGACCGTCGTCGCCAGCCGTTCTGCACGTACATGACCACCAGCGTTCACGACGGCGTCCTGGGCGACGTCGAGCTGCACCAGATCAACTCCCCCTCGGGTGGCCATGTCCCCGCGTGAGGACTCCGCGAACACCGGTCCAGACGAGCTCGCGACCTCATGACCGGCGCGCCAAGCCACGACGCGCCATCCGACCTGTCATCCGTTCGGACCGTGACCCCCAACCATCGGTCGACATTTCCGTTGATTAGCCGCTAGTGGCCCAACGACGTCCGTAAGGTGTGGTGGCGGCCAACGCGGACGCGCTCACGCGCGCCCTCCCCCCACAGGCCCCGGAACGCAGGGAAAGAGTGGCCATGAAGCCTCGTCAGATGTTCGCGCGTCCCACCCTTCGACAGCTGCTGACTCCGGTGGCCGCAGCGGCCATGGTCCTGGCAGCTGGATGCGCCACGGCCGGCACATCTGCCGACCCACAGCCTGAGCGGCCCACGCCACTCCAGGTCGAACCGGTCGCGGCAACGACCACGTCGACCAACCCCTTGGCGGGCCGCCCCTGGGGCGTGTACAAGGGGGCGTCCGACATGGCGTGGCCCCCATATGCGGCAGCGACGGGAACGAACAAGACGTTGCTGGGCAAGATCGCGCTCCGTCCCAAGGCGGTGTGGTTCGGGGCGTGGATCCCGAACAAGGACATCGCCGCCCGCACGCGGTCGTACATCTCGAACGCGCAGGCGGGGAACCCGGAGGCGCTGGTCCAGATCGCGGTGTTCCGGATGGTTCCGTGGGAGGGCGAGGCCTGCAAGCGGCTCCCCACGGCGGCCGAGCAGGCGTCGTACAAGCAATGGACCGACCTGATGGCCGGGGCCATCGGGAGCGCGCACACGGCGATCATCCTGCAGCCTGACGGGCCGTTCGCGCTGTGCGCGCCGGGCAAGTCCCTGGTCCCGTCGAGCCTGATCAAGTACTCGGCGAAGAAGTTCAGTTCGTTGCCGCACACGAGTGTGTACATCGATGCAGGGTCTTCTGACTGGCCCGCTCCCGGTCAGGGCGGGGTTCCCACTGCGCTCAAGATCGTTCTTCCGGCAGGCATCGAGTACGCGCGCGGGATCGCGTTGAACTCGACGCACTACTCGAGCACGGACAGTGAGATCAAGCGTAGCGCTGCGATCGTGCAGGCGTTGGCTGCGCGAGGTATCCGGAACAAGCACGTGGTGATCAACACGTCGTCGTCGGGGCACCCCTTCGCGTTCGGCAGCTACACCGGCCCGGACCCGGACAACGCGTGGGTGTGCCGGTCCGCGACCGACACCAGCACGTGCGTGAAGCTCGGCATTCCGCCCACGCCCAACGTGGCGCACACCGTGTGGCACCTCTCGGCGAGCACCAGCAACCTCGCGCGGACCTACGTCGACGGTTACCTGTGGTTCGGGCGGCCGTGGCTCTACCGGCAGGCCTCCCCGTTCGACATGAACCGGGCCTTGCAGCTGGCGCGAACGTCTCCGTACTGACCCATCGCCAACGCGTGCTGCTGACTTCAGTCACCTCGCTCGCACCTGACAGCAGACTGCACTCGGTACCGCTCTGTCAGTACTGCACGAAGTAGCGACCCAGGGCCGAGGCCCTGGCGGGTGTGACGATGAGGGCCCAGCGGCCTTCCACTCGGCGGCCGTCATGACGCCGGTCTGACGCAGTCCGTGCGCCCTCTGCAGCTCGATCACCTTCGACCGGGCGACGTTGCCGTAGTGGGCGGTTGGCGTGACCGCGAGCCGTATATGGATGGCCTTCACCGCGGAGCCCGTGCTGCCGACGCGCAGGATGGTGCTGCGGTACGCATACAAGGGCGACCAGGTGGGCGTCGTTCCGTTGACGCCGGGGCAGGTGATGTCGAAGTCCTGGGCCGCCTCGGTCGTCCGCCACTGCGTCATGACACGAGGACCGCCGGTGAAGGACGCGACGGCACAGTGGGCTGTCGCCGTTCGCGAGCTCGATGGCCCGACGGAGTCCCACAACGGCAGCCCGGGGCGCCAGCTGCCCGTGATGGAGTTCCACATCCGGACGATGAGTAGAAGCCCACCGAGACGCATCCTTGTACCCGCGCACGACCCCCTCGACCACGGCGTGGTTCCTCGCCGTGCTGGTCGTCCACGGTGCGACCGGGTAGTCCTCGACGTCGACCCAGAGGAACGTGTTGTGCAGTCCCGCGTTCCGTGCCTTGACGACGTTGAACTTCGCTTGGGCGTACCCCGCGTTGCGCAGGCGGGACACAATGTCGCCGCCCTTCCACGGACCCGATGACCCGTACTTCGCCAGCTGTCCACCCGTCGGGTAGGTCGTCATCGCGTACATGCCGGTCCGGCGGTGGTTCTTCTTGGCCCAGTCGACCTCGGACTTCAGGCAGGGGTTCACGTAGAAGCCGGGGCCGTTGGTCAGGCCGATGACGGCCAACCCTGTCGTCGGTGACGGCATGACGTCGCCCTTGGAGATGCGCGTCGGTATGCCCATGCCCTTGGGACAGTTCGGCCAGCTGATGAGCCCCAGCCCCGCCTGCTGGCCACACGCCGTAGAAGCTCGGCACCCTGCATCTCCAGAAAGCAACAAACCCATGACTGCGCCTAGGGTCTTTGGACCCGCCCGGAAGTCACTTCCGATGTGGTACTCCACGTTGTACGACACTTTGCATGATGTTTGATCTTCTGCTGATGACTGACAGCGTTTCGGTTGATGTTGACAGTTGCTACTGAAGATCCTTGAGACTCATTCATGGGGGAGATGAGCGTGGTGCAGCCGAGGTACAAGGCGGTGCTGGGCGTCATTGATGACGGCCGCACGGTGATGGAGGTCGCGGCCGCATCGTCGGTGTCGGCGCAGACCCTGCACGGTGGGTTGGCCCGAGACGCGCAGGGCGGGGTCGGCGCACTGGCTGATCGGTCGCACCGGCACGGTTCGTGCCCGCGCCAGATGGGTCCAGGCGGGCCCCACCCAGGGTTGATTCGACGCATCTCCAGACCCCCGACCCTACGTCCGCGGGCCCAAGGGGTCCCGCTCTCCTAGCCAGGGAGGTGCGGGTCTTCGATTCGAATCGTTGGGGGAGGACGACGTGAAATCCTTGACAGGCCCGCTCTGCATCATCCTCGCGACTGCCTTGCTTGCAGTGTCGCTGCCGCAGGCCGCTGATGCTTCGGTCGATCACAACGACATCACGGGATCGACCACGGCTCACGCCGTCGTTGTGTCCCACTTCGAGTCGGCATTACACGACGTAGCGGCCGGCTCGGTGCCCCCGAGCATGCCGGATCCGCTGGAGCTCGGGACTGTCTTTCCCCCCAGTCGTGACGTCGCCGCAGTCGAGCGGAGCCAGTCGCTCGCCTCGCCAAGGGCGGCCACGACCCTCGCCACGTTCAACAGATCAGGCATCCAACCGGTCATGAATGCGCGAGCGCCGCTGCCGTACGAGCTGAAGACGCCCGCCACGAAGACCACCCCCGTGCCGAGTACCGCCGCGGGAGTGCCGCTGCGCTACCTGAACGGCAAGGCATACGACCACCCATCCAATCAGGCTGTCTGGGGAATCCAGCAGCTGGAGAGCTATCGCCTCACCGGTGACGACTTCTATCTTGACCGCGCACAGGCGGCGGGCAAGCACCTCCTCGACACCAGTGTCGCCTCGCGGGGCGCCTTGTGGTTTCCGTACCCCATTGACTTTGTCCTGGCCGGGGACAAGTCCGTACTGATGCGCGCTCCTTGGTACAGCGCGATGGCGCAAGGAGGTGTTCTGAGCCTGTTCATCAGGCTGTGGGCGGTAACCGGTGAGCAGCAATGGCGTGCCGCAGCCGTCCAGACGCTGGCCAGCCTCACCCTTGCGCCTCTTGCTGGTCAGCCATGGGTCACCCACGTCGACGCGTCCGGCTACCTTTGGCTGGAAGAGTATCCCCGCGACCCGGAATTCCGCAGCGAGCGTGTCCTCAACGGAAGCATCTTCGCTCTCTACGGTCTGCACGACTACTGGCGGCTGGCGCCGGCCTTCACCGAGACCACGGCCGCACGCGCACTCGCTGTGCGATTCTTTGACGGCGGCGCCACCACGGTGGATGCCTACGCAAGCAGGGTATTTCGGGCCCCCGGCTGGATCAGCCGATACTCACTGCTTCACGTGATTCGCAACCCCTACTACCACGACGTCCACACCCGGCAACTACTGCAGCTCCAATACCTGACAGCACAGTCGCGATTCGCCCAGGCTGCAGACCTCTTCCGCAGTGACTATCCGGTCGCCAGCCAGCCTGGAAGCATCTTCTTCGCCGCCGGCACCCATCCTGCCTACAAGTTCGACGGCGCCGGAGGAGTCACCTCGTCCATGTCTCGACGGTTACCCGCTTCCTCGAGCGCTCCCAACGACGAGCGTCGACGGATTCGCAACCACGGGATCTACTACCACATGACCAAGGGAGCCTTTCAAGGATGGTGGGTGCCCGAAGCGTGGCCATCCACGTACCAACGCTCGATCCTTCTGCGGCACAACTACTTCCCGGATCGCCAGGTCCGGCTGCAACACGGCAATTGGACCGCATACCAATACGACTCCTTCGGAACCCCAACTGCCCGGCGCAGCGCCTACTACGCCTCGCCCACCAGCGCCCCCGCCTCGGCCAGCGCCATCATCCACGGCCAGCTACACCTGCTGATCAGCCGCGGCCGGTACGCCGGATGCTGGCTGCCCGTGACACCTGGCGTCACCCTCGGGTGACGCGTCACTCGTTCTTCACCGAGGCCGCGTTGTATCGCGGGCGGCCTTCGAGGAGACGCATTTGGCGCGAGGATCGCCCCACAACGGGGGAGTCCAGGTGGGCGCGGCACCACGGGATCTGCCCCCTGCACCGAGCTGCCACCTGTCCAACATTCATCCGTTCACTCCTTCAGCGATCTGCGCGGATCTAGTTCTATCCCAACTGATCGCGCCCACCCCGCTCTGGCCCGCGTTCGCTCACGGCGTCCCAACCCCTCCCGCCCGTGGGGCGCGACGTGCTCCCATGCCGATGTCATGAAGTCAGTCTGATCGCTCTCTTGAATTGCCATCACCCACACGGAACTCCTATTCGGTGGGCTGACGCTCTGATGCAACCCCCCTCGAAGCGACGCCACACCGCGGCCAACGGCTCGGTCACATGTCGAGCTGGTGCGACGTGCCCCGGTGGACCACCATCGATGTACTCGAGGAGGTCTTTCGTTGACCCGCTCTTCGGCGTCTGCTCTGTGACTCCACGGACAACGTGCGGCGCCTGCACCCTCGTGTCCGCCCGCAGCATGATCTACAAGCGCGAGGGATGGATCGGGCTTCCAGGGTCAGCACGCAATGTCGGTACGGACGCGCCCCGGCGAAACCTCCTGGTACAGCTGGGCGCTGGTCCCGCCGCCCATCCTCGGAGTCCAGTCATTCGACGCTCCGGCAACGAGGCCGCGGTCGCCGCGGCGTCCTGCGGTGGCTCTTGAGGACGGTCGATGATTGTGACCTCGGGTCGTGGTTGGTCAGACCGGACCCGGAGCTGTTGCAGGCGGCCGTGGTGTGCCCTCCCGTGCGCGGCGGTCGCCCGCGGCGTGTGGAACCAGGCATACGGCAGCGGTGGGGTGATGTCGCGGACGGTGAGTGGTCACATGAGTGGTTGGTAGTTGGTCGTCCAGCCAGCGCCGACCTACAACGGCAATCCGAGCGAGGTGCCGCGCCCGGGGTACAGCAAGAGTCTGCGGGTGCCGCTGTGAACGCCGAGCAAGTCGTTGAAAGGTGTGCGAGAGGTAAGGCACTGGGACACGTCGGTCATCCGGCATGCGGGAGAGGTCGTCTTCTCGGAGGTTCAACAGCGTGGCGCTGTGGTTGCGTTGTGGCGGCAGCTCAGTGGCGATGCGCACAGTTTGTTGTAGCCCAACATGACCCGGGCCAGCGCTATAAGGGTTCGTGCGGCGCGGGACGGGCGGTACCCGTTGCCGATGAACGAGATGACGCCGAGTGGCGACCCACGCGAGCTCGTGAACGAATTCTCGGCAGCGTTCCGCATCCTCAAGGTCGGGTGGTCGTTGTTCGACCAACGTTGCTCGGCAAGCTAGAACACCGCCTCGGCAGGCTCGCCCAGCTTGATAGGCCGGTGTGCCGCGGCTTCGCCGAGCGGCACTTCACCTCCCCCGCGGCTGATGGCGGCAATGTCTTCGACCCATGCTTCGGCGCGGACAACGGGGACGGCCTCGCGTGCCCGATAGCCCCCTGGAGTGGCTCCTACCTCAAGATCGGCGTGGTCGGCCAGTCCGAAGAGACCAGCGGCTCCGAGACGGCAGGCCGCCCCTGGGGCTACCAACTCCGCAACGGGAACCGGTGCTCGGCCCTTGGTGGGGCGACTGATTCGATCAAGGGAAAGCGACTCAACTACGCCTGCGAGAAAGGCGGGGTCATCTACGGCGACCCGCTTCGCGGACGCGTATGGCGCGTCTACTTCACGTGAAGAGAGAAGTCTGGGCCACTGACACTGACCGTCGTCGCGAAGGTCTGGTTCTAAGCGGCTGCCCCCTCAAGTTGTGGCCACAACTGCCACGATCAGGAGTCGCCTATACGCGCGGCGTACCTCGCAGACACCTCGTCCATGTGGGCCGATCAGTCAACCCCGAGGACGTGCGTGCAGACCCACCGACCGAAGACACCTCCCGACACGGCTCCAATGAGCGCGCCGATGACGCCGAACGACACCATGGCGGCGTGGACGAAGTCCCACGCGATGCCTATCAAGTGCAGTTGCGTACCCGAGTTCGCCCACGTCCCGTTGAGAGGGACCGACTCGGTGTACGTCCCTTCCCCAACGGACTGCGCCACGTACATCCCGAGGTAGAGACACCCTACAACTATGGCCCCGCCAGCGAGTGGGTTCTCGGGCTCGAAGGTCCCCAGCATGATTATCGGCATCGCGATCCCCAAAGACCAAGCAAGCGTGGAGAAGAACACACCCACAAACGTGGTTTGGCTGGCAATGGCCGGGCGGATCAGACCATTCAACGATGGCCCAACGATGAGCGCTACCAACGGTAACCACTTACTCATCACCCTGCCGGTCCACTTATCTGCGTCGTCCCAGTCCGTATGGACGCGCTCTACCGCTTCTAGTACTGGGTTGGGCTTGTCAGCATCCGCAGCGTCTACGGGGTTTGAGCGTTTCACGTCGGAGTTGTCGGTCAGGACGCCGTTTGCATCCACGCGCAGTTCTCGTTGCGGTCGCCCGTTGGCTCCCATGATGACCGCCCACCCGTCAGTGCCGGCGCGCCTCGCGGCGGCGCTCGCGGCGGCCTCTGCACTCTCCGCGTGTGCGACAGCCTCGTTCGTCCCAGTCGTGAACACGTCCCACCCTCCGGTGATCGACGGCACCACGATCCAAGTCATCTCCTACCCCTCCCCACCCGCAGCGCGCCGAGCGATGTCCGTGGCCCTAGCGACGGCAGGTCTTAGTGAACCGGCTCGAACTGCGAGGCACTTCCGACGAACGTCGTGTGCCTGCTCGTTCCGATGGCGGACTCGCCAAACTCTGTGAGTGCAGACCCGTGCAGGGACGCGCCGTCTGACGTCACCTCCTGCCAGCATTCGATCCTCCGAGACGTGACATGGCGTCCCAGGGTCGATATCCGTGGTTCTGGTTGGGCTGGGCTTCGTCGGGCTGATCCGCCTGTATCCGGCGCTGCGGCAATGGCCGGCTCGGCTTTCGCACCATTAGGGTTGGGGACGCGTGGCTGGCCTTGCTGGGTTGTGTCCTGCCCGTTCTGCCTGGCCGTCTAGTTTCCAAGGGTTCGCCATAATCGACGGCGGAT
Organism: Pedococcus sp. KACC 23699; assembly: GCF_045348425.1. Lineage (GTDB taxonomy): Bacteria > Actinomycetota > Actinomycetes > Actinomycetales > Dermatophilaceae > Pedococcus. The sequence goes on from NZ_CP157483.1 coordinate 1,395,039, forward strand.
TGGCCATCCCCAACAGTTGATGCCCACAGCCGCGCACGCGGCCTCGCCAGGACGGCGCGACGCCCTCAGGACGCGTGCCTGTGAGGGAGCCCACAGGCGATCCGATCAGGGCCGCCAGCATCTTCGTGCCTACGCCTTGGCGTCTGGACTTCACCTCATACGGGATTAATTGGATGGTCGGTGCTACTGCGAGTGCGCGGCGCATTTTGCGGTCGTCGTCGAGGACGAGGATGATCCCTCGCACCCTCTGGCCGGACTCGGCGAGGTCTTGTTCGACGTAGCCAAATGGGGGGATGACGCTTGGGACCGACGAGGATTGACAAAGCGGCACGGCCGTCGCGCACGCGTGTGTCTGTCATGGTCGGCGGACCGCTCGCCCTAGCAATCGTATTCACGGCCTTGGCGGAGTTGACACCGTCAACACTGTTCTGGTCCGGTTCAGAACCGGGAGAGGTCACGCGCGCCTATCCCAATGATGCCTCAACCATAGAAAGGACTAACCCGGTTGAGGCAGGGTCCGCGCAGGCCGTCTTGAACACTTTGCCCGTCAAAGGGCGAGCATCAAAGACCGGATATTACCGGGAACAATTTGGGCAGGCATGGACCGACGACGTCGATGTTCAAGGGGGCCATAATGGCTGCGACACCCGCAACGATGTTCTACGCCGCGACCTAACAGAAAATGTCATCAAGGCCCATTCCAACGGGTGCACTGTCATGTCCGGCGCTCTTGACGACCCCTATTCCGGCAAGAGGGTTGACTTTGTGCGCGGAGGAGACAGCAGTGCGGTGCAGATCGACCACATCGTGTCTCTGTCGAACGCTTGGCAGACTGGGGCGCAACAGACTTCACTGGCAAGGCGCAAGGACCTTGCCAACGATCCTTTCAACCTGTGGGCCGTGGACGGGCCCTTGAACCAGCAGAAGAGTGACGGGGACGCGGCAACATGGCTTCCACCGAACACGTCGATCCGATGTGAGTATGTCGCTCGCCAAGTTGCAGTGAAGAAGATGTACGGCCTGTGGTTGACTGCCCCTGAAAGAGACGCCATCACACGCGTCCTCGACACGTGTCCGGGCGAGCCCTTACCGGCGGCAGCCCGATGGACTACCCCTGACCCCGTCGATGGCTCAAGTAGTTCGTAATCAGCGCACGATTGGCGCCGCTGGGCGGTCCTGCACTTCAGTGATTCGTATGGGCAAGTTCCTGGTTAGTGTCCAATCCCGCGCTAGCCCCTATTACGTTGCGATCCCGAATGGAGTCAAGTACAGGGGATACAGTGAGACTTCTGCCGCGCAGTAAGAGGGGCAAGATCGGTGCCGTGGTTGCGGCACTGGTATTGGTGGGGATCGCTGGTAGCGGAGAGGACAAGCCGGATCCCGCATCCGCGGCTCCGCTGGCTGTAACCGCCTCGACGTCGTCGGCCTCCCCGTCGACTAGGACCCCGCTGGCGGCGACGAATGCAACATCTTCACCGACCAGCCTCGAAACGGTGGACCAGGCTGCAGCCGATGCGAAGGCGAAGGCAGAGGCAGCAGCGAAGGCAAGGGCCGCAGCGAAGGCCAAGGCAAAGGTCGCCGCAGCCGCCAAGGTGAAAGCCGCCTCGACGGCTAAGACGAAGGAAGCCAACCAGGCGGCAAAGGCGAAGACGGCCGCCGCGGAGGCGGCTCGTCGGGCAGCGGTGCGGGACGTGTACTACGAAAACTGTGATGCGGTCCGGGCGGCGGGGGCGGCCCCGATCCGCATAGGCGATCCGGGTTACTCACGTGACCTCGACCGTGACGGGGATGGCGAGGGCTGCGCGGGCAATTGACGACGCCTCGCACCCGCCAAACAGCCCCCGACGCAACAATCATGCGGGACGACACCGGGGAGCGATCGTTCGCACACTCACTTTGGATGTTGCTGGGCGACTGACGGGACGGTTGGTGGCTGACCAGCGCAGGCGCAACTCGCGGCGTCCGGCCCTTCGTTGGCTGTCGTCAGAAGCGAGTGTGACTGCCGACCCGCCCGATGTCCCCAGCGGCCATTCTTCGGAAGGCCGCTGCGCCCGCGGCGTATGCCGGATATCGGTGAAGGGCGTCAAGAGCGACGGCCTCAACGACCCAGCGGGTCACCGCCTCGGGCGCAGTTTCGATAAACTTGATCATCTCGTGCTCCGGGAGCGTGATGACCCACTTGCAGAAGCGTGCGTTCGGCGCAAATGTCGGGCTGTTCGCGATGTCGGTTAGATCCGCCGTGGTGCGCACCGAGGCCGCGTTCATGGCACCTTCGGCAACCGGATTGTGCCGCGATTGAAAGGCATCGACGACGTACAGGTGCTGCACCGAGGCCGCCCCACCCTTGACCAGGCAGTCGTCCATTACAGCCTCGTGGGTTCCCGTGATGCGTACGTCGTCCACTGCCACCACATGCTCACCGACCAAGGATGCCTGGGGGTCCACTAACAACGAGCCGTCCCCCAGCGCCCGCTTGCGCTGTTCGATGGGCATGGTTGCGTAGTCGCCGTTGGTCACAGTGAGCCTGTCGACCTTGAAGTACTCCACTTCAAGGTGCGTGACCGCCCGGAGTCTGTCGACGAACGGAGCCACCAGGGAGTAGGCGGCTGGGGGCACAAATCCGAAAGCCGATGAGGTGACCTTGAGGCGCGTGACTTCGGTCGAAAGGCGTGCGGCGAAGGCCTCAGCGAGCGCTGCTCCGTAGGTGGACGCCACAGCCAGGTCGCCGTGCTTGAACCGGCTGTAGTCGGCCAGGTCGACGCTCCCGGCCATGGTCAGGGCTCCGCCCGGTCCGAGGAACAGTTGGCTGAGCGAGATCCGTTCGGACGCTGCCCGATTCGGCTCAATGATCACAGCGCGGCCACCTCGGCGGTAAGGTCTGCGACCCCGGCGGCGTAAGCGGCCACGAAAGCCTCACCGGTGGCGTCGGCTCCGTCGGCCATCTCCCTCAGCAGACCGGCGGGGCATGTCGCCAGGAACGCGGCGCGGTCTTCGTGGGGGGCGCTGAGAACCCGCTTGAGAAAGCGGATGGTCAAGGCGAACTCCCCCGTCTGTACGGAGGGCGCCATGTCGGCGATCGACCTCACAGTTGCCTGGTTCATGACCGCCTCTACGTGCGGACTTGCAGAAAGTGGCGGATCGATCACCGCGACATATCCCAGGGTCAGCGACGCTGGGGCGTCATGGCTGATCGCTGTGACCGCGGTCTTCTCAGCCAGCCCGGTAACGCGCACGTCGTCCACCAAGATCACATGCGCGCCGGTGATCGGCTCGTCCAGCGTGAATTTGATGCGGGCCATTTCCGCTTCGCGCTCAGACGCGTCCGAGGCGGCGTAGTCGGTTGCGGTCACAGAGTCTTTGGCGATCCGGATGATTCGGGCGGCGGGGAGCCCAGCCGGGACACGTTCGGCGTTGAGCACCGCGCATACCCCTTGCGCGAGGTGCCAACAGGCAGGGACGACAGCCATGTAGGCCACAGGCAGCAAGATCTGCCGATCACTGGTGACCAGGAATGGCGCTTCATCCGCGAGAGCGTGTGCGAGTTCTTTCGCCATCGCGGCGAGGGCCTTCAAATCTCCGTGCTTCATCTTCGAGTAGGTGGCGAGGTCGAAGACCCGGCCGTGTTGGTCGCGGATGTCGTGGACGTCGCCGGCCAGCCGGTAAGCGGCAATCCGCTGCACGGTCCCGATGGCCGCGACTGTCATCTTCTTACCTTCAGCAGGAAGGCTTTCACGAAAGCATCCACCGGGGCGGACACAACATCAGTGGTGTTGACCAGCGCGGCTTGCATTCCGAACGCCGTCGCTCCGTGGCCATCAGCGACTGGGTTGTCGCCGACATGAAGGACCTCGGCGGCCGCCAGGGTCGGGATCGTGCTTGAGAGACCGGTCAACATGTGAGCGAAGATTCCCGGCTTGGGTTTGTTGACCCCCACCTCGTCGGAGAACGTGAAATGCGTGAACACGCCCGCAAACCCGGCTTGGTCCAGCAGTCGCCGCATCAAGGTCCCTGGCAGCATGCCGGTGTTGCTCGTCACTGCGAGCGGCATGACCGAGGACAGGTCACGCAGCATCTCGGGCAGGTCGGCGTGGTATGGACGCGGGTGCAACAGCCGTGCTAGCCGTTCCTGTTCGACGTACGCCTCTTCCACCGCGTCTGAGGAAGGGTCGAACGGCACTTCGAGGCCGTTAAAGAGCAGGGCGAGCCGGTCGACGAACCCATAATCCGAGCCGGTCTTTTCAGCCAACACATCGGCCTTCTTGTCGTAGGCCCTCACGGCGCTGTCAAAGACCACCGAGTCGAGGTGGGGGGCGAACCTCAGCCGCAGATCCTCGTTGCGGCGCGGCTTGAAGCCTGGATCGGACCGGATCAGAGTGACCCACACGTCAAAACTGACTGCACGGATGTTGGTGGCGTGCACGGGAACGGGTCCTCTCTATCAGAGGGGTGGGGCGTAGCAGCGCCCTCCTGGACGAAAGCCCGCCCGGGCTGACCGGGCGGGCCTTCAATGTTCGGATTGCGGGCGCGGCCAGGTCAGACGGCCCGCAGGGCCAAGGTCTGAAGGTCCTTGGCAGTGCGGCCGTTGCCGGGCTGACCGATGGCGGTGAACGCCCAGCCTCCGCCCGAGCGCGAGACCTTTGCCATGACCATCGCGGTGTGCCCGCCGGCGCCAGTCAGTTCATAGCGGACCAGTTCCTCGTCGCGGTTGTTCGAATCGACCATTCGAGCGACCGCATTCGCGATCTGGTTGAAAGACTCGCCTGAGAACGAGTTGATGGTGAAGACCAGGTGCTCGACCTGGCCAGGCACCTTCGACAGGTCGACCAGAATCGACTCATCGTCGCCGTCACCGGCGCCGGTGAGGTTGTCGCCCGTGTGCTTGATCGAGCCGTCCTTGGACTTGAGATTGCCGAAGTAGACGATCTCGTGGACGCGCCCGCCGCCGATCAGGATGACTGACGCGTCCAGGTCGATGCCGCCACTACCGGCTGAAGCAGCCATTCGAGCGAAGAAGCCCTTCTTGACCGGCGCCGCCTGGCGCTCGTCCCACCCGAGACCCATACGGACATTGGTCAGGGTGCCACCGCTGGACTTGGCCAGGTTGATCGTTTGGCCTTTGCTTAGGTTGATGCTCACAGATGTTCCTCGCTTACTTGTAGGCGTTGAGGGGACCGGCGTCCATGGCAATGGACAGATCACGGTTCAGTACTGGGCGGTTCTCAGAGTCGGGGCGGGAGTACTCCTCGCGGGCCTCGATCTTCACGCCGTGGGCAGCGTTGATGATGATGCCGGGTACGCACGAGTAGATGCGGTCGTTGTCGCTCGCGTTGGAGGCGTCGATGACGACGGTGGCTCCTGCGCCGTTGTCGATGCTCATCGACACCTGGTAGCGGCGGAACGAGCCCGTGCCGTTCGACTGTGCCGAGTAGACGACGGGGAGGACCGCGACGACGTCGGGGGTAAGCCGGATCTCTACAGTCTCTGACGCCGTCGTGGCGTTCGAACGTCGGACGTCACCAAGGTGCCTGACGGAACCGTCCACGGTGGAGGCACGGTAGTCCTGCTCGCGGCCCTTGATCCCGAAGGTGCTGACGGTCTCGATCCGGCCATCCGTGAAGAGGACTAGGGCGTAGACGTCGTAATCGGTCGCAGGCGGCCAAGAGCACGTGGCGGTCATGAGGCCGCTGCCCTTGGACAGGTTGATGCTCTTGCCCTTGGACAGGTTGATCGTGCCGCTGGTGTGCTGCGTGGGGGTGGGTTGGACCGCGGTTGAGGCTTGGTCGAGGTTCGGTGCGGCTGGCTGGCGGTCAAAGTTGATCTTGGGGGGCCCGACGGCGGCAGGCGCCATGAGGGGAGGCGCCGCGGGCACCTCCGGCTTCGTGAACTTGTCGAACGGGCTACTCACCGCTGATCCTCCTATGTCCCGGTCTAGTTGCGGACAATGCCCTGATGACGGGCCTGGGCCAGCCAGTCGGGAAATTCGCCCATGAGGTTGTCGTAGAGCGTGCCGGGGTCCGCGGCGGCCGGGTTGCGGCCCGCCGCAAAGAACCCGGCGTTGTCGATGGCGCGCTTCTGCGGGACGGCCAGGTCGTCCAACTTCCTGAGGAACTGAAACGAGTCGTCTCCGAACCCGACGAACTGCCAGAAGATCGGCAGTGTCGAGGCGTGGCAGAGCACGGCCTCGGCATCGCGGCGGCTGTCCGGGGACCCGTCGGTCTCAAAGATGACCAAGGCGGGGGCGGTCGCACCGGAGGCTTGGTAGTGACCGATCACGGCCTGCATTGCGCCCGCATAGTTTGTCGTGCTCATGCGCCCCGCCCGCTTCTGCATGCGAGCAACCGCACCCTGATAGTCATCGATGGTGACGTCCTCGGCTGGGCGGGCCTTGGCATCGAACAGGATCACTGGGATGGACCCATCGTCATCGAAGTGCACGGCAGCAGCGAGAACCTGCTCCGTGAATGCCTGCACGGTCCCGTCCCGGTAGTAACGGGCCATTGAACCGGAGTAGTCCAGGACGAGGTAGACCGCGGCCTTGACGCCGATGAGGTTGTTCTTGGCCAGAGATATCCCGGCCTTCTTGTGCAGGTCGATAAGCCCGGGTGCACGCTTGGCCAGGTCGACGCCGGGGGCAACCGCGGAGGCCCCCGGCGCTGAAGTGAACTGTGCGATCGTGACGGGCGCGGTCGCTGGAGACCCGGCGGCAGCGGGCTGGGCCTTGAAGCGATCGAAGACGCTCATGCCTGGTTCCCCGGGTCCTTGTTGTCGCTGGCTGATACGTACTCCGCCGAGCGCACCTCGCCCGTGCCGCCATCGTTGTCGACGTGGTGATGGTCCGGGTGCGACGCGTAGATGCCCGGGGCAGGCTCGTCCGAGGTCTCGGGGAGCGCTTCACGGTTGTTCTTACGCACCGACGCCCAAATGGACGCAGAGACGAAGACGATGCCTGCCATACCAATGACCCAGTCCGCGATGTGGAACTTGAGAGTGAACAGCAACATGCCTGCGAGGATGCCGATGGCCCAATGGGCGCCGTGCTCCATGTACTCGAACTCGTCCAGCGCGTCATGGTCGACCAGGTACACCGTCATGGAACGCACGTACATGGCGCCGACACCCAGTCCGATGGCGATGATGATCGGGTCTTGGGTAACCGCGAACGCGCCCAGGACGCCATCGAATGAGAAGGATGCGTCGAGGACCTCCAAGAAGAGGAACATCGAGAACGCGGCTTGGCCGGAGAGCAGCAGGGCCTGCCCAGTACTGGTGCCGGACGCGCTCTCCAGGGCTGCCTGCTTCTCTTCGTTCTTCGTCTCCATGTATGCGGCGAGGCCGTTGACGAGGAGGAAGGTCAGCATTCCCAGGACTCCGGAGAACAGCACACTGAACTGGTGGTCCGGGTCAGCCAGGTAGTACGTGGCTGCGACCAGCGCACTGCCACCGACGACGACGCTCATCGAGTCGAAGTGACCTGCGCGGATCAGGGGTCGCTCGATCGGTGCAAGCCAGGCGGAATCGCGCTCGGTGTCGAAGAGCCAGTTCAGGAAGAGCATCAGCAGGAACATGCCACCGAAGGCAGCGATGGTCGGGTGGGCCTGCTCAAGGATGTGACCGTAGGTGCCCTCTTGGTTCGGGTCACCCTTCTCCATCGCCAGGGACCATGCCTCCAGCGGCCCGACCTTGCCAGAGAGGCAGACGATCACGAAGGGGAAGACCAAACGCATGCCGACAACGGCGATGATGATGCCAACGGAGAGGAACATGACCCGCCAAAAGTGGTTCATCTTCTTGAGGTACTTGGCGTTCACCGCCGCGTTGTCGAAGGAGAAGATGCACTCCAAGAAGATCAGCATGATGGTCACGGGTACAGCGGCGGCACCGCCGTAGAGGAACGCAACGAACACCGCGATCACGGTGATCAGGAAGTCCCAACGGAAGTGCTTAAGGATTCTCAAGGGTGCGTCCTTCTGTCTTCGACGTACGAAAAGGCGTGGGCAAGGTGGTGCGGACCCTGAAGGGCTGGCCACCGGTCCTGCCCATGTCAACCGGACGGCGGGCAGGACCGGCGTTTGGGTGGCTGTCGGTCAGCCAGCCATCAAGCCGTATTCGGCGATGATCCCGGCGAGGCCCGCCGAATAGCCCTGGCCGACCGCGCGAAACTTGAATTCGCCGTTGTTGCGGTACATCTCGCCGAACTTCACCGAGCGCTCGGTGGAGAAGTCCTCGCCGAGGTCGTACTTGGTGATGGCGTTGTCTGGGTTATTCGCATCCAAGACGCGGATGTAGGCGTTGGCGACCTGACCGAAGTTCTGGTTGCGGGCCTCGGCCTGGTCGATCGAGACGACGAAGACGATCTTCTCGACGCTCGGCGGAAGATCGGCAAGGCTGACGAAGATCATCTCGTCGTCGCCGTCGCCCTGGCCGTCCCGGTTGTCGCCCTGGTGCTGCACGGCGCCGCTGGGGTCCTTCGTATTGTTGTAGAACACGAAGTTCTCGTCCGAAAGGGCCTTGCCGTCGGCGCCGCACAGGATCGCGGATGCGTCGAGGTCGAACGTAGCGCCGTCAGTGACGCGGGGATCCCAGCCAAGGCCGATGACTGCGTGGGTCAGACCGGGGGCCTCCTTGGTGAGGGAGATGTTGCCGCCCTTGGAGAGGTTGACAGTCATGCAAGTTCCTTCCCTGCGCACCGATGTGGAGAGTCAGGTGCCGTGTCGTTGGTCCGTCAGGGGATGCCTGACGGCTTGTCTCCGTGGAGCACGGCTGAGTTGGACCATCCCCCCGGAAAGGATGACTATAGGAGCGTTGGGCCGCATACGGGCGACATTGACCGTCTTAGATCGAGTTGATGGGGGTGCGGTCGTCTCTCCACGCGATCTGGGTGTAGCCATAGCGCTCGCACATGCCACGCAGGGGGATGTCGACATGATCTTGTTCGGCACGCACCGCAAGTCGTCCGTCAACCACGAAACCGGTGGCCAGAGCCAGCGATTCGTGCGCGATTGGGGCCTCGATCGGGAACTGCACTCGGGTCTTCCCTCCGAGCGTGGCGGTGACGACTCCGGCCCATCGGGTCTCGGGGCTCGCCGCGCGGATCACGATAAGGAGGCGCTGTATGTGCTCGATCCTTCGTAGGTTGATCACGATGTGGCCGGATGGAGTCTGAGCCACCGTGGGAACAGGGGTGGTGTCGCCGGGGCGGACAGCTACCGTGGCTCCATCGCTTGTCTCATACACGCAGGTCAGACTGAGCCGATCGGACGTATCGAGGCTGAAGCGCATAGTGCCCACAGCGGTCTGGACCCGGCTGAGGGCCGCAACTGAGGGGCGGCCGCTGCCGAGCATCGTGGTGACCCCGGGTGGCAGGACAGGCAACTGCGCGAGGGTGTTAACCAGTGGCTGGTGTCGCCCGGATGGGGTCGGATCAGTTCCTGAGTTGGCGGGGGCGAGTCGATCCAGATTGAGGTCAAGGTCGAGGTTCGTTGGCGAGGTCCCACTCGCGGTCGCGCTCACCGGCCCACGAACAGGTGCCGCTGTGGCTCCAGGCGAAGGGAGATCTAGGTCCAGGTCGAAAGAGACAGGGGGCGAGGCCGCCAAACTCGCCTGCGTGTCTCCGGGTCGTGTGCCTTGGACAAGTGGTGCAGGAGGGATCGCCCGGGGCGTTCCCGAGTTCGCGGGCAGGGTCGGCCCGTTGCTTGCCGCGAACCTTCCGAATACGGAGGGCGCCTGCGGCTTGGACGGCGACTGACCTGGGCTTCCGGTGGTCGTGCTGGCTTCTTTCGCCGTGAACTTCCCGAAGGCGTTGGACGTCGGGGGTGCTGGCGATGGAGGCTGCTCCGGCCCTGCTTGCGCGGGAGGCACCGGGGACGGCGAGGTCGCGCTTGGACGGAACTTGTCGAACGCTCCAGCGTCGGAGCGCTCATTCCCCTCGTCCGCGACGCGGGGAAAGGTCTCGGTCGTCGAGGCGCGTTCGAGCGCGGTGGATGGGGCAGTCGCTCCGTCCACTTCATCCGCGGGACCTTCGGCGCCAGGATCTGGTTCGGAAGCAGCGGGGGGCCCTGATGCGCGGAAGACGCTGAATGGGTCCTCGCTCATCGAGATACTCCGTACCGATCAAAGACGCCGTCGATGCCAGTGGAGAAGCCTTGATTGGTCACCTTGAACTTCCACCCCCCGTCGTGCCGGTACACGTCGGCAAGGACCGTAGCGGTCTCCGTCCCAAAGGTGTCGGCCAAGTCGGCACTGCCCGCGATCTGCGACCGGCTCGATAGGTTGAGGACTCGGACGTGGCAACGACGCAACTGCCCCAGCGTGCGCCGGGTGCCGACCCCCTCGTTGAGGTAAAGCACTAGGGCAACACGCGCCACCTGCGCGGGGGCGAGGGTGAAATCGATCTCGAAGTGGGCCTTGTCATAGGTGCTCGTGCACTGCACTAACGCGGTTGAAAGGTCCGGTGACACCGGCTGGTTGAAGAAGACGACGTGTTCGGCTGACAAGGCGCGGCCGTCGGTGTCGCAGAGGATCGCGGCTACGGTCAAAGTCTCGTTCAGAGCCGTGTCCCCGTCGGTGGACCATCCGATCCCCGCGAGGACGCCTTTCAGGTCGGGGATCTCTTTGGTGAGCGTGACATTCGCGCCCGAGGGCAGGGTTGGCATCACAGGTCCAGATCGGACTTGGTGAACTTCGTGGTCAGGAAACTGCTCTGCGTTTGCAGAGCCTGCACGTCATGCGCCTCAGACGCGGACAAGATCCTGGCGGCTGAGTCGTACAAGGCATCGAGTTGATCTAGGAGGAGGCGTTGGTCGCTCACCCCGGCGCGGGCTGCCGCGACGAATGTACGGATCGCGTTCGGCAGGTAGTCGACGAGGATGGCGTTGATGGTGATGCGGGCGTATGGGTCCAGCCGCTCAACGTCGTCTCGCACGAGAACGGCACCTACGGCGTCGGTGACACGGCGGGCAACAACGGACCCGGCTAGAGGGAGGTTGCCCCCATTGCGGTTGATTTCGGCGATTACCTCGGCATGTTTGCGCCGCAGTGACGGCGTGCTGTCATCGTGGATCGCGGACGGAACCATGGCGTGTGCGGCGTTGGGGTGCGGCTCGTCGTCGAAGAGCCGAGACAACAGTCCCATCAGGGCCTCTGTTCGCGGTCTCGGGCGGGGTCAGGGCAGGTGCGGCGCCGTGCCCGCGCCGGTTTGAGCGGCCAGGGCACGGCGAAGCGGTTCAGAATCCGATGGACTGCTGGCTCGTTTGAGAGTTCCGCGCACGCTGCAGGTGGCTTTGGGCACGGTCCAGTTCGCCCCCAAGGGCGTCGATGGTCTGCGCCATGGCGTCGTTCGCCTGAACGCGGAACGCATCGATCGCGTCCATGGTTTCGAAGACGTTGGTGAACGCCTGCTTCAGCGCTTCTACCTTGACCATTGAGGAGGCGGCCTGCTTGTGAATGTCCACGGACTGCTGCTTCAACTGCTCGGACGTACGCAAGATCAGGTCGGAGGTGGTCTCGTTGACCGCGTTGATCTGGTCCAGGACCAACTTCTGCTGGCTGAGGGCCTGGGAGACGATGATCGCGGTACGCAGCGCGGCCAAGGTGGTTGTCTGGGCCCGGTCCACACCCCGGATCAGTTCCTGGTTGTTCTTGTGGATCAGGCCGAGCGCCATGTAGCCCTGCACGGCCACAGCCATCTGGGTCATGATGTCTTGGCGGCGCTGACGCACGGCGAAGAGTAGATCCGACTCGATCGCCTGAGCATCTTCAGTGCGACCCGACATGTTTAGGTCCTCAACCTTCTGCACCACCGCCTTGTCAAGCGCCTCAGCGAGCAGGTTGTACTCCTTCATCTTTTCCATGGCAGTCCACATGTTGGCCTGCTCGGACTGGATGGCTGCGTTGTCCTTGCGCAGTTCGTCCTGTCCAGAATGCAGCGCCTTAACGATGTCGTTCAACTGCGACTCCGCCGAACGGTACTTCTGGAAGTACGCGTCGATCTTGTTGCCGCCGGGCATGAACTTGAGGACTTTGCGGGCCCCAGTGAGGTCCGCCCGATTCGGGTCGAGGTCGGTGACAACACCACGCAGGGTGGTGAGGGTCATGCCAACCTGATACTGCGGGGATGCCTTGTCCATCTGCGAGGACGAGCGCTGCAGCATGCGGTTCGAGACCTCAGAGGAGCGGCGGATGTCAGAGTCACCCATCTTGGAGATGGACTCCAAGGCCTTGCCGAACTCCGGGGACTTGGGGTCGACCGCGGTGAGTGAGACGACCCACTGGTCCGCCTTCTGCTCCAGAGCGGTCTTAGTCTCCGGGCGCACCGGCACCATCTCTTGCGCCTTGGCTTGAGTGACCACCTGCACTGGCGCTGGCGTGTCCATGACAAACGGCGCTTCCGCCTGCGCTGTTCCCGACGCGGGTACCGAGAAGTTGGCCAGGTCAAGGTTGAGGTCAGTCATGGGTCGGTCCTACTTTCGTGGTTGTTCTAGGCCCCCGCGCACAAAGGTCACGCTGGTGATGTGTTCTATCCGAAAACGGACAGGTCCCACGCCTTTCTACCAAACTGCTGCGGCCAGCGGGTCGGGAACGACATACCTGCGCCATCCTTCGGCGCCGTCGTGCTCGGTCAGGTCCTCGACGGTGTTGATCGCGTAGACAACAACAAAGGTCGCTTTGCGTCGGTCGCGTTTGAGTCGCAGACGACCCGACAATTCGGGCATACAGGTTGTCAGAGCCCTACCTTAGAGAGGGGATGTCGCTCCGTGCCGCTTGTAGTACGGCGACCTTGCCCCGGCGCGCCGTAGGCGTCAGGGCGTTGTCGTGGCCGCCGACCCTCACCACTGGAACCCATGCCTCCGGCCTGCATCTCGGCGCCGGTAATCCCTGGGGGCGACGGACTCTGGCAGGCAGGTCGCCGCTACAGTTCCGTGGAGGGTTCCGTGGAGGGTTGGCTGGATTAAGGGGTGGAACCCCCGGGCCTCTGGGGGATAGGGACTTTAGTTCTGACCTGGGGATTCACCCTCGGCGCCAACGGTCGAGTCCCTCCGCGTTGGGATGTCCCCTGAGTGTTCTTGGAACACCAATGCGCTCTCTGGGGAATGCCGCACGGTCCGCTTCGCGGACCGTGCGGGGACGAGTTCGGCGGCGCGGTCCCAACGCAGCGGCCGGGCGGCTTAGCACGGTGGGCTTGGGAGCGGGCCGGCCAGATGGGCGTTCAGCCGAGCTTGAACGTCCTCTAATGCCTGCGGGTTCAGGCGGTCAACGCAACGCTTCCGCTAGTGATTCTGATGGTGTCTTGAAGCCCAGGGTTTGTCGAGGTCGGTTGTTGAGCTCTGCGGCGATGGCGTCGAAGTCGGTTTGGGTCAGGGTGCGGAAGTCGAGCCGGCGGGGCAGGTACTGACGCAGCAGGCCGTTGGTGTTCTCGTTGCTGCCGCGTTGCCAGGGCGACTTGGGGTCGCAGAAGTAGACCTGAACACCGGTGGCGATGGTGAACTGCTGGTGTTGGGCCATCTCGTGTCCCAGGTCCCAGGTCAGGGTCTTGGCCAGCGACTTGGGCAAGGTGGTGACCGCGTCGGCTAGGGCGTGCGCGACGGCGTCGGCGCGGTGGTCCCCTCGGGGCAGGGCGACCAGCATCAGGTAGCGGGTCTTGCGTTCGACCAGGGTCGCCACCGGGCTCATTCCCTTGCCGAAGACCAGGTCACCTTCCCAGTGCCCGGGCACGGCCCGGTCGGCGACCTCGGGTGGGCGCGCGGAGATGTTGACCGTGTTCGGCCTTGATCCGCGACCATCGGGGGTGCGAACTCCTTTGGGGCGGCGCAGGACCCGTCCGGTGCGCAGGTATCGGGTGAGCTCCTTGTTCAGCGCGCCGCGGGGCTGGACGTACAGGGCGCGGTAGATGCTCTCGTGTGACACCTGCATCCGTGGGTCCTGAGGGTAGGTCCGTTTTAGCCAGCCGGCGATCTGTTGGGGTGACCACCGCTGGGTCAGCTTGTCCTCCACGATCGCACGCAGCCGCGGATCCTTGGCCAGCTTGCACACCTTGGGCCGTGTTGCCCGCGCCCAGGCCCGCTGGTCGGCTCGCACTGCCCGGTACCCGCGTCGGCCACCGTTGGCGTTGACCTCCCGGCTGACCGTCGACGGTGCCCGCCCAACGCGGGCGGCGATGGCCCGGATCGACTCGCCTGCGGCCAGCCCGCGGGAGATTTCCTCCCGGTCCGCCAAGCTCAACCTGTCAGCAGCACGCCTGCGCGGCTCTGGCCGGATCCCACCGCAGCGGATCAGGTACGCCCGCACGGTTCCGGTGCACAACCCCAGCGCACGAGCGGTGGGCTTGGCAGCCTCACCGGCCTTCAGCCGCACCCAGACCTGGTCGATCGCCTGCGGCGTCAACCTCTCGTAGTCGCCATGACCCACGACAACCTCCTCGACACAGTCGAATCAAGGAAGTGTTGCGCTGACCCCGTGAGACCGCCCCGAAGAGCGGACGGTTGTCACCGAGCTGGCCAGGTCGGCAGCAGGCTGTGGTTCAGGTAGTGGCATGGGTGGCAAGTACCGGTACTCATGCTCACCGTTGTCATCCTGTGCTCCCATGAATCATGGCAACCGATCAGCGGTCCCGAGGCGCCGCGCGAAGCATCATCAGCGTCGGCCACCTGCTGGTTGGTGGAGCGGCATTCGTCTTCGCCGGCGTGATGGTCGTTGCGGGCTCAAACCCCCGCGCCGAGCTCGAGGGCGTGCTTCTACCCCTGGGGCTGTTGCTGGCACTGGCCGCAGCAGTCTTCATGTACACGGCGGGCATGGTCCTGCGAAGTGTGACAGGGGACCGTCACGGCCCCTCGTTAACCCTCAGCACCATCGAGCTTCTGGTCGGGCTCGCGCTGGCCTCAGGGGTGATGGCGGCCGCGCAAAGCTATGGCGCGCCGTTGCGTTCTCCCCTGCTGCTGCCGTCGGCGCTACTCGTAACTCTCGGCCTCGCAGGGCTCGGTATTGAGATGTCGGGACGCGCACGCCCCACGGAAACGCACTGAACTGCCGCGAAGCGAGCGGCCGGTCATGCCGATCTGAGCGCAATGGTGATTGCGAGGATGTGCTTGCACGGTCCACGTGTTCCTGAGTGCTCCAGTTCCCAGGCGCATTGGCATCGCAGCCGCGGGTTGCCGTTCGAATCGGGCGCTGTCGTCGTGACGGCGTAGTGGTTGTCGTGGCTGCCCGAGACGGACCAGCCGGCGGGGGTTCGGGTGACGGCGCCGTCTTCGAGGAGTTTGTGGGCGGCGGTCAGTCGGGGGTGGCGGCGGAGGACCTTGTGGGCGTCGATGGGTAGTTCTCGGTGGAACCAGGCGGTCTCGCTGAGGTCGTATCCGAGCCAGCCGGCCCCGGCCAGCCAGGCGAGGCCGGCGGCTGTCTCGCCGGGCGTCATGTCGGTGCGCAGGGCGAGGTCGGCCTTGTCGACCGTTGGTGACCAGTCGAGCGCGGCCAGCAGGCGTTGGCCGTGAGCGGCGGTGTCATTGCGCGTGAGCTGCATCAGCAGCGTTCCCTCGCCTGAGAAGCCGCGGTACGGGTCTGGGCTGAGGACCAAGGTGAAGCGTGCGCCGGGGAGGTCGAACACCCAGGCTGTGGTGTCGTTGGGTGCGATGTAAACGGTCAAGGTTTGGGCTTGGCGCGCGATGCGTTCGCACCCCCGTAGGCGGCCGGCGCCGGTCAGCGGGATGGCGCCTGGAAGTCGTCGGTTCATCTGGCGCCACCGCGGTGTGCTGGGAACGAGGTACACATTGGGGCCCGGTGGGGCGGACCGTGGCAGGTCGGCGAGGAATCCGGCGAGGGTGGCACCGGTGAGCTGCCCAGCGAGAGTCATCGCTTCGGTCAGGGCGGGTACCTCGGCCAGGCCGCGAATCCATCGCTCGGGCAGGTTCACCTTTCGCTCGACGTGGGTTTCAATCAGGGACGATGCTCGAAGTTCGCCCTTCCCGACTGACAGGTGCAGTGCTTGGTCCCGATGCACTCTGGCCAGGGCGGTGCGCAGCGGTTGGTTGATGTCGACGTTGGTCGTGCCGAACCCGACCTGCCCGCTGCCCAGTGCTTCGGGGAGCAGGTCGAGCCGGGCATGGACGCCGTTGCATGCCGAGAAGGACTCGAATCGCAGCCGGTCGCCGCTGGCTGTGACCACGGGGTCGAGGTTCGCGAGTCTGCCCATGAGGCCGGCGTCGGCGTACCTGCTGGCTGCGACATCGGCTACGGCGAGCATGCCGGCGGCCGCGATGTCGGGGCGGCTCAGGACGCCGGTGAAGAACACCGGGTTCTGAACCAACCCCAACGGAGTCGCCGCCAACGCAGTAGCGAGGTCTAGGTGGTTGCCATCAGGGGCAGCTATGAGCTCGGATGCGGTCACGTAGGAGCTCACCCGCTCACCGTTTCGCTGGCGGGCCTGACAAGGAGCTCACTCGTCGTGTCGAGCGCTGCGACGAGGGCGCGTGCGTCGAGGTGACCCTTGGTTGTGCCCTTGCTGCCCGCGAAGTCGCGCAGAGGTTGGGGAACGGTGCGGTCTGGCACTTCGTGGGCGTACGCGCTGAGTAGTCGCAGGAGCTCGGGCAGTGCCGCGGGCCTGCGGTCGACGTGGCACAGCGCAGCCGCGATAAGCAGCGCTGTTGGCCACAGGCCACGCAGGCCACCGGCTTCGAACAGGGTGCGGACGCCCTGCGTCACTCGTCCCAGTGCCAGGGTGCCCGCCTCGTGCCGACCGAGCGCGGCCGCCACAGCGGTCTCGGGGACCAGTCGCCCGCGGATGACCACGTCCAGGTCCGGATTCAACTGGTGGTCCCGGAAGTAGCGCCTGTCTTGCCCGAGGTGGCCCAAGAGGAAGTCGTGCAGGGCCAGACCGAGTGGTCCTGCCGCGCGCCCAGGGAAGTCCCGGGGCTCATAACCGAAGCCGAACTCGGCATGTGCCGTCACGAAGGCGCGGTCGGCCCACCGAGGCATCACCCTGATCAGGTCGGGTGTCCAACCGATCCACCACAGGTCCTGACGCAGCTCGCCCGGCGCCGCAACGCACCGTGACCACGGGACCGGCGCCACAGCCGTCGTCGTCCATCGACCGTCGACAGCCACCAGGTCCAGCGACGGCAACCCTCCCGCGGCGACCCAATCGCCAACCACCGCACACACGTCCCACCCTTGCGCGCCGCCAGGGTCGGTCAGACGTGGCGCCGTCCGCAGGCTGGCAAGCGGGCCGAGAGAGTCCGCGTCGTACTGGTCGACGCGGCGCAGGCGCCAGAGTGCTTGGACCAGGTCAAGGGGGCCCACCTCGAGCCCCTCACTGGCACGAAGGCGCGACACCAAGTCCTCGAGGTCGAGCGTGCCGTCAGCGTATGCCGGGGTCGAAAGGACCACAGAGTTCTGTTCAGCCAGGAGCAGCGACTCCAAGGCACGCAGGAACGCCAAGCGAGCGGCCCCTGAGTCCAGCGATGATGGCAGCTGAACGGGGTTCTCCGGGGAAGACAGCGCATCCGGGAGGCTGGGAAGGGCTTGGGCCCTCTCGGACGCCGCGCGTCGAGGGACGAACTCGTCCTCGTACCAAGGTCGGACTGTCTCCTCGTGAGTCACGGAGGTGCGCGCCAAGCGCCAAAACGTGCTGGTGTCCACGCCGCGGCCAGCCCACAGGTCGATGGCGCCGACGACGTGCAGGGGCTGGGAGGTGCGTTCGATACCCGCAAGGGCGGACCGGACCGCCTCCGGCCCGTGCAGACCAATCGCGCGCACTGTGGCCGCCAGCACCCGGTCGGGGTACGTCAGGGCTGTGCCGGGATGGGTCTCTGAACCGTAGCCAGGGGGGATGCAGCAGAACGGCCGGTAGCTCAGCGCGTAGTAGTTGAAGTCAGCGCAGAGCAGCTGCCGCAGCTCCTGCAGGTCAGCGAAGGCGAGGTCGTCCATGGCGACGTCAGACGGGTGCGGATCGCGGGTGAAGTCGGGACTGGCCGCCTCCCACAGACCCCGGACGCGCACAGGGGCCTGCCGAGGCGCAGTGACGGACTTCGTGTCGGTCATCTCGGCCCGTAGCTTCACCAGGAAGGTGTCGGGATCGGTGCCGGTCAGAATCGCGCCGAAGCGTCGAGCTTCCACCTGCGCGTTGCTGTGGCCGGTCCCGGCGGCCAGCGCGGCAACCTGTGGGGGCAGTACGCCACCTTCAGGAACCTCGACGGCGTATGTCGCCAGAGTCGCCAGCAGGTTCGCCAACCCGGCCGGCTTGCGCGCCGCGCCGCAGGCAGCATTCACGACAGTCAGTGCCATCGGCCACGCCTGCCTGAACCCACCCGCAGCGAAGAGGTCGTCGAGGGCCTTGATGAACGCCGACACGGACAGTTTCCCGGCCTCGATGAGGGCGGCGGCGGGAGCGCCGATGCTGCCACCGCTGCCGAAGGACCCGTCAGCCATGGCGGTCAGCGCTTGCTCGACCAAGAACTCTCGCTGCCCGTCCTGGTGGTGCTTGGGGTGCAGGAACTCGGCCCACGTGGCCCGCTGCTCCCACCAGGTCCAGTAGCGGGGCTGCGTGTCCGTCCCCGCTGGCGTTGGCCGAAGGTCCCACAACCCGAGCGCCGTCGGCTGTGACGCCTCACCTGTGCGCGTGCCGGCCGTACCCGTGGGAGCAAGGTCGGACATGGCTCGGCTCACGCGCTGGGCGAAGGCGGAGTCCGCACCGTTGGCCAGCAACGGCATCGCCTCGAGAATGTCTTCGACGGCGATGCGCGAGCGGACGTCCTTGGACCGCATCGCCCGAAGGAGCGTTGCCTTCTGCGCCTTCTCCGGGCGGCCGGAGATGACCATGGTCAGGTCTGTCAGCTCCTCCGCGGTGGTCGCAAGCTCGATGGCATTAGGGAGCAGGGCGCTTCCGACACTGCCGTGGCTTGTTGCCAGCACCCCGAGCATGTATGTCAGCCCCCCGGGGATCTCTTCGGCGGTGACTTCGAGCGCGGCCAGAACTCCTGCGAGAACCTTCTGGCTGGCTGGTCGCTGGGGCGATGTCAGCAACGTCAGCACGTGCTCCAAAAGCGCGTCGCGGTTAACGAGTCCCTGGCTGGTCAGTTCTTTCACTGCGTGCGGCAGATCGAGCGTCTGCCCGCAGTGGCCGGAGGCGAGGTAGTGGAACAGCAGGTCTGGCATCAACGGGTCTTGGGACAACCACGACGTCAGGGAGTCGTGCTTGCCTGCGCCGGACGACCACGCCGCGAGGAACGTGGCACCTCGAGGTGCAGGCAGCTTGTGGTGCAGCACCACCGCGCGCAGAACGCGCGAAAGCGTCCAGTTCGTGTTGCGGGCGTTCCCGCCAAGGCTGACCTTCGCGGCCTCGTCGACGAAGTCGCGGACCCACTCCCGGTCGGCGTCCCAAAGCTGTTGCACGAGGGCCGCCTGACCTGAGTGTTCCTGGTGGTCCCAGTGCTCGCTCCACAGAACTCGACGCGCAGCCGTCACGGGGCCGCACAGGGCGACCGCGCACATGTCGATGAGCCACTGAGCCTGGTAGAAGGTCTCGTAGGTGACTCGATAGTCAGGGTCGTCCTTGCCGACGTACGGCAAGGACTCCATGCCGGCCACCCACCGCTTGCTCTGGGCGAACCAGTCCTTCGCCTCCCGCAACGACTCCCCGTCCAAGGAGTCCAGCAGGACCCGCGCCTCATCCACGTCGCCACGGATCATCACCGGGACCAACCTGTCGACAAATGGCACGAGCATCCATTCCCCCTCACATCAGGCGGTCCACGTGGACAGCAACTCCACGAGTCTGAGGGGCGGCCCAGCCAATCGCAGCAGAACGGGCCAAACTGTTGACGCCCCGGGCCGGGCCTCTACCGCCGTCGGGTAGGACCGAAACGTCCGCTCATGGCACCCCTTTAGGTCAAGACATGGCGGGGGCGAGAGTTCTACGCTGGTTGATGGCGGGTCCGGGAAGTGGCTTGTCCGAAGTGCCGGTGTGGGGTTGTGAGCCGGTCGCGCTGGAGTCAGAGTCGTTGCCCCGTTGCCCTCCCGGGCCCGTCGCCCTGTTCTGGTCGCGCCTGTTCTGGTCGGCGACCATGCGGGCGTACACGATGTTCGACAGGCGCCGTTTGAGCGATCGCATCGCCATCAACGAGGGTGTCCCGCCGGCTTTGCGGGCGTCGTAGAACTCTCGCCCCGGTGTCGGGTTCCGCAGCTGGACGACGGCCATGATGTGCAGGGTCCGGTTGATCCGTCGGTTGCCCGCCCGGGACAGGCGGTGGCGTTGCTGGGCTCCTGATGACGCGTCCAGTGGCGCGGTGCCGTTCCAGGACGCGAACCGGTCCTTGTCGCGGAAGCGGTGGATGTCGCCGACGTCGGCCAGCAACCGTGCCGCGCCGGTAGGTCCTATCCCGGTCAACTCCAACAGTGTCGAACCGCGCTCGATGACCAGGGCGGTGAGCTCTTTCTCGGCCGCCTTGATCTTGCGATCGATCCCCTCGAGCTCGGTGATGAGCTCGACGACGAACCGTCGACGGGTCTTGCCCACGATGTCGCGCGGCTTGACCGTCGCGACCAAAGCGCGGGCCTGACTGGCGGACAGGAACTGCTTTGCGCCGCCTGGGATCAGTTCCAGCAGAAGCCGATGCAGCCGGTTGATCGTCTGGGTGCGTGCCCGGCCGAGCTCGTCGCGGCGGTCGACCATCAACGCCATGACGACCAGGTCGTCCTGCACCAGGACAGGGCGCAGCCCCGGCTCGGGTGGGGCGTACAACGCGGCCAAGGCAACGGAGTGCGCGTCGACCGGGTCGGTCTTGCGGGCGTTGCCGGTGGCGAAGATCCGCACCTGAGCGCTGAGCTTGGCCGGGACGTCCACGACCCGTTCCCCGTCGTGCACGAGTCGGTGGGCGATGTGTCGTCCGATGCCGTTGCAGCCCTCGACCGCCCATACGCGGTCAGGATGAAGCCGACCAGCAGCAAGCAGTTCGGCATACCCGGCCTTGTCCGTCCCGAACCTTCCCACCGCCACCAGCCGCCCGGTCTGGTCGATGACCTCGATCGTGGCCGAGCGCTTGTGCGGGTCCATCCCGATGATCACACCCATCCTCTTCCTCCTTCACTCGCCAACTGACGTGAAGCGGGGAGGGCATTGCTACTTCGAGCAGAACAAACCCCTTTCGAGCCTCTCCTCGCGCGGTGCCCGACGAGGCCGCATGCCATGAGAGAGCCACACCAATGACACCGGTGGGCAGCCGCAATAAGAGCGTCTCGCCGAGCACCTAGACCGAGTCTGGCCGGACACCGATCCTGCGACCAGTCTCTAAGTAGCCGCGATCCCCATGGTCATGTCGACGAGGGCGCATCCGAGTGGAGGTGCTCCCTGAAGAACGCCGCGATACGCCGTCGAGCATCCAGGGTGGACGCGTGGTCGTACCGGGTGCCCGAGATGCGAGCGAGGAAACGCAGGAACAAGGTCTGGTCCTCGGGTGCGTGGTTGTTCATGAACCCGTGACCAGCGCCAGGGTAGATCTTCACGTCGTGCGACACGTCGAACTCGGTCAGCAGGTTCTCCAGCCGTTCACCGGCCCGGGCCCCCAACGGGGACTTGTCGGCTCCGCCGAAGCTCCCGACGACCGGGCACGCCCGCGGCAGCCAGTCCCGGGCGTCAGAAGGGCAACCGCCGTAGTTAACCGCCGAGGCATCGAACCCGTGGCCCTCGGCCAATGCGATGGCGTACCCGCCGCCCATGCAGAAGCCGACCACGCCCACGACCCCGGTGCAGCCGTCCTGGTCGCGTAGCCATTGCCGTGCCAACTCGATGTCATCGAAGGTGCGACCACGACGAGGACCGAGCTCACGCATGATCGTTCGCAGGCAACGCAAACGGCTGCCCCAGTAGTACAGGTCAGGTGCGATCGCCAAGAAGCCTTCCTCGGCCAGCCAGTCCGCGTGCTGTCGCAGGTCTTGACTCATGCCGGTGAAGTCGTGGATGACGACAACGCCGGGCCACGGAGGCGACGTCGAGGGCACCGCCGTATACGACGGCATCACGCCGTAAGGCGTCCCGATCTCGACCAGCGGCTCTGTCTTCATGGCTCAGTGTCACCGGTCGCAGTGTGAGTCGACTAGAGGGCGGGCGTAATGAGTGCGGCCACTCGTCCTCTTTCCATCACGGGCTGATTCGCACTGTCATACCGCAGATCGGAAGTCCCTGAAGGAACCCGTGGGCCGGCAGTCCGATTCTCGATTGGGCCGACCGCGCAGTCGTCCCAAGTCCGTGGTCCGGCGGCAGGCGCCGCGTGATGTGGTTGGGCAGCGGGATAGGTCCGGGGCTGCCTACGGCGGCCCGGGCCACGACCTCCAAGCGCTGGCTTCGCGCATTGCTCGCACCGCACATCACGACAAAGCAGCGCCCTGGCCGTCAGGCCAGGGCGCTGCAGTCCCGTTGCGATCAGTCCGTCTGATCATCAACCTTCGCGTCGCCTGCGTTCTTGCGGACCGACTCGATGCCGTTCAGCGCAGACGCCTTGCTTTCGTACGCCTCGCCCGTCGCAATGACCTCACCGTTGCCTGCCTTCAGGCGAAACCGGAACTTCCCCGACTTGTCCTTGTACAGCTCGAACTTCCCAGCCATCCCTACAACCCCTCTGCTCGGCGGAACTGACAACCTGGAACCTAGGGCAACAACACGCGCCCCGCGAGAGGTGCGGTGAGCTGGCCCTCCCGGTTCACCTGTAGGGCCAAGCCAGCAGCGACCGCACCCGCTCACCGCCAGCGCGTGCCGACACAGCAAGCCCCGACCTGTGGTTTGGGGGTTGCGCTAGAGCGCCAGCGGCCCGTTCACCCCGGCTGGGACCACGGTCACCGACGCCGCCGGCCGTTTCCAGACCGCGTGGGCGCCCGTGAAGGCCGGACCCGCGTGGGTCCGAGCGACGGCCGTCGAAGTCGGCAGGGGCCAGCTGGCGCAGTCGTTGGCGACGGGCATGACGGTACGAACCCCAGCCAAGCTCACCCTGAAGCTCTCGACGTCGACGACCCGGACAACGGGTGCAAGCACCGTCACTGCGACGGTTGTGCCTGCGGGCGGGGACGTCTCGTTGGATCGAGCAACGTCCAGACGAGCGCAGGTGGACACCGAGGACCTGAACTTCTGGGACTGGGAACTCATCGAAGACAACCCTCAAGCCACGTTCGGTGACGTCTTCATCAGCTTCCAATCAGGGTGGGTCCGCGCGCCTCTGCGCTACTTGGCCGACGGCCCACGCAACGCACCAGGGTGGCGGTGGGCGCTCGTCGGCGGCGAGAAGAAGCACCACTCCATACGCACCTCACGCCTGCCTGACGACTTCCTAGCAAGAGCCTTGGCCACCGACCCGTCCTCGGCATCCGTGTGCCAATCTCACGGACCCCGGACCTGCTTCGCCTGTGGGCTCCTGATGACCCGGCGCACTGCAGCCTGACTACGAGCTTCACTGAACCTCTAGCGCCGGTCGGCTGGCGCCGGGGTAATGCCGACGGAGTCCGGGCGCGTTCTGCGCGTATGACGTCTAGACCTCAATGGTGCCTTCCACCTGACCGACGAAGGGATGCGCTCACAGATCAAAGAGCAGGCGCTCCGCCACCTAGGCACCGACACAGAAGTCATCATCGGTCCCTCACCCGTTCGTGCAGCAGACCCTCCTTCGGCTTTGGCACGCAACGGCGCGGCCAAATACTGAGCGTGCAATGGGCAGTGCAAGTGGCGCCCTCCGTCGGGTGTGGAAATCCCGCACGTCACCTTCAGGACACGTTGGCGTTGTCGAACGTGACGACCATCGGCTCAGCATCGGTATATGTGACGGTGGCTGAGACGTCGGCTGTGACGTCTTCGCTTGCCGGGTCGCTGGAGTACTCAGAGACATCCGTGTAAGCGACGGTCATCGGCACTTGTCCGGAGACGCGGACCGAACTGCCCACCCCCGTGACACTCAACGTCTGCCGCAGCGGACCGTCCATCCGCCACCTGACCCCTACTGCTCGGCCGCTGAGGTACGCGTCCACGCCGAAGGGACAGCCGAATGGCTTCAGCTCGCCCTTGTTCATGCACGCGTTCACGGCCTGGACGACCTCGTCCTTCACCTTTTCGGCGATTGCGGGCCGCAACGTTCCACCCAGGGAGAGGGTCCCCTTGTCACCGGGCAGTGGAAGCCATGAGCTCGTTGATCCGCCGAGGTACATCTTCGTGTTGGGTCGGGTCGCCGCCACCTGTCCTGGGAACATCTTGTACGTGCCGCCGGTGACGGTCTTGTTCGCGACGCGGACCTTTTCGCCGTCACCGTCGATGGTCACCTCGGCGAAGGGGTCCACCACGGCCCACTCCTTGAACAGGCCGCCCCACTTCGGCCGGTTGTCGTCCTTGACCATGTGCAACGCCGTCGTCCTCAGGTCTCCCTTGATCGCGTAGGACACTTCAACGGTGGCCGAGTCTGCGGTGATGTCGGCCTTGCCGACGTGCACTGCGGTCATCGGCGCGGCCTTGAGTTGCGCCTTGAGGACTTGGTCGACGAGCAGGGTCGTGTTCCCGCCTTCGACCCGGGCCAACGCCAGGGCCGCCGTGGCGTTGCCGCTTGATACCGCATCAAGGTACTGCTGCGCGGCGGGTACCGGGCCGTACAGGCGCGTTGATGCGTAGGCGTAGCCCCCAACGAGGGCTGCCGCGACGATGGCCACTGCGGATCCTGTGACGACGATCCGCCGGGCGACCTTTGGGCGTATGCGCACTTGTTCAACGGCGACACCGGCGCGGGCTGCGTTGTCGGCGTCGACGCGCAGCCACGCCGGGATCGTCTTGCCCATGCGTACTGCTGCATCGGCCAGGCTCAGGGACCAACTTGGTGCCAGGCGATGACTTCGGGAGGCGCCCACGATCGCCAGAGTGCGAGGCGCGATACCACCCAGGCTTGGCGCGATGGCGGTTGCAGCCAAGTACGCAGCAGCGGTCCAAACCACCGCCAGACCAATGATGCCTGTGTAGGTCAGACCGGCACGACCGTGCCAGTCCAGGCCACCCAGCGACGATGCGTTGGTTGCGATCTGGCCAGTGGCCTGGGCGCTCACGTGCACGCTGGCCCCCGCTAGCCAGGACAGGGCAGCCCACAATGTCGCCGTCGCGACTACCCACTGCGCGGCAGTGCCAAGGCTCAACGGCTTCCGCGTAGACCTCAGGATGCTGCGCACCGCACCTGCCAGCGCCCCCACCAGGGACGTCACCAACAGTATGTAGAACCAGGCAGGTCGCGAGGAGTCGGAGAAGAGCCCGTAGGCCAGCGCGTCGGTGGGGAGGTCGTTCATGTTCAGCAGGGACGGCAGGTAACCGGAAAGAGCGCCGTCACTCGTAGCCGACACGTCGCTGCCCAACGCGAATCCCGCCGCCGTGATGAGGACGTTGGGCAGTAGCGCAGCCCAGATCGCGACACCGGCGTAGGGCCCCATGTTGTTGGGGTCCGTCACGGCCGTGGTGAACGTGTTCTCGCTGTCACTTACCGCCTTGCTCGTCTCGACGATGGCGTACACCAAGAACACCACCGCCGTAGACGCGACGACCGCCGTGACGAGGCGCACGGCGGCCCTGAAGGCAGCCATGCACGAGACAACCCACGAGGGCTGCGCCGTTTCGAGTGCAGCAGCCGAGAACCGGCCGGCCAGGCTGACGACCAAACTGATCGCCAGCACCGAAATCGCGGTCCGGACCGGGTCCAAACCCAAGCTGAATCTAACGGTGGACGAGATGTCGTTGCCCAGCTCGTGGGCCAGGTCCAGTCCGAAACCCTTGCTGGCTCTGCTGACTAGGGCCAGCAGGACCCACCCTGCGGCCAGGATGCCCGCAGTAAGCACGCCGCGCCCAGCGAGTTGGGAGGAGTCCCGTGATGGCCGTCGGTGCTCGTCGCGGCGGGAGAGCCAGAACAGCAGCCCGATGGAGACCCCTGTCAGCAGCAGCGGTGCCGCTGAAGCGGAGGCCACCGCTTCGAAACTCCCCCCGGAGAAGTCTTCTTCCCCGGCGACGGTGCCCCGCACTGTGGCGGCGAGGGTGCCATGCCATGCCAACCCGGCAAGCCACAGGCTGGCACGCAACAAGTCGAGGGCACTGCCGCGGTGTCCGTGAGGAGCGGCTAGTGCGGTGAGCAGCACGACAACCAGCGCTAGGACCAGCACGGGCGCCGTTGTCAACAGAGCAATCTTCCCGGCTGCGGTGGCGTGCTCTTGATTCAGAGCGGTCCGCTTCAGCCCCGCCATCGCCGCGCCGGCACGCTGTGGAACGGGCGTCGGCGTAACGGCGCCCGTGGCACCGGCTGACCGCCGATCCGGATGCACCGTGGCCCCAATGTCCCCTTGGGGCGCAGCCGGCACTGTCGCACTCTCAGCAGGGCGGGCGCCCGCCACCGATGCGGGTACTCGCTCTGTCTCGCCGGCGTCCTCTACCGCCTCTACTGCCGCTGCCGCAGGCGCCTCGAACGTGGGCAGCGGCTCCTCTTGGGGGGAACCGCACACAGAGCAGAACCGGGCGCCCGTAGGCAGTTGAGCCGAGCAGGTGATGCAAGTTGGCATGAATGACTCCTGGTAGTGACTGCGGCCGCACGCTAGGGCGGGTCAGTGAGGGGGGGTGAGCGTGCGCGGCATACAGACGTTTGCCAGGGCCGGACCGGACTTGTCGGGATAGGCGCTCTGACAGAAGTCCTGCACCGACTGCTCGTCGTAGAAGTAACCAACCGCCAGCGTCACCCAGAGCGTCTTGCCATTGACCGTGCTCTTCTTGCCGAAATCTGTTCCCTTGAGCAGCACGACACTGGACCCGGAGAATCGGTCGTCCCCGCGCAGCGCCAAGTGCTCGGCAAGGATGTCCGCGGCAAGAAAACGATGGGTTCCGTTGGCAGCCAGCGCAAGTGGGTCTGTCACGCCGATGAATTTCGACGAGAGCTGAGCAGCCCACGACCCGTCGAGCGTCACCTGGGCCACGTCGTCGGCGCGCAGACCTGCGAGGTCGGACAGGGCGCGAGTCTCAGCCGGGTTCGCAGAGCGGGTCGGCCTTGGGCGTTGGACCGCCACCGGAACCGTGGCCTTCGGCTTCTTCGGTGCCGCACTCGACGTGGGAGTCACGCTGGGAGTTGCCGCTGCACTCTTGGAGGCGACCGGCGCGGCTGCAGCATTGGTGGTGGCTGGCCCCCCTTGGCCGGGACCGTGGTCACCGACCTTGGACACAGCGACCCACACAACTACGGCCACCGCCGCCATCAGTCCTGCTCCGATGACGAGGAGGGGACCGCGACGGCGTCCGGGGCGATCCGGAGCCCCCTCCCTTGAAGTTGCGGCAGCTCCCGCAGCGGCATCGGTGAAGCCCTCGGGCCCTAGGCCCCACGTAACCAGCTTCGGCTCTGCCGCAGCATCCGCCTGATCCCGGTCTGCCATTCCCCGCTCCATTCAAATTGGACTTTGGAACACTGGCAGAACACGGCTTGAAGCCGCACTGATTCAGCCCTCGTCGGGACACATCGACGTAAGCATGACCAAACGGATGAGGCCGGACATCCTCCCTGCCACGTAGAACGGCCTATGTTGCGCCTCAACCATCGCTATGAAGTCGGTCCCAACGGAACTGGGACGCCTGACCCAAGGACGACCACATGAAGTACTGCACCCACTGTGGTGAGCCCCTGCCCGTTAATGCAGCCTTCTGCATCCATTGCGGCCATCCAGTGGCTGCATCCCCAGTCGCTCCCCCTCCACCGGTATCAGCTACTCCGACGCGGCCCTCCGTCGCTCCAACGACAAGTAGCTTCGTCCCCGTCAGCACCCACCGTCGCTCCGTAGCGTGGGCCGACCTTGTGCCTCTGAGGGCGTGGTGGACCGACGGTCAGTGGCGTCAGGGGTGGGTGGGACTGTTCGGCCTCTTCGCCGTTGCGCCCTTCCTCATCCTTCGACTCACGGGCGACGACCAGGACATCCATCGGATCGCCTGGGGCTTCGCCCTCTACTTCGCGCTGCTGTGGTTCGTGGTGCTCTACGCGCTCATCGCCCCAGAAGATCGAGACTGGTGGCGACTGGGGCGCATCGCTCTCGCCACCGCATTCGCCGGGACGGCCATCGCGATCTTCCTCGAGAAGCACATCGCCCCCGACGACACCAGCCTCGTCACCATGATTCTCGGCGTCGGTCTACCCGAAGAGTTCGCCAAGGCCCTGGCCATCTACTTCTTCGTCTTCAGGTCGACCCGGCCGTCCAGCACACGGACCTACCTGTTCGCCGGTGCTGTCAGCGGCCTGGCCTTCGGCGCCGCAGAGGCTGTTTCTTACACCCAGAAATTCGCCGACCTCGCCAGCTATATGTCCGCGAGCTCCTACACCGCCCTGGTCACTTGGCGCCTACTGACCGACTCACTACTGCATGCCATTCTCGCGGGCATCTGCGCCTACTTCATCGGCCTTGCATACGCCGATTCCCAGCGTCGGTGGGCCTTGATCGGGGCCGGCCTTGGCCTCGCAGCCGTCCTGCACGGCGCGTACGACGCGTGGGCGGCGAACTGGGCTGGCACTCTCACAGCTGCAATGATCATCTTCATCTTCGCCGGCTACGTGCGCTCTGGAGATCGAATCGCCGAGCGACTCGTCATTGGAAACCCAACCGACTTGCCCGCGCTCAGCCACCAGTCGGGGCCAGAATCCATGTCCTCCCCGAGCGGTTAGACGCACAATCGGCGAGAAGCAATCCGGCTCCGCTTCAAGAGCACCAGTACAGCTCGATGTGAGGCGCCGAGAGGGGAACAGTGATGAGGCACGGCTCCCCACCGCATCTGAGGGCTGATGTCCCGCAGCAACAGACAGCATGGCGTTGCCGCAGGCGTCTCCGAAGCGCCGGCCGTTGCGATCTTGCCCGCGAGAGTGCGGCAGATCCCTGAGACGTAAGGCATCCAAAGGAACTAGGTCGTGGTCGTCAGATCGGTGTATCGCGGAGCCCATACGAGGCGAAAACGCGCATAACGATGTCAGGCTCCAGACAGCAGGGCTCTCAACCGGGGGCTGCAGCTACACATCCGGCAGAAGCGCCGAACCTAGAAAGACGCACCTATGACCATCGACAACCTCGCCGCCGGCGAAACCGTCATCGCCCGCGAGAGCTTTAGCCCAAGCCCAGTTCTCTTCTGGCTCAAGACCGAAATGACCGTGACCGAGAAGAGGATCTCCGGCCGCCAGCCCAACACCTTTGCCGGAATCATTCCGGTTGGCGCGAGCCAAATTCTGTACCCGCTCAAGCAGGTTTCGTCGATTGGGGTCGAGACCCGCGTCCGGCCCATCCGCGTGGCTGTTGGCGCGATCCTGGCCCTGGCCGGGCTCCTCACCCTTGGCTCCAGCGTGGGGGCCGCGCTGATGTTGATCGTCATCGGAGCCTTGCTCTTCCTCGGCGGTCTGCGCGCGGCAATGGCCGTCACCAACAATGCGGGGAATACCAGCTATGTCACGGTGACACTCTTCGAGAAGGCGCGTCTCGAAGCATTCGCGTCGCGCGCGGCAGGTCACCTACTCGACTTGTAGCCGCGCGTCAACGAGCGCGTCTCACCACCGTTCCGGCTGCACTCGGCTTGGAGGTGGGTGACATTCGGGCGTTGACGACGAGGAGAACCTCCGGGTGATGTGTGGATCTTGAACTCGCACACCGCTCGGAGGTTCTCGTGTCCCACGCGGATGCCCGTCTCGATGCTCGTTGTCCGCACCGAGCGCTTGCCGCTGCAACAAAACCTCGCCGGTCCCCGGGACACCGTCCGGCACGACGGCCTGCATACCAACTTCACTGATCCCACTGGAAGGCCCTTCCATGCGCCGCACCCCGACCATTCTTATCGTGGCCGCATTGATCACCCTGATCTTCAGCGGATGCGGCTCGTCCCAGGACAGCCTGGCCCCGATCGCCGCAACCCAGACCAGCGCCGCACCCCCGGCACCCGCGGCACCCGCGACCACTGCGACAGCCACGACAGCCCCGTCTCCGACGACGCAGGCTGTGGCGCCCAAGCCCAAGATCCGCCAAAAGCCCGCGAAACTACCGGTCAACGCGAACGTGACCCACTTCGCCCTCCTCAAGGGCCTGACCAAGGTCGGCAACACTTGGTGGCTCGATTACGACCGCGCTTACTACTGCGAAGGGGAAGCCCAGGACGACCCCGGCTGCGCCGGACCCAACCCAATCGAACTTGACAATGGCGTCTGGATCATCAACAACAACCCCACGATGACGCACGCCCGGGTCGCCGCGACCCTCAAGATGACCCTGTACACCGAAACCAGCACCCCCAAGCCGTTCACGCAGGGCCTGCCCGCTGCCGACCAGATGGACCACCGCAACGGCATGCACTGGGCTGGAGCGGACGGCCAAGGCGGCATTTGGGCCGTCCTCGACTACGACAACACCGGCAACATCAAAGTCATCGAGCAGTACTGGACCCCCTGAGACCGGGTGGAGGCGCGACGGCGTGTTGCCGCCGCGCCTCACGAGCCGCGCCACGAAAAGTACATCGTGGGGCAGGGCGGCGGCTCGCCACGCCATGGCCACCACCCGGGGGACGCGCGCCTCGACGGAATGGCGCACGGTCCGCTACGCGGACCGTGCGCGGCCGAGAGGCACCTGATACAGACGTGCTAGAGCGCCTGATCGAGGTCCCTCTAGCCAAGTGAGCAATGCGGCCGTTACTTTGCGGCGTCGCTGGCCTCAAATGTGTGGCGGGCGCCCTTGGTGTGCAACGCGTCGAGGGCGGCGGTGTACGCGGCGGTGAGGCGCTCGTCGTCGGCGAGGTTGCCGAAGAGGTCACGGTCGCGGATGAACGCCAGCCGGTGCTCGCCCTGTCGAGCCGCCGCAGCCATCACCCGGTCTCTGAGACGGTCGACCACCTCGATCGGCTCGCCCTGCTCGTCGACGCCCTCGGCGTAGCAAGCCCATGAGACGACCACGAGGGCGGAGTGGTCGATCTCGCCGCCGGAGGCGAGGTTGGCGCGGATCACCGGAACGAGCCACTTCGGGATGCGGTCGGAACTCTCCGCGCAGAGCCGGGCGAGGGTGTCACGCACCTCGGGGTTGGCGAACCGCTCGATGAGCTGGTGGCGGTAGTGGTCGAGGTCGACCCCGGGACCTGGGGCAGGGTGGGGTGTCCTCGCGCTTCATGTAAGCGAGCAGGAAGTCGACGAACCGGGGGCCTGGGCAGACTTCGTGGGCGTAGCGGTACCCGGCGAGGTGGCCGAGGTAGCACAGCGCCTGGTGGCTGGCGTTTGGCAGCCGCAGCTTCATCAGCTCGTAGGGCACCACGTCGTCGACCATCTGGACGCCTGCGTCCTGCCACGGCGGACGGCCCTGCCGGAAGTGGTCCTCGAGCACCCACTGCTCGAAGGGCTCGCACACGACGGGCCAGCCGTCGCGGATCCCGAACTCGCTCTCCAGCAGAGCGATGTCCTCGGGCGAGGTGACCGGCGTGTTCCGGTCGACCATGCAGTTGGGGAAGGCGACGTGCTCCTCCATCCAGTCGGCTAGCTCCGGTTCTTGAGCCGGGCGAAGGCGCACATCATCCGCTTCGCCACGTCGCCGTTGTCGGGCAGGTTGTCGCACGCCATCACCGTGAAGGGCTCACGCCCCTCACGGCGTCGCAGGTCCAGGGCCGCGACGATGAAGCCGAACACCGTGGTGGGTGCGTCGCCGGCGGCGAAGTCGGCCGCGAGGTCGCCCTGGATCGACGGGTCCTGGTCGTCGAACTCACCGGTGACCTGGTTGACCAGGTAGCCGCCCTCGGTGATCGTCGTCGACACGATCCGGGTCTGCGGGCCGACGAGCCGATCGACGACCGCAGCTGGGTCGTCGGGGGCGAACATCGTCTCGACGATGGAGCCGATCACGCGCGGCTCGCGCCGCCCGTCGGGCGCTTGACGACCAAGGTGTGGAGCCCGTCCTGCGCCCGCAGGTGAGCCTGATGCCGCGGGCGCGGGGATTGGGGGGATGGGCGTAGCGGTTGTACTGGGCCGGCCAGGTCCCCTAGCCCTCGCTTGCCGTCACCGAGGCCGCGACCATCTTCGACGTCGCCGAGATCGGGTCTCGAGATCCGTTGCATCCGGCCAGCAACGTGGCCTGGCCGGACACGGCATCGACTCGTAGGAAATGAAGCCGGGTCATTCTGGGCGGACAGACACACCCTCCGTGACGCGCTGCAAGGTTCGTCCCACTACGGCTGACCGACTAGCAGAGCCATGCGGCCACAATGCGCAGCCCCTGTCCCGCGGGTTCAGCAAGTCATAACCTGAACCGCAGGTAACCTGTCCCCCGGCGGTGATCGGCAAGGTGAAGTCCCTAGGGAAGTCCCGACTAAAATCCTGATCCCCCGGGCCTCTAGCTCAATTGGCAGAGCTGCGGACTTTTAATCCGTAGGTTGTGGGTTCGAGCCCCACGGGGCCCACAAACACGCAGGTCAGCGACCCGAGCAGCGCACTCAGCCGCTCGACCGGCCCGGAGAAGGACACCGGGAAGGACACGCTCACGGCGCCTCGCCCAGCTCAGGACCGCGACCGGCGTCCGGGTCGAAGCCCTCCAGCGCCAGTGCCACGCTCGGGTCCACAGCACGCCGGCCCAGGTAGACGTCCTGCGTCATGGACACCCGCGAATGCCCTAGCTGGTCAGCGATCAGACGTGCCGTCGCGCCGCTCCCGTCCAGCAGGGTCGCGACCGTCTTGCGGTAGGTGTGCGGCTTCACCCAGTCGAACTCCGTGCCAGTCCGCACCTCCCGGAACGCCCTGCCGACGTTGTTCCGATCCCGGTAGCCACCCTTGCCGTCGGCGAAGACCGGGCCGTCGAAGGCCCCTAGTCGCACCCGACGAGCCTTCAACATCGCCAGGCACCACCCGGGCAGGAGCAGCACGCGATAGGACGTCTTGGACTTCAACCGCGACGCGCGCAGCCCCTTGCCCTTGACCCGGATCACCGTGCGCTCGACGTTGACCACGCCGCGTTCCATGTCAACATCGCTCCACCGGATCCCCAACGCTTCACCGAGACGCAGCCCCGTCGCGAGAATGAACCGCGCCAGCTCGGGAAGGTCCTTCCTCTTGGCGACCGGATCGGCGTCCAGGATCGCCAGCCAGTCGCTGATCTCCCTGACCGACAGGGCCCGCGCTGTCCGATCCCGATCGGCCTCCAACGGCGTGACGTCACGGACCGGGTTCACACTCAGGCCGTCCCGACGCACCAGCCAGCCACAGAGTCCCGAAAGCACCGTGCGGCACAGCTTCGCCGTGGCATAGCCCTTCTCCTCGAGGACCGACTGGAGGAACCGGTCCATCCGGGCCGTGCTGACCTCGCCCAGCTTGAGGGCCCCGACTCCCGGGATCACGTGCCGCTCGATGGCGTCGCGGTACAGGTCCAACGTAGACGGCGACCGGCTGCCACGCTCGACCAGGCCCTCGAACATGACCAACCAACCGCGGGCCCCATCAGCCAGGGTCGACCGCGGCGTGAAGTCACCATCCGCCCCAACGGTCAGGGCGCGCTGCCGCGACACCTCAACAGCTCGGCGCGCCTCGGCCTTCGACTTCCCCGTGGCGCGAAGACGCCGACGGAAGCCGGAGAAGTCGCGGTAGTAGACCATCGCCACCGTCCGCCCACGCTCGGTGCTGAAAAAGACCTCCCCATGCTCACCGAGGCCGAGCACACTCACGCCGACACCCCTACGGCGAGCGAGGCAAACCACGCCTTCACGTCCTCGCCGCGGTACCGGACCCGCTTGCCCACGCGACGCCCGGGCGGCCCCTTCCCAGCACCCCGCCACCAGTACACGGTCTGCACCGGCACCCCGAGGTAGTACGCCACGTCCTCGACCGTCCACAACCGGTCATCGCTCAAGACTCTCGTCTCACCACTCATCACCCTTCACCTCTCAGTTCGATTGCCCAGCAACACGTTTCATCTCTGCACGGTGTTGTGCGTACTCCCGTGCCCGAGCGGCAGCAGCACGGGCGAGCTCGACGTCGCCTTCGGTGTCCCAACCGATCCCAGCGAAGGACCAGGAGCCAATGACGAGCGTGGTTTCGTCTTCGTCGTCAGCGAGCAACTGGGCTTCCATAGCCGCGAGGTCGACAGGTATGCCGGTGCGTTGCGCGTCCGCCAACAGACCTTGGGCGCGGCGACGGGCTCGACGTAGGGCGCCGAGGGTGACCGAGTAACGGCGAGACTTGGTGGCGAAGTGGCCGCGGAACCCCAGAGCGGTGTGCCACTTCCCGAGCAGCCCGTAGGTCAGCTCCTTCAGCTCGCACGGCATGCCTGCTGCGACCCATTCGTCCTCGACGAGGGTGGCGAACTCGGCTGCCACGGCCTGGGCCCGGCGAAGGTGCGGGTTCGACCCGTCGCCGTCAACGGTGTCGGTAGCGGACTTGGTCGAGTACTTCGCCAGGTAGCCGGCGACCTGCTCGGGGGCCAGAGGTCCGTTGGGGTCGTCGGTACGGTGCCCGAATTTCACCGGTCGGGAGTCGACCTGGGTCCCGAATGCCAACACTCGTTCGACGTCGTCGGCAAAGACCGGTGATGCTGTGAACCGGACCGATCGTGCCGCGTCCTCGACCAGCTCAGCCAGGAGTTGTGCGGTCAGCCACTCCGGCGCCAGTGCGAAGCCTTGCTCGGTCTTGGGGCCGTCGAGTCGGATGAGGGCGTGGAAGTGGATCAGGCCGCGGCGTTGGTACTCGGCCACCTTGGAGTACTGAACGGTGACGTGCTCGTTGAGCTTTGCATCGCGGACGCCGAGGCGTTGGGCCAGGAGTCGTTTGAGGGCGATGGTGAACCGTCGCCACAGCTCGGGTGCCCACCACTGCCACACGATGTGGGAGGCGTAGTCGTAGCACTCCCAGCACAGCGGCTGCCCCAGAAGCTCGTCCCCGTCAGCGTGCTTCGCGTAACAGGTAGCCGGCCTTCCGTGGTCGCAACGCGGCATCTTGGCGTGGGGTCGGCAGGCTCGCCCGTTGTCGCGTTTGCCGTGCACCTGCCCGAACGACGGCGCGGTCAGGGTGGCGAACACCAGCGGGTTCTCCCCCACCCGCTCGGGGACACCCTTGCCTCCTGCGACGCCGGCCCGGATGAGATGGAACATGTCGGCCGCGTACACCCGCGAGCAGGAGGGGCACTTATCCGCTCTGCGGTTACCGCAGCGGATCAACGTCGTCCCCAACGGCTCAGCGTCCGAGCTGTACGACGACAACACCTCCCCCGTTGCCGAGTCGACCCGGGTGGAGGATCCGGTCAGGTGGATCGGGTTGGTGCACGACCCCACCCGAGCCACCGCGGCCGACCAGTCCTCGAAGTCCGGGGACAACAACCGCTTCACGACCTGGGCGGCGACCCGGGGCGAGGCCAGGTCGAGGTCCAGCTCTGCCTCGTCCCCGAACCCGGCGAAGGGTCGCGGTGCTGTCGTGGCTCCGGTCGTGGTCATGGCGGTCAGGCGACCTGGGAGCCGTTGCGGTTACGCGGCTTGCGGGGCTTCCTCGGCTTGCGCGCCGACCCGTCCCCCGTGGCTGTCGTCGTCGCCATAGGTGCCGTCGTGGCCGTGGCCGTCGACCCTGCCTGGGCTCGAGGCGCAGCTGGGGTCGGGCGCGGTGGCCACGAGTCGAACGGATCGACCGGCTTCGGCGCACGCGGCGCAGACAACGCCGGGGACGCCGTCACCGACGATGCGAGGTCGGCGATGTCGGCATCGGTCAGGTACGAGGCGCGGACCCGTCGGATGGCTCGGGCGCCTTCGACCCGGATGAACGCGACGCCGGGGGTTCGTTCGGAGATGTGGTCGGCGGTGGCGCCCATGTCTCGGGCTCCGTCGCCAAGGACCATGTCGACCTGGATCGGGTTGTCCAGTCGCATCGCGACCCGAGTCGGGAACAGGTCTCGCCAGCCGACGACGTCCTTGCCGGGGTCCTGCACCGCCGCCAAGACGGTGATGCCGACCGCGCGTCCCTTGGTCAGCAGGAGCCCGAGGGCCTGTTCGATGCGGCGGACGGTGGTGCGTTCGGCGAACGCGGTCAGGGTGGCTAGCTCGTCGATCACGGCCAGCAGGTGCGGTGAGTCCACCGAGGGTTGGTGCTTGCGGATCCCTTGGGCGGCGAGGGTCTTGGCGCGGGCGTCCATGACGGCGACGAGGTCTTCGAGCAGGTCGCACATCGTCTCCGGGGTGCCGTCTTCGAACCGGGAGAACAGCCGCTGCCCCGGGCGCAGTTCCATGCCGCCCTTGGGGTCAATGGCCCATACCTGCACCCACCCTTCATCGATCGCCGCAGACAGTCCGCGTAGGAGTGACCACAGGACCGAGCCCTTGCCTGCCCCGGTTGCCCCGGCGATGAGGACGTGGGTGCCCCACAGCGAGAACCGCCAGTCCGTGCCGTCCTCATGCCGACCCACCGGGACCGCGGCAAGGTTCAGGGCGTCCGATGCCTTCACCGGGAGTGGTCGGACGGTGGCGGTCAGGACGTCGGAGCGGTGCAGCTCGACCCACACCGATGACGTCCCGGCCCGCGTGACCCGGGCTTCCCTCACCCCGAACGCCACCGCGATCGCCTCGGAGCGGCGGGCGTAGTCGTCCAGGGTCAGCCCGACCGGGATCACCACCAGGGCCTTAACGATCCCGGCCGGGGAGACGTGGACCTTCTTCAACGCCCCGTAGGTGTAGCCGCTGCGCCGGCCCTCGCGTTCGGGGACGACCAGGCCGAGTCGGGGTGCGATCCGGGCCCACTTCGCCGGATAGGCCACCGAGAGCCACAGCCGTGTCAGGCGCGGCCGAACCTTGGTCCGGTAGGAGTCCGGCCACGCCAGCCGCCACAGCAGCAGTCCGGCCAGCAACACGAGGACAATCCAGACCGCGAGCCACCGGCCCACCATTTGGTCGACGGCAACCAGTCCGCCCGCAGGGACTGAGACGACCGGGAACCGGACGGCCAGCCTCACCACTCGCAGCGCGGTTCTTAGAACCAGGAACGCCGCCCGGAAGGTGCCCTCGACCATGATCGCGACCGGGTCGTCGCTGCCGAACATGCCACCGCTACTGGCCATGGCCCATCACCCCTAGGCGGTGCGGCGGGCGTCGGCGGCGATGGCCATCAGCTGGCCCTGGGCGGCACTCCACGCCGACATCGAGCGCCACAACGTGGCCCGGAAGTCCTGTTGCGGGGCGTCGGCCAGCTCCTGGTGCAGCTTGGCCATCTCGTTCCGCAGCCCGTCCATCCGGGACACCTCCAGCCCCAGCACCGCCGGGACGTCCTGCACGTCCACGTCCAGCGCGTCGGCCCACTGGACGGCCTCGACGGGGCGCATCACGCCGCCCCCATCTCAGACACAGCAGCTGGCCCCTTGCTGGGGGTGGCGACCTCGCCCGGCTTGGGGGCGCGCATCCCGTCAGCGCGGAACGACCAGGCGATATTCGGTCGGTTGCCCCGGTCGTCGATCCACGCCGTCACCGTCAGGTTCTCGAACATCACGGGACGGAACGGCAGCCCCTCGATCTTCGGCGGCGGCACCGGCTGCTGGTCCGCGCCGATCTTCACCACGACCTCGGTCTGCCCCTTTCGCGCCATCGAGTCACCGTCGACCACCCGGACCTGCCAGACCCGCTTCTCGGTCACCTTGTCCCGGGTCTGCACATCCCCCGGCTCCCGGCCTGTCTCCCGCGCCGCTCGGATCAGCTCGTAGTCCTCGACCGGCTCGACCTCCCCCACCACGAACGCCCCCTCCGGGAAGACGTCCTCGAACAGAACACGCATCCGCTGCTGAATCGCCATCGCTCTGCCTCTCGTCGGTGAACCACTTAGAGGTGGTTCTAACGAGGAAGGTAGCACGCGCCTGTAATTAGAACCGGTTCTATATACAGACTTCTTACCTGACGCCCGTTACCGCTAGCGTTATGACCACTCTCGATGGGCAACGACCAGAGTGGATGGACAGACGATGGGCTTGGGGTATCGCGAGCTGGCGGCGCAGTTGCGCGGCGAGATCGAGCGGGGCGACTACTCGCCGGGCTCCACGCTGCCCAAGCAGGACGACCTGGCCGCCGAGTTCGGGGTCAACGTCAAGACCGTTCGCAACGCTGTGGCCATGCTCGAAGCCGAAGGACTGGTCACTCCCGTGCGCCGCCGAGGGACGATCGTCCGCGAACGACCTCCTATGCGCCGACTCGGCGCGGATCGATACGCCAAGAGCAAGTGGAAGTTCGGCGACAGCGTCGCTTTCATCGCGGACCGCGAGGCATCTGGCCAGCCGTGGGAGCGCACCGATCAGACGCAGACCGTGGAGCTGGTCAGCCCCCCTCCAAAGGCCGTCGAGGTTCTCGGGGTCGAGCCCGACAGCCAGCTGTACGCGCGAGCCCGCACCGTGAGACTCGAAGGCCGGCCTACCCACACGCTGACGAGCTACTACCGTCCCCAAGACGTCGAGGGCACTCCCCTGGTCGACCCGACGCCGGGTCCAGCAGGTCGGGGAGGCGGTTTCGCCGTCCTCACCCTCCAAGGCCTGGAGCCCCATGAGGTCACCGAGACCTTCCACGCCCGCATGCCCACTCCAGACGAGATCTCGACGCTCGAGCTCCCGGCCGGAGAGCCAGTGATGATCCTTGAGCGGATCACCAGGACCAAGGACGGGTACGCCGTGGAGTACGCCACCGGGGTCCACGCCGCCTCACGGTTTTCGTGGACCTACACCTACGACATGCCCGAATGAGGAGGCTGCCGTGAGCGTCATGGCCGATGCCCAGATCCTCTGGGACTACCACCAGATGCACCACGAGCCGCGCAACACTGATATCGCCATCGGACTGGGCAGTCACGACATTGGAGTCGCCGAACACACTGCGGACCTCTACCACCAGGGCAGATTCCCGCTGATCGTCTTCACCGGATCCAACGCGCCGACGACCCTCGAGGTCTTCCCCAGGGGCGAGGCCATTCACTACGCCGAACGAGCTGAGGCGCTTGGCGTCCCTGACACAGCAATCGTCCTCGAACAACGCGCACGCAATACCGGCGAGAACTTCACCCTGACCCGGGACCTACTTGACCGCGAGGGCATCCGCCCCAGATCCGCGACCGTCATCAGCCGCCCCTACCAACAGCGCCGTGCCTACGCGACCTGCAAGAAACTCTGGCCCGAGCTCGATGTCATCTGCTCATCGCGACTGCAGAGCTTGACCGACTACATCGCGTCCATCGGCGACCACGACAAGGTCCTCAACATGCTCGTCGGCGACACCCAACGGATTTGGGTCTATGCCGATAAGGGCTTCGCCATCCCCATGTCGCTCACCCCCGGAGCAAAGGCCGCGTACGACCGTCTGGTGGCCGCTGGTTACACACGTCGACTGGTCTAACGGACTCGACGTCACTACCCGCCTAACACCGCCCGCGCCCGCGTGACCATTCGCCGCCGCACGAGCCGAGATCTACTCAGAGGGCTCACATCGCGACGACCCCGATTTAGGCGACAGAGTCTGGCAGGAACTGTGGATACTTCTGGCGGAGGGCCTGCAGCGCCTCGTCCTTACCGGGATCGAGGTCTAGGTGCGATTTTGCAAAGTGCAGAGCCTGCCTACGATCCTCGAGAACTGCACCCCAATGCTTAATCCAGATGCGCAGGTCCATGTCCGGGTCGTCGTGGATCAGGCCCGCAGGCTGATTCCGCTTCGTCGCAAGCTTTGAGATGTCTCTACTGACTCGATTTGCGATCAATACGAAGTCCCACCCTGTGTTGGCATCACGGAACCGCTCGTCATTCGCCACGGCCATCGCGTAGGCCTCAATCTGCTGCCGTTCGGTATACCCGATCGTGCAGTCAGGGCGCTTTAGCTCCACCACGAGGTGTCTTTGCCTCTGGCTGTCCTCGACAGTCTTGGTAAGCATGAGATCCACGATTGCCGTCTTGCGATCCTCGATCTCCACGTGTGCCAGGTTCGCGGTATCGCGACCGAGGTGCGAGAGGTGTCGCTTCAAGACCTCAGCGATACCCTTGTCGTCGACTCCCAGGGCGTACTGCTCACCAAATACCCAGGGCTCCGCAGCCAACATACGGTGCAGTTGGCTGCGCTCCAGAACGGTCTTCTTGATCTCCGCATCGAATAGCAGGACATCGAGGCTTCGCAAGAATGAGAGCCTGTCCATGATGGTTCGAGAAGTCGCGATGACGGACGATAACGACGTCTGGTCCAGCACCGCAGCCAAATCGTCAATATCACTCGCAGGGAGATCAAGGACATCTGAGAGGACGCGTCGCAGATTTCCAGGCGCTGTTTCTAGCGCTTCCTTGAGCAACCGCAGCGATAGTTTCTGTGACGCCGCATCATTGGCGATGCCAGTGGATGCCGTAACCGCTACGACGTTAAACAGTTCCCGAGACGCCGCATCGATCTCATCGGATGGCTCCTCTGCGTACGGGTAGACGTTCGCAGCCTTCCACTTGTCGACCAGCTCCCGAGTCTTCTTATCTTGTCTCTGCTGGAAGTAGGCGCGGAGGTCTGACCGCACACCATCGATGATGGGCTGAAAACGTGCGTGGCCCATGTCAGCGAGCGTCGCATCGTCCTCATCAAAAGCTGGGGTCGACACCGCGACGCTGAAGTTGAAGCCTGGCGCGTGTATTCCGGGGCCCAGTTCGACCAGAGGAGCATCCGGGTCGGCACCGAAGAGGACCATGGACCGCGGCACTTGCGTGCTCCATTCAACGATCTCCACGTCGACTGGATGAGCTTCACCGTCAATCTCGATTCGGCGCCTGACCCGCTGCTCAACCGCGCCATCATCGTCCAAGTCGATCGGCTCGCCCTCAAACGTGAGGGTGACTCCACGGTGCTTGAACAAGTAGCCGGCATATTTGTTCGCCAGCCGCTCGCGAACGTCCTCAGCCAAAAGGCTTCCCATGGACGCATCGCCAGCGATGCACTCCACGACACAGCCCGTCGCCTCATCGGAGGCTTCGGCTTCCGAGACCTCGAAGGTCTCCGGCGAGGCTGAAGAGCCAGCAACCGCAAACTTGACGCGACCCGTGGGGTCGTCAGCAACGCTAGTCCACGTCACTTCGTGGCCCAGCGCGTAGGCCCTGAAGCGTCCCTGGCCCTCGCGACCGAGCAATTGACGACCGGATTCGGTTTGTCGATTTCCGGTGGTCTTCCAAGACCCTCCTAACTGGCCGAAGAGAGTGCGCAATGCCACAAACGAAATGCCCTCCCCGTCGTCGGCAACCCTCACGCGGTGCACTCCGCCAAGCAAGGTCTTCTCGAGTGTGATGGTCACGGTCGAGGCGTCAGCATCAAGGGCGTTGGACACCAACTCCACCAGTGCAGCAAAGGGCCGCGTCGGTCTGATGAGCTTGACGATGTGATCTCGCCCTACGGCAACGGCGACCTGCGTCATGGCACGATTTCCCCCAGCATTCGGCTCAGTGTGCCAAGACCCTATGACACCCGTCGCGGATAAGGGACACAATCACTGATGCCATCCCCTCCGTTGCAGGGATCGCGCTCAAGGCAACCGTCGGCTCCAGAACCGGTCAGTGGCCCAGCCTTCGGGGACTCCCATCCCGCGAAGGTTCATTGGAGGCCTTGCGCTCAGAAGCTCGTGGAGGCGCATGGCCCATCCGCTACGCGGCGAGACCGAGTAGAGCACTGACTGCAGAGACACGAGGACTGGGTAGAGCCGCTTCCTCGACCGATCCGGCAGAGCGTTCTTTCCAACCAGCCAAGGCACCGTCGGTGAGGTTGGGATGGCCGGGTACACCCCCAGACCGACGTTCCACAGACGCCCGTGGTGGGCGCAGATGTTGCGAACCCGCACATAGGTCGGCATCCAGGACTCAAGCACGGGCGCGGTCAGGCCGATGCTCCTGGCCACCGCCATCCTGTCAGCGCGCCGCTTTAGGTTGCGGTACGCGCTACTGAGTTGACCGATGGTCAAGGTCTCACCGACGAGCCAGGACGGCGGCAGTTCGGGAGAGCTGTAGGTCGTCAGATAGTGCTCGAGGGCGGAGCGGTGAATCAATGAATCCTGCCCAGCGTCCGGCGTGCCGCGCAGTCGCTCCTCGCAGGTGTCTCGAACGATCTTCAGGAGCCCCGCATGCCTACCACCGTCATGGAAGTGCTCCGGGGACATGTACCAGTGGGGGTCGTCGTAGGTCGTCGACATGTGATCGGTCAGGGCAGCGCGCACGGCCACCTCGACCCGCTCAAGCGCATCCAAGACGACCAAGCGCAACGCGCGGTCGAACACGTAGAGGTCGAGGAGTGCGTCGAAGGACGTCCCCTCGCGAAGGACGTGATCAGGGCCGCCTTGCTGGAAGGGGATTGTGTACGGGGAGAGCCGGTAGTAGCCGATGTGCTTCAGGTACCGGCGAGCACGTTCGCGGTCCGACACCTCAAGCCCTCGATCAGTGAGCAGGTCGACAAGCTCGTCAGCGCTGAGCGGCGGCTTGTCGAAGCGAAGAGAGCCGCGCGGCCGCATCGGTCGAGGCATCGACGGCCCTCCTGGCCAAGG
Organism: Pedococcus sp. KACC 23699; assembly: GCF_045348425.1. Classification (GTDB taxonomy): domain Bacteria; phylum Actinomycetota; class Actinomycetes; order Actinomycetales; family Dermatophilaceae; genus Pedococcus. Next base: position 1,437,527 of record NZ_CP157483.1, read on the forward strand.
CAGAGAAAATCCCCCAAGTGCGCATCGTGGAGAGGCGTGGGGGATGTAGTGCCGCGACATTAGCACGATCGGCGGCGTCATGTCCTCAACTACGAAGGCGCCGACAGATGCTGTCCTATCTTCGCATTCCAGCGGCGCCGCGGTCGATGTGAAGCCCCTCTGCGACCTGCAGACCACCACGCAATCCATGCAAGAAGGGCCACCGCACGGCTAAGTCGTGAAGACTTTCTTTACTGGCTCAAGCGCGGCTTCGCCGCGGCGCGGGGCCCCGCGATGGGGCCCCGCGCTCCGGGCGCTTCGCGCCCTACGCGCACCCCACCGCACCCCGCGCAACACCCCACGCGAAAGCGCCCGACGACATAGCCTCGCTGCCATGTCCGTCGAGCGCTGGGAACGCCGATCCGAGGTCCCGCTACTCCTGCTCGCCTTGGCCTTCCTCGTCGCCTACGCCTGGCCAGTGCTCGACCCGCGCATCGACCCGACGCTGGCCACCTTCCTGGACTACATCAGCTGGACCGTCTGGGCCGCTTTCGCGATTGACTTCGCGGTTCGCCTCGCCCTGGCACGCGACCGCGGCAACTACGCCGTGCGGCACTGGTACGACGTCGCCCTCATCGTGCTCCCAGTCCTTCGCCCCCTGCGCCTGCTCCGCCTCCTGGCCTTCGTCCGCATCCTCAACAGAAGCGCAGTCGGCAACCTCGCCGGCCGGGTCACGACCTACGTCATCGGCGCCGCTGTGATGGCGGTAGGGCTCGGCGCGGTGGCCGCACTCGACGCCGAGCAAGACGCCCCCAACGCGAACATCACGACCATCGGCGACGCGCTCTGGTGGGCAGCCACCACGGTGACCACGGTCGGCTACGGCGACCGCTATCCGGTCACCACCACAGGACGCGTCATCGCCGTCATGCTCATGGTGGTGGGCATCGCTCTCGTGGGCGCGATCACGGCCTCCATCGCCGCCTGGTTCGTATCCAGCCTCGAGGACGACAAACGCAACGCCAGGGAGGCGCAGGCCAGCCAGGAGGAGCAGTAGCGGAGCCTTGGGCAACCCGGTCACGACCCCGCGCACGTGTCCGTCCCGCCGCCGACCCTTCGCTCCACTCTCCGCCCACCTCCGGGCCGCATCAAGGGCGCTACGCGTCACTCCGTGATGGCCTCCGGCCACCCTTGACCCGACCACTCCGGCAGGCTCCCCTGCTCCGCTATCGGTTCGGTGGCTCCGAGTGCCCAGCGAAGCTCTCAACGCTGTGGACAATTCGCTCGACGAGCAGAGGGACCCTGCCACACTCGTGCCGTGGGTAACGAAGCATGGATCGCCGTCCGCCGAGCCGTCGAAGCAGGACTGAACGACGGTGCAAACCTTCTCGACAACCCGCCGCGCACTGAGCAGGAAGTGGGTTACCTCGCCGACCGCATAGCGGATCACGTTATCGGCGCCGTCGACGCTGCCAACCGTAGAGCGTTGGAGGGAGCCGAGCGACAGGATGCTGATCGCGCACCCCGAAGTCGACGCCGTTGGCTTGGACGCCGCTCGACCACTGATCAATCGCGCTAGGCCGACGACGATAATCCATACGCCCCTTCCCTCCAGACGAGCCAAAGGCTTTCGGGAGATCCGCCGATCAGGAGGACACCGAGCAGGACACGAAGGCCGCAATCGTGCTCCGAACGACCACAACCACGCGGCAGCCACCAAGCACGGAAACCGGGCCAAAGTACTCACGAACGCACGCCTGACGGGCACTCCGTAGGTTGTCGGTTCGAATCCGACGGGGCCCACCTGAATCAGTGCAGGTGAGTTGATGGACGCATATTTGCGACGTTCAGCAAGCCACCACCTTCAGCGCCGGGTTATTCCCTTATCCAAGGAGCAACCAGGAGCATCCATCCCGATTAGTACATCCCGAGCTGTCGGTGATCATCTATCTGTCTCACTTCCGAATGCGACCCCGGCGAAGGCGCGCGAGCAGGAGGATGTCCTTGAACGCGATCCCGGCCCAGACAGCGACGAAGGCAAGCGCTAGCCCGGCGTCGGCCCAGAGCGGCGGCGAGACAACATGCACATAGCCGAGTCCGGCAGCGAGCAGGACGAGTCCGAGACCCACCTTCAGCCACAAATCTCTCCAGTGCTGACCATCAAGCCGCCAGGCCCGTCCGATGGGGAAGGCCGAGGTGCAGGCCATTGCGATGAGGTAGCCCAGGGCGATACCCATCACCCCGAGCGTGGGCGAGAGCAGAAGCCATAGCAGCACGGCCAGCACCAGTCCCCCTGCCGCGACGGCGGAGACGAATCGCGCACCGCCGATCCCGGTGGAGGTGAGCCGGTTGACCGCGGCGACCGGCAGCGTCGTGAACATGACGGCGATCAGCAGCACAGGCAGCAGCGACTGGGCCTGCATGTACTTCTCGCCGAACAGCACATTCAGCACCAGGGGGCCGGCCAGGGCGAGGGAGCCGAAGACGGGCATCATGATCACGACAAGGCCGCGCGTGATCGAGTCGGCCTGTCGGCGCAAGGCATCGGTGTCTCCACGGCCTCCCGCTTCCGCCATGGTCGGGAACAGGACCTGGCTCAACGTCCGGGCCAGCATGGTGGCCGGCGTGGCGAGACTCAGCGCCGCAGCGTAAAGACCGGCGCCAGTTTGGCTTCCGACCAGGTGGGCGCCGATCATCGACAGTTGCAGCAACCCAGTGCTGGAGAGCGTGCCCAAGACCCCGTAGCCCACGAAGCGGTTCATTGGCTTGATCAGCGCAGAATCGACGTCGGCAGTCGTCCCCCGCGGCCAGCAAATGATCGCGTAGACCCCGTACGAGAGCGCAAGCGGCAGCAACAGGGCGTGGTTCAAGTGCAGCAACAGCACAATGGCCAGCGCCACCAGGGAGAAAACGGACCCGATCACGTCCCAGGCGGCGGCGCGGACAATCTGCCCGGCGCCGTACTGCACCCCTCGGGCGAAGGACCAGCCGGCGTAACCCAACAGCAGCAACCCGGCGCACAGGGCGGTCCAGATGTCCGAGTGCAAGGCGAGCAGGCAAATGGCGATAGTAGCCAGCGCCAGCAGAAGGGAAGTGCTGAGCGTCCGCCGCCCCAGATAATTGGCAACCGCTTGGGCCTGCTCCGAGCGGTTCTCCCCGCGCATCTGGGCCACGAACCGCGTCGCGGCCTGTCCTGCAGACGTGGGCCAGAGCAGGCTAAGCAGCAGCGCGGCAGAAATGGCTGCGTTGACGCTGCCAAGCACCGCGACGCCGAGGAAGCGGCCGATGAGGACGCTGTAGAGGAAGCGCACCATGCCCTGGGAAACGCTTCCCATCAGACCCGACGCCCATCGGGTGGACAGAGAGCTGGCGCTAGTCGCGCTGACGTCTGTCCTGCGGTAGAAGGTCGTCAAGCTATCGGGCCTCTTCTTTTGAGCCTTGCTTCCGGACGTGGCTCTGTCCGTTGGCCGCCTGTGCGACCAGCGGACAGTCTAGCCAACGGCGTCACCGGGACCTGACTTGCTAGTTCGAACCTCCCGTATCATCACCGGCGTGAGTATCCCCTCGCTACCCTCCGTTGCGGGGTGCCCATCCCACCCCCCCCCGCTGGAGAGCAGCGAGGGCCGGATGTCGACGTCGTCATCGCCGTGCACTCGGCGCTTCGGCCCCTGGACCGGGCGATCAGTTCCTGCCACACCGGTTCCGGCCGCGTCCGCGTCACGGTGGTCTGTCACAACATCGCCTCCGACGAGATTCAGGCAGGAGTCCAGCCCCGCAAGGACCTTCCGGTGCGGTACGTGGAACTCCATGATGGATTGAATTCCCCCGCCGGCCCCAAGAACGCAGGGCTGCAGCTCGCTGATGCGCCCTACGTGCTCGTACTGGATTCGGACGACTTCCTGGAGCCCGGGGCCATTCAGCACTGGCTCGAGTTGGCGACCGCGAGGAACGCCGACGGCGTGATCGTCCCCCTTCGGCATCAGAGCGGTGCAGTCATCCGTACACCTCGGGCCCGTGCTAGCCGCATCCATGACCTCGACCCTGTCCAAGACCGGCTGGCGTATGCGACCGCGCCCCGCGGACTCTGGCGCACCGGGCTCCTACGTTCCATCGGATTCAAGTACACCGAGGGTCTGCAGAGCGGCGAAGACCTCGCGCCGGGGCTGCACCTGTGGTTCTCGGGAGCAACATTCGAATTTCCTGCAAGGGGACCTCGCTACGTACAAGGGAACGACGCCGTGGACCGGGTCACGGACACCTTCCTGCCGCTGAGCCGCGAGTTCGACGCCATCTACCGTCTGGACCCTCGATGGCTGGACTCGCTGACAGCGGCCGCCCGCCGGGCCGTCGCCGTGAAGCTCGCCCGAACCAACCTCATCGGCGCGATGGCCAGACGGAGTGCCTCCTGGGACTGGTCAGCGGAGGACCTGTCCGCGGTCGAAGACCTCATCCGACGGCTTGACGAGATCCATCCCGGATTCCGGCGCCCTTTCGCCCGCGCAGACCGCCGACTGTTGAACGCCGCCGCCCGTGCGCAGACCGCTCCCGAAGCTTTCCTCGATGCACTGCGGCAGCAGCGTGGAGCCAACCTGCTCGACCGCCTGCTTACACCAGGCCTGACAGCCAACCTGGACAGCGAAAGCACCCTGCGGCAGGCACTACGAATGGCCGCTGACTGGCGACGGATCTTCCCCGTCTAGAGAGACTTTCCCACCTCATCGCCCGCGTCCGGCGAGAGAGTGCCACGTCCAGCGCGGCGTAGGACCTGGTCAGCACACGGGCTACTGGTCGACCGCCTCTCGGGCGTCACGTTCGAGAGCCGCGACATCCGCCTTGAGCTCCTTCTTCTGAAGCTTCTCCGAGCGGCGCATGGACTCTTCGATCCTCGTTTCCATGTCCATCATGCCGACGACGATGAGGCCCGCCTCGCCGTCGTCGAGCGACTCGCCGAGCTCCTTCAGATCGTCCCGGCTCATGCCGGCAGACGCATGACCGGCCACTGCCCCCATGATCGCCCCACCGGCGGTGGTGGCCGCGAGCAGGCCACCACCAACTGCCGCGAACGGGAAGAGGGCCACGACAAGCCCGGTCGCCAGACCCACACCTCCGCCGAGCACACCACCGACCCGGGTCGGGGTCTCGTGCTTGCGCGTGATCTTCACCTTGCCGTCCTCACGGCGATGGATGACAGCGGCGTCATACGCATCCATGAGGCGCGCCTTCGTGTGGAGGTCCTTCACCACGTCGTAGTCCGCCTCGGCGGACGCGAGATCCGGATAAACGCCGGCGATAACTATGAGCGTGTCGAATGCCATCTGAGAACCTCCAGGTCCATCTGGGCCACCAATTCGCCGCTCGAAGTGAGCGCCGGTCTTTCAGAGACCAACGTCGCAGTCCGGCAGCATGGGATACCTCCTCCGATACGGATGACCTGTGCGTGACCTCCGGTGGGCAACTGTGCTCCCTCGGAGGAGAAGGCCGGGTCATGCTGCGCATCCACCAATCAGTTGGTCCTGAGGGCCAACAGCGCTGCCATCCACTGTCCTCCGCTGCTCCCGCTGGCGGCGTATGCGCCGGGCGGGGCGTTGACCCGGTAGGCGGTGGCCAGGTGGTCGGTGGTGATGCTTAGGGTGGGCAATGTACTCCACACACTCGCCCATGTCGGCGCCGAACTGGCCGACTCGACGCCGACGACGCCGTACAGGATCTCGGCACTCTGGGTCGTGCTCACCGTCCCGGAGCTGAAGGTGGACACCGTGCCGGTCGCGCCTGCGCTCGTGTCGATCGCGGTGACCCCCGCGAACTCGTCGACGGTTACGTGGGTCTCCGCGGACGACGGGTAGGTCAGGGTGATGGTGGCCCCGGCAGGCAGCGCCTTGGCAGCGAGCACGACGAAGGTCGTGACCCGGTCACCGGCCGACCCGTCATTGACGTCACGGGCCACCGTGTACGTGTTCGCGGCCGTGTCCTTGGCCGACAGGGCACCCGTGACGCTGGTCGAGGACAGCAAGAGCGACACCACCAGGGTGTGTCCGGCCTGAACCCCGCTTCTGCCGACCGTCACGGCAGTCGTCGTCCGTGTCGCCGACGCGGTGGCCGTTCCGACCCGGCGCACGTATCCCGCTGGCGACGCCCCCTGCGGGGTCGCGGAAGCCTCGTTCGACAGCACCGAGGGACCGACCGCGTTCACCGCGGCGACCTTGTAGAAGTACGTCCCGGTGCTCAACCCCGTGTCCGTGAAGCCCGTCCCGGTCACGTTCGACGCGACCGGTGCCAAAGCCTCACCACCCGCAGTCGTCCCCCGATACACGTTGTAGCCGGTCACCACCGACCCACCGTTGGACGCCGGCGCAGACCAGGTCAGCACGACCGACCCGACACCCCCCGAAGCCACCAACCCCGTTGGTGCCGACGGCACCGTCGCCGCCGCCTGCGGAGTCGCGGACGCCTCGTTCGACAGCAGCGAGGGACCGACCGTGTTCACCGCCGCGACCTTGTAGAAGTACGTCGTCCCGTTGCTCAACCCGGTGTCGGTGAAGCCCGTCCCCGTCACGTTCGACGCCACGGCCACGGTCGACTCACCACCCGCGGCCGTGCCCCGGTACACGTTGTACCCGGTGACCACCGACCCACCATTGGACGCCGGCGCAGCCCAAGCCAGCACGACCGACCCGACACCCGGCGAGGCCACCAGCCCTGTGGGCGCCGAGGGGACGCTCGCCCTCGGGGTGGCCGTGGCCTCGTTCGACAGGGGTGACGTGCCCACCCCGTTGACCGCGGCGACCTTGTAGAAGTAGGCAGTCCCGTTGCTCAACCCGGTGTCGGTGAAGCTCGTCCCACTCACGTTCGACGCAACCGGTGTCAGCGCCTCGCCGCCTGCGGTCGTGCCGCGGTAGACGTTGTACCCGGTGATCGCGGATCCCCCGTTGGAGGCAGGCGCGGACCAGGTCAGTGCCACGGTGGCATTCGTGGCGGTGGCTGCCAACGACTGCGGGGCCGACGGTGCTGCGGTTGTGGCCCGGGGCGTCGCAGACGCCTCGTTCGACTGCGGCGACGGGCCGACGGCGTTCACCGCAGCGACCTTGTAGAAGTAGGTCGTCCCGTTGCTGACCGTGGTGTCGGTGAAGGTCCTCAACGCGACATTGGTGGCGATCGGGGTCGCACCCTCACCGCCCGCGCTGGTGCCCCGATAGACGTTGTAGCTCGTGATGCCGGACCCGCCGTCGGACGTCGGCATCTGCCAGGCGAGCGACACCGAGCCGTCGGCAGCCGAGGCCACCAGGCCCAGTGGCGCCGAGGCCACCGTCGCTCGCGGGGTCGCCGAGACCTCACTCGACTGTGGCGACGTACCGACCGCGTTCACCGCGGCCACCTTGTAGTAGTACGGGCTGCCGTTCACCTCGCCGGTGTCCGTGAAGCTCGTCCCGGGGACGTTGGTGGCGATCGGGGTCGCGCTCTCTCCGCCCGGTGCCTGGCCCCGGTAGACGTTGTAGCCCGTGACGGGCGAGCCGCCGTTGGAGGTCGGCGCCGTCCAGCTCAAGGCCACGGACGCGTTCCCCGCCACCGCCGCCAGCCCGGTGGGCGCCCCCGGAGCGGTCGGCAGAGCGGCCTTGGGCGTCGCGGAGGTCTCGTTGGACCGTGGCGACACGCCCACGGCGTTCACGGCCGAGACCGTGTAGAAGTACGTCGTCCCGTTGACCCGCCCGGTGTCGGTGAAGTTGCTGGCAACGACGTTCGTCGCGATCGGCAGCGCACCCTCACCGCCCGCGCTCGTGCCCCGGTAGACGTTGTAGCCGGTGACGGCCGAACCCCCGTCCGACGTGGGCGCCGTCCATGACAGGCTCACGGACCCGTCGCCCGCCACTGAAGCCAGGCTGCGCGGCGCCGTCGGCGCCGTGGCGGCTGCCGTCCCGATCTGGGCCCAGGGGTGCGACTCGTCCAGCCGACCACTCACGAAGGCACCGTTGACACAGTGGCCGGCGTCGACCCCACGCCCGTTGAGCACCTGCCCGGAGTCCAGGTAGCTCGTCGTCGTGCCACCGATCGTGATCCGCACGTCCGGGATGGCGCCGGAGTTGACGCAGGATGCCGTGTTGCCGCCGTTGTAGGCGTTCGGCGAGAAGTCCGTCGCGTCGAAGTTGGTCGAGTTCTGCCCGCCGGTCTCGGTGAGGACGAGCGTTCCGTGGGCCTTGACGGTCATCGAGGCGCCCCAGAGGTTGTAGGTGTGCGATCCGATGGCGACGACCAGGTGGACGCCGGTGACGTCGACGCTTCCGGGGTTGTCGAGGCGGATCGCTGCCGCATCCCAGCACGTCGTGCTGGTGGGGTATGCCGGGCACGGCGATCCGACGTAGCTCGTCGGGTCGGTGTACGGCCACGGGCGTGGCTGCTTGGTGCTCGACGCGGTGGAGTGGGTGTCCATGTAGCCCACGAAGACGTTCAGCGGTGTGGCGGCATACGCAGGGGTGATCGCGACGAGGGCCGACTGGAGGATGACGGCGATGACCGCCGCAACCGCGGCGATTCCTCCCCGCGCGAGCCATCGGCGTCGGACATCAGTGCCGCGGGTCCCGACCAACCAAAGGAACCGGCCAAATCGCCTGTGGGAGAACGAAACTAGCATCCCGCCCACCTTCCCCCGGGGCAGCTCTCCACCTACTTGAAAAGGTAGCCGCGTCGGCACGAGTGGCCCTCGTACGAAACGTCTACGCCTTTGTGCCCGGCCCCCTCAGAGCCACGAACTGAGCGCGGATCAGGCGCTGCGCGGGGCGTACATGATCACGGCGACACCGACGAGGCAGACCAGCGCGCCGACGACGTCGTACCGGTCGGGTCGGAACCCGTCGACGACCATCCCCCACAGCAGGGAGCCGGCGACGAACACCCCACCGTATGCCGCGAGGATCCGTCCGAAGTGGGCGTCCGGCTGGAGGGTGGCGACGAAGCCGTACAGCCCCAGGGCGATCACGCCGGCCCCCATCCAGAGCCAGCCGCGGTGCTCGCGCACGCCCTGCCACACCAGCCACGCCCCACCGATCTCGGCCACGGCCGCGAGCACGAACAGCAGGATGGAGCGCAGCGTCGTCATGCGCACGATCCTCGCAGCGGCCGTCAGCCGTCGCGACGCCGGATAGGGCCGCCGCACTGAACGGACCAGCTCGTCAGAGGGGTGAGCCGGCTGACCTGACCACGTCGGCAACCGCCTCCGGGTGGGGGAACACGTTGTTGTGCGAACCCACCAGCACCCGCGAGCGCCCTCCGGACCCGGCCCGGGACGCGAGCTCCTCGATCCACTCCGCCGGGGCGAACGAGTCCGCCTCGCCCGCCGTGGTGGTGAGGGGGACGCGGAGGTGACCCACACGCTCCTCCGGACGGTGCCGCAGCCCTGACAGCACCATTCGCACCACATCGGTGCGCACCCTGGCGAGGTTCTTGAGGACGACGAGCTCGGTCGGCGGATCCTTGCGCCAGGCGCTCAACCCGGCCGGCACGAGGTGGCGCAGCCGCCGCTGACGCGGCACGAACGTCGGGCCGGCCATGACCAGCGAGTCGATCCGACCCGACCCCTGCAACGACAGCACGACCTCGAGGGCGACCTGCGCACCCGTCGAGTGACCGAACACCACCACCTGGCCGCCGCGACCGTGGACGCCAGCCGTCAGCTCGGACACCCACTCCTGCCCGGCACCCGACAGGCCGGGGATGGTCGGCTTGACGCGACGGGGTCGACCTCGGAAGGCGAGCGCGTCGAAGACCACCACCTCCACCCCACCCTCGGCGAGCGTGCGCGCCAGCGGAGTGAGGTAGCGGGGCAGACCGAGTCCCGGGAAGACGACGACCCGGCCGGTGACGTCGACCGCGCCCGATGGGGAGAACCACAGGGATCGCACCGGGCCGGCAGCGAGCTCGTGCCACCGGACGCCCTCGACGACGACGGGCTCCGCCTCACGTGCAGTCATCAGCCCACCCCTTTCGCAGGTCACCCTTCCACAGGGCTCCCGGTGCAGACTGTGCGGGTGAGCAACGTCGAGTCCGCACCGCAGGAGACCGTCTGCGCCGACCGCCCGTCCACCGCAGCCGTCGAGGTGCTCGAGCCGCGGGACGTGCCCCTCGGCGGCCCTCGGGCGATGACCGTGCGCCGCACCCTGCCCCAGCGACAGCGGTCCCTCATCGGCGCGTGGTGCTTCGCCGACCACTACGGCCCCGACGACGTCGCGGCCTCCGGCGGCATGGACGTGCCGCCGCACCCGCACATCGGGTTGCAGACCGTCAGCTGGTTGTTCGCCGGCGCGGTCGAGCACCGCGACAGCCTCGGCACCCACGCGATGGTCCGTCCCGGAGAGCTCAACCTGATGACCGGGGGCCACGGCATCGCGCACTCCGAGGTCTCCACACCTGGGACGACGGTCCTGCACGGCGCCCAGCTGTGGGTCGCCCTACCGAATGCGGATCGTTACTCCCCCAAGGACTTCCAGCACTTCGCCCCCACCCCGGTGCGGGTTGACGGCGCCACCGTCTCCGTCTTCCTCGGAACCCTCGCCGGCCAGACCTCACCCGTCGAGACCTTCACGCCGCTGCTCGGCGCGGAGGTCGTCCTGGATGCGGGGGCGACGATCCAGCTCGGTCTCGACGCGGCATACGAGCACGGCGTCCTGGCCGACACCGAGGGCTTCACGGTCGATGGCACGGATCTCACCCGCAGCGCCCTGGCCTTCCTCCCCACCGGGCAGTCGCAGCTCACGCTCACCAACCGCAGCGACCAGCCGGCTCGCGCGCTGCTGCTCGGCGGGCCTCCGTTCGAGGAGGAGATCCTCATGTGGTGGAACTTCGTGGGCCGCACCCACGAGGAGATCGTCGAGGCGCGGGAGCAGTGGATGGCGCACTCCGAACGGTTCGGCGCCGTGGAGGGGTATGCCGGCGCCGTCAAACACCTGCCGGCTCCAGCCATCCCCCCTGTCCGGATCCGCCCGCGCAGCAACACTTCTCGCGCACCTCGGGACTCGTGAAGCGCGCTACGTCGATCCGGCTCGACGAGGGTGCCACCGTCTTGTGCGCCTTGGTGGTGCTGGCCGTGGTCGTCTTCGGAGGGTACGTGTTCGTGCCCCGCGACAAGGGCCTGTCGGGCGACTGGTCGGCACCCGCCACGGACGGTGACGTGGTCGCGGGCCGGGTGCTGCTGAGCGGAGGCAACGCCGCCCTCGACCTGCGGACCGGCAAGTCCGTCCGGCTCGGATCGGTCGTGGGCGGCACGGCCTTCTACGCGGACGACCGCCTGGTCGTCGTCAAGGGCGAGCGCGTCGACTCGGTGGCGCTCGATGCCTCAGCGCGGTGGACCTGGCGCGCGGCAGCCGGCCACCGCGCCATCCCCCTCGCAGCGACCGGCGACAGCACGCTCCTCGCCGACTGCTCCCCCGTCACCGCCGAGGGCTGCAGACTCGTCGGAATCGACAGGGCCGGGAGGCAGGACTGGGAGGCGCCGGGCGCCCAACGTCCCGTGGACCCGCCACGGGAAGCCCTGCCCCGGGTCCAAGCCTCCAAGGTCGGCGGCGGCGGGGTGCTGCTCACCGACCCCGTCAGCGGCCGGACGTCGCTACAGCCGGGCGACGCGTTCGTCGCCGTGCCCGACGGACCGGTCGTGGTCCCGGTCGTGCAGGACGGTCAGTGCGTCGTCTCCCTGTATGCCGCCCCCGACCCGCTGTGGACGCGCGTCCTCGGCCCGTGCCCGGGCGGGAAGCAGCCCCAGGTGCGCGTGGCGCCCGACGCTGTCGTCCTGCAGTGGGCCGGGCGGACCGAGCGCCTCGCGACGACCACCGGAGCCACCCTGCCGCCGCCGGTCCCCACCACCGTCCGGGGCGTGCTGGCGGCGGCGGGCTCCCTCGTGGCGACCCGCCGGGTCCACTCACCCGGCGACCGGGTGCTGCTGCCCCGGCACGACAGCCAGGTGCTGGAGCTCCGGGACGCCACGTCGGGGGAGGTCCGCGCCCGGCTCGTGACCGAGCACCCGGTCCAGCTGTTGCTGCTCGAACCGCGTGCCGTCGTCGTCCGCGAGGGGGGTCGCATCGTCCGCTACGACGTCGACGGCTGAACGACCCGGGGCGGCCATCGGTCACACTGGGGCCATGAGCCCAGCGCCCGGCGACCGCAACGCCGCCCGTCGACCGTTCCTCGTCCCGTTCGTACTCGGCCTGTGCAGCCTCATCCTCGTCCGCGAGGGACTGCAGAAGCTCGTCCCGAGCATCAGCTACTGGATCGTCTTCGTCGCTGGCCTGGCCGTCGGCTGGGTCGTCTTCACCGTGGCCGAACGCATCATCACCAGGCGCAACGCCACCAAGCTGGAGGAACCCAAGTGAGCACCCCCACCGGTCCGGTCCTCATCACCGGCTGCTCGTCGGGCATCGGTGCCGCGACGGCCGACTTCCTCGTCAAGGCCGGCCACACCGTGTACGCCACCGCCCGCCGCACCGAGACGCTCGGCGAGCTCGAGCGGGCCGGTGCACGCATCCTCGCCCTGGACGTGACGTCCGAGGACTCGATGGTGGCGGCCGTCCGCGCCGTCGAGGCCGAGCACGGCCGGGTCGGCGCGCTGGTCAACAACGCCGGGTACGGCGAGTACGGCACCATCGAGGAGACCGACCTCGACCAGGTGCGGACGATGTTCGAGGCCAACGTCTTCGGCCTCTCCCGCATGACCCAGCTCGTCCTGCCGGCCATGCGCGAGGCCCGCGCCGGCCGCATCGTCAACATCGGGTCCATGGGCGGTCGGTTCACCTGGCCGGTCGGCGGCTACTACCACGCGACCAAGTACGCCGTGGAGGCCATCACCGACGCGCTGCGCAACGAGGTCCGCCCCTTCGGCATCCACGTCAGCCTGATCGAGCCGGGCCTCATCCGCACCCGTTTCGAGGAGACCGCCCTCGGCTCCGACGCCGCCGCCACCGACGACGCCTCCCCGTATGCCGCGCTGCTCGCTGCGAGTGCGAGCGCCACGACGAACAGCTACGCCCACCCCCGCCTCGCCGCCGGCCCGGAGTCGGTCGCCAGGGCCGTGCTCAAGGCGATCGAGTCCGGCAGCCCGCGCTCGCGGTACGTCATCACCCCCGCGGCCCGCGCCATGATCGCCGCCCGCACCCTGGGTGGGGACCGGGTCTGGGACGGGATCGTGCGCCAGCAGTTCAAGCCATAACCGGCGAGCGCAGATCCGGACATCGTCAGCAGGCGCACCTAGACTTCCCGCGTGCAGTTCCTCAACGGTCTCCAGCCCCAGTTCGACCTGACGTACGACGACGTCTTCATGGTCCCGAGCCGCTCGGACGTCACGAGCCGCCTCGACGTGGACCTGTCGACGTCGGACGGCAGCGGCACGACGGTCCCGCTCGTGGTCGCCAACATGACCGCCATCGCCGGTCGTCGCATGGCCGAGACGGTCGCCCGCCGCGGTGGCCTCGCGGTCATTCCCCAGGACATCCCGGTCGACGTCGTGTCGGAGGTGACCTCATGGGTCAAGAGCCGCAACCTCGTCCACGACACCCCCATCACGCTCTCCGCCCACGACACCGCGGGCGCCGCGCTGGCCCTGCTGCCCAAGCGGGCGCACGGGGCCGCGGTCGTCGTCGACGAGTCCGGCAAGCGGCCGATCGGCGTCGTGACCGAGGGTGACCTGACCGGCGTCGACCGCTTCACCCAGGTGCAGGAGGTGATGTCGGGCAACCCCGTCCTCGTCACCGACGGCACCGACCCCGAGGAGGCGTTCAACCTCCTCGCGACCACGCACCACCACGTCGCCCCCGTCGTCGACGACGGCGGCAACCTCGTCGGCATCATCACCCGTGCCGGCGCCCTGCGCGCCCGCCTCTACTCCCCCAACACCGACGACCAGGGCCGCCTGCGCATCGCTGCCGCCGTCGGCATCAACGGCGACGTCGCAGCCAAGGCCACAGCGCTGCTCGACGCCGGGGTGGACCTGCTCGTCATGGACACGGCCCATGGCCACCAGGAGAAGATGCTCGACGCGCTCAAGGCCGTCCGGGCCCTCGACCCGCAGGTGCCGATCGCCGCCGGCAACGTCGTCTCCGCGGCCGGTGCCCGCGACCTCATCGAGGCCGGAGCCGACATCGTCAAGGTCGGCGTCGGCCCCGGCGCGATGTGCACGACCCGGATGATGACCGCCGTCGGGCGCCCGCAGCTCTCCGCCGTGATCGAGTGCGCGGCCGAGGCCCGCAACCACGGCAAGCACGTGTGGGCCGACGGTGGCGTGCGGCACCCGCGTGACGTGGCCCTGGCCCTGGCCGCCGGCGCCTCCAACGTCATGGTCGGGTCGTGGTTCGCCGGCACCCTGGAGAGCCCCGGCGACCTCTACACCGACGAGCACGGCCGTCGCTACAAGGAGTCCTTCGGGATGGCGTCGAGCCGGGCGGTCCGCAACCGCACGGCCACGGACACGCCGTACGAGAGGGCCCGCAAGGCCATGTTCGAGGAGGGCATCTCCTCCGCACGGATGTTCATCGACCCGGCCCGGCCCAGCGTCGAGGACGTCATCGACCAGATCGTGGCGGGGGTGCGTTCGAGCTTCACGTATGCCGGCGCACGGACGCTCGAGGAGTACGCCGAGCGGGCGATCATCGGGCTCCAGAGCACTGCGGGGTTCGCCGAGGGCCGACCGCTGCACACGTCCTGGTGAGCAGGGGGTCCACCCGTGGTTGCCACCGTCACCCCGCTCTCCTCCCCTGTCGAGCCCGACGAGGCGCTGCGACGCATCGCGTTCCTGCTGGAGCGGGAGCGGGCGGGCTCCTACCGTGTCGAGGCGTTCCGCAAGGCCGTCGTCACGGTGCGCGAGACGCCTGAGGAGGAGCTGGTGGCGCGTGCCGGCGCCGGCACGTTGCAGGACCTCCCGGGCATCGGCAAGTCCACTGCCGGCGTCATTGCCGAAGCCATCGCCGGCGAGCTTCCCGCCTACCTGAACACGTTGCAGGACAAGGCGAAACCCTTGGTGGCTGGCGGTGAGGACCTGTTCGCGGCGCTGCGCGGCGACTGCCACTCGCACTCGGACTGGTCCGACGGCGGGAGCCCCATCGAGGAGATGGTGCTGACCGCGGTCGAGCTCGGCCACGAGTGGCTCGTCCTCACCGACCACTCGCCGCAGCTGCGTGTCGCGAACGGCCTGACCGTCGAGCGCCTCACCAAGCAGCTCAAGGTGGTCGATGCCGTCAACGCCTCGCTCGGCGACGGGTTCCGCCTCCTCAAGGGCATCGAGGTCGACATCCTCGACGACGGGGACCTGGACCAGACCGAGGCGATGCTGGGCCGGCTCGACCTGGTTACGGCTAGCGTCCACTCGAAGCTCAGGATGAACGCCGCACCCATGACCAGGCGGATGGTCGCCGCCGTCTCCAACCCCCGGGTCAACGTCCTCGGCCACTGCACCGGGCGACTCGTCGAAGGTGGTCGCGGCACGAGGCCACAGTCCGACTTCGACGCCCGTGCCGTCTTCGAGGCCTGCGCCGAGCACGGCACCGCCGTGGAGATCAACAGCCGCCCCGAGCGCCAGGACCCGCCCGACGACCTGCTCCTGCTCGCTCTCGAGATCGGCTGCCTGTTCGCCGTCGACTCCGACGCTCACGCGCCCGGTCAGCTCGAGATGAAGGCCTACGGGTGTGAACGAGCCGAGCGCCTGGGGGTGCCGCCCGACCGCATCGTCACCACCTGGGACGCCGAACGCCTGCTCGCGTGGACGCGAGGGGAGCAGTGAGCTCCCCCCGGATCACCGTGGACGAGTCGACGGGCGTGGCGCCGTTCGAGCAGGTACGCGACCAGTTCGCCGACCTCATCGCCTCCGGGTCCCTCGCCGAGGGCGACAAGCTCCCCACGGTGCGTGGGCTGGCGACCGACCTCCAGCTCGCCCCCGGCACCGTGGCCCGGGCCTACAAGGAGCTCGAGGCCCAGGGGCTGGTCACCGCCCGCAGCCGCGCCGGGACCGTCGTCGCCCCCAGTGCGCAGGCCGCCGAGATCGCCCTGCGCCACCTTGCGGACGCGCTCGCCGAGCGCGCCGTCGACGCCGGCGTGGACGAGGCGACGGTGCTGGCGATCGTTCGCCAGGCCCTGGGTGACCGGCGCCGCTGAGCACGATTCCTGCCCGGCTGGGCCCCGTTTTGGAGTTCACGCCGATCAACCCCTATGCTTTCCGAGTCCTCGACGGATCCGAGCTGCTGCTCGCTAGCGGCGAGGGACCGTTCGTTCGGTCCCCATCGTCTAGCGGCCTAGGACCCCGCCCTTTCACGGCGGTAGCACGGGTTCGAATCCCGTTGGGGATACGCACCACAGCACCACCAAGGCCCCGTAGCGCAGTTGGTTAGCGCGCCGCCCTGTCACGGCGGAGGTCGCCGGTTCGAGCCCGGTCGGGGTCGCTCGAGAAACAAGAAGGCCCACACGAGAGTGTGGGCCTTCTTGCGTTCCTGGTTAGCTCAGCTGCTGACCTCGATGATGACCTTGCCGCGGACGTGGCCACCGGCGCTGACGGTGAACGCGTCGGCCGTCTGCGCGAGCGGGAAGACGTCGGCGACGGGGACGGTGAGCTTGCCGGCGTCGGCGAGGTCCGCGAGCGCCGCCAGGTCGTCGGTGTTCGGCCGCACCCAGAGGTAGAGGCCACCCTCCTCCTGCACCTCGGCCTCGACGACCGAACCGTGGCGACCGCCGTCGGCGAGGACGGCCTTGGTGGAGTCGAGCACCCCACCCACGAAGTCGGCGACGACGTCGACGCCGTTCGGGGCCAGCTCACGCACGCGCTCGGCCAGCCCGTCGCCATACGTCACCGGCTCGGCACCGAGCCCGCGCAGGAACTCGTGGTTCTGCTCCGAGGCGGTGCCGATCACGCGCGCCCCGAGGGACTTGGCGACCTGGACGGCGAGGATGCCGACGCCGCCTGCCGCAGCGTGGACGAGCACGGTGTCACCGGACTTCGTGCCGAGCCTGGTGAGCAGCTGGTATGCCGTGAGGCCGGCGAGCGGGAGGCCCGCGGCCTGGTGCCAGTCGAGGGCCTTCGGCTTCTTGGCGACGGTGCGCGCAGGGGCGGCGACGAGCTCGGCATAGGTGCCGCCCTTGACCCAGTCCTTGCGGGCGTAGGCGATGACCTCGTCGCCGACCTCGAACTCGGGGGTGTCGAAGCCGACCTTCTCCACGACGCCCGAGACGTCCCAGCCGGGGATGGCGGGCAGCTCGATGTTCATCATCGGGTCGAGGTAGCCGGCGACGATCTTCCAGTCGACGGGGTTGACCGACGCGCTGCGCACGCGGATCAGGACCTCTCCCGGGCCGACCTTGGGGTCGGGGACGTCGGAGAGGGTGAGGACGCTGGGGTCGCCGTACTCGGCGTAGGTGATGGCCTTCATGCCTCGGTCAACCTGCCCGCGGGAGCCTCCATTCCGCGGCGGCGCCTCGATGTGAGGAGCATCGCCCCGATCGGCTATCATCGTGCCGTCGCGACGGTCCGCCACGGGCTCAGGCCCCAGGATCGCCGCGAACTGCATGTCCAGCACCACCCGCAACGCTGCACCACCAAGGCCAGGTAGCTCAGTTGGTACGAGCGTCCGACTGAAAATCGGAAGGTCGGCGGTTCGACCCCGCCCCTGGCCACCACAGAAGCCGCTGTCACCCCCGAGGTGACAGCGGCTTCGTAGTCCCAAGGGCGGCCCTCACCGGCCGGACAGGTGCAGCAGGTCGGCAGCGGGCCCACGCGGGCGTTGGTTGGGGTTCCACACCGCTCGCAGGGTCCGCGGCATGGCCAGGTCGCGCACCGGGACACGGACCAGACGGCCGGTGGCGAGGTCACCCTCCACAGCGAGCGTGGACAAGATGGTGGGCACGCTCATCGTCCGGACGGCGTCACGCACGGCGGCGGTGGAAGGCAGCGTGTGCAGCGGCGGGGCGTGTCCCGGCATGGCCTCCTCCACGTGGGTGCGGGTGCCGGAGCCGTCCTCGCGCAGGACCAGTCGCGTGGAGGACAGCTCCGCCCGGTCGATGCCGCGGCGCCGACGCGCCCAGGGGTGGTCCGGTGGGGTGACGACGACGAGCTCGTCCCGGGCCACGGCCTTGGATCGCAGTCCGCGCGGGATGTGCGGCGTCTCGACGTAGCCCAGGTCCACCTCCCCCTTGGCGACCGCGTCGAGCACCGTCCGGGAGTTGCCCAGGACCACCTCGAGCGTCACGTCAGGGTGCAGCTGACGGAGCTGGCTGGCCCAGGCCGGCAGCAGCGCCTCGGACACGGTGTTGCTCGCTGCCACGACGACGGTGCGCCCACCGGCCCGCAGACCCGCGACCCCGTCCTCCAGCTCGCCCGCGGCGTCGATGACCTGCTGGGCCCAGGTGAGGACGAGCTGACCCTGACCGGTGGGCCGGACCCCGCTGGTCGACCGCTCCAGCACCACCACGCCGAGCAGCCCCTCGGCTGCGGTGATCCGGGCGCTCACCGCTTGCTGGCTGATCTCCAGCCGTCGGGCGGCCACTCCCATGCTGCCCTGGGCGGCCGCCGTGGTGAGCGCCAGCAGCTGGTCCACGGAGGGGACTCGCTGCAGGGACGGCACGCTCGGCAGCATACGGGGTCACAATGGTTCCTTGTGGGTTGACACGACCGGCGCCGGTACCGCGCACGGGCAGCAGCCGCGAGGCTGGCGCCATGACCGCCAGCCAAGCCACCGCGCCCTACCGGACCGCAGCGCCCAGCACACCCACGACGTCGCTGCCACCTGCCGGGCCGGCATGGTTCGCGTCGGTGATGGGCACGGGGATCCTCGCCACGCTGCTGGGCCGCGAGGCTTCCGGGACCGCCGTGCTGCTCGTCCCTGCGACAGCACTGCTCGCGGTCGGCGCCGTGCTGCTGATCGGCCTGTCGGCGGGGTTCGCGGCGCGTGTCGCCGCAGACCGGGCGGCGTTCACCGCGACCTTGCGCGACCTGTCCGTCCTCCCGACCTGGGGCACCGTGTCGATGGGGATCCTCTCGATCGGGTCAGCCGCCTTGACGGTCCTGCCCCAGCTCGGTGCCCGCACCGGGGCCGGTGCCCCCGCGTCCTGGGTGGTCGGGTTCGACGCCGGGTGCTGGGTCGTCGGCACGGCCCTGGGTGTCGTCACCGCCCTGGGGTTCGCCACGGTCGTCCTGGGCCGCGACCTCGGTCGTCCGCTCCCCGCCTGGGGCCTGCCGGTCGTGCCGCCCATGGTGTCGGCGACCACCGGCGCAGCCCTGGCGCCCCAGCTGCACACCCCCGCCGCCCAGCTGACCCTGCTCACGACCACGGTCGCCTGCTTCTTCCTCTCGCTGTTCCTCGGAGGCCTGGTCTTCGCGGCCAGCTACCACCACCACTGGCGGGTCGCACCGCTACCGGCCTCGGCCTCGGCCTCGTCCTGGATCCCGTTGGGCGTGGTCGGCCAGTCGATGGCCGCCGCCCAGGTCATCGCCGCGCAGAGCGCGCCCCTGCTCTCCCCCACGACGGCCGCCGCCGCGAGGACGCTCGCCGACACCTACGGCTACGTCATGCTCGCCCTCAGCCTGCCCGTTGCCGCGTATGCCGTGTCGACGACGGTCCGCGGGTTCCGGGCGGGGATGGGGTTCTCCCCGGGGTGGTGGGCCCTGACCTTCCCGCTCGGGACGCTGGCGCTCGGCACGCGTCTGCTGGGCAGCACCACGGGCCATGCCGCCATCAGCACCATCGGCCTGGCGGCCATCGTGACGCTCTGCGGCACCTGGCTGCTGTGCGCCACCACCTCGGTGCGGGCGGTGGCGGCCGCGGCCGCCCTGACGAACTAGGTCAGGAGGTTTCGGGCTGCAGCCCTGCGCGCAGGGCGACCAGGTCGTCGCGCAGGCTGACGGGGACGGCCGAGCCGTCCGCGATGACGTCGTCGAGGGTCAGCTCGATCTGGCGGGCCAGCCGGGAGGCCTCGGCATACCCGAAGGTGCCTGCGGCACCAGCGACCGAGTGGGCGGCCGCACGACCGGCCTGCACCTCCTCCGGGTTCGCACCGTCGGCGAGCGCCGGCTCGATCTGGTCGGCGCGCGCCAGGTTGGTGGCCCGGGCGCGCTCGCGCATCCGGGCGAACATCTCCTCCTCGCTCACGCGGTCCACCCGAGCATCAGGCTCAGCTGGGCCGGCAGGGTCATGGGGTCGAACGGCTTGGCCAGCACCCCGACCACGGGCAGCCCCGACTTCTGGGCGTCCTCGGCGGCCTGGGCCTTCGCCGTGAGCAGCACGACGGGGATGTGGCTGATCGCCGGGTCCTGGGAGATGAGGACCGCAGCCGTCGAGCCGTCCATGCCCGGCATCATCACATCCATCACCACGGCGTCGGGCAGCTCCGTCGCGCAACGGTCCAGCGCCTCCTGCCCACCAGTGGCCGTGGTGACCTCCCAGCCACCCACCATGGACAGGCTCATCTCGGCCACCTCGAGGATCAGCTCGTCGTCGTCGACCACCAGAACCCGTCGCGGGCCACCGGAGGGCAACCCGGGGGTCATGAGAGTCGAGGGAGAGATCCCTCGGTTCGGCGCGTCATGGCCACATAGTGCATCAACCCGAGGCCTCTGGGGGCACCTGCACGCAAGATCCTGTCCATTGAGCCGATCGACGACTCCGCCCTACGGGCCGACCGGCGACCGAGACCCCCACGAAACCGACAAACCAGACGCCTCCGTCACTAACATCATGCCGTTGGTCGCGTCACGGATGACTGGCCTCTACAGGGGAGGTGGCATGGCGCCGGAGAGTGGCCCCTTCACCGCCTGGTCCGAGCGCCCCGTGCTCGTGCACCCCGAGGGCCAGGCCCTCGCCCACCGCCTCGGCGTGGTCGTCTACGTGGCCGAGCCCGGGATCGACGGCACCTGGCTCTATGTCAGCCCGGCCGTCACTGCGATGACGATGCTCACCCCGGAGGCCCTGGACGCCGAGCCGGACCTGTGGTGGCGGCACGTGCACCCCGAGGACCGCGACGAAGCCGTGGCCAAGGAGCTGCGACTGCACGTCGAAGGGCGGGTGCGCTCGGAGTACCGCATGATCCGCCCCGACGGGCGGGTCATCTGGCTCGTCGACGACTCGGCCATGGCCCGCACCCCCGAGGGACGCATCGTCCAGGACGGCTTCCTCGTCGACATCACCGAGCAGAAGCGCACCGAGCTCATGTTCGCCACGCAGGCCGAGCTCGTGGAGGCCGTGTCGGGGCCCACCGACCTTCCCGGCGTCCTCACCGACCTCGCCCGTGGTGTCGTGTCCATGGCGTCCGCGTGCAGCTGCGTCATCGAGGTCGCCGGGCTGGCACCGGTGTCAGTGACCACCGAGCTCCTCGCCCCGGGGTCCGCACCGTCCACGACCTCCTACTCCGCCCCGGTCATGACCCCCGAGGGGGAGCACCTCGGCAGCGTGGCGCTGCACTACGCGACGAGCACGCAGCCCGATGCCGGCGAGCTCGGCCTGCCGGCCTGGGCCGCCCACCTGGTGGCCCTGGCCGTCACCCGCGCCGGCGAGCGGGAACGGGCCGTCACCTCCCGGGCCCTGCTGGCGGCGACCCTGGAGTCCACCGTCGACGGGATCCTCGTCGTCGACCGCGACGGGCACATCGTCGGGCACAACGAGCGGTTCGCGTCGATGTGGCGGATCGACCGCGAGCTGATGCGCTCCGGCGACGACGCGCAGGTGATGGCCTCGGTCCTGCAGCAGCTGAGCGACCCGGCCGATTTCGTTGCGCAGGTGCGCGACCTCTACGACAACCCCGAGCAGACCAGCTTCGACGAGCTGGCCTTCCTCGACGGCCGGACCTACGAGCGCTACTCCCAGCCCCAGCGGGTCGACGGCACGACGATGGGGCGCGTCTGGAGCTTCCGGGACGTCTCCGACGAGCGACGCCTCCAGGCCGACCTCCGGCACAGCGAGGCCAACCTCGACAGGCTCGTCGCCCAGGTGCGCGACTACGCCATCATCAACCTCGACCCGCACGGCCACGTCATCACGTGGACCGCTGGGGCACAACGGATCAACGGCTTCACCGACGACCAGATCCTCGGCCGGTCCCACGCCGCCTTCTACCCACCCGAGGCCCTCGCGGCCGGAGAGCCGCGGCGCCTGCTGGAACAGGCGAGGCGTGAGGGCAGCGCGGCGGACGAGGGCTGGCGGGTGCGCCACGACGGCTCGCGGTTCTGGGCCAGCGTCGTCCTGACCGCGCTGCACGACGAGGGTGGTGTCCTGCGCGGTTTCGGCAAGGTCACCCAGGACATCACCGAGCGACGGGACGCGGAGCTCGCGCTGGCCCGTCAGGCCCGCACCCTGGAGCTGCTCGGCACCGTGGCCACGGCGTCCAACGCGGCCTCAGGGGTCGAGGACGCACTGCGGGCCACTCTCCAGGCGTTCTGCGACTACGGGGGCTGGCAGCTGGCCCACGCCTACCTGACCGACCACGACACCGGCGTCCTGCAGCACTCGGCGTGGCACTCCACCGAGCCGGGGTCCTGCGCCGAGTTCCGGGCCCGGACCGAAGCCCTGCCCGTGACAGAGCTGGGCCTGCCGCGCACCGTCTTCGAGCAGGCCAAGCCCGAGTGGATCGACCGCCTCGACGAGCGCGCCCAGATGGGGCGAGCCGTGCAGGGCACCAACGCCGGCCTCCTGTCGGGCTGCGCCTTCCCGCTGATGATCCGCGAGGAGCCGGTCGGGGTGCTGGAGTTCTTCAGCACCGAGATCCGTGAGCTGGACAGCGCCACCATCCAGATCATGCGCCACCTCGGCACCCAGCTCGGGCGGGTCGTCGAGCGCGCCCGAGCCGAGCACCACCTCGGGCGCCACGCCCTGGAGCTGCGCCGGCTGTCCAAGCGGCTCGAGACCGTCCTGAACTCCGCCGGTGAGGGGATCTACGGCCTCGATGACGCCGACCGCGTGACGTTCATCAACGACGCGGGCGCCGCGCTCGTCGGCCGTCGCCGCGAAGAGATCGTCGGCCAGCCCGTGCACGCGGTGCTGCCGGCGGAGGTGGACAGCACCCCACGCCGGATGCCGGCGGGCACCCAGCCCGGTGCCATACGACCTGTGCACGTGGGCCACGCCCCCGAAGGTGGCCCGGTGCCCGTCGCCACGCGCGTCATGGGCCGGCACACCCGCGCCGACGGCACGTCGTTCGACTCGGAGTGGATCTCCGCGCCCATCGTCACCGAGGGGGTCGAGAGCGGTGCCGTAGTGGTCTTCCGCGACGTCAGCGAACAACGCGCGGTCGAGCGCATGAAGGACCAGTTCCTCGCGGTGGTCAGCCACGAGCTGCGTACGCCGCTCACCTCCATCCGCGGCGCGCTCGGCCTGCTGGGCGGAGGGGCGGCAGGCGAGCTGCCCGTCGCGGCGGGACGCATGGTCGACCTCGCCACGGTGAGCACCAACCGGCTCATCCGCCTGGTGACCGACATCCTCGACATCGAGCGCCTCGCGGCGGGCCAGATGACGCTGTACCCGCAGCAGGTCGACACGAGCACGCTGGTCGCGGCGAGCCTGCAGGACACTGCGGCCTTCGTGGCCGAACGACGGGTCCGCATCGACGTCGAGGGCCGGCCCGCCCGCGTGCTGGCCGACCCCGACCGGGCCATCCAGGTGCTGACCAACCTCATCACCAACGCAGTGAAGTTCTCCGAGCCCGACTCGGTCGTGCAGGTCACCACCCGGCAGTCCGGTGCACAGCTGTGCTTCGAGGTGCGCGACCACGGTCCGGGGCTCCCCGCCGACCAGCTCGACCTGATCTTCGAACCCTTCCGGCAGGCCGACGCCTCCGACACCCGGCGCCATGGCGGCACCGGGCTGGGGCTGGCGATCTGCCGCGGCCTCGTGGAGCAGCACGGCGGACGGATCTGGGGCGAGAACCACCCCGAGGGGGGCGCCCAGTTCTGCTTCACGCTGCCGCTGGCACCAACCGAAGGGACGATCTCCAGCGTTTAGGCGCGCTTGGGTCGCGTTGATGCAGCAAGATCCTTGGTGTGGACCACAACGGCCTCGCCGACACCGCGCCCGGTGACCTGAGCCGCTGGCTCGTGCAGGCGTCCCCGGACGGCCTGTGGGTGTTCGACGAGCACGGGACGACGGTGTTCGCCAACGCCCGGCTGGGCGAGATGCTCAGGCGGACCCCCGAGCAGATGCGCCGGCTCTCGGTCTACGACTGCATGGACGAGCAGGGCAAGGTGGACCTCGCTCGACACCTCGCCCAGCTCGCCACGACCGCGCACCCGGGCACCAACCTGGAGTGCCGCTTCCTGTGCGGCGACGGCTCCGACATCTGGGCCCTGGTCAGCCACACCCCGATCAGGAACGACGACGGTGAGCACGTCGGGTGGTTGCACCGCGTCACCGAGTACAGCGAGCAGCGTCGCCTCCTGGACACCCTGCAGCACCGCGAGCAACAGCTGGGCGAGGCACAGCGCATCGCCCACATCGGGAGCTGGGAATGGGACGTCGTGCAGGACCAGGTGACCTGGTCCGACGAGCTGTACCGGCTCTACGGGCTGGACCCCGCCACCGCAGGCCAGCTGACCGCCCAGTCCTTCGTCGACCTCCTGCACCCGGACGACCGGGAGCACGTGCAGAAGGCCGTCATGGGCACCACGGTCGCCGACGACGAGTTCGAGTTCGACGCGCGCGCGATCCGCCCCGACGGCGCCGTCGTGTGGGTGCGGGGCCGGGGGCGGGTGGCCTTCGGTGCCGACGGCAGCGTGCTGCGGATGGGGGGCACGTCGCAGGACATCACCTCCACCAAGGACGCCGAGCAGGCCCTGGCCCTGCTGTCCGCCATGGCCACCACCGCCAACGAGGCCTCCCGCCTGGTCGACGTCGTCCCCAGCATCATCGCCGACGTCGCCACCCACACCGGTTGGCGCCCCGTGGCGGCGTGGATGGTCGACCAGGACGGCCGGCTCGACCCCGTGGACGCAGACGTGCGTCAGGCCCCCGCACCCGACCTGGCCGAGGCACTGCGGCTCGCGAGACAGGCCGTCCAGACGCGCGAACCGGCCGTCGGCACGACCTCCGAGGGCACCACGCTGGTGGCCGCCCCCATCGTGGCCGAGGGTCGCGCGGCCTGCGTCATCGCCATGGACAGCCGGGCCACCACACCACCGACCGAGAGCGACTCGGTGACCGTCGGCCAGGCCACCGCCCTGTTCGCCCGGGTCGCGGAACGCGAGTGGACCAGGGAGCGGTTGGCCGCGGCCCGCGACGACGCGATGGCCGCCTCGGTCGCCAAGTCGGAGTTCCTCGCGACGATGAGCCACGAGATCCGCACCCCCCTCAACGGCGTCATCGGCCTCTCCGAGCTGCTCACCCGCACCGAGCTCACCGAGCGCCAACGGCGCCTGGCCGACGGCATCGACAACGCCGGCCGACAGCTGCTCGCCCTCGTCAACGACATCCTCGACCTGTCCAAGATCGAGGCCGGGCGGCTCGAGCTCGAAGAAGTCGACTTCGACCCGCGGTCCGTCATCGAGCAGAGCAGCACGATCGTGGCGGAGCAGGCGAGGCGCAAGGCCCTCGAGCTCGTCGTGTCGTGCCAGCCCGACCTGCCGACCGCCGTCTGCGGCGACCCGGTGCGGTTCGGCCAGGTCATCGCCAACCTCACCGCCAACGCCGTCAAGTTCACCGCCAGCGGCGAGGTCGTGGTCCGCGCCTCCCTCGAGCGAGCGGCACAGGACGACACCGTGGTGCTGCGTGTCGAGGTGACCGACACGGGGTCCGGCATGACGCCCGAGGTGCAGGCCCGCCTGTTCACGGCCTTCTCGCAGGGTGACACCTCGACGACCCGCGAGTTCGGCGGCACCGGCCTCGGTCTGGCGATCAGCCGTCAGATCGTCACTGCCATGGGCGGCGAGATCGGGGTCATCAGCACCCGCGGTCGCGGCAGCACGTTCTGGTTCACGGCGCCCTTCGCCCCCGCGACCGACCTCCCCGTGCCGGCGTCGTCGGGCACTGCCGTCGTGTCCGGCCTGCGCGTCCTGGTGGTCGACGACAACGACACCAACCGGTTCATCCTCGAGGAGCAGCTCGGTTCGTGGAAGGTGGACACCTCCCTCGCGGGGTCGGGCGTGGAGGGCCTGAGCCTGCTCGACGAGGCGCACCGGCGCGGCGCACCCTTCGACATCGTCCTGCTGGACTACCTCATGCCGGGCGTCAATGGTGAGCAGTTCGCTCGTATGGTGCGCGGCGACGGCCGCTTCGCCGACACCCGGATCATCCTGCTCAGCTCGTCGATGGACCTGAACGCGTCCACCCTCAACGAGGCCGGCATCGACATCGCCCTGACGAAGCCGGTGTTCGCCTCGAACCTCTTCGACAGCCTGGCCACCGTGGCCGCGTCCACCCCGGCGACCACGGGCCAGTCCTCGCGCCGCGGGTCAGTGGTCACCGGGCCGACGCCCGGCGGGCCTCCGAGGACCCGCGGCCGGGTGCTCGTCGTGGAGGACAACGCTGTCAACCAGATGGTTGCCGTGGGCATCCTCGAGAGCCTCGGGTATGCAGCGTCCGTCGCCGAGAACGGCGCGGTGGGCGTGGCCACCTTCGTGGCGGACCCGGCCGGCGTCGACGCCATCCTCATGGACTGCCAGATGCCCCAGATGGACGGTTACGCGGCGACGCGCGCCATCAGGGCGCAGGAGGGGCCCGGTACGAGGGTGCCCATCATCGCGATGACCGCGGCAGCCATCGCCGGCGAGCGCGAACGGTGCCTGCTGGCCGGCATGGACGACTTCCTGACCAAGCCCGTCGACGTGGGGCTGCTGCGCTCGACGTTGGGCCGCTGGGTGCGCACGGGGCGGCCGGAGGCCAACGGGCCGGGCGCGGCCACCGACGCGTCGCAGGCGGACAGCCGAGCGCCGCGGGCGGGTGCCGATGTCGGCGGACTCGTCACGGGGATCGACCCGGAGGTCCTCGACCGCGGGCGCCTAGAGGAGCTGCTCGACCTCGAGCCGGGCGACCCGACCATGCTGTTGCGTTTCATCGACCGGTTCGGGACCAACTCCGGCCAGGCGATGGCGACGCTGGTGCAGGCCCGCGACAGCGGCGACGCCACCGCGATGGGGCGCGCCGCCCACGGCCTCAAGGGCAGCTCGGCCAACCTGGGCGCGACCGCCCTGGCGGCCTTGTGCAAGGAGGTCGAGGACCTCGGTGACGAGGGCACCCTGGCGGACGACCGCGTGCTCGACCGGCTGCGACGCGAGCGCGAGCGCGCCGTCTCGGCCCTCGAGGGGGTAGCCGAAACCCTCCGGCAGTCGGCCTGAAGAGGTCTCAGGCCGGTCGACGGAGGGTCGGTGGTTCGGTGGTTCCGGTCAGACGGACTCGACGTCCCACCGGGCGACGGGAGCGGCGAGGTAGCCACCGGTGCGGGCACCGAGCGCCAACCGCCGTCGGACCTCGCCCATGAGCTCGTCGTTCGAAGCGAGCAGCAGCGTCTCTGCGGGGCTCATCGGGGTCATCACGCTGAGTCCGCAGCCCTCGGCGGCGCGCAGGACGACCTCACGCACCGGCACGGAGAAGACCTGGGCCAGTGCCCGGATGTCGTCGGTGTCGGGCGAGCCCGCCAGGACGTGGGAGTCGAGGATCGTCGCGAGCATCCACTCGTCGATGCCCGTGCGCTCGGACAGGACCGCACGGCTCAACCCGAGCAGGTCCATCTGGTCCTGGACAAAGACGCCGAGGCTGTTGATCACTGCGGTCTCCCTAGGAATCACGTGCGTAAGTTAAGTCCTCATGGAACACGGTGGGGGGATGCGGCCGGTATGGACTTTGCCAATACTTGAACAGGATGTCGTCCGTTCGGCCCAGCGCTCCTAGTCCGTACTCGTCGAGCGCGTCGCCCGAAGCGGTCCGTCCGAGGCGCCCTGAGCTCCTGGACCGCCCCCACCACGGCCCGGGGTGCGCGAGAACCGGGGGACCACCGCAGGCTGGACCAGCGCCCCGTCCCGGTCGCCGTAGGTGCGTCGCACGGCGAGGTGGGGGTCGGCCCGCGCCTCCTCGAGCGTGAGGACCGGGGCGACGCAGGCGTCGAGGTCCGCGAAGATGTCCACCCACTCGGCCCTCGTCCGGCCCGAGAACCGCGCCGCGAACAGCTCACTGGTCTGCGCCCACCCCGTGGGGTCCATCTGTGCAGGGACGTCGCGAGGGAGGTCCTGGAGACCGAGTCCTCGCAGGAGCCGGTCGTAGAAGACGGGCTCGATGGCCCCGACCGCGATCCAGCGGTCGTCGCTGGTGCGGTAGCAGCGGTAGAACGGCGCCCCGCCGTCGAACAGGTTGTGTCCGCGCGGCTGCGACCACGCCCCGGAGGCGAGCATCGCCTGCTGCATCGCGGTCATCGACGCCACACCGTCGACGATGGCCGCATCGACCACCTGGCCCTCGCCCGTGGCACGGGCGTGCAGCACGCCCGCCAGCACCCCGAAGGCCAGCAGGGCGCCGCCCCCACCGAAGTCACCCAGGAGGTTGAGCGGCGGCACCGGACGGCCGCCCTCCCCCACGAACGCATCGAGGACACCGCTGATCGCCAGGTAGGTGATGTCGTGCCCGGCCAGCGCTGCATACGGACCGTCCTGTCCCCAGCCGGTCATCCGGCCGTAGACCAGCGCCGGGTTGCGCGACAGGGCCACGTCCGGGCCGAAGCCCAGGCGTTCGGCGACACCGGGCCGGAAGCCCTCGAGCAGCACGTCACTGGCCTCGACGAGCCGCAGCACCTCGGCGCACCCGGCGTCGGACTTGAGGTCGAGGACCACCGAGCTGCGTCCGCGCAGGAGGACGGCGTGGGTGCCGCTGAGGTCCTCCCCCGGGCGGTCGATGCGCACGACTCGGGCGCCGAGGTCGGCCAACAGCATGGCGGCGAACGGCACCGGGCCGATCCCCCCGACCTCGAGCACGCTCACCCCGGTGAGCGGACCACGTCGCCCGCTGGACAGCTCCTGGTCGGCCATGACCGCAACGTACCGTCGCGACGGGGCCGCCGGAGCCGACTGGGTGATTCCTTGCCCGAGTCCGGGCAGCCCGGAGGACGGCCACCCCTCGGGGCGGTGAAGACCTCACCCCGAGGGGTGAGCAGTGCTGGTCGAGCGGCTGTCCGCCGGCGCCCGGGCCCTGCCCCCGGAGGCCGGCCAGCAGCTCAGATCACGTCAGAGAGAAGGGCGCGAACCTCGGCCTCTCGGTAACGGCGGTGACCGCCGAGCGTGCGGATCGAGTTGAGCTTCCCCGCCTTGGCCCAGCGGGTGACGGTCTTGGGATCCACGCGGAACAGCGATGCCACTTCCGCGGGGGTGAGCAACTTCTCGACCTCGGTGGTGCGAGTAACCATGACTTTCTCCTCGTGCAGGGGGACGTCTCTCCATAATCGGACAACCCGCATCCTTTGGGAACATTCCATACGGGTCATCCAGCATGGCCCGTTAGGACTAGTCACCCGACCACAGGGTGGTCAGGAATACGCTGTGGGGGTCGCGAGACCCGCGCCGCCCCTCCCCCGTCCAGCGCCTCACCGAGCTCCAGGAGTCACCACCGTGACCACGTCCTCGTCGCCGTCCAGCCCGATGCCCACCTCGCCGGAGGGCCGTACGACCCCCATGTCCGAGCACGAGCAGGTCGTGTTCTGCCACGACCGCACGACGGGCCTGCGCGCGATCATCGGCATCTACAGCACCGCCCTCGGCCCGGCCCTCGGCGGGACGCGGTTCTACCCGTACGCCTCCGAGGAGGCCGCGCTCGCCGACGTCCTGCGCCTGTCGCGCGGCATGGCCTACAAGAACGCCGTGGCCGGCCTCGACCTCGGTGGCGGCAAGGCGGTCATCATCGGCGACCCCGCGACGGACAAGACGCCGGAGCTTCTGCGCGCCTACGGCCGCTTCGTGGAGAGCCTCGGTGGCCGCTACGTCACGGCCTGCGACGTGGGCACGTATGTCGCGGACATGGACGTCGTGAGCGAGACGACGCGCTTCGCCACCGGCCGCTCCGAGGCCAACGGCGGTGCGGGCGACTCCTCCGTGCTCACGGCGTACGGCGTGTTCCAGGGCCAGCGGGCCTGCGCCCAGCACCTGTGGGGCGAGCCCACCCTCAAGGGCCGCACCGTCGGCATCGCCGGCGTCGGCAAGGTCGGGCGCATCCTCACCGGTCACCTGCTCGAGGACGGCGCGCACGTGGTCGTGACCGACGTCAACGAGCAGGCGGTCGCCGCGCTCAAGGCAGCCCACCCGCAGATCGACGTGGTCGCCGACACCGACACGCTGGTCCGCGCGGACCTCGACGTCTACGCGCCCTGCGCCCTCGGCGGCGCCCTCGACGAGCAGACCGTCGCAGCCCTCACCGCCACCGTCGTCTGCGGCGGGGCCAACAACCAGCTCGTCACCGAGGGCGAGGGCGGCACCGCCGAGCAGCTCAAGGCCCGCGGCATCACCTACGCGCCCGACTTCCTGGTCAACGCCGGCGGCGTCATCCAGGTCAGCGACGAGCTGCACGGCTTCGACTTCGAGCGGGCCAAGAAGGGCGCGACCGCGATCTTCGACCACACCCTCGAGGTGCTGGAGACCGCGACCGCCCGCGACATCACCCCGGCAGCAGCGGCCGACCACATCGCCGAGGAGCGGATGGCCGCCAAGGCGGCCGGCGGGATCTGGCTCCCCGCCCGCTGAACTCGTCCGCCGGGCGGGAGTCCGGCCGCCAAACTTGCAACGCTCCTGTAGCGTTGGCCTCACGACAAATACACGATTCCCGGGACCGCTCCGCGGAGTCGAGCCGTCATCACGACGACTCGTACCCAGCGATGCCGTCCCGCCAGACGCATGAGGGGGTCACGCCATGGGGCGCGGCCGGGCCAAAGCCAAGCAGACCAAGGTTGCCCGGGAGCTGAAGTACTTCTCTCCCAACACCGACCTGAGTGCGCTTGAGCAAGAACTGCACGGGTCTTCCTACGCGGAGCCGGACCGAAAGTCCGACACCTCCGTGAGCGAGGACGAGTACGACGAGTACGGGAAGTGGGCGTCGGGTCAAGCTTGACCCGACGGCCTGACTGACCACACCACCTCATGCGCGGGCCACTGGCTCGTGTGTCATCACCGCCGCACCACGGCACGTCGTCATGGCGTCGTGCCGTGGCGCATGAGTGGTGCGGCCCGTCAGGCCCTACGCTCGCGCCATGAGCACTGACATGCGCGAGCAGACGCGCCGTCTCGGGGTCGAGACCACCGGCATCGAGGTCATCGACGAGGCCGAGCGCACGGCACGACCCTCGGACCTGTTCTGGCCGTGGTTCGCGGCCAACGTCTCCGTCTTCGGGCTCTCCTACGCCGGGTTCGTGCTCGGGTTCGGGATCTCCTTCTGGCAGGCCGTGCTCGTCACGGTCGTCGGGGTCGTCGTGTCGTTCGCGCTCTGCGGCGTCATCGCGATCGCCGGCAAGCGCGGGTCGGCGCCGACCATGGTGCTGTCGCGCGCGGCCTTCGGCGTGACCGGGCAGAAGGTCCCGGGGGTGATGTCGTGGCTGACCTCGATCGGCTGGGAGACGTTCCTGGTCATCACCGCCACCCTGGCGACGGCCACCGTCTTCACCCAGCTGGGCTGGAGCGGGGGCACTGCGACCAAGATCGTGGCGAGCCTCGTCACGGCGGCCCTGGTGGTCGCGGCGTCGGTCGCCGGCTACCACGTGATCATGCGACTGCAGTCCTGGCTCACCTGGATCACCGGCGCCGTCACGATCGTCTACGTCGTCCTCACCGTCGGTCACGTCGACTGGGCGCGGGTGTCCACCCTGCCGTCGGGCTCGCCCCAGCAGGTGGTCGGCGCGCTCGTCCTGGTCATGACCGGGTTCGGCCTGGGGTGGATCAACATCGCCGCCGACTGGTCGCGCTACCAGCGCCGCGACGCCTCGGGCGCCTCCATCGTCGCGTGGAACACCTTCGGCGGCGCCCTCGCCCCTGTCCTGCTGGTGACCTTCGGCCTGGCACTGGCCGGGTCCGACAAGAAGCTCCTCGACGGCATCGGCAGCGACCCGGTCGGGACCCTGGCCACGATCCTGCCCACGTGGTTCCTCGTGCCGTTCCTGCTGGCAGCGATCCTCGCCCTGGTCAGCGGCGCCGTGCTGGGCATCTACTCCTCGGGCCTGACGTTGCTGTCGCTCGGCGTGCGCATCTCGCGCCCACGCGCTGCCTTCGTCGACGGGGTCATCCTCACCCTCGGCACCATCTACGTCGTCTTCTTCGCCGACAGCTTCATCAACCCGTTCCAGTCGTTCCTCATCACTCTCGGCGTCCCGCTCGCCTCGTGGGCAGGGATCATGATCGCCGACATCGTGCTCCGCAAGCGTGACTACGACGAAGAGGCGCTGTTCGACCCCGCCGGCCGGTACGGCGCGTGGGACTGGGCCTCGATCGGCACCATGGCGGTCACCTCGGTCCTGGGCTGGGGCCTGGTGGTCAACGGCTTCGCCAAGGACGCCTCGTGGAACAACTGGCAGGGCTACCTGCTCGAGCCGCTCGGCCTCGGGAGGTTCGTCCACGACCCTGCCGGCGACTACTGGGAGGGCAACTGGCCCTACGCCAACCTCGGCGTGCTGCTCGCCCTGGTGCTCTCGTTCGCCGCGACCCTCGTCCTGCGCCGGTCCACGGTGCGCCGCCAGGAGGAGAGCACCGGGTCCCGCGCGTGAGCGACGCCACCTGGTTCGTGGGGATCGACTTCCAGCGCGTCTTCGGCGACCCGTCCAGCCCCTGGCGCGCTCCTGCGTATGCCGCGGCCGCGAGCTCCGCGCGCAGGCTCGCCGCTGCATACGCAGGGCGGACGGTGCTCACCCGGTTCGTCGCGCCGACGGAGCCCCAGGGCGCCTGGGAGCCGTACTACGAGGAGTTCCCGTGGGCCCTGGTCGGTGACGCCGACCCGCTCTACGAGCTCACCGACGAGGTCTCGGACCTGACGGCGACGGTCGTGAGCGCCCCGACGTTCGGCAAGTGGGACGTGCTGCGACCGGTCGTCGGCGACCACCCCCACCTCGTCGTCGCGGGCGTCGCGACGGACTGCTGCGTCATCTCGACGGTGCTGGCGGCCGCCGACGCGGGAGCGTCCGTGACGGTCGTGACGGACGCCTGTGCCGGGTCGGACGACGCGAACCACAGCAAGGCGTTGGACCTCATGGCCCTCTACCGGCCACTCGTCCGCCTCGCGACGACCGACGAGGTGCTGGCCGAGGCGACCTAGAAGCCGGCGCCACCGCCGGAGGCGGCCTGGCCGTGGCTCTGGGCCAGGTACTTGCCGAGCGCGGCGGGGTCAGCGCCACCCGCGAGGTGGTTGCCGCCGTTGGCCACCCCGACGTCGGCGGACTCGGGGTCCGAGCCGTCCCACGCGGCATACCCACCCAGGAGGCCGAAGGCCGCCTCCGACGACACCACGGCGTCAGCCAGCTCGTGCCGGGCCCGCGGCGGACAGGCCGACAGGAAGGCGCCCGGGGCACGCCGCTCTCCCGCGGTCACGAGCCGGGCCAGCGGCCGGATGTCGCTCGGCCGAAGGCGCTGCCCGGCGACCAGCGCCTCCTGGACGGTGGTCAGCACCGCTGCCCGGACCTCGTCGGGCAGTGCAGCCAGCGCCTCGACGTGCGCGGCCTCGAGCGCGTCGGCGGGAGCGGTCCGCAGCAGGTAGCGGTACTGCCGCTCCACCGGGTCCTCCGCCGGCGCCACCGGCTCAGCCTGGTCTCGTTCGCCCTGTCCCCCGAAGATCTGCATGGCTGAGGGTAGGGCGAGTTCGTGCGCCGGCGCCAGAGATCCGGGACGACCCGGACGGACCGGGTCCGGCAGCCCAGATGCCTGGCGGGCAGTGGCGGGCAGTGGCGGGCGCCTGGTGGGCGCCTCCCGGGCGCCCCTGCAGGGGCGAACCCGACTCAGAACGGCCTCAACCCGAGTCCCAGCGACATCACGACGACTCCCGCGCCGAGGCCGAGGAGGCCGGTCGTCACCCCCGCGAGCCACCGCGGGACGAGCCCTTCGTCGGCGCCGGCCACCACCCAGCCGCCGCCCCAGGACACGGCGAGGCAGAGGACGACGGCGAGGCCGGTCATGCGGACGATCGGCCCGGTGTCGAGCGGGTGCTCGCTGGTCACCGCGCCCACGATCGTGCCGACCGCACCGAACACCGCCGCCACCGCCATCCCCGCGAAGACCAGCATCGTGGCCCCGAGCGTCCCGATCGCAGCCGACCAGCACACGGTGGTCGTCGACCGGGAGTGGGCTGCCATGACGCCCAGTGTGGCCGTCCGCCGGACCACGCGACAGACGTTCTCCTACTCAGGGATGAGGGTGTTCGCCGACGACCTGCACCGACCCGCCGTCGACGCCCTTGGCACCGTGGACGACCTCGACGCCGGTCTCGACGGACGCGCCCTCCAGGCTGCTCACCTCGCCGATGGCCCACGCCGGTATGCCGCGCGCGGCCAGCTCGCGCGTCGCGGCGTCGACCTGATCGGCGGGGAGCATGGCGACGAAGCCGACGCCCATGTTGAGGGTGCGTTCGAGATCCGCCCGGGGCACCGCGCCGAGCGAGCCCACCGTGGAGAAGACCGCCGGAGGGGTCCACGTGGAGCGGTCCAGACGGGCGAAGACACCCCGGGGCAGGACACGGGCGAGGTTGGCCGCGAGACCACCACCGGTGACGTGCGACAGGGCGTGCACGTCGATGCCCTCGGTGCGGATCAGGTCCAGAAGGTCGGCCGAGTAGACGCGCGTCGGGGTGAGCAGCTCCTCGCCGAGGGTCTGGCCGAACTCCTCGACGTGCCGGTCGAGCTGCCACCCGGCCGCACCGACGACCTTGCGCACCAGGGAGTACCCGTTGGAGTGCAGGCCACTCGAGCCCAGGGCCAGCACCACGTCTCCGGGCGCCACTCGGTCGGGACCCAGCACGTCGGCGTGCTCGACGACGCCGGTGGCGGCGCCGGCCACGTCGTACTCGTCGGGCGCGAGCAACCCGGGGTGCTCGGCCGTCTCACCACCCACGAGGGCGACCCGCGCCTGCTCGCAGGCAGCGGCGATACCGGACACGATGGCCGCGATCCGCTCGGGCACCACTCGCCCGGTGGCGATGTAGTCGGTCATGAACAGTGGCTCGGCGCCGCATACGACGATGTCGTCGACGACCATGCCGACGAGGTCGAAGCCGATGGTGTCGTGGCGGTCCATGGCCTGGGCGATCGCGACCTTGGTGCCGACACCGTCGGTGCTCGTCGCTAGGACGGGGCGGGTCATCCCCACGAGGGCGCTGGCGTCGAACATGCCGGCGAAGCCCCCGAGCCCTCCGAGCACCTCGGGCCGGGTGGCCCGGCGGACCGAGGTCTTCATCAGCTCGACGGCCCGGTCACCGGCCTCGACGTCGACACCGGCGGAGGCATAGGTGATCGGTTCGCTCACGTGGCCACCCTAGCCGTCCACCCCACCCTCCCCGGTTCGCCTCCCTGGCGCCCTTGCCCCGGGTCCTTCACCGGGTCGATGTGAACACGCTCGGATTTCCGGGCGTGTTCACATCGACTCGGTGGCGTTGAGGGGAGGATCAACCCGCGCGACGCCGAGCGAAGGTCGCATGCGCGGCGCAGACCTGTCCCATGAAGCGCTCGGGATCGAGGCGCAGACCCATCAGCGTCATCCGCAGGACCCGGTCTCCGCTGATGACCAACGCGTTCTGGCGAAACTGGTCGTCGGTCGCGGTCAGTCCCCACTGGTGCTGCGAACCGTCGATCTCCACGACCAGCCCGACCTCCTCCCACACCACGTCCAGGTAGACGCGCCCCTGCCCGAGCCGGCGCATCGCCTGACGCGTCGGAGCCGGGAGGCCGCGCACCCTGCACATCGCCGAGAAGTCGAGCTCGCCAAGGCTCTGCGCCCCGTCGGCGATGTCCTCGGCGACGGTCGGGATGAACGCCCGCCGGGTCCGGCCACGCACGGTTCGGGCCGCGGCGACCAGCTGCGGTCCGGTGATGATTCGCTGCTGGACCGGCATCACGAGCACCAACGCGGCCTGGCGGTCGCTGACAGCCCAGTGAGCCGCCCGCACTGCGGCGATCGCAGGCACCGTTCGCGGGAGGCCCGAGGCCACGAGCTCCTCAGGCACCCGCCGCACCACCTTGTGCAGAGTCGCCCCCGCCACGGGTCGGACGTGGGCGTTGTGCACCACGGAGACGTGGACCCGCTCGTCCTTGAACCCGACGAGGCCAGCGGCCTGCAGGGCGGTGACCCCGTCGAGGGCCGCGACGCGGAGTCCCACCTCCCAGATCGCGCGCCACCGCAGGGCGCCGACGCCGAGGGGCGCGGTGTGCAGGGCGATCGTCTGCAGACCATGAGACGCCCACCGGCCCGACGCCACCTGGCGGGCGACGGCATTGCGGTCCCACCCGCGCTCGCGCAGTTCGGACCGGGACAGGACGCCGTCGTGCGACGCCTGCCGGAGCAGGTCCCTCGGCACACGAGGACGACGGGTGTTGGCCACCACCCGATGGTGGCGAAGAGCGCGGCGGCTACGGCCGCGTCATCCACAGCCCCGCGCCATACCCCGCGGGTCGATGTGAACGCGCTCGGAAAGCCGAGCGCGTTCACATCGACCCGCCGGGGAGGGTTCAGGGGGCTCCGGGGAGGTATGGCGTGGGGTCAGGGGCGGGTGAGGGCGTCTGCGGCGCCGCCGCCGACGCCGAGCGTGACGCCGTCGACGTCCAGGGGCAGCGTCTCGAACAGGTTCTTGCCAAGACGGCTCGCCTCGGGGAGCTCGAGTGGGTACGTGCCCGAGAAGCACGCCGTGCACAGCTGCTCGGCGGGCTGCTCGGTGGCGGCGACCATGCCCTCCTCGCTGATGTAGCCCAGCGAGTCGGCCCCGATGGAGGTGCAGACCTCCTCCACCCCGATGCCGGTGGCGATCAGCTCGGCCCGGGTCGCGAAGTCGATGCCGTAGAAGCAGGGCCAGCGCACCGGCGGGCTCGAGATCCGCACGTGGACCTCGGCCGCCCCGGCCTCGCGCAGCATCCGCACGAGGGCTCGCTGGGTGTTGCCGCGCACGATCGAGTCGTCCACGACGACCAGCCGCTTGCCCTTGATGACCTCGCGCAACGGGTTGAGCTTGAGCCGGATGCCGAGCTGTCGGATCGTCTGCGAGGGGGCTATGAAGGTGCGCCCGACGTAGGAGTTCTTGACGAGGCCCTGGCCGTAGGGGATGCCGGACTCCTGGGCGTACCCGATGGCGGCCGGCGTGCCCGACTCGGGCGTCGGCATGACCAGGTCTGCCTCGACCGGGTGCTCGCGCGCCAGCGTCCGGCCCATCTCGACGCGGGACTCGTGGACACCTCGACCGTTGATCGTCGTGTCCGGGCGCGCGAGGTAGACGTACTCGAAGACGCAGCCCTTGCGGTCGGTCTCGGCGAACCGCTGCGAGCGCAGGCCGTCCTCGTCGATGGCGATGAGCTCACCCGGCTCGACCTCACGGATGAGGGAGGCGCCGACGATGTCGAGGGCGGCGGTCTCCGACGCCACCACCCAGCCACGGTCGAGGCGACCGAGGACCAGGGGACGGATCCCCTGCGGGTCGCGGGCGGCATACAGGGTGTGCTCGTCCATGAAGACGAAGCAGAAGGCGCCCTTGAGCTTGGGCAGGATGTCCATCGCCGCGGCCTCGAGCGAGCGGTCCGGGTCGTCCGCGAGCAGCGCCGTGACCAGCGCGGTGTCCGTGGTGTTGCCCCGGACGAGCTCGCCGCCGCCGTGGGCGAAGCCCTCCTCCGTACGCGAGGCGACCAGCTCACGCAGCTCGGCGGAGTTGATCAGGTTGCCGTTGTGCGCCAGGGCCACCGTCGACTCGGCGTGCCCGCCAAGGGTCGGCTGGGCGTTCTCCCAGGTCGAGCCGCCAGTGGTCGAGTAGCGGCAGTGGCCGACCGCGAGGTGACCGCGCAGGGAGGCGAGCGACCGCTCGTCGAAGACCTGGGAGACCAGCCCCATGTCCTTGTAGACCAGGATCGAGCGACCGTCGGAGGTCGCGATGCCGGCCGACTCCTGCCCGCGGTGCTGCAGCGCGTAGAGGCCGTAGTAGGTGAGCTTGGCGACCTCCTCGCCGGGAGCCCAGACCCCGAAGACCCCGCAGGCGTCCTGCGGGCCCTTCTCGTTCGGAAGGAGGTCGTGCGTCAGCTGTCCGTCGCCACGTGCCACGTGGCTCAGTATCCCACAGGGGGAAGGGCGTCAGTCGCGGCGTTCAAGAAGGACGGCGACGACGGCCGCGATGAGGCCGAACACGCAGGCGCCGAGCACCCCGAGGAACAGGATCGACGAGCTCGCGCTGTAGGTGCGGCCGTACTCCGTCGTGTTGCTCCCGCCGTAGTACGCGAACGCCGACCCGATGACGAAGCCGAGGATCACCCCCGTGGAGATGAAGGCGACGAAGTTGGGGTAGCGACGGGTGGGAGGCACGACGTCAACGCTACCTCCCCCGTCCGGTCCCTTCACGGCCCCTGCGGATGTCGCGCGGACCCCGAGCACCGGCCGCCCTACCCATCCGTCGACCCTGCGGGTACGAATGAAGGTCATGGAACCCACGTCGAAGACCCAGAGCCTCAGGTATGCCGTCAGCGGCCTGCTCGCGGCACTCACCGGGATGGCCGTGGGTCACCTCGTCGCGGCCCTCGTCAACCCGGCCGCCTCGCCCGTCCTGTCGGTGGGCTCCACGGTGATCGACGCCACGCCCACCCCGGTCAAGGAATGGGCCATCCAGCACTTCGGCACCAACGACAAGCCCGTCCTCCTCGGCAGCGTGGGCCTGGTCACGGCCCTCATCGCCGTCGGCATCGGCCTGGTGGCCCGCCGGCGTCCGAGCCTGGCCGGGGTCCTGCTCGTGCTGCTCGCAGGCCTGGCCGGGCTGGCAGCGATGCTGCGGCCCACGGCCGACCCCGTCGACATCCTGCCGGCCCTGGCGGCTGCCCTCGTCGGCGTCGGCGTCCTCTTCGGGTTGCTGCGCCTCCTCAACGGCGGTGGGAGGGAGCCGGGGACGACTGCCGTCGAGTCGCCGCTGGACCACTCTGCCCAGGCGCCGGGCACCCCCACGACGACCGGCCGACGCAACTTCCTGATCGGCGCCGCCGGCGCCACGGTCGGCGCCGCCGCCGTCGGGAGCCTGGGCCAGAAGCTCGCCGTCCCGCCGACCCTTCCCTCCTCCGTGACCCTGCCGGCGCCGCAGAACACCGAAGCCGCCCTGCCTGCGGGACTCGAGACCAAGATCAAGGGGATCACCCCCTTCAGCACCCCACCGAACGACTTCTACCGGGTCGACACCGCCCTGGTGATCCCGCGCGTGGACGTCGAGTCCTGGAAGCTCGAGATCGCCGGCGACGTGGACAAGCCCTACTCGATCACCTTCGACGAGCTGCTCAAGATGCCGATGATCGAGAAGCGCATCACCCTCAACTGCGTCAGCAACGAGGTCGGCGGCCCGTACATCTCCTCGACGCTCTGGCAGGGCGTGCGCATCAAGGACCTGCTGGAGAGAGCCGGGGTGAAGGGCAACGTCGACCAGATCCTCAGCGAGTCCACCGACGGCATGACGATCTCGACGCCCATCGAGGCACTGACCGACGACCGCGACGCCATCATCGCCGTCGCCATGGACGGGCAGCCACTGCCCGCGCGACACGGCTTCCCTGCCCGCATGGTGACCCCGGGTCTGTACGGCTACGTCGGCGCGACCAAGTGGGTCACCAAGCTCACCGCCACGACCTACGCCAAGGACACGGCGTACTGGACCCAGCGCAACTGGCTGATCGACGGCAGGGTCAAGACCCAGGCCCGCATCGACACACCTCGCGGACTCGCGACGTACCAGCCCGGCAAGATCGCGATCGGTGGCGTCGCTTGGGCACAGGGTCGGGGCATCAAGGAGGTCGAGGTGCGCGTGGACAACGGCCCCTGGCAGAAGGCCACGCTGGGACCCGACGGCGGCACCGACTACTGGCGCCAGTGGTTCCTGGAGTGGGACGCCAGGACCGGCCGACACGACCTGACTGTTCGCGCCACCGACGGCACCGGCGCCGTGCAGACCCAGGAGAGGGCTGACCCGTTCCCGGGTGGAGCCTCCGGCTACCACTCGATCGTGGTCCTCGTCTCCTGACCGATCGCCTACTGGCACAACGCCTTCGACCGAGCCAGCGGCCAGCGCCCCTGCCGAGCCAACATGGTTCGGCAGGGGCCTTGTCCTTGCGCCCCAAGGATTTTGGCCACAGTTGGAGAAGGTCGCCGAGAAAATTCTCTGAGTGGATCCAATCCGCATAAGGCGCAGGGCCGAATGCCAGATGTCAGAACGTCAATGAAACAAGGAGCCACATCATGCGACTCGCCCGCCGCAGCACCATCGCCGTCCTCGGCCTCGCCCTTCCCCTGAGCCTCGCCGCCTGCGGCAACTCGGGCTCGGACACCGCCGCATCCTCGTCCTCCTCCTCGCCCATGTCGAGCAGCTCGAGCTCCTCGTCCTCCAGCACCACCGACGCCATGATGGCCAAGCCCTTCGGCTCCGGCTGTTCGGCCGTCCCGGCCTCGGGCAAGGGCTCGTTCAGCGGCATGGCCACCGACCCGGTCGCCACCGCAGCGAGCAACAACCCCGCGCTGTCGACCCTGGTCAGCGCCGTCGGCGAGGCCGGCCTGGGCGAGACCCTCAACTCGGCCAAGGACATCACCGTCTTCGCCCCGAGCAACGACGCCTTCAAGGCCGTCCCGAAGGCCACGATGGACGCGGCGATGAAGGACCCGAAGGGCCTGCTCACCAAGGTGCTCACCAACCACGTCGTCGAGGGTCGCCTGACCCCGGAGATGCTGGCCGGCGAGCACAAGACCCTCGGCGGCGGCACCATCAAGGTGACGGGCTCCGGCGAGTCCTTCAAGGTCGATGAGGCCAACGTGATCTGCGGCAACGTGCAGACCGCGAACGCCACGGTCTACATCATCGACGGCGTCCTGCTCCCCAAGTAAGCCCAGATCAGCGATGATGGTGTCCATGACAGCGACTTCCTCAGGTCCCAACCCGACTTGGGGAGGCCCTGTCGTGGCACCAGACCTCGGCGAGCTGCTGCGGATGTGTTCCCTCGGGGACGAGTCCGCCTTCGCCCGGCTGTATGACGCGGTGTCCTCCCGGATCTACGGGTTGGTCCTTCGGGTCGTGCGTGACCCGGCGCAGTCCGAAGAGGTTGCCCAGGAAGCCTTGCTCGACATCTGGCGCACCAGCGCCCGGTTCGACCCCGAGCGTGGGAGCCCGGTGAGCTGGATGCTCACCATCGCCCACCGCAAGGCGGTCGACCGGGTGCGGTCCGCGCAGGCGTCCACCGATCGTGAGGACAGCTACGGTTCCCGCAACCAGGAGCGGTCCTTCGACCAGACGGTGGAGGCGGTGGAGCGCAGCCTCGACGCCCAGCGGGTGCGCAATGCGATGGACTCCCTCACGGAGACCCAGCGCAAGGCGGTCGAGCTGGCCTACTTCGGCGGCTACACCCATACCGAGGTCGCTTCCCTTCTCGGCGTTCCCCTGGGAACGGCGAAGACCCGAATACGTGACGGCTTGATCCGCCTGCGAGACACCCTGGGGGTGCAGCTATGAGTGCCGATGTCCACAGCCTGGTGGGTGCGTACGCCGTCGATGCGATCGACGAACAGGAGCGTGCCGCCTTCGAGCTGCACCTGGCCGAGTGCCCCGAGTGCACGGAGGAGGTGGCGAGCCTCCGGGCGGCAGCCTCGAGCCTGTCCCTCGTCAGCGAGGTCACCCCGCCGGCGTCGATGCGCACAGCCGTCCTTGCCGGGATCCGCACGGTCCGTCCCCTGCCCCCGCTGGAGCAGACCGGCGAGGCACGCACCGTGGCCACCCTCACCCCCGGCGGTCCGACCGGCGCCCCCGTGGGCCCACGTCCCCTCGTCCTCGACGCCGGCGGCGCCGACGCCCTCCCGGCCGCCCAGGCCGCGGCACCGGCGAGCAACGTCATCCCGATGCGTCGTCGGCGACCTGTCGCCGAGTGGCTCGTCGGCGCAGCAGCTGCGGTCGCGCTGATCGCCGGCGGCATCGCCTGGAGCCCGTGGGACCACGGCCAGAGCACCCAGGTCTCGGCCTCCGAACGCGTCCTCGAGGCCTCCGACGCCCAGCGGGTCGTCCAGACCGTCGACGGTGCCAAGGTGACCATCGTCCGCAGCCCCTCGCTGGGCAAGGCCGTCATCATCGCGGACAACATGCCGGCGGCGCCCACCGGCAAGGACTTCCAGGTGTGGTTCAACCAGCCCAACAAGGGCATGGTCAGCGCCGGGGTCATGCCGCACGGCACGGCTCCGACGGTGTCCGTGATGCTCGACGGCGACGCCTCCACCGCGCTCGCGGCGGGGATCACCCTCGAGCCCGCTGGTGGTTCGAAGTCCCCGACGACGGCCCCGCTGGCGCTCTTCGCCTTCAGCTGATCGGACTGCGCAGGTCGTCGAGCCGGTCGGCGACCTGCTCCAGCACCGCTTCGGAGCCTTCGTAGGGCGAGCCGGGGCGGGGCCAGTGGGTCACCACGTCGGTGAACCCGAGCTCGGCCGCGCGACCGACCATCTCCTCGAAGACCCCGACGCTCTGCAGGGAGAACTGCGGTGATCCGTCGAGCGAGAGACAGCGGTCGAGGGGTTCGGTGCGCTCGGCGCCGGCCTCCGCCTCGTCGAGGAGGCCGCACAGGGAGGCCACACCGGACCACCACTCCTCCAGGGTGTCGCCACCGCGACCGTAGGTGACCCAACCCTGCCCGAGGCGGGCGGCGAGCCTCAGCGATCGAGGTCCGTTCGCCGCGACGAGGAACGGCAGGCGCGGCCGCTGCACCGCTCCGGGGAGGGTACGCGCGTCGACGGTGCGGAAGTGCTCGCCGTCGTGGTCGACGTGGTCCTCGTGCATCAGCCGGTCCAGGACCTCGACGAACTCGTGGTACCGGTCGACCCGCTCCTTGAGAGGTCGCTCCTCCCCCAGGATCCGTGAGTCGAGGTCGCCGCCGGTGCCCAGACCACAGATCAGCCGCCCACCGGAGATGTCCTCGACGGCCAGCAGGTCGCGCAGGAACGTGTAGGGGTGGCGGTAGTTCGGCGAGCTGACGAAGGTGCCCAGCCGGATCGTCGAGGTGACCGTGGCTGCCGCGGTCAGCGTCGGCATCGCCCCGAACCACGGGGAGTCCTGCAGACCGCCCCAGACCAGGTGGTCGTAGGTCCACGCGTGGTCGAAGCCGTACTCCTCGGC
This sequence comes from Pedococcus sp. KACC 23699, assembly GCF_045348425.1. Taxonomy (GTDB): domain Bacteria; phylum Actinomycetota; class Actinomycetes; order Actinomycetales; family Dermatophilaceae; genus Pedococcus. The sequence goes on from NZ_CP157483.1 coordinate 1,480,729, forward strand.
CCGCCGCCACAGCGGCGCCGCCTCGGACCAGGAGTGCTCGGGCAGGATGGTGATTCCGACGCGCATCCCGAGACTGTATGCCGCCGCGGGCCGCCGGCGCCCGCGTGGGAGGCTGGGCCCCATGAAGGCCACGATCCTGCACGCGCCCGGCGACATCCGTCTCGACGAGGTCCCTGACCCCGTCCTGGTCGAGCCCACCGACGCCCTGGTGCGCGTCACCGCGTCCTGCGTCTGCGGCAGCGACCTGTGGCCCTACCGCGGCGTCAACGAGGTCACCGAGCCGACCCGCATCGGCCACGAGTTCGTCGGCATCGTCGAGGAGGTCGGCGCCGGGGTGCGCAGCCTGCGACCGGGGGACTTCGTCATCGCGCCGTTCATGTACTCCGACAACACCTGCCCGCACTGCCGCGTCGGCATCCAGTCCAGGTGCTCGCACGGTGGCTTCTGGGGCGGCCCGGACCGCGACGGCGTCATGGCCGACGGCGGCCAGGGCGAGTACGTCCGCGTGCCGCTGGCCGACGGCACCCTCGTCTCGACCCGCGAGGTGCCGGACGACTCGATGGTCCCCTCCCTGCTCACCCTCTCGGACGTCATGGGCACGGGCTGGCACGCAGGGGTGGCCGCCCGGGTCTCCGAGGGTGACACGGTGGTCGTCGTGGGCGACGGGGCCGTCGGCCTGAGCGGCGTCCTGGCCGCAGCGCGGATGGGGGCCGAGCGGATCATCGCCATGTCCCGCCACGCCTCGCGGCAGGCCGTCGCCCGCGACTTCGGGGCGACCGACGTCGTCGAGGCCCGCGGCGACGACGCCGTGGCCGCCGTCAAGGAGCTCACCGACGGCGTGGGTGCCGACGCCGTCCTGGAGTGCGTGGGCACCAACGAGTCGATGCACACCGCGATCGCCGCGGCCCGTCCCGGCGCGACCGTGGGCTACGTGGGGGTGCCGCACGGCATCGAGTACCCCGTGCGTGACATGTTCGCCCGCAACGTCGGCATCGCCGGCGGCATCGCCCCGGCCCGGCAGTACCTGCCGCAGCTGCGTGACGACGTCCTCGCCGGGACGATCAACCCCGGCGCGGTGTTCGACCTCGAGCTGCCGCTGGCCGAGGTCGCCGAGGCGTATGCCGCGATGGACGAGCGCCGCGCGATCAAGTCGCTGCTGCGTCCCTGACGATGGCCGGCCAGGACCGGGGGCCGGTGGAGTTCGTCGTCGACGAGACGGGGGGCACGGTCGTGATGATCGACGGTCACCCGCAGTCCTACGTCGACGTCGACGACCCCGCGCTGCTCGTCTTCGAGTACGTCCAGTTCCTCGCCGCCGTCGTCGACGCCCTTCCCGAGGGTGCCGTCGCGGCGACTCACGTGGGCGGGGCCGGGCTGACCCTGCCCCGCTACGTCGCGCACACCAGGCCCGGGTCGCCGCAGATCGTCCTCGAGCCCGCGGACGCCGTGACGCAGGCGGTGCGCCAGGCCCTCCCGCTGCCGCGCGGCCACCGGATCCGGGTGCGTCCGGTCGACGGCCGCAGCGGCCTGCGCCAGCTCGCCGACGACAGTGCCGACCTCGTCGTCGTCGACGCGTATGCCGCCGGGCGGGTGCCCGCCGAGCTCACCTCCACGCAGTGGTTCACCGACGTCGCGCGGGTGCTTCGTCCCGGGGGGCTGCTCGCGATGAACACCGCCGACGAGCCGAACCGTCGCCACCTCGCGAGGTTGCATGCCGGCATCGCCTTGGTCCTGCCGCACACCGCTGCGATCGCCACGTCGGAGGTCCGCAAGGGTCGTCGTTTCGGCAACACCGTCGTCGTCGCGAGCGCCCAGCCCCTTCCCCTGACGGCAATCACCCGCCGGGTCGCCATGACCGCGTTCTCTGCCACGCTCCTGCACGGCCCGTCCCTGGCCAAGGCGCTCGGCTCCGCCCAGCCCTTCACCGACACGGACGCCGAGACCTCCCCCGAGCCGCCGGGGGTCGAGGGCTGGCGGGTGCGCTGAGGCGACCGCGCGGCCCCGCCGGCACCCGCGCCATACCGGGCCGCACGCGGCAGGATGGAGCCCATGTCCTCTCCCCTCCTGCTGCCCGCACCGCGCGTCCCCGACCCCCGGTCCGCGCCGGTGCTGCGCTGGGGGGTCCTCGCGCCCGGTGGCATCGCCCGCACCTTCGGGCGGGCGCTTCGCGCGCGGACCAACCAGGAGATCAGGGCGGTCGCGTCCCGCAGCCTCGAACGGGCGCAGGCCTACCGGGACGAGTTCGGGGTCGAAGTCGCCTACGGCTCCTACGAGGAGCTCGTGACCGACCCGCACGTCGACGCCGTGTATGTCGCGTCGCCGCACTCCGAGCACCTCGCCCACGCCCAGCTCGCCCTCGAGGCGGGCAAGCCGGTGCTCGTGGAGAAGGCGTTCACCCGCAACGGCGCCGAGGCGAGGGCCGTCCTCGACACCGCGAGCCGGGCGAACCTGTTCGCGATGGAAGCCATGTGGACGCGGTTCCTGCCCCACGTGGACGTCGTGCGCCAGGTGCTCGAGCAGGGGCTGCTCGGACAGGTGCAGATGGTGACGGCCGACCACGGCCAGAAGCTCTACCCCGGAGGCCCACAACGCCTGAGCGACCCGGCGCTGGCCGGGGGCGCACTGCTCGACCTGTGCGTCTACCCGATCTCGTTCGCGTCGCTGGTGCTCGGTGAGTTCGACTCGTTGCAGGCCACCGGGACCCTCACTCCCGAGGGGGTCGACGCGCAGGAGGCGGTCGTCGTCCAGAACGTCGCCGGGGCCCTGGGCGTGCTCAGCGCCAGCATGGTGTCGAGCACCCCGACCACGGCGTCGATCTCCGGCACGCGGGCACGGCTCGAGCTCAGCGGCGCGTTCTACGGCCAGTCGACGCTCACCCTCGTGTCGCCTGCCGGCGAGGTGCTCGACGTCCTGGAGCCCAGCGACCGCGAGCACGGCCTGCACCACGAGATCGTCGAGGTGGCCGCGTGCGTCGGTGCCCGGCTCCTCGAGTCACCCCTCCTCCCGTGGGCGGAGACGCTGCGGGTGATGGACGCGATGGATGCCGTCCGCGAGCAGATCGGGTTCCGCCTGCCCGGAGAGTGAGCCGCTGCCGCTCAGACCAGCGGGAAGTATGCCGTGAGGTCGGCCCGGTGACCGCTGACCCGCAGGCTCCCGGCGTCCCACGCGCCGTCCCAGCTCAGGGCGCCGGTGGCCACCTCCAGCCAGGTCTGAGCATCGGTCTCGACGACGTTGGGCGGGGTGCCGCGCGTGTGGGTCGTGCCGGCCACGCACTGGACCGCACCGAACGGCGGGACACGCACCTCGACGCTGCGTCCGGGCGCCACCGTCGCGAGCTCCTCGAGGGCGTAGCGCACGGCGGTGGCGAGGTCCTCGCGACCCGCCTCGTCACCGGCCTGCCGCCAGCGCTCGACAGCGGCCCGGCCGGAGGCGACGGGGACTCGGCGACGCGGCGGCATACCGTCCATCGTAGGCAGCCGGGCACGCGCCCGCGGGACCGAGCCGGTCGCGAGCCAGCCTGTTCCGGATCAGGGCGGTGTGGGATCAAGCCGGTTCGGAATCAGGCCGGTTCCTGATCAAGGAAATGGGTAGTTCTACCCATCGACGGTCGTCGGTCACCGGGCCTACTGTTCACGGCAGGGGACACCACAGGGGACGAGGGGCCCGGCCACGCAGGGGGAAGCGTGACCGGGCCCCTCGCTGTGCTCGGGTGCCGCGACGGGTCAGCCCGGTTGCGGACCGTGCGCCGAAGGGGCACCGCCGCCGGACCGGACGACGTCCAACAGGTCGCCGATCATGGCGCCCATCCTTGACGCCGAGGACTCGGCCCGCGCCAGCAAAAGAGCCATCTGCGGGGAGTCGACCAGCTCGGGGCTCCCCGCGGCGAGCTCGATGAACCACGTGAGCGCGGCGAGGGGGTTGCGCAGGTCGTGGCAGACCTGGCCGGCGAACTTCATCAGGTGCTCGTTGGAGCGCGCCAGCTCACGGGACACGAGCCGCAGCTCGAGGACGTCCACGACCTGGCCCGCCAGGGCTGCGAGCGCGCGACCGCCGGCGGCGGGCAGGTGGCGTGGGACGTCGTCGAAGACGCACAGGGTGCCGATCGGCACCCCGGCCGGAGTCACGATCGGGTTCGAGGCGTAGAAGCGGACCCGGGCGATCTCGCCGGTGACGAACGGGTTGTCCATGAAGCGCTCGTCGGCGCGGGCGTCCGGGACCGCCACCTGCTCCAGACCGCCGAGGACCTTGGCGCACATGGAGTCCTCACGGGAGCAGACCGTGGCAGACAGACCGATGGCCGCGATCTGGTGCTGGTGCTGGTCGTCGATGATGTTGATGACCGCCGTGGGGACGTCGCACATGGCGGCGGCCAGCTCGACGAGGCCCTGCAGGTCGGGTTCGGCCGGGGCCCCGACCACGTCGTACTCCTCGATCGCCTCGCGGCGCGCGAGGTCCTGGACCGTGCTCACCGCGCGTCCCGCACAGATCTCTCACCCATGATGCGCCCCCCTGCTGTCGATCTCGGCCGGTCGCCCCCTCGGTCCCCGTCGCCGCTGTCGTGCTCCCGCAGCCCTACCTGTGCAGGCCGTCCGGAAAGGACACCCAGACACTGGCCCCACCGAGCTCGGAGTCGGCGATGCCGATGCGGCCGCCGTGCGACTGCACGATGCGGCGACACGTGCTCAGGCCGATGCCCAGGCCCTCGACGTCCTGCTTGTCATCGCCGCGGGCCAGCAGCTCGAAGACGCGGTCACGGTCCTCCTTGGGGACACCGGGACCGTTGTCGTCCACGGTGACCCGCCAGCCACCGGTGATGTGCTCGGCGCCCACGCGGACCACAGGTGTTCCGCCGCCGACGACTGCGGCACTGAACTTCACTGCGTTGGCGACGAGGTTCTGCAGCAGGGCCCGCAGCAGCGTCGCGTCGCCGGCGACCTTCGGCAGGCCCATCACCTGGACGTCGGCGGCGGCCCCGGCGATCTGGGCGGACAGGTCCTCCAGCACGGCATCGGCCTCACCCTGGAGGTCGACCATGCCCTGGCGACCTCCGCCCCCGATGCGCGCGAAGTCGAGCAGGTCGCCGATCATCGCGGTCATCCGCGCGGCCGAAGACTCGGCTCGCGCCAGCAGCTCGGCTGCGTCGGGGGCGTCGGCCAGCTCCGGGCTGTCGGCGGCCAGCTCCAGGAACCCGGTCAGGGCCGCGAGCGGGTTGCGCAGGTCGTGGCTGACCTGTCCTGCGAACTGGGTCAGCTGCTCGTTCGAGCGCGCCAGCTCACGGCTGAGGCGGCGCAGCTCCAGGACGTCGACCACCTGCTCGGCCAGCACCCCCAGGGCACGGCCGGCGGCGGCCGACAGCCGGCGCGGGACGTCGTCGAAGACGCACAGGGTCCCGATCGGCACCCCGGCGGGGGTGATGAGGGGGCTCGAGGCGTAGAAACGGATGTTCGCGATGAGGCCGGTGACGAACGGGTTCTGCGCGAAGCGCTCGTCCAGGCTCGCGTCCGGCACGGCCACGAGCTGCGGGTCGTGCAGGACCCGTGCACACATCGAGTCCTCGCGGGAGCAGACCGAGGCAGACAGGCCGATGGCAGCGATCTGGTGCTGCTGGCGGTCGTCGATGATGTTGATGACGGCCGTCGGGACGTCGCACACGGCAGCGGCCAGCTCGACGAGACGCTGGAGGTCGGGTTCCGCCGGGCGTCCGACGACCTCGTAGTCCTCGATGGCCTCGCGCCGCGCGAGGTCCTGCCCTGAGCTCACGACACTCCTCCGTGGGGACCCGCCGACCACGCCGTCGGCTCGATGAGAACCGGACAAATCAGCCGGCGAACACCTCACGCAGCGTACGCGTGTGGGCCTGCTTCATGGCGGACAGACCCACCGTGAACTGACCCTGGACGTCGAGCCCGTCGGTCTCGTCGTCGACGACCCCGATCCGCGCGTGGACCTGGCCCCGTGCGGTGCACATGTCGGTGAACCGCACCTCCTCCGAGCGAGGGACGCTGACGACGACGCGAGCGGTCGACTCGCTGAACAGCGCGGTGAACGCGTCGATGCCGTCGCGCTCGCACACCTCGTCGAGCCAGATCCGCGCCCCGACGCCGTACCGCATCGTCGCCTCGGCGAGCGCGACGGCCAGGCCGCCGTCGGACAGGTCGTGGGCCGCGTCGACGAGGCCGTCACGGCTGGCGTTGACGAGGATGTCGGAGAGCAGCTGCTCGGCGCCGAGGTCGACCTTCGGCGGCAGCCCACCGAGGTGGCCGTGGACGACGTGCGCCCACTCCCCACCGTCGAGCTCGTCGCGAGTGGCGCCGAGCAGGTAGATGACCTGGCCCGGGGCCTTCCAGCCCGAGGGGGTGCGGCGGGCGACGTCGTCCATGACGCCGAGCACCCCAATGACCGGGGTCGGGTGGATGGCCGTGTCGCCGGTCTGGTTGTAGAAGCTGACGTTGCCACCGGTCACCGGGATGCCGAGGGTCTTGCAGCCCTCGGCGATGCCCTTGACCGACTCGCGGAACTGCCACATGACGCCCGGGTCCTCCGGCGAGCCGAAGTTGAGGCAGTCGGTGACGGCGAGCGGGACGGCCCCGGCCGTGGCGACGTTGCGGAAGGACTCGGCCAGCGCGAGCTGGGCCCCGGTGTACGGGTCCAGCTTGGCGAACCGGCTGTTGCAGTCGGTCGAGATCGCGACCCCGCGGCCGGTCTCCTCGTCGACGCGGACCACCCCGGCGTCGTCGGGCATCGCGAGCGCGGTGTTGCCGAGGACGTAGCGGTCGTACTGGTCGGTGATCCACGACTTGTCGCACAGGTTGGGCGAGGCGAGCAGGGTGAGCAGGTCGGACTTCAGCCCGTCACCGTCGACCGGCTTGGCGAGCGTCGCGGTTCCGTTGGCCTGCAACACGTCCAGGTAGTCCGGACGGGCCAGCGGACGGTGGTAGGTCGGACCCTCGTGGGCGACCGAGCGTGGCGGCACGTCGACGATGACCTCGCCGTGCCAGGTGATGACGAGGTGGTCGCCGTCGGTGACCTCGCCGAGGACGGTCGCCTCGACGTCCCAGCGGTCGGTGATCGCCATGAACTCGTCGAGGTGCTCGGGGGCCACGACGGCCATCATCCGCTCCTGGCTCTCCGACATGAGGATCTCCTCGGGCCGGAGAGAGGCATCGCGCAGCGGCACGCGGTCGAGCTCGATCTGCATGCCGCCGTCACCGTTGGAGGCGAGCTCGCTGGTGGCGCAGGACAGGCCCGCACCTCCGAGGTCCTGGATGCCGTCCACGACGTGCGCGGCATACAGGTCGAGGCAGCACTCGATGAGCACCTTCTCGGCGAACGGGTCGCCGACCTGGACCGCGGGACGCTTCGTGGGGCCACCCTCGTCGAAGGTCTCCGACGCGAGGACGGAGACCCCGCCGATGCCGTCGCCGCCGGTCCTGGCACCGAACAGGATCACCTTGTTGCCGACGCCGGAGGCCTTGGCGAGGTGGATGTCCTCGACCCGCATGGCGCCGACGCACAGGGCGTTCACGAGCGGATTCCCCTGGTAGCAGTCGTCGAACACGACCTCGCCGCCGATGTTGGGCAGGCCGATGCAGTTGCCGTAGCCACCGACGCCGGCCACGACACCGGGGAGGACGCGCTGGGTGTCGGGGTGGTGCAGGTTGCCGAACCGCAGGGGGTCCATGATCGCGATCGGGCGGGCACCCATCGACATGATGTCGCGGATGATGCCGCCGACGCCGGTGGCCGCACCCTGGTAGGGCTCGACGTAGGACGGGTGGTTGTGCGACTCGACCTTGAAGGTCACCGCCCAGCCGTCGCCGATGTCGACGACGCCGGCGTTCTCACCGATGCCGACGAGGAGCTTCTCGCGCATCTCGTCGGTGGTGTTCTCGCCCCAGAGCGAGAAGTGCACCTTGGACGACTTGTAGGAGCAGTGCTCGCTCCACATGACGGAGTACATCGCGAGCTCGGCGCTCGTGGGGCGACGCCCGACGATCTCGCGGATCTCGGCGTACTCGTCGGGCTTGAGCCCGAGCTCGGCCCACGGCTGCTCGGTGTGCGGCGTCGTAGCCGCGTGCGAGACCGTGTCGAGGGTCGGACGGTCGACCTGCGCGGTCATGCTGAAACCACCTGTCGCAGAACGGAAGTGAAGAACGGGAGGCCGTCGGTCGAGGGGCCGTAGCCCTCCTCGACGCAGTGCTCCGGGTGGGGCATGAGGCCCACGATGTTGCCGCGGTCGTTGCTGATGCCCGCGATGGCGCGGTAGGAGCCGTTGGGGTTGTCACCGGCATACCGGAAGACCACGCGGCCCTCGCCCTCGAGCTCGTCGAGGGTGCGCTCGTCGGCGACGAAGCCGCCCTCGCCGTTCTTGAGGACGATCTCGATCTCCTGGCCGGCCTCGAAGTCGGAGGTCCAGGCGGTCGACGCGTTCTCGACGACGAGGCGCTGGTCGACGCAGTTGAACTTGCGGTGGTCGTTGCGGATCAGCGCGCCGGGGAGCAGGTGGCTCTCGCAGAGCACCTGGAAACCGTTGCAGATCCCGAGCACCGGCAGCCCACCCCGGGCGGCCGGGACGAGGGCGTCCATGACCGGTGCGAAACGGGCGATGGCACCGCAGCGCAGGTAGTCGCCGTACGAGAACCCGCCCGGGAGGATGACCGCGTCGACACCCTTGAGGTCGGCGTCGCCGTGCCAGAGGCTGACCGCCTCGGCGCCGACGGCACGCACCGCGCGGGCGGCGTCCCGGTCGTCGAGCGAGCCCGGGAACGTGACGACCCCGACCTTCACTGGCCGGGGTCCTGGGTGTGGCTGGCGTCGGCGGCACGCACGCTCACGACGTCCTCGATGACGGGGTTGGAGAGCAGCTTCTCGGCTGCCTCCCGCGCCGCCGCGAGCACCTCGTCGGTGACCTCTCCGTCCACGGTGAGGACGAAGCGCTTGCCCTGCCTCACATCCGTGAACTGCTCGAAGCCGAGCCGGGGCAGTGCCCCGTTCACGGCCTGACCCTGGGGGTCGAGGATCTCTGGCTTCAGCATGACGTCAATGACGACGTGGCCCATTCGGGTGTCTCCTGGGTTCAGCACGGGACTAGCGCGGGGGATGGAAGCGACCGCAGTCTATCCGGGCGACGGAGCGGGTATGCCGCGTGGTCACCTCCCGGACGCCCGCGACCTCAGTCGAGGGGACGGACTGGGCCGCTGCGGTCCCGCAGGACGTCGCGGAGCAGGAACCCCAGGCCGAAGGCGCACACCGCCAGGACCACGGCAGCTCCGAGGCTGGCGCCCTCGCGGTCGAGGCGTTGGACGAGCAGGACCACACGGGACACCAGGAAGACGAGCACGACGAACTCGACGACGTTGAGCCGCCACCCGCGCGCCCGCCCCTTCGCCCGCAACCACCCCAGCCACGCCATCGCGCCAGTGTGCCGCAGCGCAGACCCGCCCGAGCCGCGGTCCCGCAGACTCGAACCGAATGTCCGGGGGCCGGGTTGACACGTCGGGGAGCCGGGAGGAGCGTCCGACGGGAGAGGACCGGGAGACGCCATGAACACGGTGATGAGGACCCTGATGCGGACCGCCAACAAGGCGGCGGTCGCCATCTACAAGGTCACGGGCGGACGCCTCGGCGGCAAGGCCTCCGGAGGCGTGCCGGTGCTGCTGCTCACCGTCACCGGCCGCAGGACGGGCCAGCCCCGCACGACCCCCGTCGGGTACTTCGAGCACGAAGGCGGCTACCTCGTGGTCGGCTCGGCCGGCGGGATGCCCCAGGACCCGCAGTGGTTCCGGAACCTGCGCGCCACCAGCCGCGCCGAGGTGCAGGTCGGCCGGCAGGTCTCGGCGGTGACGGTCCGAGAGGTCACCGGAGCCGAGCGCGACGCGGCCTGGAAGGACGTCGTCGTCGCGCGGTGCCCACCGTTCGCCAAGTACGAGGTGAAGACGTCGCGGACGATCCCCCTGGCCCTGCTGACCCCGGTCCACTGATCCGAAGCGCGCGCTCCGACCCACCACGAGTGGCGTACGGGCAGAAGTGGTGCCGAAAACCGGCGGCGCGCCACCACGAGTGGCGTACCGGGCAGAAGTGGTGGCGGTCGCCGTTGGACCGAGGGGGTCAGGCGCGGGCGTCCGCCAACGCAGACAGGACCGCGGCGGCCGAACGGTCGACGTCGTCAGCGGTGGTCATCCACCCCGACACCGAGATGCGCATCACCGCACTCCCCTGCCAGGTGCTGCCGCCTAGCCACGCCTCGCCGCCTTCCTGCACGCCGGTGATGACCGCGCGCGTCACGTCGTCGGAGTCGTCGAACCGGACGAGCACCTGGTTGAGGACGACGTCATTGAGCACCTCGACCCCGGGGTCGGCGTCCGCGAGGGCGGAGGCGAAACGCATCGCATGCCCCCAGGACCGGTCCACGAGGTCCGCGACCCCGTCCCTGCCGAGCTGCGACAAGGCCGCCCAGACGGCGAACCCCCTGGCCCGTCGGGAGGCCTCGGGGACGTAGCGGTAGGGGTCGCGGCCCGAGCCGGGCACGACGTACGGCGCCTCCCACGACATCGCTGCCACGTGGGCCACGGGATCGCGGGTGGCGACGAAGGCGCAGTCGTAGGGCACGTTGAGCCACTTGTGGCAGTCCGTGGCCCAGGAGTCCGCGCGCTCCACCCCACGGACCAGGGGCCGCAGCCGGTCGCTCGCACCGGCCCACAGGCCGAAGGCACCATCCACGTGCAGCCAGGCGCCGACCGGCCCACACAGGTCCGCGATGTCCGAGAACGGGTCGAACGCACCGGTGTTGACGTTGCCCGCCTGGGCGCACACGATCACCGGGCCCCCGTCGCGGCGCAGCACCCGGTCGAGCGCCTCCGGACGCATCCGCCCCTGGTCGTCGCTGTCGGCGACATCGGGACGGCTGCCGAGCCCGGCCAACCTCAGGGCCTGCGGCACCGTCGCGTGCACCTGGCCACCGACGACGACCTGGATGCGTGGCGACCCCTGCAGGCCATCGACCTCGACGTCCCCACCGGCTCGGGCGAGCACCGCGTGGCGGGCGGTGGCGAGCGCCGTGAAGTTGGCCATCTGCGCACCCGTCGGGAACCCGAACGATGCGTCCTGCGGCAGGCCGAGCAGGTCCAGCAACCAGCCCCCGGCGACCTCCTCGACCGCGGCAGCAGCCGGCGACATCACCTCGAGGCCGGCGACCTGGTCCCACGCGACGGCCAACCAGTCGGCGGCCATCGCCGCCTCGAGGGTGCCGCCGACGACGTACCCGAAGTAGCGCGGCCCGCTGGAGGCGACCAGGCCGGGCCCGGCCGCGGCGACGAGCCGTTCGACGACCTCGGCGGGGTCGCTGCCATGAGCCGGCACCGGGCCGCCGAGCGCGGCCCGAAGCTGTTCGCCGCTGACGTCGGGGGGCGCCCCGACCCGCCGCTCACGCAGCCCGTCGAGGTGGGCTCGCGCAGCGAGGCTCGCCGCCGCCAGGGCCGGGTGACCCTCCAGGTCCTCCACGTCGGCAGGCTACGCCCGCGGACGGGTCAGGAGAAGGTGCGACCGGTGAGGCGCTCGTAGGCCTCGACGTACTTGGCCCGGGTCTGCGCCACGACGTCCTCGGGCAGGTCCGGCGGGGCCTGGCCCGACTCCTTGTCCCACCCGCTGGCCGACGACGTCAGCCAGTCGCGGACGTACTGCTTGTCGTAGGAGGGCTGCGGGTGGCCCGGCTCCCACAGCTCGGCGGGCCAGAACCGCGAGGAGTCCGGCGTGAGCACCTCGTCGGCGAGGACGACGTCGTCGCCGTCGAGCCCGAACTCGACCTTGGTGTCGGCGATGAGGATGCCGCGCTCGGCGGCGATCTCGTTGCCCCGCGCGAGGATCGAGGTGGTGAGGTCACGGACCCGAGCCGCGAGGGGAGCACCGATCTCGGCCTCCACGGCGGCATACGGCATGGGCTGGTCGTGCTCGCCCATGGGCGCCTTGGTCGACGGGGTGAACACCGGCTCGGGCAGGCGCGAGCCGTCGACGAGGCCGTCGGGGAGGGCGACGCCGGAGACGTGGCCGTCCGCGCGGTACTCGGTGAGGCCGCCGCCGGTGAGGTAGGCACGCGCGACGCACTCGACGGGGAGCATGGCGAGCCGCTTGACCAGCACCGCGCGGCCGGCCACCTCGTCGGGCACGTCGGCCGAGACGACGTGGTTGGGCACGAGGTCCTCGAGCCGCTCGAACCACCACAGCGACAGCTGCGTGAGGACCGCGCCCTTGTCGGGGATGGGGGTGTCGAGGACGAAGTCGTAGGCCGACATCCGGTCGCTCGCGACGAGGAGCAGCTGGTCTTTGCGGGGCGTTCCGGACTCGTCGAGCGGTGCGTAGAGGTCACGGACCTTGCCCGAGTAGACGTGGGCGTAGCCGGGCACCGTGAGCGGCTGGGAGGACGTCATGGCCGACATCCTCCCAGCCGCTCAGCGCACAGCCTCGAGGAGGGCGACGGCAGCGGCGTCCGACCAGCCCGGCAGGACCTGCCCGGCCGAGGGACCAGTCGGCGCAGGGTGGGAGTAGCTCCGGACCAGGAGGCGTCGCGGACCCGTGTCCGTGCCGTTGCCGGGGACGAGCCACAGGACCCGCTTCTCGTCACCATCGAGCCAGCTGTGCACCTCGGCCCTGCCACTGAAGGGGAGCTGGACGGTGCGGACCTGCCCCGGGTCACCGGTCGCGTCGCCGAAGACGGCGCCATACCGGTCGACGTCCTGACCGACGCTCAGCGTCACCTGGCCGAGGTCCGTGCCTCCGATGGACGCGAGCTGGGAGTACCCCTGCCAGTCGTTGCCCCCCGGGACCCTGACGAAGCGCTGCCAGTCCTCGACGACGACCGTCTGGTCGAGGTAGCGCCGAGCCCAGGTGGACCACATCGCGAGCGTGCACCTGTCCTGGTCGAGCGAGCATCCCGCGCTCCGCAGCTGCCCCGCCACGCCCTGCTCCGCCGACGGCTGGGCGACCGCGACCGCGTCGGTGCCGTAGATGCGGGTGACGAGGTCGCCGACGCTGGCCGGGGTCCACCACGTCGGCGTCCAGCTCGTCGGCGTCCGCGCGTCGCGAGCGGCCGTGGTGGACGCCCCACCGTCCGGCCCCTCGTCGGGGACGTCCACCTCCACCCCGACGGACCTCGCGAAGTCGCCCTTCGGGACGGTGAACCGGTCGAAGGCACTGCCCTTGCGCTGGACCGTCCAGCGATCCACCGCCACGGGTAGACCCGGCAGCCGCACGAGGTTCCTCGCCCGGTCGACGGCGGCCTCGTCCAGCGACGCGGTCGAGGACGGGGAGATGACCACCCGGATGTCGACGGGCTCTCCACCGGGAGCCGCGGGGGCGACCCGTTGCGCGAACACCCGGGTCCCCTCCTGGTACTTCGCGGCCGACACCGTCCGCACGGCCGCAACAGATCCCGCCACCTCGCGAGTCCAGGCCGCCACGACCGCGGCGCAGGTGTCCGGCCGCGTGGCGCAGCCTGGGTAGGTGGCTGGCCCGGTGGTCCTCGCCGGCTGGACAGGACGGTGGTCGGCCGATGCGCCGCCCCACACGCTCGTGGCACCGACCCCGATCACGGCCACGGCGGCGACAGCGGCGCCGATCGCCCCGGCGGCCCGCCGGCGCTGTCGCCGTCGGCCACCCGACACGACGTCGTCGACGGTGAACGGTGCCGGGCCGAGGTCCTCGGCATAGAGCGAGCGCAGGCCCTCGGGCGCGCGATCCATCATGTCGGTGGCCATCACTGCTTCCCTTCGCTCGTCACCGGTGCCAGCACCGCACGGAGTGCGCGCAGCCCGTCGCTGGTCGTGCTCTTGACGGTGCCCTCGGAGCAGGCCATCAGCACGGCCACCTCGCCCACGGAGAGGTCCTCGAGGTGGCGCAGCACCACCGCCATCCGCTGACGCGGTGGCAGCGAGCCGAGGGCGGCCCGCAGGTCGAGCCGGTCGTCGAGGTGCTCCGCCGCGGCGACCTCGCGCTCCCCGGCGTCGGCCGTCGAGTGCTCACGGGTCCACCAGTGCCGGCGCTGCTCGGAGATCAGGGCCCGGACCAGCACGGTGCGGGCGTACGCGTGGGGGTCCTCCACCTCGTGCACCCTCGGCCACGCGCCGTACATCTTCTCCAGGGTGGTCTGCACGAGGTCGTCGGCCCGGTGCGGGTCGCGGCACAGGGCCAGCGCCATCCGTCGCAGCAGCGGGATCGCCACCGCGGCGAACTCCCTGAACTGCTCCTCGATCACGGCTCGCACGGACACCTCCCCTCGTCACCCCGCCGGCACGTCACCCACCACAACGCGTCGTCCCCCCGATCCGGTTGGGTCAACCTGCCACACGGTGATCCGGCGGCGTGGCGATCGGCTTGACTTGAAGTCCACTTCATCTTTGAGGATGGCCGTCATGCCCATCACCACGGCCGCCAACCGTCACGACAGCCGTCCCCCGAGCCTGTTGACCCGCGACCACCTCCCCTTCGCCGTGGGGGCGGTCGCCCTGGTGACGCTGGGCGCCTTCGAGAACCGCGCGACGATGACGGTGCTGCCCACGGTGGCCCGGGACCTCGACGGCCTGTGGTTGTTCGGGGCCGCGAGCGCGGCGCCGCTCGTCTCGTTCGTCCTCGCCACGGTCGTCGCCGGCGCGTGGGCGGACCACCGTGGACCGGTGCGTCCGCTGCAGGCCGGGATGGGCGTCTTCGTCGTCTCCCAGGTCCTGATGGCCTTCTCCCCCGGTATGGCGCTGTTCACCGCCGGGCGGCTCGGCTCCGGTGTCGCCGAGGCCCTCATGGACGTGGCCCTGACCGTCCTGCTCGCACGGGCCCTGCCGGAGGCGTTGCGGGCCAAGGTGTTCGCAGCGTTCGCGGCCGCATGGGTTCTCCCTTCCCTGCTGGGGCCACCGATCGCCGGCGTGCTGGCCGAGGTCTGGTCGTGGCGCTCGGTCTTCGCGATCGGAGTCGCGCTGCTGGTGCCGGCGTGGCTGCTGCTGCGCCCGTCGTTGCGGGCCTCGACCGCGCAGACCGGTCCGTCCACCCGATGGACCGGTCAGGAGCACCGCGCCGTCCGGGGGGCAGCCCTCGCCGCCGTCGGGCTCGGCGCCCTCACGGCCGGGGGGTCGTTGCTCGGGCGGACCGGCACCACGCGCCTGCTCGGGGTCGCGCTCGTGGTCGCCGGACTGGGCCTCACCGCGCCCGCCGTCCGCACGGTGCTGCCGGCCGGGACGCTGCGGCTCGCCCGCGGCATACCGGCCCTGGTGGCCCTGCGCGGCCTGGTGGCCGCAGCGTTCGGCACCGCGGGGAGCCTGCTGCCGCTCATGCTCAACACGATCCACGGCCTCGGGCCGGCCGCGGCGGGCGTGAGCCTCACGGTGACGGGGCTGTGCTGGGCGGCCGGTTCGCAGCTGCACGGGCTCGACGTCGTCCAGCGGCGGGTGGCCGCGGTCCGCCGCCTCCAGATCGGCTTCGCGCTCATCGCCGCCGGGATCCTCGGGCCGGCACTGACCAGCCTGGAGCTCCTGCCGGTCGCCCCGGCGCTGGTCCTGTGGGGTGTCGCCGGGATCGGCATGGGGATCGTGTCGCCGACGCTGTCCACCCAGCTGCTGCGGTTCGCCCCGGTCGCCGACCAGGGCCGCATCACCGCGGCCTCGAGCCTCACCGCCTCCGTCGCCCAGGCCGTGGCCCTGGCTGCCGCCGGCGCCCTCATCGCCTGGCAGGCCCCAATGCTGCCGGGCTGGTTGTTCGCCGGCGTGATGGCGTCCAGCGCGGGGGTCGGCGCGATCGGATGGGCCGCCGCCCGGCGGGCTGCCTGACGGGGCGGGACGTCCGCGACCGGGTCAGGGTCAGCCGACGTGCAGCTCGTCGCGCTCGGCGGCCAGCGCGATGTCGGTGCGGTGGTGGGACCCGTCGAGCTCGATCGAGGACACCCCTTCGTAGACGCGCTCACGCGCCTGGCTCAGGCTCTCCCCGAGGGCGACGACCGACAGCACCCGGCCACCGGCCGACACGAGGGTGCCGTCGTCGGCGCGGCCCGTGCCGGCGTGCAGGACGTAGACCGTGGCCACCTCGCCGGCGTCCTCGATCCCCATGATCGGGTCTCCGGTGCGCGGGGTGTCGGGGTAGTTGTGGGCGGCGACGACGACGGTGACCGCGTGCTGGGACGACCAGTGCAGCGGTCCGACCTCGTCCAGCCGGCCGGTGGCTGCCGACAGCAGCAGCCCACCGAGCGGGGTCTGGAGCCGGGCCAGCACGACCTGCGTCTCGGGGTCCCCGAAGCGCGCATTGAACTCGATGACCCGCGGGCCGCGAGAGGTCAGGGCGAGCCCGATGAACAGCACGCCGGTGAACGGCGTCCCGCGACGACGCATTTCGTCCACCGTCGGCTGCGCCACCCGTGTGACGAGCTCGTCGACCATCGTGGCCGGGGCCCAGTCGAGGGGCGAGTACGCGCCCATGCCACCGGTGTTGGGACCGCGGTCACCGTCGAAGACCCGCTTGAAGTCCTGGGCGGGGGCCAGCGGTACGACGGTCTCGCCGTCGCAGAGGACGAACAACGACACCTCCGGCCCGTCGAGGAACTCCTCGATGACGACGCGGCCGTCGTCCTTGGCCAGGCAGCCCTGCGCGTGCTCGAGCGCCGCGTCAAGGTCGTCGGTGACGACGACGCCCTTGCCCGCGGCGAGCCCGTCGTCCTTGACCACGTAGGGAGCGCCCATCGCGTCGAGCGCGTCGGCCACCTCCTCGAGCGTCGTGCACACCCGGGCCAGGGCCGTCGGCACCTCGGCGGCGGCCATGACCTCCTTGGCGAACGCCTTGCTGCCCTCGAGCCGGGCGGCCTCGGCCGACGGACCGAAGACGGCGAAGCCGGCGGCGCGCACCACGTCGGCCACCCCGGCCACGAGCGGTGCCTCCGGGCCGATGACGACCAGGTCGACGCCGTGGCGGCGGGCGAGGTCGGCCACACCGTCGCCGTCGAGCAGACCCCCGGGAAGCGCCTCGCACAGGGCGATCACGTCCATGCCCGGGTTGCCCGGGGCGACGACGACCGCATCCACGTCCGGGTCGGCACCCAGCGCCTTGACGATGGCGTGCTCACGAGCACCGGACCCGACGACGAGAACCTTCACGGTGCCAGCCTAGAGAACCGCCGGGGAGATGAGAGCGCGGCGTCCCGGGGAGGCAGGGGGGACATTCTCCCTGGGACGCCGCGCTGCCGACGTGCGGTCGCCTGGCGGGGGAACCTGCGAACCGGGCACGTGGGTCGACTTGGTCGACTCACACCAGAGTGGACCATCACCGGTTCGCAGGTAAAGCCCAGAGATGGCGGACTTGCGCCATTGACGGGATCTCGCCAGCCCACCAGCATGGGTGGTGTCGACCACCACGACGACGGGGATGTCGACCAGGCCCGGACCGAGGAGCACCGCATGGACGTGACGCCATGAGCGACGCCGCAGCCGGTCTCGGGCTCGAGAGCCCCGACGGCGACGAGGACGGCGCGGTGACCCGGGTCTACCTCGCAGTCCTCCAGAACCCGGAGCCGACCAGGTCGCTCCTGGTGGCCCAGGGGATGAAGGCGGGCCTGGTCGACCAGTCCCTCGACGTGCTGCAGCAGCGTGGCCTCATCCGGCTGCGGCCCGGCGGCGTCATCGAGGTCGCCCCACCCGACATCTCGCTGCCCGCCCTGGCGCTCACCTACGAACGCCGGGCCCGCGAGACGCGCTCGGCCGCCCACGAGCTCGCCCAGGTGTACTTCCAGGCCCGGGCGCAGTCGGCGACCCCGGACGTGGGCACCATACGCATCCTCAACTCCCTGGACGAGATGGGCGCGGTGACGGCCGAGGCCGTCGCGGCCGGCACCAGGATCGTGCGCGTGTTCCGGGCGCCGTCCCCACGGACCGATGCCATCTTCGACAGCCCGATGCACAGCCACGAGGAACCCAGCAGGGGTGCCGGCGGGATCGTCCTCGACATGGCGACGGTCTACGACTCCCGCGTCCTCGACATCCCCGACGCGCTCACCATCCTCGAGGGGCGCGAGCGCGGGGGCGAGCGCTTCCGGCTGACCACCAGCGTCCCGTTCTCGTGCGTCATCGTCGACGAGGCAGCCGCGGTCGTGGACGTCAGCGCGTTCGACCCGACAGGCTTCGGGTCGGTCCTGGTCCGGGGGCCGGCGATGGTCCTCGCCCTGATCTCGCTGTTCGACCACCTCTGGACCCTGGGTTCGCCCCTGCACCGTGCGGGTTCGGGGAGCCCCGCCGAGCAGCGCGACCAGCTCATCCTCTCCCTGCTCGCAGCCGGCGCCCCGGACGCCACCATCGCCCGCCAGACGGGGGTCTCGCAACGCACCGTGGAGCGCCGCGTCCGCGCCCTCATGGACCAGCTCGGTGCAGGCACCCGCTTCCAGGCCGGCGTCCAGGCCGGGCGGCGCGGGCTCGTCTGAACGGTCCGGTATGGAGCCGCCGGCGCCGGTTCACCGGGGGCCGCGACGCCGACTGCGTGGGATGCCGGTATGGACCGGTCGGGGCGAGGCTAGACTCGTGCGTTCTCTGCGGGACGTGCAGGCCGTTCGACAAGAAAGTCACCACCGTGACCGCTCCGGATCACCAGTCCACCACCTCCAACAAGGCGACCACCGCCCAGGTGGCGCGTGAGATCGCCGTCGAGCAGACGCACGTGGACCTGGTCTACGCCGAGCTGGCCAAGGCCAAGCTGCGGGCCGGGCTGGTCGAGACCGACGGCCTCGCGCGCGGTCGCACCGACCGCACGGGTGACGTCCGCGACGAGGAGCTGACCGGGCTGTTCGAGCGCGACGCCCTGGTCTTCAACGCGGCTCGGCGGCGCTCGACGCTGGACACCCAGTTCGAGGGGCTCGTCTTCGGTCGGCTCGACCTCGACCACGCCCTGTCCCGCGACGGCGCCGAGCGTGACCGCGAGACGCGCTACATCGGCCGCCTCGGGGTTCGCGACGACGACTACGAGCCGCTCGTCGTGGACTGGCGCGCGCCGGCTGCCGCCGCGTTCTACCGGGCCACGCCGGTCGAGCCGATGGACGTGCTGCGCCGAAGGGTGCTGCGCTGCAAGGGACCCGACGTCGTCGGGGTCGAGGACGACCTCATGGTGGCCGAGGCGCCCGACGACCTGGTCGTCGTCGGTGACGGCGCCCTGCTCGCCGCCCTCACCCGCAGCCGTGGCGCCCAGATGCGCGACATCGTGGCGACCATCCAGCGGCACCAGGACGAGGCGATCCGGGCCTCCGCGCGCGGCATCACCGAGATCACCGGCGGACCCGGCACCGGCAAGACGGTGGTGGCCCTGCACCGCGCCGCCTACCTGCTCTACTCCGACCGGCGCCGCTTCGAGAACGGCGGGATCCTCGTCGTGGGCCCGTCCTCGGCGTACACCGCATACATCGAGCGGGTGCTGCCCTCCCTCGGCGAGGAGTCGGTGACGCTGCGCTCGCTCGGTGACGTCGTCGACGGCGTCACCGCGGTGCGGTTCGACTCGCCCGAGGTCGCGGCCGTCAAGGGGTCGCTGCGGGTGCGCCGCCTGCTGGCCCGGGCGTCGGCCGACAGCCCCCCGGGGGCGCCCACCCAGTTCCGCGCGTTCGTGGGTGGCAAGGCGATCCGCCTCGACACCCCTGCGCTCGACCGGATCCGCGCGCAGGTGCTGCGCGGCCACCAGCGCAACCTCGCCGCCAAGGCCATCCGCCACCAGCTGGCCGAGGCCGCCTGGAGCTCTGTCCGCGAGGGCGACCGCAACGAGTTCATGGACCACTTCGACGACCACCTCGAGGTCGACGCCTTCCTCGAGAGCTGGTGGCCCCAGGTCGACCCGCGCGAGGTCCTGCTCTGGCTGGCCGACGACGAGCTCGTCAAGCGGCACGGGAGCGGCGTGCTGACGACGCAGGAGGCGGAGGCGTTCGCCGCGTCGATGCGCGACGCCCTGGCCACCGGGACCTGGTCGGTAGCCGACGCGGCACTGGTCGACGACCTCGCGGCACGGATGGGTCCGGTCCAGGCCGGCCCGGTCGAGGAGCGCGAGTTCTACGAGATCGAGGAGCTCGACGACGTCTCGCAGTTCGGCGTCGCCGAGGTGCGGGCGAGCCGGCAGCAGGGCTCGGGCACGCCGACCGGGCTCTCCCGGATCGCGGCGACCGACCCGCGCGAACGGCTGCTGCACGGCCAGGTCGACGGCCCGGGTGAGTACGCCCACGTCCTCGTCGACGAGGCCCAGGACCTGTCGCCCATGCAGTGGCGCATGCTCGGTCGCCGCGGCCGCTACTCGTCGTGGACGGTCGTCGGCGACGCGGCGCAGGCCTCCTGGCCCGACGCCGAGGAGTCCGGCCGGGCGCGTGAGGAGGCCTTCGGCACCCAGGAGCGCCGGCTGTTCCACATGGACACCAACTACCGCAACGCCCGCGAGATCTTCGACTACGCGGCCGAGGTCGTCAGGGCGCAGGTGCCCGATGCCGACATCCCGCAGGCGGTCCGCGAGACCGGAGCGTTCCCCGTCGACCTCACCGTGATCGACGGCGACTGGGCGACCGTGGCGACCGAGGCCGTCGAGGCGCTGCTCGGCGAGGTCGAGGGCTCCATCGCCGTCATCACCCCGCAGCGACACCGCGAGGCGCTCGCTGCTGTCGGTGGGCTCGGCGACCGGGTCGTGGTCATCGACCCGATGTCGACCAAGGGCCTGGAGTACGACGCGACCGTCGTCGTCGACCCGGACGCCATCACCGCCGAGTCACCCGGCGGCGTTCGGGTCCTCTACGTCGCCCTGACCCGAGCCGCCCACCGGATGACGGTCCTGCGCCCCGCCTGACCGCCCCGCGCGACCGCCCCGCGCGCCCTGCTGTCCTGCTGTCCTGCAGCAACCTCTGCTAGCAGGGGTTGCTGCAGTGGGGACAAGTTGCTACCTACCCGCACGGCAGCAACCTGTGCTGAGTCAGCCGCGCGCAGGGCCGGGCAGGTGCGGCAGGTGCGGGGTCAGTCGCCGAGGAGGGAGTGGCGGCTGATGATCTCGTCCCGGCCGGGGCCGACGCCGATCGCCGAGACCCGCGCGCCGATGAGCTCCTCGAGGCGCAGCACGTAGGCCTGGGCGTTCGCCGGCAGGTCCTCGAAGTTGCGGCACTTCGTGATGTCCTCCCACCAGCCCGGCAGCTCTTCGTAGATCGGCTTGGCGTGGTGGAAGTCGGTCTGGTTGACCGGCATCTCGTCGTGGCGGACGCCGTCGACGTCGTAGGCCACGCAGACCGGCACGGTGTCGAGGCCGGTGAGCACGTCGAGCTTGGTGATGACGAAGTCGGTCGTGCCGTTGATGCGGGTGGAGTAGCGCCCGACGACCGTGTCGACCCAGCCGCAGCGGCGCGGGCGACCCGTGGTGGTGCCGAACTCGGCACCCGTCTTGCGCAGGAACTCACCGTTCGCGTCGAACAGCTCGGTCGGGAACGGCCCCTCGCCGACCCGGGTCGAGTAGGCCTTGAGGATCGCGATGACACGGTCGACACGGGTCGGCGGGATGCCGGACCCGGTGCACGCGCCACCAGCCGTGGCGTTGGACGACGTGACGAACGGGTAGGTGCCGTGGTCGACGTCGAGCAGCGTCGCCTGGCCGGCCTCGAGCAGGACGGTCTTGCCCTCGTTGAGGGCCTTCTCGAGCACCAGGGAGGTGTCGGCGACCATCGGGCGCAACCGCTCGGCATACCCGAGCAGCTCGTCCATCAC
Source organism: Pedococcus sp. KACC 23699 (assembly GCF_045348425.1). Classification (GTDB taxonomy): domain Bacteria; phylum Actinomycetota; class Actinomycetes; order Actinomycetales; family Dermatophilaceae; genus Pedococcus. The sequence goes on from NZ_CP157483.1 coordinate 1,502,445, forward strand.
CTCGTCGACCTCGACGGCGCGACGGTTGTAGATCTTGGCGAGGATCTGGTTCTTGAAGGCCAGCGCGGCCTCGACCTTCTGGCGCAGGATCTTCTCGTCGAACAGGTCCTGCACGCGGATGCCGTTGCGGGACATCTTGTCGGCATAGGTCGGGCCGATGCCACGGCCGGTGGTGCCGATCTTGCGCGACCCGAGGAAGCGCTCGGTCACCTTGTCGAGCACCCGGTTGTACGGCGCGATGATGTGCGCGCTCGCGCTGACCAGGAGGCGGGACGTGTCGACGCCGCGCGCCTCGAGGCCGTCGAGCTCCTCGAAGAGGACGGCGAGGTCGACCACGACGCCGTTGCCGATGACCGGCGTGCAGGTCGGCGTGAGGATGCCGGACGGAAGCAGGTGCAGGGCGTACTTCTCGCGCTTGCCGTCCTTCTCGATGACGATGGTGTGGCCGGCGTTGTTGCCACCGTTGAACTTCACGACGTAGTCGACGTCGCTGCCCAGGAGGTCGGTCGCCTTGCCCTTGCCCTCGTCGCCCCACTGCGCGCCCACGAGCACGATTGCCGGCATACCAGCACCTCTTCCAGTCACCACGGTTGTCAAGCGGCCATGCAGCGAGCCCCGCGTACCGGTGGGGCTCGTACCGGTGCAGGTTACCGGTACGAGCCCCGACGCCCGGCACTGCGGCCGCAGCCCTCAGTCCCGCCGTGGTGAGATCTCCCCCATCGGGCCGAAGCCGGTGACCTCCTCGGCGTCGACGTAGATGATCTGTGGCTGGGCCGACACGATGTCGGGCATCTCAGCCATGAAACGCGTGACGTGCGGCTGGGCCATGTGCTCTGCGCCGGCGGCCGAGTCGCGGAACCCCTCGATGCAGACGTAGGTGTCCGGCTGCGTGAGGCTCTGCGAGAACTCGAAGAACACGCAGCCGGGCTCCTCGTTGACGGACTTCGCGTAGAGGTCCGACAGCTCGCGCCACTGCTCGAGCCGGTCCTCGCGGATCGGGAACTTCACGGTGATGAGGATCATCGGGATGCTCTTCCAGGAGTCAGGCCGCCGCCTGGGCCGGGGACGACGGCGGCTCGGCCGAGGGTGTCCGCCGCGTCGCCACCACCTGCAACCTCGCGCCGAGCACACCTGACGCCCAGCCGAACAGGGCGCCGGCGACGAGAGCGACAGCCGTCTGCCAGAACGAGAACGCGGTGCCGAAGTACGCCGCAGCCCCGACGAACGCGCCCGGGATGAACGACAGCGGCGCCCACCCGGCCTGCAGGCACATCAGCGCGGCGACGACCCCCACGGACAGCGCGAGCGCGCCCGGGAAGGACACCGCACCGACGAACGCGGCGACGACGAAGCCGTAGACGAGGCCGGACAGGTTGGCGGCCAGACCCCGCTGGAAACCACTGCGGCCACCGCCTGCCGCGAAGTAGCAGGCCCACGCGGCGAACGCCACCCACGTGACGAGTTCGAGCGCAACGCTCACCTGGGTCCAGACGGCGGCCAGGACGCCGATCGACACGGCGATCCCGAGATAGTTCTTCATGACGGACTCCTTTGTCCTTCGAGCTGGTGGGGTGCGCCGATCAGGGCACGAGGATCGCGCGCCCGCGGACGGCGCCGTTGTCGAGGTCGGTGATGGCCTGCTGGAAGGCGTCGAGCGCGTACTTCTGCGTGTGCAGGGTGACCGCGCCGGTCGCGGCCAGCGCCATGAGGTCCTGCAGGTCGTTGTAGGACCCGACGAGGTTGCCGATGATGTTCTTCTCGGTGGAGATGAGGTCGATCGTGGGGACGTCGACGTTCTCGCCGTAACCGACCACGTGGTAGTCGCCCGCCTGCCGCGTCATGGCGATCCCCTCGGAGGTCGAGCCGTTCTCACCGACGAAGTCGACGACCACCTCGGCACCGTGACCACCGGTGAGGTCGAGCACCGAGTCGACCTGCGACCCGTCGGCGAGCACACCGTGGTGCGCCCCGATCGACGTCGCGAGGTCGAGCGCCGCTTGGTTGCGGTCGACGACGACGAGCCGGGCCGGGGACAGGGCGCGCAGCACCTGGATGCCGATGTGACCCAGGCCGCCTGCCCCGATGACCACACAGGTGTCACGCGGCGTCAGCCGGCGGGCCGCCTTCGCGGCCGCGTGGTACGCCGTGAGGCCGGCATCGGCGAGCGCGGCCACGTCGGCGGGCTCGAGGGAGTCGTCGATGCGCACGACCGAGCGGGCCGAGGTGAGGAGGTACTCGGCGTACCCGCCGTTGGTGTCGATCCCCGGGAAGGCGCTGCTCTCGCAGTGCACGTCGTCACCTGAGCGGCAGGCGCGGCAGAGGCCGCACGTGATGAGCGGGTGGAGGATCACCTTGTCGCCCTCGCGCACGTTGGTGACGGCCGAGCCGACCGCGTGCACCCACCCGGCGTTCTCGTGGCCGATCGTGTAGGGCAGCTCGACCTGCGACTTGTCGGCCCACTGGCCCTCGAGGATGTGCAGGTCGGTGCGGCACACGCCGGCACCGCCGATGCGGACGACGACGTCCCATGGCCTGGTGGCCTCCGGGACGGGCACCTCGGCCATCTGGAGGTTCTGGTGGTAGCCGACGACCTGGACTGCTCGCATGGTGCTCATCGGTGGGACTCCTTCGGGGCCAGGGGGATCAAGCGGTGGTGGTCAGCCGGTTCCGCGCCGTCGGGCCGCGGCGCCTGGTCGGCGCCCGACCCCTCGTACCGGGTGCGGAGCAGGCCACGGCAGAAGTGGGCGTTGCCGTCGATGGAGATGCGGGTCGACCGAGCCCGCCGCAGGGCCATCGGCACCTCGTCAGGCGGGTACCCGCGCCCGTCGTGGTCCACGAGGACCAGGGCGTCAGGCTCGTTCGGCAGCCCGAGCGACTCCCGCCGTCGCAGCAGCGCGTCCGTCGTCCGACCGGGAGCCAGCTGCCGCAGCCGCACCGTGCCGACAGAGGTCTCCGGCAGGGTCGGAGTCGACCGCAGCAGCTCGGTGAGCACCCGCTCGGCCGCGGCCGTGTGGGCCTTGCGGCGGAAGGTCATCCGCAGCTCCTCGAGGCTGCTCTCCGCCTCGTGGCCGAACGTGCCGACGTAACCGGCGTCGGCCGCGAGGCCGGCGTTGATGAGCGCTGAGTCGTGGTGGTCGTCCAGCTCGACGACCACCCGGCCCACGCCCTCGAGCGAGGACAGGGCGTCCTTGGCGTCGGAGGCCATGAGGTAGGCGAAGTTGGGTGAGCAGAACGAGGTCGGCAGCCGCAGGTGCACGGTGACGTCGCGGAGGGTGATGTCGACCGAGCGGACGAAGCCGAGGTCGGTGACCGGCTCGTCGAGCTCGGGGTCGATGACGGTGTCGAGGGCGCGGCGGACGTCAGCCCCCGACACCGTCCGCAGGTGGGTGAGGACGGTCATCGCTCAGACCGTCGCCAGGTCGGCAGCCGCGGGGTCGCGCGGGCCGCTCTCCGTGGTGTCCGCCTCCGGGAGCCGGAGCTCGGCCGGCACCTCGATGCCATACATCTTGGCGGCGTTGAGGCCCAGGATCTTCTTCTTCTGCTCGGTGGTGATCGGCGCATACTCCGTCAGGTCGGCCGGGATCTGGAAGTCGACGAACTTCTCGACCAGCCACTTCGGGGTCCAGATCGCATAGTCGCTGGAGAAGAAGATGCGGTCCTCGCCGATCCAGTAGAGGAGCTCGCCGAGGATCTGGGCGAAGTAGCGGGGACGGGTGTGCATGAACGGCATCGCCACCGCAAGCCCTCCGTACACGTTCGGCTCCTGCGTGGCGATCCAGCAGAAGTCCTCCAGGCGCGGCAGTCCCACGTGCTCGACGATGAAGTTGAGGTCGGTGAAGTCTGTCGCCACGGCGTCGATGTCGGCCACGTCGAACGCATCGCGGTCCAGGGGGCGGATGGTCGGGCCCTTGTGGACGTGGATGTTGGTGACGCCGAGCTTGCGGCACTCCTCGAGGTAGCGGTAGGACCACGGGTCGGTGAGCTTCCAGCCGCGGGAGTCCCCGTGCCACTCGGCGGTGTAGAGCTTCACCCCGGTGAACTTCATCTGCTCGTGGTCGGCGCGCAGCTGATCGAGCCCCTGCTCGCCGTTGCGCGGGTCGAAGTTGTGGTTGTACGTGAGCTTGCCCGGGTTGGCCCTCGCCAGCTCGTAGGCCTCCTGCGTCTGCCCGAAGCCGTTGGCGTAGAACTCGGTCAGCGCGGCCGGCTGGAAGATCGCGTGGTCGACGTAGCCGTCCTCGAACAGGTCCTTCATGAGGCGCTGGCCGCCCTGGTAGAGGTACTCCTCGTAGGTCCAGACCTCGGACTCGGGGGACAGGTTGCGGTGGTAGTCGTAGAAGCAGTCGATGAACTGCTTGCCGTGCACGTTGCGCTGGTTCTCGGGACGCGCGTCCCACAGGGCGATGTGTGCGTCGACGATGAAGTAGTTTTCGCCGTTCTTGGTGTACATGGTCTTCTCCCTTTCGCGACGTCGTCGTCGCGGACCCTCAGGACGCTATGTGGCAGCCGAGGGGCCGCGTCAGGGGTTCGGCGTCTCAATGTGAGACCGGCGACCGTCTCACATTGAGACACCCGGCCCTCGCCAGTCGAGGCGCCCGGGGTTACCGTTCGAGGGAGCGAGAGGAGGTCGATGATGACCACCGACCACGCTGGCGCGCTGCCCCGGCGGGCGACCGCGTCGGCCGCACTCCCTCCTGCCGTTCCGCCGTCGAAGCGACTGCTCGCGTCGTGGCAGCGCAGCGAGGAGTACGGCGTCTCGCTGGACTCCGTGGACCCCGTCTGGGCCGGGTCCGTCGTCACCGACTCCCTGTTCTCCGAGTGCGGCCAAGAGGTGCTGACCAGCCTCCATCGCACCCTGGCGGACGAACCACTCAGTCTCATGCTCACCGATGCCGACGGCCTGGTGCTCAACCGCTTCTCGGGAGACACGAGCCTGCTGCGCGCGCTGGACCGCGTGCACCTGGCACCGGGCTTCGCCTTCTCCGAGCGCGAGGCGGGGACGAACGGCCTGGGGCTCGCCCTGGCGGATCGGGCGTCCTCCCTCGTGCGGGCGGAGGAGCACTACAGCGCGAGCCTGTGCACCTACACGTGCGCCGCGGTGCCGGTGCTCGACCCCGTGAGCGGACAGCTCGAGGGCTGCGTCAACATCACCACCTGGTCCCGGTCCTCGGCAGGGCTCCTCCTTGCACTCGCGGAGTCGGCCGCCTCGACGACCGCAGCCCTGATGCTCGCCAGGTCCGGGGGACGCTCCGCTCGCTCCCATCCCCGGGGTGGCGTGTTCCGGGTCCAGCGCGCGCGGCTGGAGCCGGCGGCCGGCACGGCACGGTCCATGTCGCCGAGCTGGACCGAGGCGGTGGACTCGGCGACGGCCGCGTTCGGGGCGGGTCGCACGGTGGCCGCCGTGGGCGAGCCCGGCTCGGGCAGGGCCACCTTGCTCGGGCAGGCGTTGCGCCGGGCGCACCCCCGGATCCGAGTCCTCACGGCCGATGTGCCCGCAGCCGAGGACGTCGAGACCTGGCTGTCGCTCTGGGTCCCCGAGCTGGCCAAGCCGGACACCGCCGTCGTCGTCGAGAACGTCGACACCCTCCCTGCGTGGGCGGCGTACGAGCTCCGGCAACAGGCCACGGCAGCGGTCGCCGACCGACCCCCTGGCGCCGAGGGCGCCCTCGTCTGGGCGGTGACGGTCCGCGACCTCGACCAGGTGCCTGCCCCGCTCAGACCCCTGGTCGGCACCGTGGTCGGAGTCGCTCCCCTGAGGGAACGGTCCGACGACGTCCTGCCTCTTGCCAGGTGGGCTGCACACCAGACCCGTATGCGCGAGGTCGACTTCACCCCTGCAGCCGAGCGCGCCCTGCTCGCCCACGACTGGCCGGGCAACGTCGACGAGCTCGTCCAGGTGGTCCACGACGCCGCCAGCCGGTCGGAGACGATCGACGTCCGGCACCTGCCACCCGCCTTCTCGGCCCCGGGCGGCCACCGCCTCTCGCGGATGGAGACGCTGGAGCGGGACGAGATCGTCCGGGTCATGGCGACCCATCCGGCACCCGTCGGGAAGGCCGCCACCGAGCTGGGCATGAGCCGCGCCACCCTCTACCGCAAGCTCAGGTACTACGGGTTGGCCCGCCCCCGCTGACCGCGCGCAGGGCGCCCGGGCCTTCCCGGCACGCCACGGTGGGCGCTACCGGTCCGCGGGGTGGTCGAGGTCGACGAGCCCGGCCCTGGCGACGGCGACCCCGAGCTGGAACCGGGTCTGCACGCCGTAGCTGTCCATGAGCTGGGCCATCCGCCGCCGCACGGTGCGCAGGCTGCAGCCGAGGTAGCGGGCGATGGACTCGTCCTTAAGCCCGAGCTCCAGCAGGCGCACGAGCTCGGCGTCGTCGGCGCTCCCGTGGCTCTCGTGGGTGATCGGCAGGGCCCGCGCGAAGCAGCGGTCGAACAACGTCGTGAAGGCGGCGATGACCATGGGGTCGCGGATGAGGACGTAGTCGGCGGCGGGGTTGCCCCACTCGGCGACCGCCACCACGGCCTGGTCGTCGAAGATGGCGAACTCGCTGGGCGGCGCGAGGCTGACCCGCTGCTCCTCGCCGGCGTCCGCCCACGAGCGCACCCAGGACCGGCCGGGTTCGGTGTCGAGGATGTCCATCGGGTAGATCGTCTGCTGGCGGTGGACGCCGGTGCGGATCTGGTCCTGGGACGTGCGGATGTTGTCGAGGTCCGTCCCCGAACCGACGTCGATGCTCAGCGCGCAGTTGCGGGCCATCGTCGTCGTGGTGTCGATGAGGTGGCGCAGCAGGGGGGGTGCCAGGTCTGCGGGCAGGACCTCGAGGACCACCTGCCCCCGCGGTGGGGAGGCCGTGGGGTGGGTCGAGAGCTCGTACAGGGCGTACCGCACCTCGTCGAGCTCGGCGCGCCGCTGCTCGAGGTGCCGCTCTCCCGATTCGAGGATCCGGTGCATCCGCTCGAGGGGCTCGGTGAACCAGGCCTCCAGCTCGTGCGTGGGGACGTCCTTGCTGGTCACAGCCCCTCCTCACCCAACTCGTCATCATCTGGCCAATGTCACCATAGTGCCAGTCTGGCGACGCCCTTACGGTGCACAATGAGTGCGCCGCTTCGTCGACTCGGCAGGGGACGAACAGACGAGCGGACCAGGGCAGGGCTTCGGACCTGCCTGCAGGGGGGCGACGCCGGGGGGTGGGATCCGATGGATCCCACCCCCCGGCTTCACTGTGTGCCGGCTCGTCGGGTCACCACCCAACCTGAGCGCGTCCTGAGACGTCGGTCAGGGTGAGGGGGGCGCCCGCCCAGCCGTCACACGACAGGGGAGCTCGATGACCAGGCCGCGCACGTCCAGCCAGCGGATGTCCAGCCAGCGCACGTCCAGCCAGCGGATGTCCGCCGTCCTGACCGCCGCCGTCGGCGTGCTCGTCGTGGGGGCCCTCGGCGCCTGCGGCAGCTCCGGCTCGACGACCGGCTCGGGGGGAGCGAGCACGGCCTTGGCCACCACCAGCTCGACGCCGACCCCCGCGACGGTCACGTTGACCACGACCGTGACGTCGACCGCGACGACCCGCAAGCCACGCATCGACCCGTCTCCCACGACGCCGCCTCCCGCCAAGGACGCTCCGGCCATCCCGCGCTCGGCGCAGGACTACAGCACGGCCTTCGTCAAGGCCTGGGTCGACGGCGACCGCACCCGGGCCACCCAGCTCGGCACCGAGGCAGCCGTCAAGGCGGCCTTCGCCAGCAGGGTCGACACCATGCCGCACTTCGTCAACTGCGAGGGGGCTGCCGGGTCGAGCTACTGCACGTGGCAGGGCGACGAGTACACGATGGAGATCCGGCTGCGCAACGACCTGGCCGGCACCGGACAGCCACACGCGGTCATCGAGGTCGCGTTCGCGCACTGAGTGACGACGGGACAGCCGGCGCCCCCGAGGGGAACGCCGGCTGTCCGGCTGTCGTGGCCGCCACCACGTGGCGGGCGATGACCTAGAGGCCGAGCTCGCGCGCCCCGCTGGTGGAGGAGTCGCGCAGGAACTCGGTGCACCGGCGCTCCTCGTCGGTCTCGCCGATGGCGCCGGCGGCCTTGGCCAGCGCGGCGAGCGCCCGCAGGAAGCCGCGGTTGGGCTCGTGCTCCCACGGGACCGGACCCTGGCCGCGCCAGCCGTTCTTGCGCAACGAGTCCAGCGCCCGGTGGTAGCCGGTGCGGGCGTAGGCGTAGCCCTCCACGGTGCGACCGTCGGCGAGCGCGTCCTCCGCGAGGGTGGCCCAGGCCAGCGACGAGGTGGGGTGTGCCGCGGCCACCTGGTCGGCGGCGACGCCGTCGTCCAGCAAGCGCGCTGCAGGGTCGACGGGCAGGCGGGTCTCGGGGATGCCGAGCAGGTTCTCGCTCATGCGTGCGTCCCTGCGCTGCGCAGGTGCTGGCAGGCCTCGACGACGCGGGCAGCCATACCGGCCTCCGCCTCCTTGCCCCAGGCGCGCGGGTCGTACTGCTTCTTGTTGCCGACCTCGCCGTCGATCTTGAAGACCCCCTCGTAGTTGGTCAGCATGTAGCCGGCCACCGGACGGGTGAAGGCGTACTGGGTGTCCGTGTCGATGTTCATCTTCACGACGCCGTAGTCGACGGCGGCGGCGATGTCCTCCGCGGACGAGCCGGACCCGCCGTGGAAGACGAGGTGGAACGGCTTGGCGTCCGGGGTCCCGAACTCCTGGTGGACCGCGTCCTGGGCGGCCTTGAGGACCTCGGGCCGGAGCTTGACGTTGCCCGGCTTGTAGACGCCGTGGACGTTGCCGAAGGTCAGCGCCGTCATGAAGTAGCCGTTCTCACCGGTGCCGAGGGCCTTGGCAGTGGCGATGGCGTCCTCGGGCGTGGAGTACAGCTTGTCGTTGATCTCGTTGGCGACGCCGTCCTCCTCGCCACCGACGACACCGACCTCGATCTCGAGGATCACGTTGGCCGCCTTGCAGGCGTCGAGCAGCTCGCGGGCGATCTGGAGGTTCTCGTCGAGCGGCACGGCCGAGCCGTCCCACATGTGCGACTGGAACCACGGGGTGCCCCCGGCCTTGACCCGCTCGGCCGACGCGGCGAGCAGCGGCCGGACGAACCCGTCGAGCTTGTCCTTGGGGCAGTGGTCGGTGTGCAGCGCGATGTTGACGTCGTAGTTCTTGGCGACCTCGTGCGCGTAGGCGGCGAGGGCCAGCGAGCCGGCGACCATGTCCTTGACCGTCGGACCGGACAGGTACTCCGCGCCGCCGGTCGAGACCTGGACGATGCCGTCGCTCCCGGCCTCGGCGAAGCCGCGGATCGCGGCGTTCAGCGTCTGCGACGACGACACGTTGATGGCGGGGTACGCGAAGGAGCCTGCCTTCGCGCGGTCGAGCATGTCGGCGTACACCTCAGGGGTGGCGATGGGCATGGACTCTCTCCTTCGAAAGGCATGGCAGGCGAGCGTGGCGTGGCCTCGCATCGTCGCCGATCCTTCCACGTCCGTCGGTGCCAGCGACACCCACGTCTCAGCCGGGCGCGGCGTCCAGCGCCGCGCGTCGCCGCTCGAGCAGGGACCGCTCAGCGTCGTTGGCGCACCGTGAGATCGCGAGCGCGTATGCCGCGTGCGCCCCTTGCGTGTCCCCGGCGCGGCTGAGCAGCTCGGCCCGCACGGCGGGCAGCCGGTGGCTGTGGGGGAGCTGGTCGTCCAGGCCGTCGAGCAGGGCCAGGCCCGCGCGTGGTCCCTGCGCCTCCGCGACCGCGACGGCACGGGCGAGCTGGGCGCTGGGCGTGGGCGCGAGGGCGAGCAGGGTGTCGTAGTGGGCGACGACGTGGTCCCAGCGCGTCGATGCGGCATCCGGCGCGGTCGCGTGCTCCGCCGCGATCCGGGCCTGCACCGCATACCCGGCCGTCTGGACGGTGACCGGCCCGGTCAGGACGGGCGAGGCGAGCAGGGCCAGCGCCTCGTCGACCTCGTCGCGGTGCCACCGGCTGCGGTCCTGGTCGGGGAGCAGGACGATCGCGCCGGTGTCGTCGACGCGGGCGTCGCGACGCGAGTGCTGCAGCAGCATCAGGGCGAGCAGCGCGGTGAGCACCGGCTCACCGGGGCGAAGGCCCAGCACCACCCTCACCAGCCGCACCGCCTCCCCGGCGAGCTCGGTGCGGACCGCTCCGGGACCGCTGCCGGGGGCGTACCCGGCGGTGAAGGCTAGGTAGGCGGTCTGGGCCACGACGTCGAGGCGTTCGGGCAGCTCACCGGCCGACGGCACGGCGAACGGGATTCCGGCGGCGACGATCTTCTTCTTCGCGCGCGTGATCCGCGCTGCCATCGTCGGCTCGGGCACGAGGAAGAGCCGGGCGACGTCGGCCGTGCCGACGCCCAGCACGAGCCGCAGCGTCAGCGCGCTGCCGGCCGCCGGGTCCAGGGCCGGGTGGCTGCACATGAGCACCAGCCGGAGGAGGTCGTCCTCGACGAGGTCACCGGGGTCGGCCCGCACCCCACCGACGCGTTCGGCGGCGCCCTCACCCTCGACGACGAGCAGGGGCACCTTGCGCTGCACCATCGCCTCGGCCCGGAACTGGTCGAGGATCCGGCGCCGGGCGGCGGTGTGCAGCCAGCCGGCAGGGTTGTCCGGCACACCGTCGCGGGGCCAACGCCGGGCGGCGGTCTCCACGGCGTCGGCCAGGGCGTCCTCGACGAGGTCGAGCCGGCGGAACCGCGCGAGCAGCAGCGACACGAGGCGCCCCCACTCCTCGCGCACGACCCGGGCGAGCAGGTCGCCCGGGTCGTGCGGGTCGTGCGACCCGGGAGGTGCGGGCACGGTCACAGGCCTTCGTACCCCTCGATCCGCACGGTCGGCCGGACCTCGACGGTGTACGACCTCGGCAGCAGCTTCGCGGCAGCGATCGCCGTGTCGAGGTCGGGCAGCTCGACGTCGTAGTAGCCACCCAGCTGTTCGGTCAGCTCGGCGAACGGCCCGTCGGTCACCACCGGGCCGTCCGCGCCGTGGCGGATGGTCGTGGCCGTGTCGGCGTCGGCGAGAGCCGCGCTCTCGAGGCGGTGGCCGCGTTCGTCGACGAACCGCTCGAAGGCGTGGTGGGCGTCGAAGACCTCCTGTCGCTGCTGTTCGTCGGCGGCATCCCACTCGCCCGGTTCGTAGGCGATGAGGACGACGTACCTCACGACGGACGGTCCTCGGGCTTGACGACCCGCCGGACCTCGATCCCGTCCCCGAGGGCGGCGATGATCTGGCAGCAGTCCACCAGGTCGTCGAGGTCGTCGGTCTCCACCTGGTAGAAACCGCCGACCTGCTCCGTCACCTCGGCGAACGGCCCGTCGGTCGGGGTGCCCCCACCGGCAGGGATGCTGCGCGCCTCACCTGAGGCGTGCAGCTCGGCGCCGCCGGTGATCTTGTGGCCCCGCTGGGTGAGCTCCGCGCCGAACCGCTCGTACTCGGCATACCCGGCGGTGCGCTGCTCGACGCTCATGGTGGTCCACCAGCGGTCGGCGTCCCCCACGATCAACACGACGTACTCGGTCATCGGTCGCTCCTCACATCTGCACGGTCGGGCGGATCTCGACCGCCGGGTGGAACGGCGTCGAGAGGAGCCGGCCGCACGCTCGGGCCAGGTCCTCGACGTCGTCGGACTCGACCAGGTAGTAGCCGGCCACCTGCTCGGCGCTCTCGGCGAAGGGCCCGTCGGTCAGCGTGACCTCGTCGAGGGCGGTGCCGCGCACGACCTTGGCCGTGGACGACGGCGTCAGCTGTGCGCCCCCGGTCATCTTGTGCCCGCGCTCGGCGAGGAGCTGGACGAACTCGGTGTGGGCGGTGTGCAGGTCCTGCAGCTCCTGGTCGGTCGCTGTCGCGTACCTGGCCTCGGGACTCGGCAGCAGCACGAGGTACTCGGTCATGGCATGCCTTTCATGGAGTGGTCTCTCATCGATGGGGTGCTTGCACCCTGATGACGCACGAGCTCCGCGCTATTCGACAGCCTGCCCGAAAACGTGTCGCCTGACCCAGGCATGCATCGCCACGGCTGCGGCGGCGCCGGCGTTGATGGACCGCGTCGAGCCGAACTGCTCGATGTGCAGCACGACCTCGCACGCCTCGCGCATCCCGGCCGACAACCCGGGCCCCTCCTGGCCGAAGACGAGGACGCACTCTCGGGGCAGGTCGTGGGTCTCCAGGGGCACCGAGCCGGGGAGGTTGTCGATGCCGATGAGCGGTATGGCGCGCGGCGCACCCTGCTCGTCGCGGCCCGCCGTCGCGGCCCAGGCGAGGAGGTCCTCGACGGTCCGGTGGTGGTGCTCGTGCTGGTAGCGGTCGGTGACCATCGCGCCCCGGCGGTTCCACCGTCGCTTGCCGACGATGTGGAACGCCTTGGCGTTGAAGGCGTTCGCGGTCCGGATGACCGAGCCGATGTTGAAGTCGTGGCCCCAGTTCTCGACAGCGACGTGGAACTCGTGCCGGTGGGTGTCGAGGTCGGCGACGATCGCGTCGTGCCGCCAGTAGCGGTACCCGTCGACGACGTTGCGCCGGTCGCCCTCGCGCAGCAGCTCGGGATCCCAGTGGTCCCCGGACGGCAGCTCGCCCTGCCAGGGCCCGACGCCGATCTCCTGGTCCGGCGTCTGCTCACTCACGCGGCCACCCTAGGCGCGCGCACTCGTGCCACGGCGTCGCCTCGGAAAAGCCTTTGCCGCCGGCAGGACCCATCTGGTGCCATGAAGGAGCACCTGCACCCCAACCCGAGACCGGAGAAACCCATGCGCGCTGCGTCCACGTCCCGCCAGGTACCCACCTACCGAATGGATGTGAAGGCAGTTGCGCACGTTGACCGTCGGGGTCGTGGCCCATGTTGATGCCGGCAAGACCAGCCTGACCGAACGGATCCTGCACGAGGCCGGAGTCCTCGACCGACCCGGCAGCGTCGACGCCGGAGACACCCGGACCGACTCCCTCGCCCTCGAACGACGCCGCGGCATCACCATCCGGTCCGCGGTCGCGTCCTTCGCGTGGCGCGATGCCCTGATCAACCTCGTCGACACCCCGGGGCACTCCGACTTCGTCGCCGAGGTCGAGCGCTCGCTCGCGGTGCTGGACGCCGCGGTGCTCGTCGTGTCGGCGGTCGAGGGCGTGCAGGCCCAGACCCTGGTGCTGATGCGGGCCCTGCAGAGGCTCGAGCTGCCGACCCTGCTGTTCGTCAACAAGATCGACCGCGCCGGCGCGGACCCTGACCGCGTGCTCGGCCAGGTCGCCGATCGCCTCACCCCGGACGCGGTGCCCCTCGGGACGGTGGACTCCCCCGGAAGTCCCCGCGCTCGATACCTCCCGTTCGTGGCCAGCGACGGGGAGCTGGCCGACCTGCGCCGCGGCACCCGCGCGGCGCAGCTCCAGCCGGTCGTGTTCGGGTCAGCCATCACCGGGGCAGGCGTACCGCAGCTGCTCGACGCCCTGACGGACCTCGTCGCCGCCGACCGTGCTCCCTCGCGCCCCGGCGCGGCCGAGGCCGACGCGGACCAGGAAGTGGAGGACCGGCCCTCCGGCACCGTGTTCAAGCTCGACCGGACGGAGTCGGGGCAGCGGCAGACCTGGGTCCGTCTCACCGGCGGCACGCTGCGGGTCCGCGACCAGCTCGTCCTCGACGGCAGGGCGCCCGAGAGGGTGACGTGGCTCGAGGTGTTCGAGCCCCATGGCCTGCGGCGCGCCAGAGAGGTCGACGCCGGACGGATCGCCGTCCTCCGGGGACCGACCACCGCCCGGGTGGGCGACCGGTTCGGTCCCGACAGGGGCAACGGGCGGGCCGTGCAGCTGGGGCGGCCCAGCCTCGAGACCGTCGTCGACCCGGTCGACCCCACCCAGCGCGGGCGGTTGTTCAGCGCGCTCACCGAGCTCGCCGAACAGGATCCGCTGATCGACCTGCGGCTCGACGACGGCCGCGGCGAGGTCGCGGTGTCCTTCTACGGCGAGGTGCAGAAGGAGGTCATCGCGACGTTCCTCGAGGAGGACCACGGGGTCGCAGCGACGTTCCGGCCCACCACCTCGATCTGCCTCGAACGGGTCCGGTCGTCGGGTGCCGCGCACCAGGTGATCGACATGCAGCCCAACCCGTTCCTCGCCACGGTGGGGCTGCGCGTCGAGCCCGCAGCCGTCGGCAGTGGCGTCGAGCTCGCGCTGGAGGTGGAGCTCGGCTCCATGCCACCAGCGTTCTTCGCCGCCGTCCGCGAAGGCGTGGCCAGCACCCTTGCGGAGGCGGTGCACGGCTGGTCGGTGCCGGACTGTCGCGTGGTCATGACGCACTCGGGCTACTACCCCCGCCAGAGCGCGATGCACGCGGGTTTCGACAAAAAGATGTCGAGCACCGCGGCGGACTTCCGCAGCCTCGCCCGACTCGTGCTCGCCGAGGCGCTGGGTCGCGCCGGGACGGTCGTCTGCGCCCCTGTGCACCGGTTCGAGCTCGAGGTGCCCCAGGACCTGGTCGGGGCCGTGCTGTCCGAGCTCCCACACCACCGGGCGGTTCCGTCCACGACCCGGGTGACCGGTGCGTCGACGGCATCGACCGTGGTGCTGACCGGTGACGTGCCGGCCGACGAGGTCCACGGCCTGGCCCAGCGGCTGCCGCACCTCACCCGCGGCGAGGGCGTGCTGACGACGGTCCTGGACCACCACGCTGCAGTCACCGGACCGCCGCCGCAGCGGTCCCGCGCCCTCGCCGACCCCTTCGCCCAGGTCCGCGACTGGACGCGGGTGCAGCGCAGCTGGCCCGCCGGGTAGCTGCGCCGCGAGATCCGCCCAGCACGCCGCATACCCCCGACCAAGTGGGTGGATCACGAGGGCGTGATGAACCCGCGGTGTCGAGGACTCGCTTCTCCACGCTCAGCGTGCGTACAGGAAGGACACCCTCGCGACCCGTACCCTTGGGTCCATGCACTCACTCAGCACCAACTGGATGGACCCCCAGTGGCTCCTCGACCACTTCGGATCGCAGTTCTTCTGGGTGAGTGCGGCGATCGTCTTCGTCGAGTGCGGGCTGCTCTTCCCGATCCTGCCGGGTGACTCGCTGCTGTTCGCGATCGGGCTGTTCATCAGCACCGGCGACTTCAGCATGAACCTCTTCGTGGCGCTCCTGGTGCTGAGCATCGCCGCCTTCGCCGGCAACGTCGTCGGCTACGAGATCGGCCGGGCCGTGGGTCGACCGCTGTACGAGCGGGACGGCCGGATCCTCAAGAAGAAGTACTTCGACGACAGCCACGCCTTCTTCGAGAAGCACGGCGCCAAGGCCCTGGTCATCGGCCGTTTCGTGCCGATCGTGCGCACCTTCATCACCGTGGTCGCCGGCGTCAGCCGGATGGACCGTCGCCACTTCTTCGTGTGGAGCGGCGTCGGTGCGGTGCTCTGGGTCTGGGTCGTCACCCTGCTCGGCTACTTCCTGGGCAACGCCTTCCCCGCCCTGAAGGACCACCTCGAGCTCGCGATCCTCGCGATCGTCGCCGTCTCGGTCATCCCCATGGTCGTCGAGGTCGTGCGGGCACGGCGCGGCGACACCGGCCCCGAGGCCGTCGTCGAGGAGGCCGGCGAGGCGCTCGAGGACCTGCGCGACGAGCGGGCCTGACCCTCGCAGGTCAGAGCTCGATCAGGCCGGCGCGCAGGGCCGCGGTCACCGCCGCCGTGCGGTCGGCGACGCCGAGCTTCTCGAAGGCCCGGAGCAGGTGCGTCTTCACCGTCGCCTCGCCGATGTGCAGCTCGCGACCGACGGCGGCGTTGGACAGACCACGCGCGACACACCGCAGCACGTCGGTCTCGCGCTCGGTCAGCGACGGGCCCGCCGGCATCCGCATCCGACTGGCCAGCCGCGCCACGACAGGCGGTGCCAGCACGGTCTCCCCTCGAGCGGCCCGCCGGATCGCGTCGGCGAGGACCTCGCGGGGGGAGTCCTTGAGCAGGTAACCGTTGGCTCCGGCCTCGACGGCACGGACGATGTCGGCGTCGGTGTCATAGGTCGTGAGGACGAGCACCGCTGGTGCGTCAGCCTTCGCGCGGAGCCGGGCGGTGGCGGAGGCCCCGTCCAGGACGGGCATCCGCAGGTCCATGAGGACCACGTCCGGGGTCAGCCGGTCGGCGACGACCAACGCCTCCGCACCGTCAGCAGCCTCGCCGACCACCTCGAAGTCGGCATGCTCGGACAGCATCGCCACGAGCCCCATCCGCACGACCGGGTGGTCGTCGACGACCAGCAACCGCAGGGACGGGGTCGCCCCGGGCGTCGGCTCGCTCATCGGGGCACCTCCATCCGCAGCCGAGTGCCCGAGCCCGGGGAGCTGTGCACCTCGAACCGGCCGCCGACCTCGCCGGCCCGGGCCGTCGCGCCGTCCAGGCCGTAGCCACGGTCGGGGGTGTCGGGGGCGAACCCGACCCCGTCGTCGGAAACCTCGAGGGACACGGGCTGGTCGGCGGCATACGTCAGGCGCACCTCGAAGGTACCCGCGCGGGCATGCCTGCGGACGTTGGCCAGGCCCTCCTGCGCGGTCCGCAGCAGCACCACCTCGGAGTTGGCCGGGAGCACCGTCGGCACGCCTTGCACGACCAGGTTCCCCCGCATGCCGGACTCGGCGGCGACGGCGTCGACGAGCCGTCCGAGGGCCTCGGAGAGGGTGCGCGACTGGAGGTGCCCAGGCGTCATCTCGGCGACGATGAGGCGCGCCTCGGAGAGGTTGTCGGCGGCGGTCTGCTCGATGAGGCGGACGCGTTCGCGCACCACCGCGAGGTCACCGCGGTCGAGGGCCGCCTCGGTGGCCCGGGCCAGCGTGACCAGCGAGGTGAACCCCTGGGCGAGGGTGTCGTGGATCTCGCGCGACATGCGCTCGCGCTCGCCGGCAACGCCTTGCGCGCGTTCGGCGGCGGCGAGCTGCGCCTGGGTGCGCCGCAGCTCGTCGATCGTGCGGGCGCGCGCGTCGGCCTCGCCGATGATCTTGTGGATGAACAGGCCCATGACGAGCGACAACGTCAGCATGATGACCGTGCTGATCGCGATGCCCAGCACGTCGTCACCGGTGCGCGGCGCCTGCCAGAGCCGGACACCGCCGATCGCCAGGACCGCTGCGACCACAACCGCCGCGGCGTGGTTGCGACGCAGCATCGCCCATGTCTGCGGGAAGAGCCCGAACGTCAGGACCCAGGCCGTGCCCGACCCGTCGATGGCCATGAGCCCCACGAGCGCCAGCCACGCCACGACGACGTAGCGGATCCCGGAGGTCCCCTCGTCGTCGCCGATGCCCCGCCGGCCCCAGACGAGGTATGCCGCCGCGATCACCGCGACGCCGAGCAGGGACCACCCGAGGTGGTCGGCCTTCTCCGCGACCAGGACGCCCGCCGTGGTGGCGACGAGGATGGCGAAGAACACGTGCCACCACACCAGCTGGCGGCGCCACATCTCGTCGAGCTCGCCGGCCGACGTCCCCGGCAGCGGGCGGCAGTCCGCTGGCTGGTCGGCGCTCATCGCACCATCATGTCGTGCCGCGCTTGGTCCAGCGGAAGGTCCGGGCGCAGATCACCAGGCCGGCGAGGAGCCACGCCCCGAGGACGAGCGCGGTCCGGCCGTGCTCCCACGTCCCGGCCATCTCCTGGGCCTGCCAGTCGTCCGGGAAGAAGACCGACCGCATGCCCTGGGCGATCCACTTCAGCGGGAAGACCGAGGCCACCTGCTTGAGCCAGTCCGGCAGGTCCGTGAAGGCGAAGTAGACGCCCGAGATGAACTGCAGGATCAAGGTGGGGGCGATGACGATCGCTCCCACTGAGCGTGAGGAGGAGGCCAGCGAGGAGTAGGCGATCCCCAGCACGGTGCCGGTCGCGACCCCGAGCAGGAACACCCATCCGAACGTGGCCCAGCTGGCGGCGCTGGTGGGCAGCTGCACCCCGAACCCCACCTTCGCCACGAGGATGAGCAGGGCGAACTGCGCGAGCGAGGTGCTGGCGACCAGCCCGATCTTGCCGAGGAAGTACGCGACCGGCGGCATCGGCGTCGACCGCAGCCGCTTGAGGGTCCCGTCGTCACGCTCGACCGCCACGCTCAGGGCGATCGACTGGAAGCTCGTCAGCATGACGCCGGCGGCCACCATCCCGGGCAGGAAGAAGCGTGCGGCGTTGACCCCCGCGTCCGCGGTGTCCCCCTTGGCGAACTGGTCACCGAAGATCGTGGCGAACATCGAGAGCATGAGGATCGGGAAGACGAAGGAGAAGAAGACCGCCTCCTTCTCGCGGAAGTACATCTTCAGCTCCAGGACCGTGCGGTCCCAGCCGATCGCCGTGGCGTTCATGCCGACACCGCCACGAGCTCGGCCTCGGCGTCGTGGTGCGGGGCGATGAGCGACAGGTAGGTGTCCTCGAGCGACGGCCGCGTGACGGTCAGCCCGGGCACCTCCCCTCCGAGGCGTGCGGCCAGGGCCGTGACGTACTGCGTGGGCAGGCTGGTCCTCTCGCTGCGGCGCACACCGCCCTCCTCCCAGGAGACGGTCGCCTCCGAGGAGGCGCGGCCACCGAGGTTGGCGGGGGTGTCGAGGGCGAGCATCCGCCCGGCGGCGATGACGCCGACCCGGTCGGCGAGGTGCTCGGCCTCGTCGAGGTAGTGGGTGGTGAGCAGGATCGTCGTCCCGCCGTCGGCGAGGGAGCGGATGAGGTCCCAGAAGTCGCGCCGCGCCTGCGGGTCGAACCCCGTGGTGGGCTCGTCGAGGAACAGCAGCTCGGGGCGTCCGACGATGCCCAGGCCGACGTCGAGGCGTCGGCGCTGACCCCCGCTGAGCTTGCCGATGCGGTCGTCGGCCTTGTCCACCAGGCCCACCGCGGCGAGCACCTCGTCGACGGCCCGCGGTGTGCGATAGACCTTGGCGTTGCTGGCGATCGCCTCCCGCGGGGTGAGCAGGTCCAGGCCGGTGGAGGACTGCAGGACGATGCCGATCCGGTTGCGCCAGGCGAGGTCGGCGTCCTCGGGGTCGACGCCGAGGACCGACACGTCACCACCGTCGCGGCGCCGGAACCCCTCGAGGATCTCGACGGCCGTGGTCTTGCCGGCGCCGTTGGGGCCGAGGAGGGCGAAGACCTCGCCGGCCTCGATCGTCAGGTCGATGCCGTCGAGGGCCTCGCGTGATCCGTAGGTCTTGCGCAGTCCGGTGACGGTGATGGGTGCGTCCATGGGACCACCCTCCCGCGTCGGGACCCGTCCGCGGCAGCGTCAGCCGGTTGATCCGGCGTCCACCGACCGGTGGACCTCAGGACTGGGTCGGGGACCCCGGGGCGGTGTCGGTCGGGGGGACGGTGTCGGACGGGGTCTGGGGCGCGGCCACCGGCGGAGAGGCAGGGACACTGGCCTCGGTGCCGGCGGCATACCCGCTCGGCGCGGGGATCGTCGCGTCGCGCTGGCCGAAGTCGACCTTGACGGCGTCGCGCTCGGCGCCCTCTGCCTCGAAGTACTCCTCGCGACCGATCTTGAACATCCCCGCGACGACGTTGCTCGGGACGGTCTCGACCTTGGTGTTGAGCTCGCGGACGTTGGCGTTGTAGTAGCGCCGGGCCGAGGCGATGCGGTCCTCGGTGGAGGTGAGCTCCTGCTGGAGGGCGAGGAAGTTCTGGTTGGCCTTGAGGTCGGGGTAGGCCTCCGCGACGGCGATGAGGCGCCCGAGCGCCTGGCTGAGCATGCCCTCACTCTGGGCCTGTTGGGCCGGGGACTGGCCGCCGGCCATCGCGGCGGACCGCGCCTTCATGACGTCCTCGAGGGTCCCGCGCTCGTGGGCGGCGTACCCCTTGACCGTTTCGACGAGGTTGCCGATGAGGTCGTGGCGTCGCTTGAGCTCGACGTCGATCTGGCGCCAGGCCTCCTGCACGAGGTTGCGCAGCTTGATCAGGCCGTTGTAGACGCTGACGGCCCACAGGACCAGCAGCACGACGATGACGGCGACGATGATCCAGACGATCATGGGACTCCCCTTGGTGGTGCGCGGTGCAGGTCTGCAGGCGTAGCCCGAGCCTAGGCCAGCCCGAGCTCCTCCAGACCGTAGACGTGGCGGTACTCGAACCCGGCGTCGGCGAAGACCTGGGCCGCCCCGGTGGCCCGGTCGGCGATGGTGGCCACGGCGACGACCTCCGCGCCTGCCTCACGGGCGGCGTTCGCGGCGTCGAGGGGGGAGGCGCCGGTGGTCGAGGTGTCCTCGACGATGACGACGCGGCGGCCCTTGATCGACGGGCCCTCGATGCGTTGTTGGAGGCCGTGGGCCTTGCCCGACTTGCGGACGACGAAGGCGTCCTTGCGGTCTCCCGCCGCGGCGCTGGCGTGCAGGATCGCCGTGGCGACCGGGTCGGCCCCCAGGGTCAGGCCACCGACGGCGTCGTAGTCCAGGTCGCTGATCAGGTCACGCATGACGATCCCGACCAGGGGCGATGCCTCGCCGTCGAGGGTGATGCGGCGCAGGTCGACGTAGTAGTCGGCCTCCTTGCCGGAGGACAGGGTGACCCGGCCGTGGACGATGGCCTTGTCCTTGATGATCTCGAGCAGGCGGGCGCGGGCGGCAGAGGAGTCGGTCACGGCTCAGCAGCCTAGCGAGCGGGCCCCGTGGACGCGGACCGGCGCCATACCTCGTCAGCGGCTGCCCTTCGACCCGTCCTTGGGGCGGTGCACGGTCCGGGCCCGCGAGCGCACGAGGGCGCGTGGCACCAGGCGCAGGCCGGCCACGATGGCCTTGTACTGACCGCCCGGCACGGAGACGACCTTGCCCTTGCCCACGTCGTCGAGGCAGTCGCGCACGAGACGGCGGGGATCGAGCCACATGAACTTGGGGATGCCCGACATGTTGATGCCGGCGCGGTCGTGGAACTCGGTGTGGGTGAACCCCGGGCAGAGCGCCGTGGCCGTGACGCCGGAACCGGCGAGCTCACCGGAGAGGCCCTCGGTGAAGACCGTGACGAAGGACTTCTCCGCGGAGTACGTGCCGGAGGTGATGAAGCCGGCCACCGAGGAGACGTTGACGATGGCTCCGTTGCCGCGCTCCCGCATCGCGCCCGCCGCCGCGTGGGAGAGCACGAGGACCGCCCGGCAGAGCACGTCGAACAGGGCCTCCTCCTCGCTGACGTCGTTGTCGAGGAACCGCTTCTTCAGCGAGTAGCCGGCGTTGTTGACGAGGAGGTCCACCGGTCGGGCGGCGTCGGAGAGACGCTCGGCGACCTTGCCCGTGTCGGCGCGGTCGGACAGGTCGGCGACGAGGATCTCGGTGCCGACGTCGTACTTGGCGCGCAGCTCGTCGGACAGGTTCTCCAGCCGCACCCGGTCGCGTGCCACGAGGACGACGTCGTGCCCGCGCTCGGCGAGCTGGTGGGCGAAGGACAGGCCGATGCCGGCGGTCGCGCCGGTGACGAGGGCGGTGCTCATGGAGCCCACTCTAGATGCGCCCCCTAGGGTTGGCACCGTGCGAATTGCGACGTGGAACGTCAACTCCATCCGGTCCCGGATCGACCGCGTCGAGGCGTGGCTGCAGCTCAGCGACGTCGACGTCCTGGCGATCCAGGAGACCAAGGCGACGGACGCGCAGTTCCCGTTCGACCGGCTCCAGGCGCTCGGCTACGAGGTGGCCCACCACGGGCTCAACCACTGGAACGGTGTGGCCATCGTGTCGCGGGTCGGTCTCACCGACGTGGTGCCGTCCTTCACCGACGCACCCGCCTGGGGCGACCCGGCCGTGGTCGAGGCGCGCGCGCTCACCGCGACCTGTGGCGGGGTCAAGGTGACCTCGGTGTACGTCCCCAACGGACGCCAGCTCGAGGACCCGCACATGGTCTACAAGCTGTCGTGGCTGGCGAAGCTGCGCGACCAGGCCGCGCAGTCCGCGGCGGCCGGTGAGACCGCCGCGATCATGGGCGACTGGAACATCGCGCCGCAGGACGAGGATGTCTGGTCGATGGAGTACTACCTCGACAAGAGCCACGTCTCCGCGCCCGAGCGGGCGGCGTTCCAGGCGATCCTGGACGCCGGGTTCGTCGACGTGGTCCGCCCGCACACCTCCGAGCCGGGCACCTTCACCTACTGGGACTACACACGGCTGTCGTTCCAGAAGCGTCGCGGCATGCGGATCGACTTCATCCTTGGCACCCAGCCGTTCGCCGACCGGGTCCTCGGCGCGGCCATCGACCGCGAGGAGCGCAAGGGCAAGGGCGCCTCCGACCACGCGCCGGTCGTCGTCGAGCTGGCCGACTGAGGTGCCGTCGCCCTCGATCCTGAACGTCGCTGCGCCTGACGGGGTCCGCCTGCGCGTGCAGGTGTATGCCGCCGGGTCGCCCACCGTGGCTGCGTCCCCCGGCGCTGCCGGGTCGCCCGCCGCCGGGTCGCTCACCACGGCGGGTGCGCCGACCGTGGTGCTCGCCCACGGGTGGACCCTCACCCATGCGTCCTGGCTGCCGGTCGTCGACCGGCTGACCGGGCAAGGTCTGCGCGTCGTGACGTGGGACCAGCGTGGTCACGGGCGCTCGGGTGCCCTGCGCGGGCCGGCGTCGGTGCGGGTCCTCGGTGACGACCTGGCGGCGGTGCTCGCCGTCGTCGCACCCGAGGGACCGCTCGTCCTGGGCGGCCACTCCATGGGCGGCATGACCGTCATGGCGTATGCCGGGCTGCACCCGGAGGCGTTCACCTCGCGCGTGACCGGCGTGGTCCTCGTCTCGACGATGGCCGAACCGCTCGACCGCCCCGTGCCGATCCGGCAGCGCCGGGCGATGGGGCTGATCGCCCGGCTCCCTCGGATCCGGGCCGGACGGTTCGTCACGCTCGACGGCCAGCGACGACTGCTGTTCGGGCCGGCGGCCGAGGACGAGCACGTCGCACTCACCCGCAACCAGGTCGCCGCCACGACCCTGCCCACGATGGGCCGGTTCTACCGAGCGATCCAGCAGCACGACGAGGCGGACGCCCTGAGCCACTTCGACGGCATACCGACCGTGGTCCTGGTCGGCGAACGCGACCGGCTGACGCCCCCGCGCCAGTCCGAACACATCGCCGAGCTGGCGCCCCACGCCGACCTGCGCATCCTGCCCGGGCTCGGCCACATGCTCGCCTACGAGGCGACCGACGAGGTCGTCGCCGCGTTCGAGACCGTCGCGCGTCCCGCGACCTGACGTCCCGGTTCACCACCTGCGACCGGACCGTCCCAGGGGTGTGATGCCGCCGCCGACGGTCTCGTGGTTCCGGCGCAGGCCGAGGCCGATCGAGGCCAACGCGCCGAGGAGGGCTGCGACCGTCGCTCCGGTGAAGACGGTCTGCACCTGGACGATGCCGGCAGCCACCAGGGCCTTGGTGTCGGTCTGGTCCGGGAGCGCCGCGACGGTGTCGTAGTAGCGGTGCAGCCCGATCGCCGTGAGCAGCGCCAGGCCGACGACCATGCCGACCATCCGGGCCACGACGACCAGCGCCGAGGCGACACCGTGCGCCTCGTCGGGCGCTGCGGCCAGGGCCGCGTTGTTGACCGGTGCGAGGGCCAACCCGACCCCGAGCCCGACCAGAGCCAGCACGACGGTCGCGGAGAAGTCGTCGAGGGCACCATCACCCCAACGGCTCATGACCGCCAGCCCGATCGCGGCCAGGCCCAGTCCCCCACCGCTGACGACGCCGTCGCCCAGCCTGCGCAAGGACCAGCCACCGAGCAGGGCACCGACCGGCACCGCGACGAGGAACCGCACCAGCACCAGCGCCGCCTCGGTCTGGGAGTCGGTGAGTGTCAGCCGGGCCAGGACCGGCACGTCGACGACGACCGAGACGAGGGCGGCCCCCACGAAGGCACTGACGAGCAACGAGAACCGCGCCCGTCCTCGCACGACCCCGCGAGCGACCAGTGGCTCAGCGGCTCGGCGGTGCCGCCACAGGTAGAGCCCGAAGGCCAACGCCCCCAACGGCAGCAGGGCGAACCCCAGCGGGCCGACCACCTCACGCGCCGGGTCACTGGCCGCGAAGGTCAGCACCACGCTGCCCAGCGCCAGACCGAGCAGCAGCGCGCCCGGCACGTCGGCGCGGCCCAGGAGCGCCCACCAACCGGGTGCACTGACGAGGACCCAGGCCAGCACCAGGACGAGCGCCGCGACGCCGATCGGGGTCGCCAGGCGCGAGGTCGACCCACCGAACGGCACGAACGGCAGCCCCAGCGTGATGTCGGTGACGAGGCGCTGCGGCGCGGCAAGGGCGAGCCCGGTCACCACCAGTGCCAGCACCCCCAGGACGAGCGGTATGGCGCGTGGCCGGCTCGGCCTCTCACCGCCGGCGAGGACGACGGCGACGGCCAGCAGCACACCGGCAACCACGTTGAGCCAGAAGATCATCCGCCACCCGGAGACCGCGAGGACGATGGCGCCGAGGACGGGTCCGAGCACGCTGCCCAGCTCCTGCACGGCACCGACGACACCCAGCGGCATACCTCGCCTGTCGGCCGGCCAGAGGTCGGCGACGAGCGCCAGCGTCGCCGGCACCAGGCCTCCGCCCCCGATGCCCTGCAGCACGCGGCCCGTGACGAGCACCGGCAGCTCGACCGACAGGGCCGTGACCGCCGAGCCGACGACGAAGATCCCCAGACAGGTCAACAGGATTCGCTGACGCGAGACGAGGTCGGCGAGGCGACCGATGAGGGGCAGCACCGCGATGTAGCCGAGCAGGAACCCGGAGATGATCGGGGTCGCCTTCTGCAACGCGTCGATGCCGACGCCCACGCCGGTCATCATGTCGGTGAGGGCCAGCACCACGACATACGTGTCAGCCGCGGCGAGCGCCACGGCCACCGATGCGGTGGCGAGCAGCGCCCTAGGGGCGGGTGATCGCAACGGCCTTGGCCAGGCTCGTGAGGCGCAGGGTGTAGGTCGAGGTGGCACCTGCGTAGAACGGGCCCTTGATGACGACGCTGCGCAGCTCCTTGCCGGTCTGGGTGACGCCGTACGTCACGTCGAAGGTCCCCTTGCGGTCACCGGTGACGAGCAGGTCGGCCACGGCGTCGCCGGGCAGCTTGCCGGTGAACGTGGTGAGGACGTCGGCGCCGTCACGGACGACACCGGCCTTCACGGGGTTCTGCGTCTTGGTGATCAGGGCGGTGATGCCGGTGGACTTGTTGAACAGCTGGGCCGGGTTGGGGGCGCCGTAGGTGGCCGGGTCGATCTTGTTGAACGTCGGCGTGAAGAACTTCATGTAGACGTCCTGGTCGACCGCGACGACGTCGACCGTGCCGGTGATGCCCTTGATCGAGGCGTTGAGGGTGCCCTTGAACGACGGCGGCGTGAACAGGCCGGTGCCCCTGGCCCCCGACACCCCGACCGCCTTGCCCGGCAGCCCCGTCGACTCGAGCGTGAACGACACCGCGGGGCTCTTCTCCAGCACCGCGCGCGCGTCGGCCAGCTGCTGGGCCGGCGGCTGCTCCGACGCCGCTCCCACAGAACCCCCCGAGCACGCCCCTGCACCCAGCCCCACCGCGATGACGAGAGCGACGACTGACAGACGAACCCTGAGCGGCATGGGGACACGGTAGCGACTCATGGACGTGACCCACGGACGTGACGAGGGTGCTGGCCGGTGTGTCCGGCCAGCACCCTCGTCACCCGTGTCCTGACCTCGAGTCAGTGAGGTCGGTCAGTCAGCGAGCAGACCCGTGAAGCCGTGGCCGAGCTTGCCCACGCCGCTGATGTCACTGCCGTTGAGGTCGAAGGCGTTGGCGTCGTAGTAGCCGTACGCGTCGCCCGTGGTGAGGATACCGATGAGCGGTGCCGCGGAGGAGTTGGTCCCGCAGGAGCCCACGGAGATGTGCTTCATGCCGCCCCAGCCCGAAGCCGACAGGGTGCTGCCGCGGGTGCTGCCGGTCGAACGGTTGACGAGGTACTCCCGCAGCGCGCCGGACGAGGCGACCCCGACGAACGAGTCGAAGGTGCCGTCGGGGCTGGCCGGGGAGAGGAACTTGATGCCGCCCCAGCCCGTGGTGGCGATCGCGCCGAGGGACGTGGGCCGGCCAGCGCTGTTGAGCGAGTAACGGTAGAGGCCACCGGTGGTGGTGAGTGCGTAGAGCCGGGTGCCGGTCAGCGACGCCGTGAGGTGGCGCACGCTTCCCCAGCCACGAGGAGACACGGACGAAGTGGCGAGCGAGGTGCCGTTGTAGGCCATCCGCCAGAGGGAGCCGTCGGTGAGGACGGCGAGGTAGACGTCCTCGGTGTCGGTCTGCTGGATCATCGTGAAGGTGGTCACCGTGGCCGTGGTGCCTGCGAAGGCAACCGTCCCTAGGTCGAGCGTGCTGAACTGCGTGCCGCGGTACGTGTACTGGTACAGGTGGCCACCCGCCAGGCGGTGCATCACCCCTGCGCAGCTGGTCGGGATCGTCGCGGTCGTCGTGCTCGCTGATGCGACCGACGCCGTGGCGCCCATCAGGCCGACGCTGACGGCGAGAGCGGCGACGGCTGCAGAGCCGCGGCGCAGGATGTGGCGGTATGGACGTGCCATGGTTCCCCTTCGAATCACACGTGGCCGCCGGTGCGACCACCCCGCACATCATGAGGCAATCCACCTCACGATGTCCCGACTTGACCGAAACTTGTCGATTCTGTCAGGTCCCGCGCGCGTGTCCTCGGAAGACCCGGCCGGGCGGCCGTCAGGGGACTGCTCCCCATGGTCGCGGGGGGTCGGGCGCTCCTAGCGTTCCCCCCGAGCCGGCACCCCGTCGGCCGCCACCCGAGGGGAAAACACATGCAGCTTCTCAGCACCCGACGCCGCCGGCTGGCCACGGCCGCCGCGTCCTTCGTCCTGGTCAGCGTCCCGCTGGTGTCGGGCCTGGCCGCCCAGGCCGCCGACACCGCGACGGGCCAGGTCAACACGACAGGCGCCGCGCTCAAGGTCCGCTCCGCGCCGACGACCGCCTCGAGCGTCGTCGGCACCCGCGCCGACGGAGCCAGGGTCACCATCGTCTGCCAGACCTACGGCCAGACGGTGTCCGGCACCTACGGCACCTCGAAGGTCTGGGACAAGATCAAGAGTGGTGGCTACGTCAGCGACGCCTTCATCAAGACCGGCTCCGACGGCCTGGTCGCGCCGCTGTGCAAGGGCACGACCACCCCGCCCGCCCCGACACAGTCCGCGAAGGTCAAGGCCACCATCGCCGCCGCCAAGGGCATGCTCGGGAAGCATCCGTACTCGTGGGGCGGCGGCAACGCCAACGGCCCGACGAAGGGGATCTGCTGCAGCCCCAGCGGGATCGACGACCGCAACACCGTCGGCTTCGACTGCTCCGGCTTCATGGAGTACGTGTTTCACCAGGGTGCCGGCCTGCGTCTGTCGAGCACCTCGCGCAGCCAGTACGCCGACGGCCCCCGCGTCTCGATCTCCCAGATCAAGGCCGGTGACATGGTCTTCTGGTCCGGCTCGAGCAAGACCGCGTCCGGCATCCACCACGTCGCGCTCTACATCGGCGACGGCAAGATCGCCGAGGCCAACCGCGTGAGCGGCCCGGACATCCGCATCCGCGCGTTCTCCAGGAACGAGTCCGGCGTCATGCCCTACGTGGTCCGCCCCATCCACTGACCGCACCGCACGAGCGAGGGGTATGGCGCGTGGTCACCACGCGCCATACCCCTACTGTGCGTCGTCCTCAGTCAGGCGTCGCCGCGTGGCCGGGGCGGCCGTCGGTGCGACGCTCGGCCTTCATCTCCGCCTCGAAGACGTGGCGGCGACCGTCCATCAGCTCGTCGCGCACGAGCTTCTCGAGGCGCTGGAAGTCGGCGTAGTAGCCGTCGTCGAACTCCTCGACGAGCTGGAACGTCCACCGTCCCTGCGCGATGTTGCGGCCGACCAGCTCGGTCTCGAGGCGGTCGGCGAGCTCGTCGTGCCCGGCCTTGCGCAGCAGCTCGCAGGCCTCACCCAGGGCGAGGTCGGCGGAGCCGGTGAGGCGGTGCAGGCCGTAGAGCCGGCCTCGGACCTCCTCGATCGTCTCGAAGGCCTCGCTCAGCTTGCCGACGGCCTCGACCGTGGCGTCACTGACCCCCGCGGGGCGACGGTCGAGGCCCCGCTCGCCCGCGACGGACCCGTGCTCGCTGCTCATGCCGCCAGTGTGCGTCGTCAGGCGGTGGCCCGCACGACGAGGTGGTCGTCCTCGGGATCACGGTCGATGACGACGCTCTGGCCGTCGCGGACCTGCCCCGACAGGACGGCCGTGGCCAACCGGTCCCCGATCTCCTTCTGCACCAGGCGCCGTAGCGGTCGGGCACCGTAGGCCGGGTCGTAACCGGTGAGGGCCAGCCACTCGCGGGCGGCCGGCGTCACCTCGAGGCTGATCCGGCGGTCGACGAGGCGGCCGGCCAGCTCGCGCACCTGGAGCTCGACGATGTGGCTGAGCTCCTCGGAGCTGAGCGGGTCGAAGATGACGACCTCGTCGAGCCGGTTGAGGAACTCGGGCTTGAAGCTCGCCCGCACCACACCCATCACGGCCTCGCGCTTGGCGGAGTCCTCCAACAGCGGGTCGATGAGGAACTGGCTCCCGAGGTTGCTCGTCATCACGAGGATGACGTTGCGGAAGTCGACGGTGCGGCCCTGGCCATCGGTGAGACGCCCGTCGTCGAGCACCTGCAGGAGGATGTCGAACGTCTCCGGGTGCGCCTTCTCCACCTCGTCCAGGAGCACGACGGAGTAGGGGCGCCGGCGCACGGCCTCGGTCAGCTGGCCACCCTCCTCGTACCCTACGTACCCGGGGGGCGCCCCGATGAGGCGTGCGACGGAGTGACGCTCGGAGTACTCGCTCATGTCGATGCGGACCATCGCGCGCTCGTCGTCGAAGAGGAAGTCGGCCAGGCTCTTGGCGAGCTCGGTCTTGCCGACACCGGTGGGCCCGAGGAACAGGAAGGAGCCGGTGGGCCGGTTGGGGTCGGCCAGGCCGGCCCGCGAACGACGGACCGCGTCGCTGACCGCCTCGACGGCGGTGGCCTGGCCGATGAGTCGCGACCCGATGATGGACTCCATCGAGAGCAGCTTCTCGGTCTCGCCCTGCAGGAGGCGTCCGGCGGGGATGCCGGTCCAGGCCGAGATGACCTCGGCGATGTCGTCGGCTCCGACGCGCTCCTTGACCATGAGCTCTTCGGCCTGACCACCGTTCTCGCGCAGCACGACCGCCCGGCTGCCCTCCGCCTCCTGAGCGGAGACAAGCGCTTTCTCCAGGGCCGGGATGTCTCCGTAGAGCAGCTTGGACGCACCCTCGTAGTCACCCTCGCGCTGCAGCCGGTCGGCCTGGCTGCGTGCCTCGTCGATCTGCGACTTCAGCTCACCGACGCGGTTGAGGCCGGACTTCTCCGCCTCCCAGCGCGCGTTGAGCGCAGCCAGCTCCTCGCTGCGGTCGGCGAGGTCCTTGCGCAGCCGCTCGAGCCGCTCGACCGAGGCCTCGTCGGTCTCACGGACGAGGTGCAGCTCCTCCATGCGCAGCCGGTCGACCGCCCGCCTGAGCTGGTCGATCTCCACGGGCGAGGAGTCGATCTCCATCCGCAGCCGGGAGGCCGCCTCGTCGACGAGGTCGATCGCCTTGTCGGGCAGCTGGCGGCCGCTGATGTAGCGGTCGGACAGACTCGCGGCCGCGACGAGCGCAGCGTCCTCGATCTCGACCTTGTGGTGCGCCTCGTAGCGCTCCTTGAGCCCGCGCAGGATCGCGATGGTGTCCTCCACCGACGGCTCGCCGACGAAGACCTGCTGGAACCTCCGCTCGAGGGCGGGGTCCTTCTCGATGTGCTGGCGGTACTCGTCGAGGGTGGTGGCACCGACCATCCGCAGCTCACCGCGGGCCAGCAGCGGCTTGAGCATGTTGCCGGCATCCATGGCGCCCTCACCGGCGCCGGCGCCGACGACGGTGTGCAGCTCGTCGATGAAGGTCACGACCTGGCCGTTGCTGGCCTTGATCTCCTCGAGGACGGCCTTGAGCCGCTCCTCGAACTCGCCGCGGTACTTCGCGCCGGCCACCATCGCCGCGAGGTCGAGGCTGATCAACCGCTTGTCCCGCAACGACTCCGGCACGTCACCGTCGACGATGCGCTGGGCCAGGCCCTCGACGACCGCGGTCTTGCCGACCCCGGGCTCGCCGATGAGGACGGGGTTGTTCTTGGTACGCCGGGACAGCACCTGGACGACCCGGCGGATCTCGGAGTCACGGCCGATGACCGGGTCGAGCTTGCCGTCGCGGGCCGCCTGGGTGAGGTCGGCGCCATACTTCTCCAGCGCCTCGCCGCCCTCGGCCGGGGTCTCGCTGCTCACCTTGCGGCCGCCGCGCAGGGCCTCGATCTTCGCCTCCATGTCCTTGGCGCCACGCTTCTCGATCGCGGCCAGGTGGCCGGTCTCGGCGAGCGCGAGCAGGAGGAGGTCGCCGGCGAGGTAGGAGTCGCCCTTGGCGCGCATGAGGGTGTCGGCCTGCTGCAGCACGGCGACGGCTTCCCGACCAAGGGTGGGCGGCTGCGTGGCGCCGGTGGTCGTGGGGAGGGTGCGGATCCGGGCGTCGGCCTGGCTCAGCACGTGCCCGGCGCCGGTGCCGGCGGCCTGCAGGAGGACGTCGGCCTGCGCGGTCTCGAGCTGGATCAGGGCGCTCGTGAGGTGGTCCGGGGTGATCTCGGGGTTGCCTGCGGTCTGCGCGGCGCGCTGGGCGAGGGCGAGGGCCTCGGCGACCTTGGCGGTGGGCTTCAGATCCATGCCTGGGTGCTCCTGGGTGTTCGGGGTGTCAGTCCTGCTCGGTGTCGGACCTCATGACGGACAACTTCTACAAAGTTGAGTGTATTCCGCTCAAGTTCGTGCGCGAAAGGGGATCACGTCCCGGGTCGCTCCACTACGGGAGGTTGCGACGCGCGCCGACGAGCTGTCTCGCGTACGCCGGGGTGCTGGCCGGGATCGTCTCGACCGTGCGCCCCGTGGCCGGCGACTGGACCATCCGCCCTGCACCGGCATACATCGACACGTGGTGCACGAACCCCGAGGAGGTGGCGAAGAACAGCAGGTCCCCCGCCCTGAGGTGGCTGGTGCTGACGGCACGGCCGACCCGGGCCTGGGCGTCTGCATCTCGGGGGATGCTGATTCCCTGCACCTGGTGGACCAGCGAGGTCAGCCCGGAGCAGTCGAAACCGAACCCGGACCGCCCGGCCCACAGGTAGGGCAGGCCGGTGAAGGCCTGGGCCGCACGGACCAACGAGACACCGGACGGGGCCACCGCGGGCAGCGCTCGGGCGTGCACCCCCACCGCCCGTGACGCCAGCCGCCCGACCCTGCCGCCAGGGAGGCTGACGCGAACCCAGCTACCCCGGATGCCAAGCACCGGCAGCGCGGTGCCGTAGCTGAGCTCGGCCACCCGCGCCACGGTCGTGGAGTCGCTGCGCAGCCACGTCGTCCGCGCCAGGACGGTGGCCACCCGCGGCGTGCTCACGGGGGCGCGCGCACCCAGCTGCCGCGTCGGGAGCCATCCGGGATAGCCCCGGATGTCCAGGGGCGTCCTCTGGCTCGGGACCACCACGTGCGACCAGGTGCCGCGCATCCCGACCACGAGCACCCGGTCGCCCAGCAGCGCCTGCGTGTCGGCGCGGCCCACGAGCCCGCGCCGCTGCGCGAGGCTCATCGCCGCGAGCCACCCCCGGATGTCGGCCGGAGTGCGCAACGCCCTCGCATCCACGGTGCGCACCGAGGACGGCGACCGCCACAGCGTCGCCACCGATACCGCGACCCAGGCGCTGTGACCGACGTGCACCACCGGAGCCGCGGACGACGCCATTGACGACGTCGCGGACGGCATCGCCGTAGCCCGCGCGGGGGTCGTCGAGCTGGCAGCCGCCGGCCCTCCGGCCGACCCACTGGTCGGCGCGCTGGTCGGCGCGCTGGTCGGCGCGCTGGTAGGCGCTCCGCCACAGGCGGAGACGGACAGCAGGACCGCCACCACGGCGGCACGAGACGGTATGCGCACGGGTCCAGCCTGACGGCGAAAGCTGCGAGGCACCGGTGCCAAAGGGCCTGCGATCACAGGGACGGCTGGTCAGAACAGCCCCACGACCTCGCCGAGCTCGTCGAGGTCGATGGAGGCTGCCGCCGGGTGCTTGGGCAGTCCCGGCATGGTGCGCATCTCACCGCAGATGGCGTAGACGTATCCGGCACCGGCGGCGACCCGGACCTCGCGGACCGGCAGGCGCCAGCCGCGTGGGTCCCCGCGCAACGTGGGGTCGGAGGAGATCGACAGGTGGGTCTTGGCGATGACGACCGGGAAGCCGCCATAACCCAGCAGCTCGAACCTCTCGAGGTCCTTGGCCGCCGGGGGGGCGAAGTCGACACCGTCCGCCCCGTAGACCTTGGTCGCGACCGCCTCGATCTTCTGGCGCAACGGCTCGTCCAGCTCGTAGGTGGGGCGGAAGTCGTGCGGGTCGTCGCAGGCCTCGGCCACGGCTTCGGCGAGCGCCTTGGCGCCGGCGCCCCCGTCGCTGACATGGGTGGACACGGCGACCCGCACGCCCGCGGCCTGCGCGACCTGCCTGATGACGTCGTGCTCGGACGGGAAGTCGCTGGGGAACGCGTTGATGGCCACCACCGGGGACACCCCGAACGACTGGACGATCTCGATGTGTCGTCGCAGGTTCGCGGCGCCGGACCGCACCGCCCCCGGCCGCTCGGCGAGCATCTCGAGGGGAAGCGGCCTGCCCGCCACGACCTCGTAGTGCCCGGAGTGGGCCTTGAGCGAGCGCACCGTGACGACGAGCACCGCGGCGTCCGGACGGAGCCCCGACACCCTGCACTTGATGTTGACGAACCGTTCCGCCCCCATGTCGGACCCGAAGCCGGCTTCGGTGATGAGGTAGTCGCCGGTCCGGATGCCGATGCGGTCCGCCATGACCGAGGAGTTGCCGGTCGCGATGTTGCCGAAGGGTCCGGTGTGCACGAGCACCGGGGTGTTCTCGGTGGTCTGCAGCAGGTTCGGCTCGAGGGCGTCCTTGAGGATGACCGCCATCGCCCCCGCCGCCCGAAGGTCCTCTGCCGTCACAGGTCGCCCGGCGCGGGTGAACCCCACCACGATCCGCCCCAGCCTCTCGCGCAGGTCCCGCAGGGAGGTCGACAGGGCGAGGATCGCCATCACCTCCGAGGCCGCGGTGATGTCGAAACCGGACTGTCGGGGCACGCCGTCGATGCGCGCACCGAGCCCCTCGACGATGCCACGCAGCGCCCGGTCGTTGACATCCAGCACCCGGCGCCAGGAGATGCTGCGCGTGTCGACGTCGAGCTCGTTGCCGTGGTGCAGGTGGTTGTCCAGCATGGCGGTGAGCAGGTTGTGCGCCGCCGTGACGGCGTGGAAGTCCCCGGTGAGGTGCAGGTTGAGGGTCTCCATCGGCAGCACCTGGCTGTGTCCGGCGCCGGCGGCGCCTCCCTTGATCCCGAAGGTGGGCCCCATGGACGGCTGCCGCAGGGCCAGCGTCGCCCGTGCCCCGATGCGGCTCAGCCCCTGCGCGAGCCCCACCGCGGTCGTCGTCTTGCCCTCGCCCAGCGGCGTGGGAGTGAGCGCCGTGACGACGACGTACTTCGCGGCCGGGCGTCCGGTGAGGTCGTCCACTGCCGCCAGGTCCACCTTGGCGACGTAGCGGCCGTGGTGCTCCAGGCGCTCGCGGGGGATCCCGGCGGCGTCGGCGACGACGTCGATGGGTTCGAGCTCGGCAGCCCGGGCGATGATGAGGTCCGACGGGGGTGGGTCCAGGGTCACCTCACCACGATGGACCCTGGGCACCCGTCCCTCCCGGGCCGAAGGGCCCGCCCGAGCCAAGGCGAACACTGCGGACGATTCGGCGCATACGCCATACTTCCGACATGCGACGGCCCACCCTCGTCCTCTGGATCTTCGCCGTGGGCGGCGGATTACTCGGCGCGTGCCTCCTCGTCCTGGGGATCGTCGGCGCCGTCGGTGGCGCCATCTCGGTCCTTGGCGCGGCGGCGGTGATCGGCCTGGGACTCATCGTCCTGGCCGGATCGCTGTGGCAGCTTCGCCTGCTCCTGCGGCACCGGCGGGCACGCCCCGACTTCGACGCGGCACGCGTCGAGCTCCAGCAGGCACTCGATGCTCCTGAACCAGCCTGGGACAGGCCCGCCGCCGTCAGGGTGGGGGCCGAACGGGCGATGCACGAAGCCTCAGCTCCGATGCCGTCCCGCGAGGCCCCTGCGCGCGAGGTTCGCCCATGGCATCTCGCCGTGGCGTGGTTCGTCGCAGCCATCATCGCCGCACTCGGCCTGTTCTTCCTGTTGGGTGGCCTCGTCCCGGTACTCGACGGCAGTGCCGTCCTCGTGGGGGCGATCCTCGCCCTGCTCGGACTGGCCATCCTGGCCGGCGACATCGTGTACGCCCGAGGGATCGTGCAGACCCTCTGGCGCACGCGGTGAGCGGCAGCCCGAGCGGCGGGCACCCCACTCACACCGTCCCGCTCAAGGCTGGACAGGGTGATGCCGCACAGACCGTGGGCTAGAGCACCTGAGGTGTCGGCTCCGGGTCGTACCAGCCGCCGCGGTCCTTGGCCAGCGCCTGGAACCGGTCACGCAGTCCACCCTCCACGGGGCCGGACTCGTCAGCAACGTTCTCCTCCACGACGTGGACGGCCCACTCGTGCGCCTCGGAGTCGTCCTCGCCGGCCAGCGCCTCACGGATGACCCGCACGCCGGTGAACCCCTCGTCGGACAGCTCGGCAGCCACTTCGTCGGCGGTGTCACGGTCGGGGAAGACCAGCAGGTGCTCGCTCACGACCCGAGTATGCCGTGTGGTCGCCCCTGGGAGCCTCCCCGGGCGGCGCCCCGAGTGGGCGAGCCGAGTGGGCGGCCCGAGTGGCGACCCGGAGCGCCCTGGAGCGACCCGCGACGACCGGGGTCGGATCTCACCCTATTGACGGTTCCGCGCACTCTGGTCCAGGTCGACCGTGATGGGGAGATTCCGCCCTCATCACCAGTCGCGGCGCTCGCGACGCCGCGGGATCACCACCCACCGGATGCTTGGGAGAACCCGATGAAGACTCCGCTTCTGAACACACCGAGGCCGCTGCTCGCGGTCGCCGCTGTCGCCCTCGCAGTGGTGGGCGCCGCGTCGCTCCCCGCCGCTGCCTCGACGCCCCGGACCGACGTGCGCCTGACGAACGACGACGGCTCTGCCGGGGGCTACGTCTCCAACTACAACGTCACCCATCCCACCTCGCCCGTGGCCAAGGACCCGACCCTCGCCGAGTGCTCGCGCTCTCGAGGGCGGCAGAACGAGCCCTCCGTGGCCGTCGACCCCCGCAACCCCAACGTCCTCGTGGGCAGCTCGAACGACTACTGCGGGGTCTACAACGACGGGGCGGACGCCGATGGAGCCCCGATCGCCTCCGGGCCGATCTGGCTCGGCTACTACCGGTCGCAGAACGGCGGCGCCTCGTTCCAGTCCTCCCTCGTGCCCGGCTACCCGGGCGACAACACGCCATACGCGTCCCGCGCCCGCGTCCGCACCGCCAGTGCGGGCGACCCGGTGCTTGCCTGGGACGGCGCAGGTCGGCTCTTCGCCGGCGCCGAGAGCTCCGACGACCCCGCGGGCTCCTCGAAGACGTTCGGGGACGTGTGGGTGGCCACCTACGCGAACCCGGGCGGCCAGACCGGTGCAACTGCCGACGACGGCAAGGAGTTCATCAGGTCCGTCGTCGTGGCCAAGGGCTCCTCCGCACCGAACCTCCTCGGCAAGTTCAACGACAAGACGGCCATCGAGGCCGACCGGACCTCCTCCTCGTGCAGCGGGAACGTGTACTTCGCGTGGTCCCGGTTCACCGGCAACGGAGGCGCGGCCATCTACGTGGCGCGCTCGACCGACCACGGCGCCACCTTCTCCACGCCGATGAAGCTCAGCGCCGGTGTCCACGACGTGCAGTTCCCCGATATCTCCGTCACGAGCAGCGGCCACGTGTACATCACCTTCCGCCAGCTCGAGGCCCAAGGCGGGCAGGGCGACGCGGTCGACGTGGTCCGCTCGACCGACTGTGGCCGGACGTTCTCACCCCCACGTGTCCTGACGACGTTCAGCGCCATGGGCGTCACGGACCGCACGACCTCCGGGGGGGCAGCCCGCGACTGTGGCGACGCGCCCCCGTGCCAGTCGGGGTACACCTTCTTCCGTGCGGACACCGGGCCACGCTCGACGGCGGACCAGAATGCGCCCGGTGAGACGGTGCACGTCACCTATGAGGCGATCCGCCCCGGCAGCGAGGTTCCCACGGGCACCACCTTCGGCTGGGCTGACCGCAGCGGCGTGGGTGGCCAGTCGCTCGTCTACTACCTGCGCTACGACGGGGCCACGGGGGCGGTCACCCAACCCGCGCCCATCGACGCGGCACCGGCCAGCCAGCAGCTGTTCCCGGACCTGAGCGTCGACGGCGGCGTCGTCCACGCGCTGTGGTGGGACAGCCGCAACGACGTGTCCAACGACGCCACCTCCTTCCGCCAGCGGCCCGTGGGCAACGACGCCCAGGGCAACGTGGGCCCGGCCCTCGACGTCTACGCCTCGACCAGACCTGCGATCGGCGGCACCTGGAGCTCGCCCACCCGGATGTCAGACACCACGAGCAACCCCAACTACGAGCAGTTCGGGGGCCGCACCGTGCCGTTCGCTGGTGACTACCTGTGGATCGACTCCAAGGCGGGCGTCACCTACGGGACGTGGACGGACTGGCGGAACACCGTGGCGGGCGTGGACCAGCGCGAGGCCACTCAGGACGAGACGGGCGCCGACGTGCTGCAGTGCCGGGCAACGCTCCCGGACGGCAGCGTCACCGGCGACACCTGCCCCCGTGCCGGCGGACTGGACCAGAACATCTACGGCGACCTCGCCCCCTGATCGCCCCTCGACCGTCGACGCCCGGCTCCGGACCCGATCTGGGCCCACACGGGACCCACCCAGGGCTCAGAGCCGGGCGTCGGTGATCAGCCGCGGGGCGTTGGGACGCCAGACGACGAGCGCCTGCGAGCGTCCGCTGCGGGGGCGCTGGCCCGCCCGGACCGGGATCACGTCACCGGTCGGGCCGACGGCGAACACTCGCGAGCCGAACGTGCCGCGGGTCGCCATCCGCAGGGTGTCGACCTCGTCGGTGAGCTCACGCACGCGCGAACGGAGGGCGTCGACCTGGTTCTCGAGGTCGAGGATGCGCTGGATGCCGGCGAGGCTGATGCCCTCCTCCTGGGAGAGCCGCTGCACCTCGCGCAGCAGCGCGACGTCACGCCCGGAGTAGCGGCGGCCGCCACCCCGGGTGCGCGAGGGGCTGACGATCCCGAGGCGGTCGTACTGCCTCAGGGTCTGCGCGTGCATGCCCGCGAGGGTGGCCGCCACCGAGATGACGAAGACGGGGGCGTCGTCGTCAGGTGAGAAGCCCGTGACCGGCACCATGACGGGTCACCGGCTCGCGTTCTCGAACAGCTCGGCGCGCGGGTCCTGCCCCTCGTCCTGGGCGCGCAGCGTCTCGACCGCGGCACGCGCCTCGTCCGAGAGGCGTTGCGGGACCACGACGACGACCTTGGCCATCAGGTCACCGGGAGAGCCCTTCACCTGGACACCGCGTCCCTTGACACGCAGCACGCGACCACTCGGCGTACCCGGAGCAATGCGCACCTTGACGGGGCCGCCGGTGAGGGTGGGCACCGAGACCGTCGCCCCGAGCGCCGCTTCCGCGAAGGTCACCGGCAGGTCCAGCGTGAGGTTGTCGCCCTCACGGCTGAACACCGGGTGCTTCTCCACCGACACGGTGAGGATGAGGTCACCGTTGTCGGCCCCGCGGTCGCCGGGCTGGCCCTTGCCGCGCAGCCGGATCTTCTGGCCGTCCTTGACCCCCGCCGGGATTCGCGTGGTGATCTGGCCACCACCGGAGACCCCGAGGGTGACCGTGGCACCTTCGACGGCGTCCCGGAACGACAGGGTCGTGCGCGCCGTGAGGTCGCCGCCCTTGCGCGGTCCGGTGGGGGCGCGGAAACCTGCGCCGCCCCCATACGACTGGCCGGCACCGCCGGCACCACCGAACATGCCGCCGAGGATGTCCTCGAGGTTGGGCTGTCCAGCTCCCGCGCCGCCGGTGGAGTAGCGGACGCGCTGTCCGCTGCCACCACCGCCGAACATCGAGGAGAACACGTCGTCGAAACCGCCGCCGCCGGCCTGACCGCCGGGGCCGCCGGCGGTGAAGCGGGCACCGCCGCGAGCCATCTGGCGCACGGCGTCGTACTCGCTGCGCTTCTCCGGGTCGGACAGGACCGAGTTGGCCTCGCCGATGTCCTTGAAGCGCTGCTCCGCGGCAGCGTCCCCGGCGTTCTGGTCGGGGTGGTGCTTGCGGGCGAGCTTGCGGTAGGCCTTCTTGATCGCCGCGGCGTCAGCGTCCTGGGGGACGCCGAGGATGGCGTAGAAGTCCTTCTCGAACCAGTCCTGGCTGGCCATGTCGGGGTCCTCCTCTCAGCAGCTGGGGGCGGTGGTGGGCGGGAGCCCTGACGATGTGGTGTCCGTCGCGGGCTCCCGCACCGCCGTGTCGTGCAGTCTGGCGTCCGTCACTCGGGGTCCGCCACGGCGACACGCGCCGCACGCAGGACCTGCTCGCCGGCGCGGTAGCCGGGCTGGAGCACCTGGACCACCGTGGTCGACCCGGTCGAGGTGACCGACCCGTCCTGCGGCCAGGCCGTGTGCATGAGCGCCTCGTGGAGGTTGGGGTCGAACTGCTCACCCACGGCGCCGTACCGCTCGAGCCCGAACTTGCCGAGCGTGGACTCGAGCTTGTCGGCGATCGAGGCGAACGGGCCACCCTCGAGGTCACCGTGCTCACGCGCGGCGTGGATGTCGTCGAGCACCGGCAGCAGCGCCTCGACCACGGACTGCGCGGCGCGCTCCTGCACGACGGCACGGTCACGGTCGACGCGACGCTTGTAGTTGACGTACTCGGCCTGCAGTCGCTGCAGGTCGACCAGCCGCTCGGCCGCGAGCACGCTGTCCGGGTGCTCGTCGGACGCGGGGGCAGTTTCCTGCTCGGGAGTCGCCTCGTCCACGACGTCACCCTCGAGGGGAGCCGCCTCGGGGGCGGCGGGCGCGGTCTGCTGACCGGCGCCCACCACCTCCTCGGTGCCCTCGGGCTGGGAGCTGCGCTCCGTCACTTCTTCTCCTCGTCGTCCTCGACGACCTCGGCGTCCACGACGTCGTCGTCGGAGGCGTGGGCGTGGGCGCCGGCACCCGCGCCGTCGCCCGAACCCGCGCCGTCACCGGCGGCCTGGTCGGACTCGGCCGCGGCGGCATACATCGCCGTGCCGAGCTTCTGGGACTCCTCGGACAGCTTCGAGGTCTTCGCGGAGATGTCCTCCGGCGTGGCCCCCGAGTCGGCCTTGAGGGCGTCCTTGAGGTCCGCGAGCGCGGCGTCGACGTCGCCGCGGCCGTCGGCGGGGATCTTGTCGGCGCTGTCGGTGAGGAACTTCTCCGTCGAGTAGACGAGCTGCTCGGCGGTGTTGCGGGCCTCGGTCTCCTCGCGGCGCTTCTTGTCCTCCTCCGCGTGGGCCTCGGCCTCCTTGATCATCCGCTCGATGTCCTCCTTGGCCAGGGCCGAGCCACCGGAGATGGTGATCTTCTGCTCCTTGCCGGTGCCACGGTCCTTGGCGGAGACGTTGACGATGCCGTTGGCGTCGATGTCGAACGTGACCTCGACCTGCGGCACGCCG
Organism: Pedococcus sp. KACC 23699; assembly: GCF_045348425.1. Taxonomy (GTDB): domain Bacteria; phylum Actinomycetota; class Actinomycetes; order Actinomycetales; family Dermatophilaceae; genus Pedococcus. The sequence continues at coordinate 1,542,127 of NZ_CP157483.1, forward strand.
CGGGGGGCGGGCGCGATGCCACTGAGCTCGAAGGTGCCGAGCTGCTTGTTGTGCTGGGCGATCTCGCGCTCACCCTGGAACACCTGGATGAGGACGCTCGGCTGGTTGTCCTCGGCGGTGGAGAACACCTCGGAGCGCTTGGTCGGGATGGCGGTGTTGCGCTCGATGAGCTTGGTGAACAGACCACCCTTGGTCTCGATGCCGAGGCTCAGCGGGGTGACGTCGATGAGCAGGACGTCCTTGCGCTCACCCTTGAGGACACCGGCCTGCAGGGACGCGCCGACGGCGACGACCTCGTCCGGGTTGACGCCCTTGTTGGGCTCCTTGCCACCGGTGAGCTCCTTGACCAGGGTGCTCACGGCGGGCATGCGGGTCGAGCCACCGACGAGGACCACGTGGTCGATGTCGGCCAGCGCGATGCCGGCGTCCTTGATGACGTTCTGGAACGGCTGGCGGGTCCGGTCGAGGAGGTCCTTGGTGAGCTGCTCGAACTGCGCGCGGCTCATCGTCTCCTCGAGGTGGATCGGGCCGTTCTCCGACATCGAGAGGTACTGCAGGGAGATGTTGGTGCTCGTCGAGGACGAGAGCTCCTTCTTGGCCTGCTCCGCGGCGTCGCGCAGACGCTGCATGGCGATCTTGTCCTTGGACAGGTCGACACCGGAGGTGTTCTTCACCGTGGTGAGCAGGTGGGACACGATGCGCTCGTCCCAGTCGTCGCCACCGAGCTTGTTGTCACCGCTGGTGGAGCGGACCTGGATGGTGGAGAAGCCGTCCTCCGGGTCCTTGCCGACCTCGAGGAGGGACACGTCGAACGTGCCGCCACCGAGGTCGAAGACGAGGATGAGCTCGTCCTCCTTGCCCTTGTCGAGGCCGTACGCGAGGGCCGCGGCGGTGGGCTCGTTGATGATGCGCAGGACGTTGAGGCCCGCGATCTCACCGGCCTCCTTCGTGGCCTGGCGCTCGTGGTCGTCGAAGTACGCGGGGACGGTGATGACGGCGTCGGTCACGTCCTCACCGAGGTAGGACTCGGCGTCGCGCTTGAGCTTCTGCAGGATGCGGGCGCTGATCTCCTGGGCCGTGTAGGCCTTGCCGTCGATCTCGGAGGACTTCCAGTCCGTGCCGATGTGGCGCTTGACCGACCGGATGGTGCGGTCGACGTTGGTGACGGCCTGGCGCTTGGCGATCTCGCCGACCAGGACCTCACCGCCCTTGGAGAACGCGACGACGGACGGCGTCGTGCGACCGCCCTCCGCGTTGGCGATGATGGTCGGCTCGCCGCCCTCGAGGACGGCGACAGCCGAGTTGGTGGTTCCGAGGTCGATGCCGACCGCACGTGCCATGGTGATGCTCCTGTGGTGCTCGGGAATGGGTACCGGGTTGAGTTGCCTCCACTCAAGTTAGGACGACGTCCCGGTGCGTGCAAATCCGGGCTCGCAAACTTGAGTTCATCAGGCTCAACTTCGTGCGCAGAGACTTTGTTCCCGTCGTATGGCGCGTCGCCGCGGGGGCCACGCGAGTCAGGAGCGGCGCCGCGAACCTGCCGAGCGCGGTGGGGCCGCCCGCATGTGCGAGCGGACCGGGGAGAGCACGTCACGAAGGGCCTGCACGTCAGCGCTCGCCATCGGGGCGAACAGCTGCCGGCGCAGGACCTCCACGTGGCCGGGCAGCACCTGCGCGAGGCGTGCGCGGCCGGCCTCGGTGATCGTGACCGTGATGCTCCGCTCGTCGTCGACCGACGGGGCGCGCGAGACCAGTCCGGCCTTGTCGAGCAGACCCGCCTGGTAGGTCAGGCCGCTGCGGCTGTAGACGACGCCGTCCGCGAGGTCGGTCATCCGCTCGCTTCCGGTGGGGGAGTCCAGCCCGAGGCGTGCCAGGACCTGGAACTGCACGTAGCTGAGGTCACCGTCCTCGCGCAGCTGCTGCTCCACCGCATGCCTGAGCAGCCCGGCGACCTCCATCAGGGCGAAGTACGCCTCGAGCTGCACCGAATCGAGCGAGGGGGGTGGGGACGACATTCCGTCACCCTACAACTACTTCATCTTCGAATCCCTTGCTTTGAGTTCGAAGCATGTGTAGGGTCCCCGTCATGCTTCGGATTCGAAGCAAATGACCGAGAGAACGAGGACAGACCATGAAGGCCATCCGCTTCCACCAGTACGGCGACGCCGACGTCCTGCGCCACGACGACGTCGAGGTGCCCACCCCCGGGCCCGGCCAGGTGCGCATCCGCGTCGCCGGGACGACGTTCAACAGCGTCGACGCCAACATCCGAGCCGGGGCCATGCAGGGCCCGATGCCCCTGACCCTCCCCCACGTCCCGGGCCTGGACGTCTCGGGCACCGTGGGCGCCCTCGGTGACGACGTCCACGCCCGCCAGGTCGGCGACCGCGTGATCGGCTTCCTGCCCTTCACCGTCGACGGCGCCTCCGCCGACCACGTCATCGCCACCGCCGACGACCTGACCGCCGCTCCGAGCACGATCCCGCTCGCCGACGCCGCAGCCCTCCCGCTGGTGGGCCTCACGGCGTGGCAGGCCCTGTTCGAGCACGCCGGGCTCGAGGCCGGGCAACGCATCCTGGTCAACGGGGCGGCCGGAGCCGTGGGTGGGTACGCCGTCCAGCTGGCCGCGCGTGCCGGAGCGCACGTCATCGCGACCGGACGCGCGAGCAGCCGCCAGCACCTGCTCGACCTCGGGGCGGCCGAGGTCGTCGACCACGAGTCCACCGACGTCGTCTCGGCGGTGACCGAGCCGGTCGACGTCCTGCTGAACCTCGCCCCCATCACGCCGGAGCAGTTCGCGCGACTGGCCGACCGCGTCGCGGACGGCGGGGTCGTCGTCAACACCACCGTCTGGATGCTCGCCCCCAGCGACGAGTCCCGCGGACTTCGCGGCATCGACATGTACGTCCGCAGCGATGCCCAGCAGCTCTCGCAGCTGGTGGCCCTCGTCGATCGCGGCGAGCTCGCTGTCGACGTCGCCGAGCGCGTTGCGCTCAGCGACCTTCCGGCGGTCCACGCCCGGGCCGCCGCAGGGGCGCTCACCGGGAAGGTCGTCGTGGTCCCCGACGCGTGAGGAGGCGCGAGCCGGGGGCGCGTCGCGCCATACCGGGCGCCCCCGGACCCAGCGGGTCAGGCAGGCCGGTTGTCCTCGGTGCGCTTGCGGCTGCGCGGGTCGGGGACGCCTGCGGTGTAGACCATCTCGTGCTGGTCGCCGCGGCCGACGACCGGCATGCTCCCGAGCTCGCGGGTGATGAGCGGACCCTGGTCCTCGAGCGGGACGACGGCGGGCGCACCGACCTCGGCCCGCACCCGCTCGCCGCGGACGACGAACTCCTGGGCGTCGCCCTCGACGAGGGTGAAGGAGATCTGGCGCGGCAGCACCTCGACGCGCACCCTCGATCCGCGCACCCGGATCCGGAACTCCAGCCGCGGCCAGCCCGCGGGCAGCCTCGGGTCGAAGGTCAGCGTGCCGTTGTGGTCGCGCATCCCGCCGAACCCGTAGACCGAGGCGTTCCAGACCCCGCCGCAGGACGCGATGTGCACCCCGTCCGCGGCGTTGCGGTGCAGGTCGGCGAGGTCGACGTAGAGGCCGGCGTGGAAGTAGCGCAGCGCGAGATCCTGGTAGCCGACCTCGGCGGCGATGATCGACTGCACCACGGCCGACAGCGTCGAGTCACCGGTCGTGATCGGGTCGTAGTACTCGAAGTCGGCGCGCTTCTCCTCGACGGTGAACAGGTCGCCCTGCAGGAACAGCGCCGCCACGACGTCGGCCTGCTTGAGCACCTGGAACCGGTAGATCACCAGCGGGTGGTAGTGCAGGAGCAGGGGTCGCTTGTCCGGCGGGGTCGCAGCGAGGTCCCAGACCTCGCGCTCGAGGAAGTGCTGGTCCTGCGGGTGCACGCCCATCCCCTCGTCGTAGGGGATGTGCATCCCCTCGGCGCAGCGCCGCCACTCCTCGACCTCGGCCTCGTCGATCTCGAGCCGGGCCACCATGCGCGCGTAGTCCGCCGGCCGACGTTCGCGCAGGATCGTCGACCACCGCGCGGCCTGGCGCAGGTTGTCCCTGGCCATGACGTTGGTGAAGAGGTTGTTGTTGACGACCGTCGTGTACTCGTCCGGACCGGTGACGCCGTGGATGTGGAACCTGGGCTCCCTGCGCCCGAGCCAGAACCCGAGGTCGGCCCACATCCGCGCGGTCTCGACGAGGACGTCGATCCCCTCGCGCATCATGAAGTCCTCGTCACCGCTCGCACTGACGTACTTCGACAGGGCGAAGGCGATGTCGGCGTTGATGTGGAACTGCGCGGTGCCGGCGGCGTAGTAGGCCGAGGCCTCCTCGCCGTTGATGGTGCGCCACGGGAAGGCCGCCCCCGACTGCGACAGCTCGCGAGCGCGACGGCGGGCGGCCGGAAGCATCTGGTAGCGGAACCGCAGGGCACCGCGGGCCATCCACGGCGAGGTGTAGCTGAGGAACGGCAGGACGTAGGTCTCGGTGTCCCAGAAGTAGTGGCCCTCGTAGCCGGACCCGGTGACGCCCTTGGCCGGGATGCCGGCCTGCTCCACGCGACCCGAGGCCTGCGCGAGCTGGAAGAGGTTCCAGCGGATCGCCTGCTGGACGTCGGGGTGACCGTCGACGACGACGTCCGAGTCGGCCCAGAACCGGTCCAGCCACCGCCGCTGCTCGGCGAACAGCTCGTCCACCCCCGCGTCGCGAGCGCGGTCGAGGGTTCGTCGGCCGCGGTCCACGAGCTCGCGGACGGGCACCCCCCGCGACGAGTGGTATGCCGCGACCTTGGTGATCGTGATCGGCACGCCCTGCGTCGCAGTGACCCGGTAGACCTTCTTGGCCAGGTCCTCCTCTGCGTGGGCCAGCTCCTCGAACTCGTTGTCGGTGCGGATCTCGTGGTCCACCGCGACGGCCACGGTCATGCCCGAGCTCGCGCAGCGGTAGCCGAGGATGGCACGGCGCTCGCTGCACCAGTGGCTCTGCGGCACCAGGACCCGGTCGGTGAACTTGCTGGCCTGGCGCGGGTCGAACCCGCCACCCATCGCCGCGGACTTGACGAAGTACTCGTCCTGGCCGTCCTGGCGGTTGAGCACCTGCGAGGAGATGGCGACCGGGGCGTCGCTGTCAAGGAGGGTCACCTCGAACGTCATCACGGCCAGGTGCCGCTGCTCGAAGGACACCATCCGCCGCGACTCGACCTTGACCCGCTTGCCCGACGGGGTGCACCAGACCAGCGAGCGGTGCAGCACGCCGTCGGCGAAGTCGAGCGAGCGCTCGTAGTGCTCGAGGTCGGCGACCGACAGCAGGAGCGGCTCGTCGTCGACGTAGAGCTTGATCGTCTTGACGTCGGGGACGTTGACGATGGTCTGGCCGGCCTCGGCGAAGCCGAAGGCCTCCTCGGCGTGCCGGATCTTCCAGGTCTCGTGGAACCCGTTGATGAACGTCCCGTGGGCGTGCGTCTCGCGCCCGTCCTCGGGGTTGCCGCGCATACCGAGGTAGCCGTTGCCGACGGCGAAGACCGTCTCGGTGACGCCGAGGTCCTCGTTCGAGTAGCTGGTCTCGGTCCAGCGCCACTCGTCGACGGGGAAGCGGGTGCGGTCGACGGGGTCCGGCGAGATCGGTCCGGCGTGTCCCGCGGCGGAGTCGCTCATCGGGCGATCAGCTCGTCGAGCTCGCGCACGACGACGTCGGCGCCACCGTCGAGCAGCGCCTGCTCCCCGGCGCCGCGGTCGACCCCGACGACGAGGCCGAAGTCGCCCGCCCGGCCGGACTGCACGCCCGACAGGGCGTCCTCGAGCACGACGGACCGCTCCTTGGTCACGCCCAGCTGCTGCGCGGCATACAGGTAGGTGTCGGGGGCGGGCTTGCCCGGAAGGCCGGCTGCGGCGGCGACCTGGCCGTCGACGACCACCTCGAACCGGTCGGCGAGGCCCGCGGCCGCGAGGACGGCAGGGGCGTTGCGCGAGGAGGAGACCACGGCGACGGCCGTGCCGCGCGCGCGCAGGTCGTCCAGGAGCGCGACCGAGGCAGGGTAGGGCGTGACGCCCTCGTCGCGCAGGACGGCGGAGAAGGCGTCGTTCTTGCGGTTGCCGAGGCCGCACACGGTCTCAAGATCGGAGGCGTCCTCGGGGGTGCCGTCGGGGAGCGTGATGCCGCGGGAGGCGAGGAAGGACCGGACGCCGTCGTAGCGCGGCTTGCCGTCGACGAAGTCGAAGTAGTCCTGCTCGGTGTAGGGCCGCTGGTGATCGTCGCGGCCCTCGAGGTAGGCGTTGAACATGACGTCCCACGCACGCATGTGCACCTCGGCGGTGGGGGTCAGCACCCCGTCGAGGTCGAAGAGGGCAGCGTCGTAGTCGGTCCAGTCCACATGTCAAGGCTAGAGGTCCTGCAACCTTGCTGCCGGACGGGTGGTCAGACGCCGCCGGGGTCGACCCGAACGACCCCCGACGGACCCCCTCCTACCGGGGCAAATGGGTTCGGATCAGCACGTCCTCGTCCGTCCTGCAGGAATTGCGGGGCCGTTCCGCCGGTCGTTCACTTGGGGATGTCGTCGACCTCGCGGCGACGGAACGAAAGGCCTCTCAGCCATGCAGTCCCAGATCTCCCTGGTCGTCGACGGGGCCGAGCGCACCGTCGAGGTCGACCACCGCAGCACCCTCCTCGACACCCTCCGCGACCGGCTCGGCGTGACGACTCCGAAGAAGGGGTGCGACCACGGTCAGTGCGGCTCGTGCACGGTCCTGCTCGACGGCCGGCGCCACCTGTCGTGCCTCACCCTCGCCGTGGCCCAGGACGGCGCCGAGGTCACCACCGCCGCAGGGCTCGACGACGGCGACGGGCTCCACGCCGTCCAGGAGGCGTTCCTCGCCCAGGACGGGCTCCAGTGCGGCTACTGCACCCCGGGGCAGGTGTGCTCGGCCGTGGGCATGCTCGAGGAGGCCAAGCAGGGCAACCCCAGCCACGTCACCGACGACCTCGTCGCGGACGTGGAGCTCACCGACGAGGAGATCCGCGAACGCATGAGCGGCAACCTGTGCCGGTGCGGGGCCTACGTCAACATCGTCGCGGCGATCCGAGAGGCGGCGCGGGCATGAGGGCCCACACCTGGGAACGCGCGACGGACGCCGCCGGGGCGGTGGCGCGCGTCAGCTCCTCCCCCGACGCGCAGTTCATCGCCGCAGGCAGCAACCTCGTCGACCACCTCAAGCTGGGCATCGCCCGACCCGACCTCCTCGTCGACGTCAGCCGGCTGCCGCTCGCGCAGATCGACCACTCCGAGGAGGGCGTGCGGATCGGGGCCAACGTCCGCAACAGCGACCTCGCCGCCGACGCCGGCATCCGCCAGGGGTATGCCGTGCTGTCCCGGGCGTTGCTGTCCGGCGCGTCCGGCCAGATCCGCAACCAGGCCACCACCGCGGGCAACCTCCTGCAGCGCACGAGGTGCGTCTACTTCCAGGACGTCACGACGCCGTGCAACAAGCGTGAACCGGGCTCTGGCTGCTCGGCTCTCGAGGGCTATGGCCGCTACAACGCGATCCTCGGCGCCTCTGCGGAGTGCGTCGCCGTGCACCCGTCGGACCTGGCCGTCTCCCTCGCGGCGCTCGACGCAACGGTGACCGTCCTCGGACCCGACGGGGAGCGCGAGGTGGCGTTCGAGGACCTGCACCGGCTCCCGGGCGACCATCCCGAACAGGACACGACCCTGCGCCACGGCGACCTCGTCACCGGTGTCTGGGTGCCCGCGCTCCCGGCCGGTGCGCGCTCGACCTACACCAAGGTCCGCGACCGGGCGTCCTACGCGTTCGCCCTGGTCTCGGTCGCGGTCGTCGTGGCCGTCGCTGACGACGGGACGCTCGACGACGTGCGCATCGCGTGGGGTGGGGCGGCCCACAAGCCGTGGCGCGCTCGTCGCGCCGAGGAGATGCTGCGAGGCAAGGAGCCCAGCCCCGAGAACGTGCGGGCCGCGCTCCATGCGGAGCTCGCCGACGCACAGACCTCGCCGGACACGGCATACAAGGTCCCGATGTTGTTGCGCAGCACGGCTATGACGCTCGCACAGCTGACCTCTGCCGCCTCCTCCACCCCGTCCGTCGCCTCGACCAAGGAGGCCTCCAGATGACCGGCTCCGACACGTCACCTGCCACCACCACCGACTCCGGGGCCCTCGAGGTCGCCGCCATCGGACAGGGCACTCGTCGGCTCGAAGGACGCCTCAAGGTGACCGGAGAGGCGACCTACGCCTACGAGGCCCAGGTGGAGCGCCCGCTCTACCTGCACCTCGTGCAGTCGACCATCGCCAAGGGCACCATCACGCGGATCGACAGCACGACGGCCCGCGCGCTCGAGGGCGTCGTGGACGTCCTCGACCACACGAACGCACCACGTCTCGCGTCCACGGAGGATGCCGAATACGCTGCCCTGCAAGGTGACTCGGTGGGGTTCCGCGGTCAGGTCGTCGCGGTCGTCGTCGCCGAGAGCGTCGAGGCGGCCCGCGAGGGGGCGCTCCTCGTCGAGGTGTCCTACGACGAGGACGAGCACCGGGCGGACTTCGTCGCCGACGACCCCGAGCTCTACAAGCCGGAGAAGGTCAACCCGGCGTTCCCCACCGACAGCAACCTCGGGCGCATGGACCGGGCGCTGGAGAAGGCCGACGTCGTCGTCGACCAGACCTATCGGACGCCGTTCGAGCACAACAGCCCGATGGAACCGCACGCGGTCACCGCACGCTGGGACCACGACGCGGCCGAGGGCGAGCCGGTGCTCGTCATGCACGCCTCGACCCAGGCGGTGCACGGTGTCGTGAAGACGCTGGCGCCGCTGTTCGGCCTCGAGGCGGGGCAGGTCCACGTCGTGTCACCCTTCGTCGGCGGCGGCTTCGGCAGCAAGGGTCTGCCGCACGTCCACGACGTCGTCGCGGCCCTGGCGGCGAAGACCACCGGGGGCCGCCCCGTGCGGCTGGCCCTGACCCGGCAGCAGCTCTTCGCACTCGCGGGCTACCGCACAGCGACGATCCAGCGGTTCCAGCTGGCCGCCGACGCCTCCGGACGGCTCATCGGCATCAACCACGAGGTGATCGAGCAGACCTCTGCCATCAAGGAGTTCGCCGAGCAGACGGCTATCGCCACCCGGCACATGTATGCCGCTCCCAACCGGCACACCTCGCACCGGCTGGCGCCACTCGACGTCGCGGTGCCGTCGTGGATGCGGGCACCGGGCGAGATGCCCGGGATGTTCGCCCACGAGGTCGCGATGGACGAGCTCGCCGTGGCCGTGGGCATCGACCCGATCGAGCTGCGCATCCGCAACGAGCCCGAGACCGACCCCGAGTCGGGCCAGCCGTTCGGCCACCGCAAGCTCGTCGAGTGCCTGCGCGAGGGTGCGGCCCGGTTCGGGTGGGCCGACCGCGACCTCGCCCCCGGGTCGAGGCGCGACGGAGACTGGTTGGTGGGCACCGGTGTCGCAGCGGCGACCTACCCCTACTACCAGCAGCCCGGCAACAGGGCCACGGTCCGCGCACTCGAGGGCGGCCGCTACGCCGTCGAGATAGGAGCGGCGGACATCGGCACGGGCGCGCTCACGGTGCTCACCCAGATCTCTGCCGATGCCCTCGGGGTGCGGCTCGGCGACGTGGACGTGTCCATCGCGGACAGCAGGCTCCCCGTCGCCACCGTCGCGGGCGGCTCGGCGGGCACGGCGTCGTGGGGCTCGGCGATCGTCGGTGCGTCCCGGGCGTTCCGCGAGGAGCACGGTACGTCGCCCTCGGTGGGCGACGAGACGACCGCCGGACCGGCGGGCAACCCCAACATGGGCAAGTACTCGCTGCACTCGTTCGGGGCACAGTTCGTCGAGCTCAGGGTCAACATCTGGACCGGCGAGCTGCGGGTCGCCCGCGCCCTCGGGGTCTTCTCAGCGGGGCGGATCATCAACCCCGTCACCGCCCGCTCGCAGCTCATCGGCGGAATGACGATGGGGTTGTCGACGGGGTTGTTCGAGGAGTCCGTGCGCGACCCGCGGTTCGGGCACATCGTCACCCAGGACCTCGCGAGCTACCACGTGGCCTCCCACGCCGACATCCCCGAGATCGAGGCGGTCTGGCTCGACGAGACCGATCCGCTGGCCAACCCGATGGGCGCACGCGGCATCGGCGAGATCGGCATCGTCGGCGCTGCCGCGGCCGTGGCCAACGCGGCCTGGCACGCCAGCGGTGTCCGGGTGCGCGACATCCCGGTCACCGCCGACAAGTTCCTCGACCTTCCGCCGGACCTGCCCGCCCTGAAGGGACACCCGGCGGCTGCTTTCGCCTGACCTTCCCCGCACCTGCCCCGCCACGTGCCCCGGCACCTGCGCCGGGTTCGGGGGCAGGAGAGTCACACCGGGCTCACTCTCCTGCCCCCGAACGAAGGCGCCGGGGGACTCAGTGGCCGAGGACGGCGACCGCGACGGGGAGCAACGACAGCAGCAGGACGAGGCTGTCCGCGCGGCGCCACGGTGCGGACTGGGCCCAGGTCCGCCGCGACGCCGTCGCGAACCCGCGCGCGTCCATCGCCACGGCCAGAGCGGCGGCGGCCTGCAGCGAACGCACCAGCATGCCCAGCGTCAGCGCCCAGATCTCGCCCAGCACGGACTTCGGCGAGCGGGCGGTGGCGGCGATGCCGCGCACCCGTCGGGCCCGGGAGATCTCGGCCCAGATGTCGCCGAACGTGTGCACCCGCTGCAGCGCGGCAGCGAGCGCCACGACGGGGCGAGCGGGCAGCCGCAGCTGCTGGGCGAGGTGGTCGCCGAGGGCGTCCGCGTCGACGTGCTGGACGAGGACGGCCGAGGGCAGCACGATGATGAGGACCCGCAGACCCGCCGTGGCGACGACGTCGAGGTCACGCGTGCCGAGCAACCACGTCGACCAGGCGACGGACAAGGCTCCGACGAGACCGGGCACCATCCGCAGGGCCACTCCCCTGGTGCGTCCACGCGGGCGGGCCCCCCGGCCGGGGGCGGACAGCGCGACGACGGCGAGGACCACCTGGGTGGCCAGGACCGCCAGGCTCGTGTGCCAGTGCGGTGAGGCCACCCCGGCAGGTATGGCGAGCACCGAGGCACCGAGCAGTGCCAACGGCCCGGCCCTCGCCACGAGGGGCCGCCGGGGCGTGGGCGCAGGTGGCGGCTGGGACGGGCGCGAGATCGTGGTGACCCGGTCGGCACGGGCCACGACCCCGTCGTCATGGGTCGTGACGACCACGGCCGAGCCGGCGTCACGCAGGGCCTCGAGGATGCCGGTGACCGCTGCCCAGGTGTGGCGGTCCTGACCGACGGTGGCCTCGTCGGCGAGCAGGATGGCGGGCTGGTGGGCGACCGCGGAGGCCATGGCGAGACGGCGTTGCTCACCGCCTGAGAGGTGTCGGGGGTCGGCCTGCTCGAGGTGCCCCAGGCCGAGGGCGGCGAGCAGGGAGCGACAGCGCTCGAGGGCCTCCGACTCGACGAGGCCGAGGGCCCGCGACGTCGTCATCACCTCGTCGAGGACGGTCGTCGCCACCAACGTGGAGCTGGCCCACTGCGGCACCCATGCCAGGGTCCGGGCGACGTCCGTCGTGGACCACTCGCGCGGGTCGCGCCCGGCGTGCACCGCGAGGTCCGGGTGCACCCTGACCTCACCCGCCTGCCGGTCGACGAGCCCCGCCAACGCCAGCATCAGGGTCGACTTGCCGGCCCCCGAGGGACCGACCAGCGCGTGCGTCTCGGCGCTGCGCAGCTGCAACCACCGCCCGGCCACGGCCACGCTGGTGCGTGTCGAGCCGTCGAGGCTGCGCACCGAGCGTTCGACGCGCAGGTCGACGGCGTCGAGGGCGACCACGTGGGCCCCCAGGCGCCCGCGTCCGAACGTCCCTGCCGGGACCGGGCGAGGCTGCGGGTCCGGCACTCCCGGCACCCAGATCCCCTGCGCCGCGAGAGCCTCCGCGTGGGTGTCGAGCACCTCGTGCGGGTCACCGTCGGCGACGATGCGGCCCTGCTCGTCGAGGACGACGAGCCGGTCGGCGAACCCGATCCACGGCCCGAGCCGGTGCTCGACGACGACCGTGGTCAGCTCGCGCGACCCCGTGACCTCGGCGACGACCTCGCGGACCGACGCCGCGTTCTCCGGGTCGAGCATGGCCGTCGGCTCGTCGAGGAGCAGCAGGCTGGGCTCGAGGGCGAGTGCGCCCGCGAGGGCGAGCCGCTGCTGTTCGCCACCGGACAGCGCGTGGGTGGGGGTGTCCCGGGGCATCGTCAGGTGGACCGAGGCGAGCGCAGCGTCGACGCGCTCGGGCATGGCCGCACGCGGCATACCGGTGTTCTCCAGGCCGAAGGCCACGTCACGGCCGATCGTGGCCGACACGACTCCCGCTCCCGGCTCCTGCAGGACGAGCCCGACCGCACCGGCCCGGGCGCCCGGGTCGACGCCGTCGAGCAGGACCGTGCCGGTCAGGTCACCGGAGTCGGCCACCTCGAGCACACCGCCGAGGGCGCGCAGCAGGGTGGACTTCCCGGAGCCGCTGGGGCCGACGAGGAGCAGCCGTTGGCCGGCGGGGATGACCAGGTCGATGCCGCGCAAGACGGGTTCACGGCGCCCGTAGGGGCGCCAGGTGAGGTCGCGGACCTCGACCCGGCCGGGGTGGTCCCCGGTGACGGCGGCACCGTCACCGGGGGTCAGCACCGGACCCGACCGGTCAGACAGCGCGGGTCTCCCTGGCCTCCTGGCCGACGGGGAAGGCGCCGAGGGCGCCGGCCCGCGCGAGCGCCTGGGTCAGCAACCAGCCCACGCCACCAGCGATGACGGCGCCCGCGACGGTGAGGATGACGGCATAGACGACCTTGTAGTCCATGCCCCAGTCGGTCCAGTAGGTGCCCCACTCGTAGAGCGCTTCGAGGGGCGCGCTGAGCGCTCCGGCGAGCACAGCAGCAGCGAGGCCGAACGCGGCGTACCCGAGGACGAGGAAGGCGATCTCGGCCCCCAGGCCCTGGAGGATGCCGGAGATCATCGTGGAGGCACCCCACTTCGTGCCCGGGAGCATGGAGACGAGCGCCGCGACCACCTCGCACATGAGGGCCGCGCCGGGACGGCGGATGACGAGGCCACCCACGACGCCGGCCATCAGCCACGGTGCGCCGGTGATGCCCTGCAGGGGCGGGAAGATCGCGCCGAGGCCCTCGGCCGGCGCTGCGTACGCCAGCCCCCAGCCCCAGTAGGCGATGCCGAACGCGGCGCCCAGGAAGGCGACGGTCAGCAGGTCGACGGTGCGCCACCCCATGAGGGAGCCGCTGGCGCGGATGCTTCCCCGCCTCGTGGACGCGGTCGGATCGGTCGTGGTGGTGGGGGTCTTGTTGCTGTCGGTGCTGGTGCTGTCGGTGCTGGTGCTGCCGGTGCCGGTCGGGCCGGCGGGGGTGTTGGTGGTGCTCATGGTCGTGCCTCCCGAGGATCCTGTGGATTCCGAGGGGGTTGCCCCTGCCGACCGGGCGCACCGAGGAGGCACGACGGCCGACAGGTGCGTGAGAACTCGACTCCCTACGCCGGTGCGAACCGGATCAGGTGTGAGGGTCTGCGGTGGGCCGCACTCTCAGCGCTTGCGCGCTCCCCTGTCGTGACGAGTGCCACGCTACTCCACCCTGTGCAAGGCTGGACAGGACGACCGCGGAAAGATCCGCGACGGTACGACGATGTGGAGGATGACATGGGCCCGATGGTGTGGAGAGTCATGGGAACGGGATCCGCGGTCCTTGCCGGGGTCGTGGCGAACGTGCTGGTCACGAAGATCTGGAAGAAGGCCGGCAAGGACTCGACGCTGGACCCCCGCGACCCACGCACGCCGTGGCGCGATGCCGTGGCGTTCGCCGCCCTCACGGGGCTGGCCGCCGGTGCCGCCAAGGTCCTCATGACGCGCAAGGCTGCCGAGTACTACGAGAAGTCTGCTGGTCACCTGCCGCAGGCCATGCAGGAGGGCGAAGCCTGACACGGCTCGCTCGGCGGCCAGGTCCGCACGCAGCCGTGCCGCGCACCCCGGAGGGTGGCGCGGCACGGCTGATGAGGGCGAGGAGCGCAGCGAGGACCACCCGGCGGCGGCGCTCGACCATCCTCACCCGCCGGGGATCAGGTCGGTCCGGCCGAACATCTGGGCGGTCGCCCGCGCGCTCGGCGTGCCGCGATCAGGGTCCGCGCCCTGCTCGAGCAGCGCGTGCACCACGTCGTCCTCGCCCTTGAACACCGCACCAGCCAGCGGCGTCTGGCCACGGTCGTTGACTCGGTCCACGTCGGCACCGGCGGCAGCCAGCCCGAGGACCGCGTCCGCGTGCCCGTGGTAGGCCGCCAGCATCACCAGGGTGTTCCCGCTCGCGTCGGTGAGGTCGACCGGGACACCTGCGGCGACGTAGGCGAGCAGCCGCCGGGTGTCGCCGTGTCGGGCGAAGTCGAAGCACGCGTGCCCCACCTCGACCAGCTCCGGCGAAGGCTCGGTCGAAGGCTCGGTCGAGGGCCCGGTGCGGTCGGTGGGCTCGGTCATCAGGCGTCTCCGTCACTGGCGGCGGCGAGGTCGAGGACGCTCGCGATGGGCACGCCCGCACGATAGGACAGGTGGACGTGCGACGGGGCGTCGAGGACGGCGAGGTCGGCTCGCGCGCCCACCGCGATTCGTCCGATGTCGTTGCGCCGCAGCGACATCGCCGAGCCAGCGGTCGCGGCATACACCGCCTCGCCGGGGGACAGCCCCATCTCCCGGACGGCGAGGGCGATGACGAACGGCATCGAAGACGAGTAGCACGTGCCCGGGTTGCAGTCGGTCGCCAGCGCGATGTCGACACCGGCACGCAGGAGGGCGGCGGCATCGGGGTACGGCGACCGCGTCGAGAACTCCACGCCCGGGAGCAGCGTCGCGACGGTCGTGCCGGCCGCGTCCGAGAGGGCGGTCACGTCCGCGTCGGACAGGTAGGTGCAGTGGTCGACGCTGGCCGCGCCGAGCTCCACGGCGAGCTGGACCCCGGGGCCGTGCCCGAGCTGGTTGCCGTGGACGCGCAACCCCAGGCCCGCGTCCCGACCGGCCACGAGGACGGCACGCGCCTCGTCGGCGGTGAACGCGTGCGCCGAGTGCGGTTCGCAGAAGACGTCCACCCACCGTGCGTGCGGCACCGCCGCCGCGAGCATCGGGCCGGACACGAGCTCGAGGTATGCCGCGCGGTCACGCGCGTACTCCGCGGGCACCACGTGGGCGCCCAGGAAGGTCGTCTCGGTCGTGAACTCGGAGGCGATCCGCAGGGCCCGCACCTCGTCCTCGACGGTCAGGCCGTAGCCGCTCTTGACCTCGACGGTCGTGGTGCCCTGCGCCCGCATCTCGGCGATGCGGGTGGCCACGAGGGCTCGCAGGTCGTCGTCGCTCGCCGCACGCGTCGCGGCCACCGAGACGCCGATGCCCCCGCCGTCGTAGGGCGTGCCGGCCATCCGGGCCGCGAACTCCTCGCCACGGTCCCCGGCGAACACGAGGTGGGCGTGCGAGTCGACGAACCCGGGAAGCACGGCTCGCCCACCCACGTCGACCCTGCGGTCCGCGGCCGGTGCGTCGTCCGCGGAGCCCAGCCACGCGACGTTCCCGTCCTCGACGACCAGGGCGGCCCGGCGCCGGATCCCGAGGCGGTCCCCGATCGGCCCCTCGGTGCCCTCGCAGGTGACCAGCTCACCGATCCCGGTGACCAACGTGCTGAACACGGCTGCGGCGGCGTTCGCTGCGACGCTCACCGGTGCTCCCTGACGTCGGCGAGCGCCTTGGACAGGAGGTCGGCCACGTCGCCCAGCTCGTGCTGGCCGTCGCGGACGACCACGCGCCCACCGACGACCACGAGGTCGACGTCGGATCGCGTTGCGCTGTAGAGGATCTGGGTCGCCTTGGATCCCACCGTGTTGACCGTGTCGGTGCGCACCAGGACGAAGTCGGCGACCTGGCCCTCGGCGACCTCGCCGATGTCGTTCCAGCCCAGGCTGCGGTAGCCGTCCACGCTCGCCGCACGCATCAGCTCGTCGCTCGCGAACCGCCCGCGCTCGTTGCTCGTCAGGCGTTCGTGCATCTCGAGTCCACGCACCTCCTCGAACGGGTCGATCACGGCGTGCTGGTCGGAGCCGAGCGTCAACCGTGCGCCGGCGTCGGCGAGCGCCCGCGCCGGCCCGATCCCGTCCGCGAGGTCGCGCTCGGTCGTGGGGCAAAAGCAGGCCGTCGCGCGCTGGCGCCCGAGGGTCCGGATGTCGTCGTCGCTCAGGTGGGTCGCGTGCACCGCGGTGAAACGGTCGTTGACCAGCCCGGCCTCGGCGAGCAGCGCGGTCGGGGTGGCGCCGTAGTACATCTGGGTGGCGAGGTTCTCGGCCGGCTGCTCGCTCACGTGGGCGTGGACGATGCGTCCCCGGGTCACCTGGGCCATGGGTTCGAGCTGGTCGCGGGGGATGGCCCGCACCGAGTGGACCGCCGCCCCGATCCGCGTGGTCAGGCTTGGCTCGAGGGCCGCGACGCGGGCGGCCCAGGTGTCGACGTCGCCGTCGGAGAACCGCACCTGCACCTCGTCGAGCGGCAGGTGACCGTCACCGGTGAGACCGCCCGCGAGGTAGCAGGTGTCGAGCAGCGTCAGCCGGATCCCGGCCTCGTGCGCCGCCGCGAGGAGGGCGTGGCCCATCGCGTTCGGCTCGTTGTACCGCTTGCCGCCCGGCGCGTGGTGCAGGTAGTGGAACTCCCCTACGGCGGTGGTGCCGGCGAGAGCCATCTCGGCGAAGACGGCCCGGGCCAGCGCGAAGTAGGTCTCGGGCGTGAGGTGCCGCGTCACGGCATACATCTGGTCGCGCCAGGTCCAGAAGTTGCCTCCGTCGACGTGCGTGCGACCGCGCAGCGCGCGGTGGAAGGCGTGGCTGTGCGCGTTGGCGAGCCCGGGGAGGACGACACCGTGGAGCCGCTCGTCGCCAGCCACCGGACGGGCCTTGCGGTGCACGGCGGCGAACCGGCCGTCCACCACCTCGAACCGCACGTCAGTCGCGAGTCCTGTTGGCAGCCAGGCGTGTTCGGCCCAGTAGGTGGTCATGCCCGCTCCCCTGCGAGGTCCTCGAGGACCGTGGTCAGGGCCACGACCCCCTCGAGGCAGTCTTCGAGCTCGGCGTGCTCGGCAGGTGAGTGTGAGACCCCCGTGGGGTTGCGCACGAACACCATCGCCGTGGGCACGCCGGCGTTCGCGAGGATGCCCGCGTCGTGCCCCGCACCGGTGCCGAGCGCAGGTATGCCGCCGAGCCCGGCCGCGATGCGTGCCGACAGGTCGTGGTCGAAGGGTGTCGACGGCGTCCACGACTCCTCGGTGACGGACCCACCGGCCTGTTCGACCAGGCTGGTGACGTCGGCGACGGCGCGACGAACCGCGCGTGAGCTCGCACCACGCGCATCGAGCCACCCGGTGACAGCGCTGGGCACGGCGTTCACGCCGCCGGGGGTGACCGCGACCTTGCCCACGGTCGCGACGCAGCCGTGGGTCACCGCAGCCTCACGGGCGGCGAGGACGGCGCCGGCGAAGCCGAGCATCGCGTCGTGGCGGTCCTCGAGACGCGTGGTGCCGGCATGGTTGGCCTCACCGGTGAAGTCGAGACGCCACCGGCCGTGCGGCCAGATGTCGGTGCCGACGGCGACCGCGTGGTCGAGGTCGACCAGGCCCCGCCCCTGCTCGACGTGGAGCTCGACGAACGCACCGATCCGGCCGAGCGTCTCGTCGTCGCGGCCGATCTTGTGGGGGTCACGCCCGGCGGCGACGAGGGCCTCGGCCATCGAGACACTGTCGGCGTCCGCGAGACCCAGGGCGCGAGCCGCGGTCATGGCTCCGGTGATGACCCGCGACCCGGCGCAGGCGACGCCGAAGCGCGCACCCTCCTCGTCGACGAAGTTGACGACGCCGATGGGGCGGTGCGGCGTGAACCCGTTGTCCCGCAACGCATCCACGGCGGCAAAGGCGCTGACCACCCCGAGAGGGCCGTCGAAGGCGCCGCCGTCGGGCACGCTGTCGAGGTGGGAGCCGGTCACGACGCCCTTGTCGCCCGCACGCGCCGCCCGGTCGGGGTCGCCCCACCAGGCCCACTGGTTGCCCATCCGGTCCTCGGTGAGGTCCAGGCCCCGCCGGGACGCCTCGGCGGCGAACCACTCGCGCAGGTCGTGGTCCTCGCGGGTCCACGCGAAGCGTCGGTAGCCCCCGGAGGAGGCGCTGCGCCCGACCGGCTGCAGGTCCGCCCACATCGACTCGAAGCTCACGCTGCCCTCTCGACTCCGCTGTGCGGCGAACTGGTCCACGGCGGTCGTGGCCCGACCCCGGGACCATTCCACACCCCGCCGCACCGTCGTGGGCACGTCGGGCCGCTCAATCTGTCTCGCATGGGAGACACCACACCCCCGGGCCCCCCGCCCCGAGGGGTCGAGGGCGGGTCGAGGGCGGTTCGAGAGCGAGTCGAAAGCGGGTCGCGAGAAGGCCGAGGGTCCAAGTCGCCCGAGGTCAGACCGGAAAGCGCTCGTAGCCGAGGGCACGGCCCAGGCCGTCCAGCGCTGCGAACACCGGCCGCTGCACCGCCACCGGAGGGCTCGCCAGGAAGATGTCGTAGGCACGCGCGAGCTGCGCCATGCGGATCGGGTTGGCCAGACCTCGGTCGTTGACCTTGCCCTCCCTGGCCAGGCGGAAGAAGGACTCGAAGAAGTGCTCCGCCGCACCGGCCGGCGTGAACGTGATCGCCACCCGAGCCTGGCTCGAGCCGTCCGTGGCCCACGCGTGCGCCGTCCCGGGCGGCACGACGATGCTCTCGTCGGCGACCACGAGGCGTTCCTGCCCGTCGGAACGGAACACCAGCCGCCCCTCGAGCACGGTGAACTTCTCCTCCTGCTTCTGGTGGATGTGTTCCGCTGGCAGGAAGGCGTCCGCCGTGAGCTCGAGCTCCACGACGAGCTCGGCGCCCCCCGTGTCCGCCGCCGTCCGCACGAAGGTCATGCGTTCTCCGGTCACGGGATTCTCGATGGTCTGTCCGGTCTGGGCCATGACGACTCCTCGGTCTGGGTGACCAGAGGGTAGTCCTCCGACAGGCGCCACCCGGGGCGTTTCGCCTGATCAGCGGGCTGGGCCGGCCTACGGCTCGAGCGAGCTGACGTCGGACGGCACATCCACCGCGTGCTGGCGCAGTGCCGCCAGCGGCACCACCGAGAGCACCGACTCGTGCGTCGACGCGAGGATGACCGGGGCTGCGACCCCGTCGCTGAACGCCCGGGCCCAGTTCAGGGCCGTGACGCACCACCGGTCACCAGGGACCAGCCCGGGGAAGCCGTACTCCGGCATCGGCTGGGACAGGTCGTTGCCGATGCCGCGCTGGTGCTCGAGGAACTCCACGGTCGCCACCGCGCAGATCGTGTGGCGACCGAGGTCCTCGGGTCCGGTTCGACAGCATCCGTCCCGGAAGAATCCCGTCATCGGGTCGGTCCCGCAGGGCTCCAGCTCGCCGCCGAGGACGTTGAGTTCGTGCACGAACCCAGCATGCACCGCCGGGCGCTCCGCGCGTGCGCGCCATACGCTGAGCCCCATGGCTGACGACGGCGCGGAGCGGGCGGCAACGGCACTGACCGCCAGCGGGATCGACCACACGATCACCCGGCACGGTCGGGTCGGGTCCCTCGAGGAGGCCGCGGCCGCCCGGGGCGTCCAGCCCGAGGACATCATCAAGACGCTGGTGGTCCGGCGCGCGGAGGACGACTACCTGTTCGTCCTCGTGCCCGGGGGCCGTGAGATCTCCTGGCCCAAGCTGCGGGCCCTGCTCGGCGTCAACCGCATGTCGATGCCGGATGCCGCGACGGCCAAGGACGTGACGGGGTACGAACGCGGCACCATCACGCCGTTCGGCTCGACCACGCCGTGGCCGGTCGTCGCCGACGCCACGGTCGCAGGTCGTCGCGTGTCGATCGGCGCGGGAGCCCACGGCGTCGCGGCGACGGCGCAGGCCGACGACATCGTGCGGGTCCTCGGCGCGCAGGTCGCCGACGTGACCGACCCCAGCGCCTGAGCCCCGCGCCATACCCGCGAGCTGTTGGTCAGTCACCAGATGCCGAGATGCACACTCCCCGCGGGACGCCCGATGCGCGCCGCAACATCCGAGGGGAGCGCCTCGGCGACGGACGGCGCCAGCGACGCCACCGCGGACGTCGGGACCCCGGTCGAGCTGAGCACCGCCGTCCCGACGAACTCACGGCCCCTGCGCTCCTGCCCCGTGGTCGACACCATCTGCGTCAAGGACGTGAACACCGAGGGGTCGGTGCTGCCCCGGGACCACACGACCAGCCAGGTGGGCGTCGCCGTGTCGCGCCGGTGGTAGACATTGCCGTTGGCCGAGACGCCCATCTGCGCCGCCGTCTCCTGCTTGCTGTAGTCCTCGACGCACAGGACGCAGTTGCCACCAGTGGTCGGCTGGCTGATCACGTTGTTGCGGATGACCACCGGGCCAAGGGTCCACGTCATCGCAGGATCGGGGAACGGGATGCGGGGATCGACGGACGAGTCGTTGGGGTTGGTGTTCCGACGCGAGTCCTGAGTCAGGTTGATCGGCCGGACGCTACCCAGGAAGGAGTTGTTCCAGATCTTGACGTCGCTGGTGTTGGCCACCTTGAGGCCGGCCTTGGCGTTGCGGGCGAAGACGTTGTCTCCGACGACCGCTTTGGCCGAGATCTCCAAGAACAGCCCGTCCCCGGCGTTGTCGGTGAGCATCGATCCGCTCACGGTGGTGTCGTAGACGGACTGGTCGGTCCACAGACCTGGCCCGTAGTTGCCCGAGAACACGCTGTTCCGCACCGTGACCCCCCGTGATGCGCTGAGCTTCGCCCCACCGGAGACCGGGGCGATGTTGAAGCGCTCGACGTTGTTGCCGGCCGAACGGACGTTGGTCAGCGCGATCCGGTCGGCAAAGCGTGAGTGGATGCCCAGCATCCCGCTGCGCTGGACGGTGACGTGGTCGACAACGGCATCCTCACGCTGCACCGACAGGCCGGTGGTCGCGCTGTCGTCGATCACGACGTTCTCGAGGTGCACCCGTGGTGCCTCGACGGTGACGGCACCCAGCATGAAGACCGAGGGAGCGAAGCGGCGTATGCCGATGCCACGGACCACGGATCCCCCGCCCCGGATGCTCAGCGCCTTCGCCAGGGTGCTGGCCTCGACCACGTGACCTGCGGGCTGGGTGCCGACGTACAGCCGCGACGTGCCCTCGTCGAGGTAGAACGTCCCTCCCGCCACCTGACTGCGGTACTGGACCTGGCGCAGGGCGGTCCCGTCGACAAAGACCTGGTCGGGATGCGCGGCCATGGGGTACGACTGGGTGTTCACGAACTGCCAGAAAGGCGTGGTCGAGTCCGCGGCGCCTTGGGTGTACGTGGGACTGTGGTCGAAGCGCGTGGTCCAACCGTCGCGGCGCCAGGCCGTTCCGTCCTGGACCCAACCGTCCACCCGCTGCGAACCGTCGAGCCAGACCGCCTCGCCAGGGGCGTTCTGGATGGTGAGCGCCTTGCCCTGGATGACCAGGGACTCGTGGTAGGCGCCCCCCGAGACGACGATCGTCCCGCCGGACGGTGCCAGCGCGATGGCTCGGGCGATGCTGCGCACCGGAGCGACGGCGGTACCGGGTGCAAGGTCGTCACCACGCGTGGAGACCCGGATGGCTCCGGCAGGGACCGGGTAGGAGGTGCTGCCGACCGTCGCAGATCCAGCGGTGCCAGTGACCGGGCCGGGGGTCACGGGGTTGGTGGTGACGGGAGCGGGTGCGGTCGACGTCGACATGGTGGGGACGAAGAAGGCGGTGCCCTGCAGGGACCAGCCCTGGCTCACCAGCGTGCTCCCCGACGCGGCGAGGGCCAGGCGGTGGACCGTGCCCTTCCCGTAGACCTGCACGGGCTCCGTGCGCTCGGCGAGGTCGGTGGCAGAGGCGTAGAAGTTGGTCCCCTGGTCCGTATAGCCCGCCGTGGCAAGGGCGGACAGCTGGCTGGAGCCCTCGAGCGCCCAGGCGAAGTCCGAGGCCGACGACTTGAACAGTCGGTGGACCGGCGTCAGGCCGGTGCTCGGCGAGGTCGCCGCCCGGAAGGGGCGACCCAGGTCGGTGGTGAATCCATAGGTGGATGCCGCCGTCGAAGCCTCCCCCGCCCAGGGCGTGACGAGGTTGGCTCCACTCGAGGGCTGCACGCGCTGGTACAGGGGGGCGCTCATGGCGGTGACGGGATCGGTGGCAGCCTGCGCCGTGGTCGCGGTGGCCGCCGGGGCGAGGGACGCGGTCAGCAGGGCGACGAGCAGGGACGGCACGGTGGGGGTGGGCATGCGCCAGCCGGGCATGGTGCTCCTCGGTTCGCGGCCGGGTCCACCGCTTCGTGCCTGCGAGCCTCCTTGCCGCGCACACGGACCGAGCAGATCCCGACCTGAGTCAGGGGACGTGCAGCACAGCTACAGCACGCTCGGGGCCCCGAGGGGCCCGGAATGCACCGGATCTGGAGGAGCCTAACCCCCACCGGCAGGGGTGCCAACCGGGACGAAGTGTCGTCCCGCTCCTCACTCCTCCCGCATCGGGATGCGGATGCCCTGCTCCGTGGCCGTCCGTTCGGCGATGTCGTAGCCGGCGTCGACGTGCCGGATGACACCCATGGCGGGGTCGTTGGTGAGCACGCGGGCCAGCTTCTGGGCAGCGAGCTCGGTGCCATCGGCCAGCGAGACCTGACCTGCGTGCAACGAGCGACCGATGCCGACCCCTCCGCCGTGGTGGATCGAGACCCACGAGGCGCCCGACGAGGTGTTGACGAGGGCGTTGAGCAGGGGCCAGTCGGCGATCGCGTCGGAGCCGTCGAGCATGGCCTCGGTCTCGCGGTAGGGGCTGGCCACCGAACCGGTGTCGAGGTGGTCGCGACCGATGACCAGCGGCGCGCTGACCTCGCCCGTGCGGACGAGCTCGTTGAACGCGAGACCGGCCTTGTCGCGCTCACCCTGACCGAGCCAGCAGATGCGGGCGGGCAGGCCCTGGAACGCGATCCGGTCCTGGGCACCGCGGATCCACTTGTGCAGCCGCTCGTTGTCCGGGAACAGGTCCAGGACGGCCTTGTCGGTCGCCGCGATGTCCTTGGGGTCGCCCGACAGCGCCGCCCAGCGGAACGGGCCCTTGCCCTCGCAGAACAACGGCCGGATGTAGGCAGGGACGAACCCGGGGAACTCGAACGCCCGGTCGTAACCGCCCTTGCGTGCCTCGTCGCGGATGCTGTTGCCGTAGTCGAAGACCTCGGCGCCGGCATCCTGGAACTCGACCATGGCCTGGACGTGCTTGGCCATCGACTCGCGCGCCCGGTCGGTGAACTCCTCCGGCTTCTTCTCCGCGTACTCGTGCCAGTCCTCCACCGAGACCCCCTCGGGCAGGTAGGACAGCGGGTCGTGCGCCGAGGTCTGGTCCGTGACGATGTCGATGGGGACACCACGACGCAGCAGCTCCGGGAAGAGCGTGGCGGCGTTGCCGACGACACCGACCGACCAGGCCCGACGCTCGTTCTTGGCGGCCACGGCCTTGTCGATCGCCTCGTCGAGCGACCCGGCGATCTCGTCGAGGTAGCGGTGCTCGACCCGGCGGCGCAGCCGGGACTCGTCGACGTCGACGATGAGGCAGGCGCCCTCGTTCATCGTGACGGCCAGCGGCTGGGCGCCGCCCATGCCGCCGCAGCCGGCGGTGAGGGTCAGCGTCCCGGCGAGGGTCCCACCGAACCGCTTCTCCGCGATGGCGCCGAACGTCTCGTAGGTCCCCTGGACGATGCCCTGGGTGCCGATGTAGATCCAGGAGCCGGCCGTCATCTGGCCGTACATCGTCAGCCCGAGGTGCTCGAGGCGACGGAACTCCGGCCACGTCGCCCAGTCGCCGACGAGGTTGGAGTTGGCGATGAGGACGCGCGGCGCCCACTCGTGGGTCTGCATGACACCGACGGGACGACCGCTCTGCACGAGCATGGTCTCGTCCTGCTTGAGCGTCGACAGGGTGCGGACCATCGCGTCGAACGACTTCCAGTCGCGGGCCGCCCGACCCGTGCCGCCGTACACGACGAGGTCGTCGGGACGCTCGGCGTTCTCGGGGTCGAGGTTGTTCATGAGCATCCGCAGCGGCGCCTCGGCCCCCCAGTGGGTGGCGTGGGTCAGCTGGGTGCCGCGCGGTGAGCGGACGGGGCGGGCGCCTTCCATGTCGTTCTCCTTCGGTGCAGTTCGTGGCGGGCGTTCGAGGTGGTGCAGGGAGGTGGTGCCAGATCGTGCTGTCATGAGCGGGTGGAGACGGTTTGCCACCATCTCGTATGGCGTGTGGTCAGGCGAGCGGGCCGGTGACCGACTCGGCCGCGGCGAGGGCCTCGCCGCTGGCGACGAGCTGGAACGCGGTCTCGATCTCCGGGGCGAGGAACCGGTCGGTGCCGGGTGCCGGGGCACCGGCAGCACGCAGGGCGGCGACGACGGCTGCGGTGGCGGGTGCCGGGGTCAGGGGCGCCCGGAGGTCGAGCGCGCGGGCGGCAGTCAGCAGCTCGACGGCGAGCACGCGGGTGAGGCCGTCCACCGACCGTCGCAGCTTGCGGGCGGCCGACCAGCCCATCGAGACGTGGTCCTCCTGCATGGCGCTGCTCGGGATCGAGTCGACCGAGGCGGGGGCGGCGAGACGTTTCATCTCCGAGACGATCGCGGCCTGGGTGTACTGCGCGATCATGTGGCCGCTGTCGACACCCGGGTCGTCGGCGAGGAAGGCGTGCAGCCCGTGGTTGCGCGAGACGTCGAGGAACCGGTCGGTGCGGCGCTCGGAGATCGAGGCCAGGTCGGCGGCCACGATCGCGAGGAAGTCCAGGACGTAGGCGACCGGCGCCCCGTGGAAGTTGCCGTTCGACTCGACGCGTCCGTCAGCGGTGACGACGGGGTTGTCGACGGCCGACGCCAGCTCGAACCCGGCCACCGACGCCGCGTGCTCGACGGTGTCGCGGACCCCGCCGGCGACCTGGGGCGAGCAGCGCAGGGAGTAGGCGTCCTGCACGCGGGTGCAGGCCTCGGGGTCGCGGTGGCTCTCGCGGATCGCGCTGTCCTGCATGAGCTTGCGCAGGTTCGCGGCCGACAGGGCCTGGCCCCGCTGGGGTCGTAGGGCGTGCAGGTCCGCGGCGAAGACGTCGTCGGTCCCGAGCTGCCCCTCGACGCTCATCGCCGCCGTCACGTCGGCGACCTTGAGGAGCATCCGCAGGTCGGTGATCGCCAGGACGAGCATCCCGAGCATGCCGTCGGTGCCGTTGATGAGGGCCAGGCCCTCCTTCTCCCGCAGCTCGACCGGGGTGATCCCGGCGGCGGCGAAGGCCTCGGCCGTGGGCATCGTCGAGCCCGCCGCGTCGCGCACGACACCCTCTCCCATGAGGGCGAGCGCGCAGTGCGACAGGGGGGCGAGGTCGCCCGAGCAGCCGAGGGAGCCGTACTCGTGGACGACCGGGGTGATCCCGGCGTTGAGCATCGCGACGTACGTCGACAGGGTCTCCTCGCGGATGCCGGTGCGTCCGGTCGCGAGGGTGGAGATGCGCAGCAGCATCAGCGCGCGCACCACCTCGCGCTCGACCTCGGCGCCGGAGCCGGCGGCGTGGGATCGGACCAGCGACCGCTGCAGCTGGGCGCGCAGCTCGACGGGGATGTGCCGTGTGGCGAGCGCGCCGAACCCGGTGGAGACGCCGTAGTGCGGCTGGGCGTCGTCGGCCAGCGCCTCGATCACCGCTCTGGTGCGGCGCACCTCCTCCAGCGACTGGGGCGAGATCTCGACCCGGGCGTCGTGGCGGGCGACGGCGACGACGTCCTCGAACGACAGCGCGCCGATCCCGACGGTCACCGTCGCGGCCGGCGTCGCGGTGCTGG
This sequence comes from Pedococcus sp. KACC 23699, assembly GCF_045348425.1. GTDB lineage: Bacteria > Actinomycetota > Actinomycetes > Actinomycetales > Dermatophilaceae > Pedococcus. The sequence goes on from NZ_CP157483.1 coordinate 1,568,057, forward strand.
TGGAGGGTGCAGTGGTGGTCATGCCTCCATTGCAGCGGAGGAGTGCCGCGCGCAGGAGTCCTGCGCGCGGCATACCGTCTCGGATTCCAGACGTATGGCGCGGTTCAGGCGCGGGTCGCGAGGATCCCGTCCTCGTCGGCCCACAGCTGCTGGCCAGGGACGAAGTCGACGCCGCCGAACGACACGGTGACGTCCTGGTCGCCGACGCCGTCCTTGGCGCTCTTGCGCGGGTTGGAGCCCAGCGCGAGCGCACCCATGGGCAGCTCGCGGATGGCGGCGACGTCGCGGACGGCGCCGTGGATGACCACGCCGGCCCAGCCGTTCGCCACCGCAGCCGCCGCGATGAGGTCGCCCATCAGGGCCGACTCCAGGGAGCCGCCGCCGTCGACGACGAGGACCTTGCCCTCGCCAGGCTCGTTGAGGGTGGCCTTGACCAGCGCGTTGTCACGGTGGCACCGGATCGTGGCGATGGTGCCGTGGAACGCGGTGTGCCCGCCGTAGTGACGCAGCTGCACGGAGCAGGACTGGAGGTCCTCGCCGTGCTCGTCGTAGAGGTCGGCGGTGGCCGGGCTGCCCGGCGCGGCACCCTTGGCGTCGCCCATCACTCAGGCCGCCTTCACGGCGAGGACCGGACAGTCGGCGTCGAGCAGGATCCGCTGCGCGGCCGAGCCGAGCAGCAGCTTGCCGACCGGGGTGCGGTGGCGCAGGCCGATGACGATCACCGAGACCCCCTCCTGCTCCGCGACGTCGAGCAGCACCTCGGCCGCGTCACCACCCTCGTCGATCTGGCGCACCTCGAACTCGAGGTCGAGCTCGTCGAGGTCACGGCGCACCCGGTCGAGCTGCTCGTGCCCCGCGCGGCGGGCGTCGACCAGGACGTCGTCGCGGGACATGTTCACGACGAGCAGGCGCTCGCCGCGTCGGCGGGCCTCGGCGACCGACGCGGTCAGGGCCGCCTCGCCGAGGGCGTTGGGCACGAAACCCACGAGAACGGTCATGTCAGGCCTCCGAGTTGGCGCTGTACCCGGCCATGGCACTCGCGGCGGGGTCGCGTCGGTCGTTGTCGCCGGCTCCAGGGCCGCCAGGACCGCCACCGCCGCGGCGAGCGCGCAGGAGTCCGATCAGGGGCCAGGCGAGGGCGATCACGATGAGCACGTAGCAGAACCACGCGACGGGACCGCCGACCAGGCCGGAGATGTCACCGCCGGTGAGCTGCAGCGACTGGCGCCCCTTGCGCTCGACGAGCGGGCCCAGGATGACCCCCACGATGAGCGGCAGGACGGGCAGGCCGAAGCGTCGCATCGCGAAGCCGAGCAGGCCCAGCCCGAGCAGCAGCCACAGGTCGAACGCCTGGGCGTTGACGGCATACGCACCCATGCAGGCGAAGAAGAGGATGCCGGCGTAGAGGTAGGGACGCGGGATCTGCAGCAGCTTGGCCCACGCGGGAGCCAGCGGCAGGTTGAGGACCAGCAGCATCGTGTTGCCGATGAAGAGGCTGGCAATGAGGGCCCAGACCAGGGCCGGCTCCTTGGTGAGCAGCAGCGGTCCCGGCTCGATGCCCCAACCCTGCAGGGCGGCCAGCATGATCGCGGCGGTGGCGTTCGTCGGCAGGCCGAGCGCGAGCATCGGGACCAGCGTGCCTGCGGCGGAGGCGTTGTTGGCCGCCTCCGGACCGGCGACGCCCTCGATGGCGCCGTGGCCGAACTCCTCGGGGTGCTTGGTGAGCTTCTTCTCGGCGGTGTACGAGAGAAGCGTCGGGATCTCCGCGCCGCCGGCCGGCATCGCGCCGAACGGGAAGCCCAGCAGGGTGCCGCGCAACCACGGCTTCCAGGACCGTCGCCAGTCCTCGCGGCCCATCCACGGACGACCGACGGGGATGACCGACCCGGCTTTGTGGCGCAGGTGGGCGGCCACCCACAGGGCCTCGCCGACCGCGAAGATGCCGACGGCCACCACGACGATGTCGATGCCGTCCGCGAGCTGCGGCAGTCCACCAGTGAGTCGCTGCTGACCGGTGACGAAGTCGATCCCGATGACGCCGATGGTCAGACCGACCAGCAGCGCGGCGAGCCCCCGGATCCGGGAGGCGCCCAGCACGGCCGTGACTCCGACGAAGGTCAACAGGATGATCGCGAGGTACTCCGGCGCCCCCAGGCTGATCGCGAACTTCACGACCTGCGGCATGAGGAAGACGATCCCGAGCGTGCCGATGGTGCCCGCGATGAAGGAGCCGATGGCCGAGGTCGCCAGCGCCTGCGCGGCGCGGCCGGCCTTGGCCATCTTGTTGCCCTCGATGGCGGTGACGACCGACGAGGACTCACCCGGGGTGTTGAGCAGGATCGAGGTCGTCGAGCCGCCGTACATGCCCCCGTAGAAGATGCCGGCGAAGAGGATCAGGCCCTGGGTCGGCTCCATGCCGTAGGTGATCGGCAGGAGGAGCGCGACGGTCATGGCCGGCCCGATGCCGGGCAGGACACCGACGGCCGTGCCGACGGTGACACCGAGGAGGGCGATGAGGAGGTTCATCGGGGACAGGACGTCGCCGAAGCCGCCGATGAGGCTGTTGATGTTGTCCATCAGAGGATCCCCTGCAGGATGCCGGCCGGGAGGTTGACGCCGAGGCCGACCGCGAACGCGTAGAACGTGATCAGGGACAGGGCGACGCCGATGGCCAGGCCACGGATGTGGTGCCGGTTGCCGAGCGCGAAGGCCGAGCCCGCGAAGAGCAGGGCCCCGCTGATCACCCAGCCGAGGGGCTCGATGAGGACGGCGTTGAGGGCGAACGCACCGATGAGCAGACCGATGGTGCGCCAGTCGACGCTGGTCGACAGGTCGATGTCCTCGCCCTCCTCGGCCTCACCGCGGCCACCACGGGCGACGTCGACGGCGTAGAACACGGCGACGACGATGAGCAGCACCCCGAGCAGGATCGGCATGGGCTTGGGGCCGACCGGGTCGTTGCTGCTGGACACGTCGCTGATCCGGCTCGCGTCGAACAGGACGTAGGCACCGAGGAGGGCCAGGCCCGCGCACAGTCCGAACTGTGCGCGGTCCCGGATCCCCGGAACGGTCTCGGGGTGCTGCTCGGTCATGCCAGGCCCAGCTGCTTCAGGATGTCGGCCACCGAGGTGTCCTGGTCCTTGAGGAACGTGGAGAACTCGTCACCGGTCGCGAACGCGTCGGTCCAGCCCCGCTTCTCCTCCTCGGCCTTCCAGGCCTTGGAGTCGTGCATCTTGGTCAGCGCGTCGATCCAGACCTTCTTGTCCGCGTCCGAGATGCCGGGAGGGGCCACGATGCCGCGCCAGTTGGTGAAGACCAGGTCGATGCCCTTGTCCTTGAGCGTCGGCACGTCCTTGAGGACGTCGACCGGCTTCTCGCTCGTCACGGCGAGGATGCGGACGTCGCCGGCCTCGACCTGGCTGAGGAACTCACCGAAACCACTGGCGCCGAAGGCGATCTTGTTGCCCAGCAGCGCGGGCAGCAGCTCGCCACCACCGTCGTACGTCACGTAGCTGACGTCCTTGGGGTCGATGCCGACGGCCTTCGCGAGCTGCATGGGCAGCAGGTGGTCGGGGCCGCCGGGGGACGACCCACCACCCACGGCGAACTTCTTGGGGTTCGCCTTCCAGGCGGTGACGAGCTGGTTGATGTCCTTGTAGGGCGAGTCCTTCGGCACGACGATGGCACCGGCCTCCTCGATCAGCTTGGCGATCGGGGTGGTGTCGTTCAGGGTGGCCTTCGACTTCTGCGTGTAGGCCGCGCCGACGACACCGAGGCCCATCTGCATGGCGAGCTTGCCGTTGCCCTTCTCGTTCACCACGCGCTGCAGGCCGACGGTGCCACCGGCGCCCGGGAGGTTGAACACCTGCATGCTGCCGGTGATCTTGTCGTCCTCCAGGACCTTGGCCGCGCTGCGGGCGGTGGTGTCGTAGCCACCGCCGGGGGCGTTGGGGACCATGATCTGCAGTCCGGTGGCGGGCTTGGCGTCACTGCCGCTGCTGGCCGCCGTCCCCTTGTCTGCGGTGGCGCCGCAGGCGGAGACCAAAAGGGTGGAGGCCACGGCTGCCGCGGCAACCAGACCGGTGAATCGAGCGCTCATCGTTGAGGCCTCTTTCGCGTTGGGTGGGTCGAGCGAGATGATCGTGCTCGCCCGCCGACGATTCGTCGCCCTTGTGTCACCAGAGAAGGTTGAGTTCATAGTGGTCATGCGTGGACTGCGGCGGCGGACCCTCGCCGGGCAGCTGCTTCTCCTCCAGCTGGCCATCATCGGGGTGGTGCTCGTCAGTGTGGGCGCGGTGTCCCTGGCCCAGTCCCAGGCGACGTTCAACCGCGTCGAGGGGCGCCGGGTCTCGGCGCTCGCCGAGCAGCTGGCGGCGAACCCCCTCGTCCTGGCCAACCTCGGCGTCCCCGAACAGCGCACCGGCCTCGCGACCATCGCCCTCCAGACCGTCACGCAGTCAAGGGTCACCACGGTGACGATCGCTGACGAGGACGAGAAGGTGCGGGTCTCCACGAACCCGTCGCTGGAGACCAAGCCCCTGCCCCTCGGGCAGCGCTCCGTCGGGGTCGGCGCCAGCTGGTCGGGCGTCATGGAGGTCGACGGCGACCGCCAGCTCGTCAGCCAGGTGCCGGTGCTGAGCCTGGTCGAGCACCACGTCGGCGAGCACATCGGCACGGTGATGATCGCCGAGGACTTCCCCTCGATCTGGGAACGCCTGCGCGGCGCCTCGTCCTACCTCCTCACCTACCTCGGCATCGCCCTCCTCCTGGGCGTGCTCGGCTCCTGGTTGCTCGCCCGCCGCATCAAACGACAGACGCTCGGCCTCGAACCGCACGAGATCACCGGGCTCGCCGAGCACCGGGAGGCCCTGCTCTACGGCATCGCCGAGGGAGTCCTCGCCCTCGACCCCCACGACCGGATCACCCTGGTCAACGACGTGGCGCGCCGGCTGCTCGACCTGCCCGAGCACGCCGTCGGCATGAGCCTGCGCGACCTGCGCGTCGAGGGGCGCCTGCTCGACGTCCTCACCGGCACCGGGCCCGACGGCGCGCGCGACAGCGACAGCGACAGCACCGACGGCAGCGATGCCGAGGGTCCCCGGGACGAGGTCGTCATCCGGCGCGGCCGGGTGCTGGTGATGAACCGTATGCGGGTCACCCGCGACGGCCGGCACCTGGGCACCGTCACCACCCTGCGCGACCGGACCGCCCTGGCCGACCTCGAGCGCGAGCTGGGCTCGTTCCGCAGCACCACCCAGCTGCTGCGGGCGCAGACCCACGAGTTCGCCAACCAGCTGCACACCATCAGCGGCCTGATCCAGCTCGAGGAGTACGACGAGGTCGTGCGTTACGTCGACACCGTCACCGAGCGCCGTCAGTCCCTCGACCTGCTCGTCAACAGCCGGGTGCGCGACCCTGCCGTCGCCGCGCTGCTCATGGCCAAGGCGTCCCTCGCCTCGGAGCGGCGGGCCGACCTGCGCATCTCCGAGGAGACCTCCCTCGACCGGCTCGAGACCGAGGACTCCGCCGACGTCGCCACGGTGGTCGGCAACCTCGTCGACAACGCGATCGACGCCGTCAGCGGCAGTGCGTCCGCCCAGTGGGTCGAGGTCGCCATCCGCCAGGATGCCTCCAGCGTCGAGATCACGGTCACCGACTCCGGCCCCGGTGTCCGGCCCGAGGTGGCCCAGGAGGTCTTCGCCAACGGCTTCACGACCAAGGCAGCGACGTCGGGCGACCGTGGCATCGGCCTGGCCCTGACCCGGCTGGTCTGCCAGCGTCGCGGCGGTGAGGTCCGGCTCGGGACCGACGAGGGCGGCGGGGCGATGTTCGTGGCCCAGCTCGGCATCACCCCCGTCGAGGCCGTGGCGGCCGGCAGCCCCGCGCAGACCCCCTCCGAGGCGCGCCGATGATCCGTGTCCTGGTCGTCGACGACGACTTCATGGTGGCCCGCGTCCACACCGGGTTCGTCTCCCGCGTCGAGGGATTCGAGGTGGTCGGCACCTGCCACACCGGTACCGACGCGGTCGCCGCCGCAGCAGCACTGTCACCCGATCTCGTCCTGCTCGACCTCTACCTCCCCGACCAGTTCGGGCTCGACGTGCTGGCCGAGCTGCGCAGCGCCGGTCACGACTGCGACGTCATGGTGATCACCGCCGCGAAGGAGGCCGATGCCGTCCGTGGGGCCCTGCGGCAGGGCGTGGTCGACTACGTGCTCAAGCCGTTCGGATTCGAGGACCTGCGCGAGCGCCTGGAGAGGTATGCGGCGCAACGTGATGCGCTCAGCGACGCCCAGGTGCGCGGCCAGGAGGACATCGACCGCGTGCTCTCCCGCGGGGGCGGTGGCCCGGTGGCTGCGCTGCCCAAGGGGATGAGCCCGCAGACCGCGGCCCTCGTCGAGTCGGCGCTGCGCGACGCCCGGGGCAACCTGTCCGCCTCGGAGGCTGCCGAGCTCGTCGGGGTCAGCCGGGTCAGCGCCCGTCGCTACCTCGAGTACTTCTGCAGCATCGGCCAGGCCGAGGTCTCCCTGCGCTACGGGTCCGCCGGGCGACCCGAGCGCCGGTACCGCTGGGGCGGTTGAGCCCGGGTGGCGAACGCACCCGCGGCCAAGCACACGCTGGATCTGCTCACCCTCCTGGCGCGCCATACCGAACCCCTGCCTGCGGGGGCGATCGCCCGGGAGCTCGGGCTCCCGCGCTCGACGACCTACCACCTGCTCGCGGTCCTGCGCGACCACGGCTTCGTGACCCACTTGGAGGAGGAGCGCCGATACGGGCTGGGGGTCGCCGCCTTCGAGCTGGGTTCGGCCTACCAGCGCCAGGCACCGTTGCAGCGCATCGCCCGTCCCCTGCTCGGCCGGCTCGTCGACACCACGACCCACAACGCCCACCTGGCGGTGCTGCACGGGCGCGACGTCCTCTACGTCATCGAGGAACGCGCGCCCGGGCGTCCCCTGCTCGTCACCGACGTGGGCGTGCGCCTCCCCGCCTCGCTCACCGCGAGCGGCCTCGCCATGCTCGCGCAGCTGCCCCCCGCCCAGGTGCGTGCTCTGTTCCCGCACCGTGACTCGCTCGTCCAGCGCGACGGCCACGGCCCCACGTCGGTCAGCGAGCTCCGGCGCGAGCTCGCCGCCGTCCGCGCGCGCGGATATGCCGTCGAGGACGACTCCGTGAGCGCCGGCCTGTCGTCGGTGGCTCAGGCGGTCCTCGACCACACCGGTCACCCGGTCGCCGGTGTCGCGCTCACCTTCCCTCGCGCCGAGGTCGACGACGCGGAGCGTGCACGGCTGGTCGCCGCGGTCGGTCGGGTCGCGGCGACGCTGACGGCTCGCATCGGCGGGGTCCGCTGAATCCGGCTCTCCTGCTGGCACACTCACGTGACTGACGAGGGGGTGAGTTCGATGGCGGGGGACAGGCGGATGTCGGAGCGTCGTCGCGAGCGGCTGCGCCGGACCGTCGTCGTTCTCCTCACGATCGTGGCCGTCTCCGGTGCCACTGCGTATGCGGTCCGGCACGGCGACCAGACCCGGCCTGACAGCTCTCCCCGCACGGCGATGACGGTCGACGTGACCCCTGCCCCGAGATCGACCACACCGGTGGACGAGGCGGGGGCGAGCGGGTTCGCACCGGTGGTCACCGACCGGATCCCGGCTCCCACCACCAGCATCGCGCTCTCGGCCCCCGTCAGCGGTACGACGAACATGCAGCCCGCCGCCGCGGCGGCCTTCAAGGCGGCGTTCGCCGGGGCCAGGGCCGCCGGCCTGTCTCCCCAGATCAAGTCGGCCTGGCGCAGCGAGCGCTACCAGCAGGTGCTCTTCGACCGCGCGGTCACGAAGTACGGCTCGCGCGCCGAGGCCACCCGGTGGGTGCTGCCCCCGCTCGCCTCGGCGCACGTCAAGGGCTATGCCGTCGACGTCCGACCCGAGAACGTCGCCGCCTGGCTGGAGGACCACGGCGCGAGGTATGGCGTGTGCCGTGCCTACGACAACGAGTGGTGGCACTTCGAGTACCTGGCCACCGACGTCTGTCCGGCCCGCAAGCCCGACGCCGCCGGCTGAGCTCCGCACGCACCACAATGGCGGGATGAGCCAGCCCACGGAAACGTCCACCGCGACCGCCGTCGTCCTGTGCGGCGGCGCGGGCGTGCGGTTCGGTGGCGACAAGACCAGGGCATCGTTCGGCGACACCACGGTGCTGGACCACCTGCTCGACGGGCTGCCGCACGACTGGCGCGTCATCTGCGTCGGAGCCGCCCGCGCCACCCGCCGCACGGTCGCCTGGTGCCGCGAGGACCCACCCGGTGGTGGTCCCGTCGCCGGCCTCGCCGCCGCGCTCCCACACGTGGGAACGCCCACCGTCGTCGTCCTGGGCGGGGACATGCCGTATGCCGCCGGCCCGGCGCCCGCCCTCGCCGCCACCCTGGAGGCCGAACCTGAGCTCGACGCGGTGGTCGGACGCGACCCCGACGGGCGCCTGCAACCGCTGCTCGCGGCATACCGGACCGTTGCTCTGCGCGCCGCGGTTCCGGACCCAGCCGCGGGGACGCCGCTGATGCGGCTGCTCGACCCGTTGCGGTCGGTGGTGGTCGCGCTGGACGACCTGAGCGCTCTCGACGTCGACACCCCCGACGACCTCGACCGTGCCGTCACCATCGCCCGCTCTAGGCTCGAGCCATGAAGGCCATCACCCTCCCCACGCCCGGCGACGCCGACGCCCTCGTCCTCGCCGAGGTCCCCGACCCCCAGCCCGCAGCCGGTGAGGTGCGTGTCAAGGTCGCGGCCGCCGGTGTGAACCGTGCCGACGTCATGCAGCGGATGGGCCACTACGACCCGCCGCCCGGCGCGTCCGCCTACCCCGGCCTGGAGGTGAGCGGCACCGTCGACGCCCTCGGCGAGGGAGTGACCGGCTGGTCGGTGGGCGACGAGGTCTGCGCGCTGCTGTCCGGTGGTGGCTACGCGGAGCTGGTGTGCGTGCCGGCCGGGCAGCTCCTCCCCGTCCCCTCGGGGATCTCGCTGGAGGATGCCGCCGCACTGCCCGAGGTCGTCAACACGGTGTGGAGCAACGTCTTCATGACCGCCAACCTCCTCCCCGGCCAGACCGTCCTCATCCACGGTGGCTCCTCGGGCATCGGCACCATGGCCATCCAGCTGGCCCGCGAGATCGGCGCCCGGGTCATCGTCACGGCCGGCTCCGCCGCCAAGCTCGAGGCCTGCCGCGAGCTCGGCGCCGAGGTCCTCGTCAACTACCGCGAGCAGGACTTCGTCGAGGAGGTCAAGGCTGCCACCGGTGGCGCCGGGGCCGACGTCATCCTCGACAACATGGGCGCGAAGTACCTCGCCCGCAACGTCGAGGCCCTCGCCACGAACGGCCGGCTGGTCGTCATCGGGCTGCAGGGCGGCACGAAGGCCGAACTCGACCTGGGGCTCATGTTGCGCAAGCGTGCCGCGGTCATCGCCACCTCGCTGCGCGCCCGCCCCGCGGACGAGAAGGCCACCATCGTCGCCGCGGTCCGCGAGCACGTCTGGCCGCTGGTCGAGGCCGGCCGGGTCCGCCCCGTCATCCACTCCCGCCACGCCCTCGCCGATGCTGCCGCCGCGCACCGCGAGCTGGAGGAGAGCGGCCACATCGGCAAGATCCTGCTCACCCCCTGACGGCTCCGCGGAGCCTTCTCGTCGCGCCGGCCTGACAACGGCCACGGCACCTGCCACCCTTCCTCGGGTGAGCACCCTGGCCGTCGTCCTCGTCGCCCTCGTTGCGGCCATCCACGTCTACATCGTCGTGCTCGAGATGGTGCTGTGGACGACCCCGCGAGGACGGGCGGCGTTCGGGCTGACCCCGGAGTTCGCCGAGTCCACCAAGGCGCTCGCCGCCAACCAGGGGCTCTACAACGGGTTCCTCGCTGCCGGGCTGCTCTGGGGCCTGGTGGGGCCGGCCGAGCACCGCTTCGCGTTCCGGGTCTTCTTCCTCCTGTGCGTCGTCGTGGCAGGGCTCTTCGGCGCGGCCACCGCGAGCCGTCGGATCCTGCTCGTGCAAGCGCTGCCGGGTGCCGTGGCCCTCGCCGCGGTGCTGCTCGCCGGCTGAGGTCCTCGGCACCGGCTCCGCGCCGGTAGACTGGGCGCGTCCGGTGCGGTCGGCACCAGCCGCGTCTGCGGTCGTCGCCCGGAATGTTCAGGGTTCCTGTGCGCCTCGGAGGTGGGTTCGGCGCACGCCAGCCGTTGACGTGCCCCTGCACGAGCGGCCAGAGAACCAGGACGAGAACCCGTGTCGCCGATCGCCTCCTACCGCCACCTGCTCCGCCTCGCCGGACCCTTCTACGTCGTCATCGCCTTCGTCGGACGACTGCCCCTGGCCATGAGCCAGATGGGCGCCCTCCTGCTCGTGTCCGGCACGACGGGCTCGTATGCCGCGGGCGGCCTCGCCGCTGGTGCCCTCGCCGTCGCCAACGCCCTCTGCTCCCCCGTCGCCGCCGTGCTCTCCGACCGAGTCGGCCAGCGCCCCGTGGTGCTGGTCCAGTCCGTCCTCGGCGGCCTCGGCCTCCTGGCCCTCGTCGTCCTGGCCCACCGGGACGCCTCGGGTGGCGCCCTCGCCGCGACCGCCGGGCTGAGCGGTGCGTTCCTGCCCCAGATCGGGCCGCTGGCACGCGTCCGCTGGCGCCCGATCACCCGCCACAGCGGCGCCCGCCAGCCCCGCCTCGTCGAGGCGGCCTTCTCCTACGAGGGCGCGGCCGACGAGGCGACCTTCGTCCTCGGCCCCGCACTGCTCGGGCTGCTGATCCTCGTCGCCGACCCCGGTGCCGGGCTGGTGGTGGCCTCGGTGCTGCTCATGGTCTTCGGCTGCGCCTTCGCCCTGCACCCCACCGCCAAGCTGGCCCACGCCCCCCGGCGCACCGGCCAGCCGCGGGTGCGCGTCCTGTCGGTCACGCTCGTCGTCCTCATGGTCGCGCAGGGCCTGATCGGTGCCTTCTTCGGCTCGGTGCAGACCGGCACCGGCGTGCTGGCGACCTCGGTCGGCCACGCCGGGATCGCCGGGCTCGTGCACTCCGTGCTCGGCGTCGGCAGCGTGATCGCCGGACTGGCGATCGCCGGGGTGCCGGAGCGGTTCGGCTTCCCGCTGAGGATGGCCGTGGCGGCCGGCGGGCTGTTCGTGCTGTCGCTGCCGCTGCTCGCGGTGAACTCCCTGGGCGCCCTCGTGGTCGTCGTGCTCGTGCTCGGATTCGTCGTGGCGCCGTACATGATCAGCAACTTCACCATGGGTGAGCGCAGCGCCCCCGCCTCCAAGGTGGGCACGGCCATGACGCTCCTCGCGGCTGCCACCGGCCTCGGCTACGCCGTCGGCTCGGCGCTGGCCGGACGCCTCGCCGACGACCACGGGCACACCGCGGCCTTCGCCGTGACCGTGTCGGCCGCCGCCGGGGCGCTGCTCCTGTCACTGGCGAGCCAGCGGCTCCTGCGCCGCCCTGCCACCGTGCACGCGGAGCCCACCGAGGCTCCCGCGCCCTCCGCCGAGGTCGCCGGAGCCACGGCCGGCGTCGTCCACGCCTGATGCTTGACGGCCGCGCCTGATACTCGGTATACCTACTCCCACCAGCACCAATACTGGGTATGTAGGGGACACGGATCCGGGGCCACCCGGCGGGGAGCACGGGGAGGGGCGCCGGTGTCGGTTCGCCAGGGGCTGTTGGCCCTGCTCGCACAGGAGCCGATGTACGGCGCCCGGCTCCGGTCGGAGTTCGAGGCCAGGACCGGGGGGACCTGGCCGCTCAACGTCGGACAGGTCTACACGACGCTGGCGCGGCTCGAGCGTGACGGGCTCGTCGAGGCCGTCGGCGCCGACGACGACGGCCGGATCAGCTACCGCCTGACCCGGACGGGCCGCGCCGAGGTCGCCCGGTGGTGGATCTCGCCGGTGGACCGCGAGACCACGCCGCGCGACGAGCTCGTCATCAAGCTCGCCCTCGCGGTCACCGTCGACGGGGTCGACGTCAACCGCGTCGTGCAGACCCAGCGCACGGCGACCCTGAGGCACCTGCAGGACCTCACCCGCCTCAAGCAGCGGGCCACCACCCACCTCGAGTCCGACAAGGACGACGGCGGCGTCGACCTCGCCTGGCTCCTGGTCCTCGAGAACCTCATCTACGCGGGTGAGGCCGAGGTCCGCTGGCTCGACCACGTCGAGGCCCGGCTGATCCGCGAGGCGAGCCGGCCACGGCGCCAGCCACGCGCCATACCCACGACCGACGGTGAGGGGTCCGGCGCCGCCGGGGCGCCGTCGGGTCAGCACGACTCCATCTCCACCACGCTCAGGGGGGCACCGTGAACACCATCGACCGCACCACCGACCCGATCCTGCGACTGGACAACGTCACCCGCGTCCACGGCACCGACTCCACCGCCGTCCGCGCGCTGGCCGGGGTCAGCCTCGACGTGCACGCCGGCGAGCTCGTGGCCGTCATGGGGCCCAGCGGCTCCGGCAAGTCCACCCTGCTCAACCTCGCCGGAGGCCTCGACGCCGCCACCAGCGGCCAGGTGCTCATCGAGGGGCAGAGCGTCGGCACCCTCAAGGGCGACGCGCTGGCCAAGCTCCGGCGCCGACGCGTGGGGTTCGTGTTCCAGGACTTCAACCTCATCCCCTCGCTCACCGCGATCGAGAACGTCGCCCTGCCGCTCGAGCTCGACGGCCTGCGGGTCGGCAAGGCCCGGCGCCTGGCCACACACGCCCTCGAGCTGGTCGGCATCGCCGAGCTCGCCGACCGGTACCCCGACAAGATGTCCGGCGGCCAGCAGCAACGCGTCGCGATCTCCCGCGCCCTGGTCGGCGACCGACGCCTCGTCCTCGCCGACGAGCCCACCGGAGCCCTCGACTCGCACACCGGCGAGGGAGTGCTCCGCGTCCTGCGCGAGCGCTGCGACGCCGGTGCGGCCGGCCTGCTCGTGACCCACGAGGCGCGGCATGCAGCCTGGGCCGACCGGGTGGTGTTCCTGCGGGACGGGGTCGTCGTCGACAGCACCGGTTCGGCCCAGACGGCCGAGGCCCTGCTCGACCCGGCCGTCTGAGGCGACGATGACCACTCTCACCGAACCCTCGACCGAGGCCTCGGCCTCCTCCCCGCGTCCCGACTCGGGGCCCTCCGGTTCCCGGCTCGCCCGCTGGCGCGCCTCGTGGCGCGTCGCCCTGCGCATGGCGCGTCGAGACCTGCGCCGCCACAAGGGCCGTTCGATCCTCGTGTTCCTCATGGTGGCCATCCCGGTGGGTCTGTTGGCGGGCGCAGCGACGGTGGGCGCCACCGAGCAGACGGACGCGACCGATCTCATCGGGGCCCGGATGGGCACCGGACAGGCCCTCGTCCAGGGCGTCGTCGAAGGCAAGCTGTTGCAGACGCCCGACCCCAATCAGGGCGGGACCTCATACGGCTCAGACAACCCCGCAGTCGCCATCCCGGGCTACTCCACCCAGGGCACCCCGGCCGCGAACGCCGACGCCGTCGGTCGTCTCGTGGGCGGCAAGGCCGTCCCTGTCGCCGACACCGAGGTCCGGCTCGTCAAGGGTGAGCGCCGGATCCGAGTCTCCGGCCTGGTGGTCGACCCCCGTGGCATCGACCTCGGCGCCAAGGCGCGCCTCACTGGCGGGACCTGGGGTACGGACTCCACCCAGGTCGCCGTCACCCCGGCGGGGGTCGCCAAGGGCCTCCCCACGTCGGGCACCGTCACCCTGTCGGCCGGAGGCTCCGAACGCACGGCCACCGTGGTCGGCACCGCCGAGGCCCTCAGCGAATGGGGCGGCCGACCCGACTTCGTCGTGCCGACGCTGCCGCCCGGTGCCGGCGAGAACTTCGCAGGGAACGGTCAGTCCGGCTGGGTCATCCTCGACGCCGCCCCCGTGACGTGGGCGAAGGTGCAGCAGCTCAACACCTACGGCCTGACCGTGTTCAGCCGCGCCGTCCTCGAGAACCCGCCGCCGGCGAGCGAGATCCCGCAGGAGCTGCAGCAGCAGGAGAGCTTCACGAACGACACCGGTCGGATGATCGCCGTGATCGGCGGCGTGATGCTCTTCATCATCACGACCCTGCTCGTCGGCCCGGCGTTCGCGGTCAGCGCCTCACGACAACGACGTACCCTCGCCCTCGCCGCAACCAACGGCGCGGAGGTGCGCCAGCTGCGCCGCACCGTGCTCGCCCAGGCGGTGCTGCTCGGCGTCATCTCGGCGGTGGGCGGTCTGGTCATCGGTGTCGCCCTGGTGCGTGTCGGCCTCTGGTGGTGGGTCAGGACGCACCCGTCCACGAGCTTCGCCTCGGTGCCGGTAGACATCCCGTGGACCGCCTTCGCCATCCTCCTTCCCTGTGCCGTCCTCAGCGCCGTCGTGGCTGCACTCCTGCCGTCACTGCGGCTCGGTCGGCTCGACATCATCGGGGTGATGCGGGGCCAGAGCGTCTCGCCGCGGCTCAACAAGATCGCGCCCCTGATCGGCGTCCTCCTGGCCGTGGCTGGTGGGTTCGTGGTGCTCTCGACAGCGATCGCCGGGGGCAACGAGGTGCAGGTCGCCCTGGGGTCGATCGCCCTCGTGCTCGGGACACTCCTGCTCGTGCCGGCCCTGCTGGTCCTGTTCGGGCGGCTCGCCTCCCGTCTGCCGGTGGCACCTCGCATGGCGACCCGTGACGCGGCCCGTCACCGTTCGCGTTCGACGCCCACCGTTGCCGCCATCCTCGCTGGGGTGGTGGCCCTGACCGCGTTCAGCATCGGGCTCGCCAGCGACACCAAGCAGCAGATGGCGAACTACCAGCCACAGGGGTCCCCTGGCGAAGGCGTCGCCTACACCGGCGACGCCGAGGTCAGGCTGTCCACCGCCGCCGCCCTTCGGCAGGCGCCAGAGCTGGTGCAGACTCCCTACTTCACCGTCCGGCCGGCGGAGGACCCGATGTCGGGGAACGCCGAGAGCATGCAGAAGCCGCTGCCCTTCGTGTCCGCGGTGCCTGCCGGGTGCGACACAGCCAAGACGTTGCCGTCGAACGCCCCGAGCAGCTGCCAACGGCTCGGCTCCACCGCCTACGACCGGGGCCAGATCGGGGTGCTGCCCACCACTGAGATCGTCAGGCGGCTGGACCTCGACGCCACCCAGGCCAAGGTCATCGCCGACGGCGGGATCGCCGTCGCGCTCGACTCCCTGAACCGGGAACGGTCCCTCACCCTCGTGTCCGGCACGTTCACCATGGACCCGGCCACCTACGTCGCCAAGGACGTCGTCCAGAAGTCGTCCCAGGCGCTGCCCGTCATCGGCGTCCCGACGAGCCGAATGCGCGACGGAAGCATGCCGAGCCAGTCGGGCGCCCTCGTCGCCGACACCACCGCCAAGCGGCTCGGCTGGCCGATGCAGCAGGAGCTCGTCCTCTTGCGTGACCCCTCCGGGTCGATCGGCAAGGACACCCAGAAGCGGCTCGACGAACTCATCGGGGACGGTGGCGCGCTCTACGTCGAACGCGGCTTCCAGCGGTACGACGAGACGGTCATGAAGATCATGATGGGCGCCGCCGCGCTGCTCATCCTGATCGTCACCCTCATCTCCACCGCGTTGTCCATGGCAGAGCAGCAGTCCGACCAGGGGACGCTCGCAGCGGTCGGAGCAACCCGCCGCACCCGTCGTGGGTTTGCCGCCTCCCAGGCAATGGTGGTCGGCTTCATCGGCGCGGTTCTCGGGATCGCCGTGGGGCTGGTGCCCGGCATCGCCGTGTCCTACCCGCTGACCCGCAACAGCAACTACGACCCGGTCACCGGCCTCGACACCACCACGGGCCCCTACCTCGACATTCCCTGGACGCCGCTGCTTCTCGTGGTCGTGGGTGTCCCGCTGCTGGCCGGACTGCTCTCGGCCGTGGCGATCCGCACGGCGCCGATGATGAGTCGTCGGGCCGACTGAGACCGGTCCACCGTGGGTGCAGGTCGGGGGACCCCCGCACCCACGGTGGACCACACCCCGCTCTGCGGCAGGATGGGAGCCATGAGCGCACTGACCCCGAACGGTCCCGACGAGACCACGGCCGACCCCTCCGCCTCCGCTGGTGAGCAGCAGCGCGTCGTCGTGGTGACCCAGGACGGCATGGGCGTGCACCCGCACGACGGCGACGAGGACGGCCCGACCAACCCGGCCGACCTCGTCGAGCAGCCGGCCAAGGTGATGCGGATCGGCTCGATGATCAAGCAGCTGCTCGAGGAGGTGCGCAACTCCCCGCTCGACGAAGCCGGTCGGGTGCGTCTCGCCGAGATCCACCGCCGCTCGATCAAGGAGCTCGAGGACGGCCTGGCGCCGGAGCTGATCGAGGAGCTCGAGCGGATCGCGTTGCCGTTCGAGGAGGGCCACGCCCCCACGGACGCCGAGCTGCGGATCGCGCAGGCGCAGCTCGTCGGGTGGCTCGAGGGACTGTTCCACGGGATCCAGACGGCGTTGTTCGCCCAGCAGATGGCCGCTCAGCAGCAGCTCGCCCAGATGCGCCGCGCCCTGCCTCCCGGTCACCAGGACCACCCGGGCCAGGACGGTCCCGGCTTGCCCGGACTCCCCGGCGAGGGCGGCCCCACGGGCCAGTACCTGTAGCCGGCCGGTAGCCCGCTCAGGCGGGCTCAAGCAGGCGTGCCGTTGACGACCCGGGGGTGGGCGGCGATCTGACGCAACGGTGACCACCACGCGAACACCGCTGCCAGCACCCCCACCGAGACCAACGACACCATGGCCACGTGCACCGAGGTCGCGGCGGCCAGCGCCCCGCCGGCGACCGAGCCGAGGGTCCAGCCCAAGCCCCACGAGAGCATGCGGCCCGCCGTGTTGACGCGGCCGAGGAGGTGCTCGGGCGTGACCTGCATGCGGTAGGTCAAGGACGTGATGAGCACGAGCTGGTAGGCGATGCCCCACACCACCATCCCGATCGAGGCCAGCACCCAGTCGGTGACCAGCGCCGTCGCGATCCCCGCCGCCGCCGACACCGGTATGGCGCCGAGCGTCACCATCGCCACGGAGTACCTCCGCGTCAGGGGTGAGACCAGGGCGGAGGCGAGCACCCCGCCCACACCCCAGACGGCGAAGACGAGCCCGAACCGCCAGCCCGAGGTGCCGATGTGGAGGACCTGGTCGGCCCACGGCACGAACAGGGCGACGAACCCCGCGCCGCCGGTCGACTGGAGCATGCCCACGACGGTCTGGGAGCGGACGCCGTCGTGACTCCAGAGGAACCGCACCCCTTCGCGGACGTCGCGCAGCACGACCCTCGGGCGCAACGGGTCGCGGTGGTCGCGCGTGGACGACAGCGCTCGCCGGATCGAGCGCACCAGCAGGGCCGAGCCGAGGAAGGTCAGCGCGTCGACGGCGAGCAACGTCGAGGGGTGCACCACCGCGAGCGCCAGCCCGACCCCTGCCGGCACGACGAGGTCGAGGACGCCGCCGACGCCCCAGATGGCGGCATTGGCGTCACCTACCCGCTCCCGCCCCACGAGCACGGGCAGGGCCCCGAAGTTGGCGCCGTCGAAGAAGGTGAAGAGGCACTGGGCGACGAATCCCGCCGCCAGCACGTGGGGCACGGTCAGGACGCCGAGGAAGTGGGCGACAGGGACCGAGCCGATGACGACGACGTTGACCAGGTCGGCGGCGACCATGACGCGTTGACGGTTCCAGCGGTCGCTGAGTGCTCCGGCGAACAACCCGATCAGCAGGTAGGGCAACGCATCCAGGGTCGCCGTGAGGGCGGTCAGGGCAGCCGAACCCGTGAGCGTGTAGACGAGGACGGGCATCGCCACGACGGTGATGAGCGACCCGGTGAGCGAGACGATGCGCGCCAGCCAGTACAACCGGAAGTCACGGTCGTCACGCAGCCGCCCGTCGACGTGCTGCGCGCGCACCGTGGCTCCGGCCCCCTCGTCGGTCATGGGCTGGAGTCTGCCTCAGGACGTCGGGACCTGATGCATCGCAGGCGCACAGGGGGCGGGGTCAGCTGACGGCGGCTGCTGCGGCGCGACCCGCGACCCGGCCGGAGAACAGGCAGCCGCCGAGGAAGGTGCCTTCGAGGGCGCGGTAGCCGTGCACCCCACCGCCGCCGAACCCGGCGACCTCGCCCGCGGCATACAGTCCGGGCACCGGCTCACCCGACGCGGACAGGACGCGCCCGGACAGGTCCGTCTCGAGGCCGCCGAGGGTCTTGCGGGTGAGGATGTTGAGGCGGACGGCGATGAGCGGGCCGGCTTTGGGATCGAGGATCTTGTGTGGCGTCGCGGTGCGGATCAGCTTGTCACCACGGTAGTTCCGGGCCCCGTGGATGGCGGTGAGCTGGGCGTCCTTGCTGAAGTCGTTGTCGACCTGGCGGTCGCGGGCCACGACCTGGCGCTCGATGTGGGCCGGGTCGAGCGGGGCGTGCGGCGTGAGGGCGTTCATCTTGGCGACGAGCTCGCGCAGGGTGTCAGCGCTGACGAAGTCGGCACCACGGTCGACGAACGCCCGGACCGGAGCCGGCATGTCCGCCCGGGCCCGGCCGAGGACGTCCTTGACCGACTTCCCCGTGAGGTCGGGGTTCTGCTCGGAGCCCGACAGCGCGAACTCCTTGCCGATGATCTTCGAGGTGAGGATGAACCAGCTGTGGTCGTGCCCCGTCCGGCGCAGGTGGGCCAGCGTCCCGAGGGTGTCGAACCCGGGGAACAACGGTGCGGGCAGCCGGTCACCGTTGCCGTCGAACCACAGCGAGCTCGGGCCCGGCAGGATGCGGATCGCGTGGGAGGGCCACAGCGGTGAGTGGTTCTCGATGCCTTCGACGTAGTGCCACATGCGGTCACGGTTGACCAGGCGCCCACCCGCGGCCTCGGTGATGGCAAGCATCCGTCCGTCGACGTATGCGGGGACGCCGGTGAGCATGTGGGCCGGCGGGGTGCCGAGCCGGTCCGGCCAGTTGGCCCGGACCAGGTCGTGGTCGGCGCCGATGCCGCCGCTGGTGACGACGACCGCCTGGGCCTCGAGGCTGAACTCGCCCACGGACTCCCGTGAGGTGGGTCGGCCGTGCTCGGCGTCGTCGGCGGCGAGGAGGGTGCCGCGCACTCCCGTGACCGTCCCGTCGTGGGTCAGCAGCTCGTCCACGCGGTGGCGGTGCCGCAGCTCGACCCTGCCGGAGGCGACGTGCTCGCGCACCCGGCGCAGGAACGGCTCCACCACGCCGGGCCCGGTGCCCCAGGTGATGTGGAAGCGGGGGACGGAGTTGCCGTGTCCGGTCGCGGTGCCGTCGCCGCGCTCGGCCCACCCGACGACCGGGAACCAGCGCATCCCCTGCTGGTGCAGCCAGGAGCGCTTCTCGCCCGCGGCGAAGTCTACGTAGGCCTGCGCCCAGCGCACACCCCACCGGTCCTGGTCCTCGAGCCGGTCGAAGCCGGCCGAACCCATCCAGTCGGCGAGTGCGAGCTCGGTGGAGTCCTTGATGCCCATCCGGCGCTGCTCGGGGCTGTCGACGAAGAACAGCCCACCGAACGACCAGAACGCCTGGCCGCCGATGTTGACGGGGCTCTCCTGGTCGACCACCAGCACCCGACGCCCGGCGTCCGCGAGCTCGGCGGTGGCGACGAGCCCGGCGAGGCCGGCTCCGACCACGATGACGTCAGCGTCCATGCCCGCCAAACTACGCGTCGGCGTCGACACCCGTCACGCGAACGCGGCCCCCGACCACGCTGAACCGGACGTCCCCCAGCGTGGCCACCACGGCGTCGGCGATCAGGTCGGCCGGGACGGTGGTCGTGGTGACGGCCAGGGTGGCGCACCCCGCGGCCCGGGCCGCCTCGAGCCCACCCGGCGCGTCCTCCACCACGAGGCACTCACGGGGGTCGACACCGAGCCGCCGCGCTGCGAGGAGGAACGGGTCGGGGTGGGGCTTGCCCCTGCGCACGTCACTGGCGGTGACGACGACGCGAGGCACGGGCAGCCCGGTCGCAGCGATCCTCGCGTCCGCCAGCGGCAGGGTGCACGAGGTGGCGATCGCGCACAGGTCGCCGGCGACTCCGGTGGCCGGGTTGGCGGGGCCGGCACCCGTGAGCGTCGCGAGCGCGTCGAGCGTGCCCGGCAGGACGGTGATGCCCTCGGTGTCGGCCACCTCGATCGCCTCGATGCGGTCCACGGCGGCATCGACCCGCTCGGGGGGCAGCAGCTTCTCGGCGATCCCTCTCGCCGGCACCCCGTGGAACCCCACGAGCCGCGCGGGGTCGACACCCTCCTCCTGCGCCCACCGCAGCCAGCTCCGGATGACCACGGGGATCGAGTCGATCAGGGTCCCGTCCATGTCGAACAGCACGGCGGCGAAGTCAAGCCCGTCCAGCGATCCCACGGTTCCCGGCATACCGGACAGCGTAGGCAGTGCGCGGCGGGAACGCAGACCCGGTTACGGTGAAGCGGTGAGCCCTCCCGCCGCACGCCCACGCCACCGGCGGCGAGTGCCCGCTGCCGTGGTGAGGACCGGTGCGGCCCTGGCGCTCGTGGTGGGCGCCTGCATCGGTGGGGTGGCAGCCACGACGCTCTTCCCGACCTCGGTGGACACGCTCAACTACGGCGCGACCTTGCGGCTGTCGGCGGACCCCACGGACCTGGGCACGATCCAGAGCCCGACGGTGTTCGGCGACATCCACCTCGACTTCGCCGGCCCCGTCAGCGGTCCCGGTGTCATCGCCAACGTGCAGGTCAAGGAGCACATCACCGACCTGCTGGCCCGACCCAACATCTCGATCAGCTCGCTGCAGCCCGGCCCCCTGGAGCTGGAACGCGCCGCGCGTGACGCCGCCATCGGCCTCGCCCTGCGGTTCGCCGCGGGCGCCCTCACCGTGACCCTCCTCGCCGTCGGTGCGTATGCCGCGTGGGCTCGACAGCGCCCTCGCGCCAGTCGTGTCCTGATCGCCGCGGCGTGCTGGCTGGTGGCCTGTGCGGTGACCTTCGCCAGCATCGGTTTCGGCTACCGCCCTGAACGGCTGGACCGGTTCACCACCACGGGGATCCTCGGTGCGGTGCAGCGCAACGCCGACCTGCTGGCCGGCGTCGAGACCCGGGCCGAACAGACCACGCCCTACCTGAAGAACCTGCTCGCCCTGTCTGCGGCGTTGCAGGACAAGTACTCCCCGCAGGTGCTGGGCAAACCGGTCGCAGCACGGCTGCTGCTGGTGTCCGACATCCACGGCGCCAACCAGTACCCACTGATGAAGACGATCATCGCCCAGGAGCAGGTGAGCGCGGTCATCGACTCCGGCGACCTGGTCAACTTCGGCACCCTCGCCGAGGCGCAGGCCTCCGGGGTGCTCGGGGGGATCCGTTCGCTGGGGGTGCCCTACATCTTCGTCAAGGGGAACCACGACGCCCGGTCCGCCGCCGACACCGAGGTGCTGCGCGCCCTCGCCAAGATCCCCAACGTCGTCCTGCTCGAGCCGGACCAGGACAGCTACACCGTGCAGAGCATCGGCGGCATCCGCATCGCAGGGTTCAACGACCCCCGCTGGTTCGGCGACGACAACCGCGACAACGCGCAGAAGCAGAAGGCTCCTGCGGCGCGGTTCGCCGAGGCCATGGCCGACGTCGCCCCGCCCGACGTGCTCGTCGCGCACGAGCCGGGAGCGGTCGACGCGATCGACCAGCCGTCGGGCATCAAGGTCCACGGCCACCTGCACACCGACCAGCTCGACGGCAACACCATCGGCGTCGGCACCTTCACCGGCGGCGGGGCGTTCAGCCACTTCCTCCAGGCGGCCAAGGGAGAGGAGCTCACGGGTCAGCCGTCCGCGTTCGACATCGCCGCGTTCGGTGAGGACTGCCACCTCAACTCGCTGACGCGCTACCAGTTCCGCAACGTCATCGAGGGGCGCCCCGCCTACGACGACGTGACCCTCATCAACGGAACGCGCATCGAGTCGGAGCTGCCGCCCGTGCCCACCCCCATCAGCACCCCCGGCTCGAAGGCTCCGCCGGAGCCCCGGACCTGCTCGGCCGACCAGGAACCGACGACGGAGCGGGTGGCCGCGCCCCTGCCTTGAGCACCAGCACGAGTCCGTATGCGGCGCAGCACCTTTCGTCGTCCGCCCCGGCCGCGGGACGGTCAGGGACCGTCGTGGATGCTGGGGATCCGCAGCGCCCCCACGGTGTAGCTGTATGCGGAGGATGCCGACACCGCACGACAGGTCAGGCTCGCCGGCGGGCTGGTGCCACGGCTCACGTCGGCCTGGACGAGCACCGGCAACCGTCCGGTGCCCACGATCGTGACGCGGAACTCGTCCTCGCCGGTGCTCTCGCACAGGGCGTCGCGCACGTCACCCAAGCCTGCCGGGCCGTAGCTCGACAGCACGGCGGCGAGAGCGGCCTGCACCGCCGGCGGCTGGGTCGAGACGCCCCGGAAGTGGCGAGTGGTGACCGTCCCACGCAGGTGGGCATCGACGACGGCCGTGGCCGTGGACTCGTCGAGGTTGCCGTAGTAGGCGCCGTCGGGCAGCAGCAGCACGTTCGGCGCGAACCGGTCACCGCCGATGTGCGAGCACTCCCAGGTGCGGTCCGCCCACTGCTCGGACAGCGCGGTGACGACCGGCCGGCCACGTACGGCACAGCACGCGTCGTGACGACCGTGGGTGCAGACCAGCACCAGCGGCGGCGTCGAGCCGAGCCGTGCGGTGGCGGGTGGCTCCGGGCCCCGGCGCATCACCGTGGCCGCAGCACGCAGGTCCTCGGGGTGGTGCCACGCACCCCACTGCTGCGCCCCGCCGTGGTCGACCACGGCCCAGGACCGGACCTCACGGTGGGGGCGGCGCCCGGGACGGCGGATGAGCAGCGCCCTCCCCTCGACCGCTGCCGCTGCAGCGTGCAGGGCCCGGCCGATCCCGTCGCGGAGCCCGGGACTTTCCAACGCGGAGGGAGCCCACGGTCCGTCGTGCTCGACGAGCAGCCATCGCCGGGCAGGGGCCGCGGTGCCGGTGAGCGAGTCACCTCGCTTCCTGGCGTCCGTGGCGCAGAATGGCGCGGTCACGCGGGGACGGCGATGCCGGCCAGGACGAGCCGGCGGGCGAGGTCCGTGCCGATCTCGCCCGCGGTGGCCACCCCGCGCTCCAGGAAGGACGTCGCAGCCGGCAGCTCGGTGGGATCGAGACGCAGGGTGCCCGCGCGACTGGTCAGCGCGGCATACCCGTCGTGCACGGACAGCTCGGCTGCGAGGTGGGCGCGCACGTGCAGCTCGGTGGCGGGGGTGAGGGTCTCGGCAAGTGCGTGCTGGGCCAGTGGCCCGACGGGAGCAGCCCGCTGGGTCTTCCGGTCGGCAGCCGCCAGCGCCGCGGACAGGTCTGCGGCGCCCACCTCGGACACCGCACGAAGGAGGGCGTCCCGCACGATCTCGACGTCCGCCGCATTCGCGTCCGGGTCGGCGAGGGACGCGCCCAGCGGGAGCGAGGCCCGCACCGCCGGATCCTGCGCGGCCCGGCCCAGGGCGACGGTGAGCATCTCCTGCGCGAGGTGGTGCCGCGTCCAGGCATGCACCCCGATGGTCAGGTGGGTGCTGACGCCACCTTGCGCCGTGGCCGAGTGCAGGTAGCCGCGCGGGAGGTAGAGGCAGTCGCCGGGCTCGAGGGTGGTCTCGAGGACGGGGACGTCGCGGGCCGCGCGTTCGACCTCCGCCCGGCGCTCGGTCCACGGCTCGGTCCGCAACGGCAGCTCGTGCACGGGTCGGCGGATGCGCCAGCTCTTCGCGCCGCCGATCTGCAGGACGAACACGTCGTGCACGTCGTAGTGGTCGCTGAACCCGGTGTTCTGGGGTGGGGTGACGTAGGCGTTGACCTGGGTCGGGTGGCCGAGGTCGGCCGCCAGCTGCTGGGCGAACTCGACGACGGGCGCCCACGTGCGGTGCAGCCCCTGCAGGACCAGGGTCGCGCCACCGGCGAACTCCCTGAGCACCTGGTCGTCGCCGGCCTGGTCGGCGATCGCGGCACCGGTGCCGCCGCCACGGGTGAACGCCCGGTCAGGCAGCGTCGACCCCTCCTTGGCCATCCGCAGGAACGGCGTCCGCAGCCCTCGGCTCGCGATAAGCTCGTCGACCGCAGCCTCGGAGAACAGGTCGTCGAACGGCAGCGGCAGGTCGCGGGCGCGAGTGAGCAACGGCTCGGTGCCCCAGTGCTGCGCGGCGAAGCTGTCCGTCTCCACGGCCACGAGACGGCGCAGCGCAGGGTGCCCGCTCGCGCGAGCGGGCACCCTGCTGCTGGTCATCGCCGTCATGTCTCGGGAAGGAACGGGCGTGGTCGCCTAGTTGGCCGCGCCATCAGCGCCGCCGTCAGCGCCGCCGTCCGCGCCGCCATCGGCACCGCCGTCCGCACCGCCGTCAGCGCCACCATCGGCACCGCCATCGGCACCGCCGTCCGCGCCGCCATCGGCGCCACCGTCAGCGCCACCGTCGTGACCGCCGGGGTTGGCTCCACCGTCGGCCGGGCCCTCGCCGGTCTCCTCGGACTCCGTGGGGTTGAGAGGGGTCTCGCTCATGGCTGTGCTCCCTTGTCTGTGGTCGGATCTGGTGGGGCGGCGACACGGCGCCATCCCGTGTCCTTCCTATTGCACCCGGAGCCTGCGCGCCACCGGTGCAGCCACATCGGCGCAGGTCAGCGGCCCGCTCACACTCCAGCGACGCTGCGCAGCGCCGCGAAGCCGTCGTCCGTGCCGCGCCAGTGACGTCGCAGCTCGTCGACCCCCACGGTCCGCACCACCGAGCGCAGGGTCCACACGACGACGACCACGTCGTCGGCGTACCCGATGACCGGGAGGAAGTCCGGGACGAGGTCGAAGGGCATGGCGAGATAGGCGAGCAGCAGCCCCAGCCGCACCCGTACGCCGCGAGGCTGGCTCGAGTCGGCCGCGACGTCCCGCAGCAGGCGAAGGAGGTCCGGCAGCAGACGGAGCGACTCGCCGAGCAGCGACCCCTTGGGGCGGACGACGAGCAACGCCACGAGCAGCGCGAGCCAGGTCACGACCAGGGCCGCCACCACCCCCACCACCAGCTCGCGCCACATGCGCGACAGTGTCGCAGCCCCAGCTGCCGCGCCCCAGCCGGCCCGGTCCCCGGGTCAGCGCGCAGTAAGAAGTTGGCAAGGGTTCGGTGCCGAGCCGTCACGTGGGACCGTCCAGTCCTACTGTGCGAGCACCCCACCAGTGCACCCAGGGAGCAGTCGATGACGATGACCCGGACGTTCGGCGCGATCACGGCTGTGGGGGTCGCCACCGCGCTCACGCTGTCAGCGACACCCGCACAGGCCGCGGGATCCTATGTGGCACTGGGTGACTCGTACTCCTCGGGGACGGGGACCCGCACCTACCTCAAGGACGGGACCTCCTGCCAGCGGTCCGTCTACGCCTACCCGTCCCTCATCTCGGCGAGCAAGGGCCTGGCGCTGAACTTCAGGGCCTGCTCCGGTGCCACGGTCGCCGACGTCACCAACACCCAGCTCAGCGCGCTGACCGCTTCGACGACACGGGTGAGCATCTCCGTGGGCGGCAACGACGCCGGCTTCGCCGATGTCCTCACCGAATGCGCCCAACCCGGGTGGGCGAGCGACTGCAACGGCGCCATCGACGCGGCGCAGGCGGTCATCAACGGGACGATCCCGCGCCGCCTCTCGACGCTCTACGCCTCGATCAGGACCAAGGCACCGAACGCCAAGGTCGTGGTCGTCGGCTACCCCCGGATCTTCATGGGCGAGGACTGCAACGCGTTCACGTGGTTCTCCCCCACCGAGGAGTCGCGCCTCAACGCGACCGCCGACCTGCTCAACAGCAAGACTGCCACGGCGGCGGCGGCCAGGGGCTTCAGCTTCGTCAACCCGACGACGCGGTTCACCGGGCACGCGGTGTGCGACCCGGTGGAGTGGCTCAACGGACTGTCCAGCCCCGTCACCGAGAGCTACCACCCCAACGTCGCCGGGCACCGCGACGGCTACGCCCCACTGGTGAGCGTCCCCCTGACCGGTAGCGCGATCACGGTCTCGTCCGCCACCATGCGCACCGCCGAGGCCGCCAGCGCCCGACTCGGGGACCAGCAGCGTCGTTACGCCTCAGCCGATTCCACGATCACGCCCAAGGTCTTCCGGCTGCCCGACCTGAGGTCCCCGGCCATCGCGGCAGCGGCCAGGCGGGCCGGCGTCGACCTGTCCAGCCGCGCCAGCATCGATGCGGCCGACCGGGCCTTTTCGCAGCGCCAGGCACGGGCCTTCGCCGCCCGCTGACATGCCGCGCGGCGCCATACCGAGGGGGTATGGCGCCGCGCAGGGTGGTTCTGGTCAGGCGCGACCGTGGGCGGCGCGGCTGCGACGGCTCAGGGAGTCGACGATCACCGCGAGCAGCAGGACGCCACCGGTGATCATGTAGCGCTCGGGGGAGCCGAGGTTGACCAGGCTGAGGCCGTTGGAGATCGACTGGATCACGAGGATGCCGAGCAGGGCCGAGTACGCCGTGCCGCGACCACCGAAGAGGCTGGTGCCGCCGATGACCGCCGCCGCGATGGCGTTGAGGTTGGTGTCGGTGCCACCGCTGCCCTGGTTGGCCGAGGCGAGGCGCCCGGCCGCGAGGAGGCCACCGAGGGCGGCCAGGGTCGAGCAGAAGACGAACACCGTGACGTAGATGCGGCGCACGTTTATGCCGGCCCGGCGGGCAGCCTCGACGTTGCCACCGATCGCGAGCACCGAACGGCCCCAACGGGTCCGGCGGATGACGAAGTCGAAGATGACGACGAGCGCGACGAACAGCAGGAACATGTAGGAGACGCCGCGGTCGCGGTTGAGGACGTAGACCGGGATGCCCAGGAGCAGGAGCAGGGCGACGGCGCGCAGTGCGAGCGTGGCCAACGGGGTGGTGGACAGGCCGGCGGCGGTGCGGCGCTGGTTGGAGCGCAGCCGGGTGCCGACATAGACCGCGACGACGACGAGCACGAGGACGTAGGCGACGGCGTCGGTCAGGAAGCTCGCCTGGGCGAACTTCACCAGGCCCGAGTCGAAGGGGATGTTGATCGAGCCCTCGGTGCCGAGCACCTTGAGCTGGAGCCCGAGGAGCGCGAGCAGTCCGGCCAGGGTGATGACGAAGCTCGGCACACCGAACCTCGTGTAGAGCAGGCCGTAGAGCGCACCGATGACGGCGCCCGAGGCCAGGGCGGCGACGACCGCCACGGGCAGCGACCAGCCGTGGCTGACGAAGCCGACCGCGAGGATGGCTGCGGACAGGCCGCTCATCGACCCGACGGACAGGTCGATCTCGCCCAGCAGCAGGACCAGCACGATGCCGAGCGCGATGGTGCCGGTGGCGGCGCTCTGCTGGGTGAGGTTGACGAGGTTGCGGCTGGAGAGGAAGGCGTCGTTCTGCATCTGGAACACACCCCAGATGACGATGAGGCCGACCACGACGGGCAGCGACCCGAGGTCACCGCTGCGCAGCCGCGACAGGAACGCACGGACGAAGCCGCCGACACCCTGGGAGGCGATGAGGCGCTCGTCCTGCAGGTCGGCGGGCAGTGCGGCCGTCGCGTCGACGGACGGCGCCTCCGGGGTGGGGGTGGACGCGCTCATGACTGCTCCTCCTGCGTCTCGCGGCGGGCAGCCCGCTTGGAGACGGCGTTGGTCGTCGCGCCGGTGATGGCGGCGATGATCTCCTGGCTGGTGGTCTGGCTCACGGTGAAGGTGCCGTTGTTGCGGCCGAGGCGCAGCACGCTGACCCGGTCCGCGACGGCCATGACGTCAGACATGTTGTGGCTGATGAGGATCACGCCGAGGCCGTTCTCGCGCAGCCGCTCGACGAGGTTGAGCACCTCGGCCGTCTGGGCGACACCGAGGGCGGCGGTCGGCTCGTCGAGCATGACGACCTTGGGGGCTCCGAGCAGCGACCGGGCGATGGCCACGGTCTGGCGCTGGCCACCGGAGAGACTGGCGACGGGGATCCGCACCGAGGGGATCTTGGCGCTGAGCTGGCGCAGCAGCCGCCAGGACTCCTGCTCCATGGTCACCTCGTCGAGGGCTCGTCCGGTGTAGAGCTCGCGGCCGAGGAAGAGGTTGGCGACCACGTCGAGGTTGTCGCACAGGGCGAGGTCCTGGAACACGGTGGCAATGCCGAGGTTCTGGGCCTCCGCAGGGCTGGCGACCGTGGCCTCCTTGCCGTCGAACGTCATGGTGCCGCCGTCGGGCGTGTAGACCCCGGCGATGGTCTTGACGAGCGTGGACTTGCCCGCGCCGTTGTCACCCACGAGGGCGACCACCTCTCCGGCATGGACGTCGAACTCGATGTCCTTCAGCGCCTGCACGGCACCGAAGCGCTTGCTGACACCGGTCAGCGACAGCACTGCTGTCGTCGCCGGGGAGAGGGTGGCGGTCATGTCAGTCCTTCAGTGGTTCTCGAGGGGGTCACGGCCCGAGTCTGGAGGGCCGGAGTGTGCCTGCGGGTGGGGACGCGCCGTCGGCGCGCCCCCACCCGTCGGTCACTGGATCAGCTCAGGCTGGCAGCGGTGCACGCCGCAGCGAACGAGCCGGCGCAGATGTCGGCCACCTTGTAGACGTTGTCCTTGACGATGGTGTCCTTGATCGTGTCCTTGGTGACGGCGATCGGGTCGAGGATCGTCGAGGGCACGCCCTCGGTGTCGGTCGTGGAGGCAGGCTTCTGCTTGTTGGCCAGCGCGATGGCGGCCTTGGCGGCGGCCTCGGCCTCCGGCGGGATCGGCTTGTAGATGGTCATGGCCTGGTCGCCGGCGAGGATGCGCTGGATGGCGGCGATCTCGGAGTCCTGACCGGTGACGGGCGGCAGGGGCTTGACGCCGCCGGCCTTGAGGGCGGCGATGGCGCCACCGCCGGTGCCGTCGTTGGCTGCGTACACGCCGACGAGGTTGCCCTTGACCGCGGAGATCTGGCCCTCCATCCACGCCTGCGCCTTGTCCGGGCTCCAGTCGGGGGTGTCGTACTCGGCGGCGACCTTGAAGCCGCTGGAGTCGATGACGCTGTGCGCGCCCTTCTTGAAGCTGGCGGCGTTCGGGTCGGTGGGCGAACCGTTGATCATGACCAGGTCACCGGAGGTCTTCCCGGCCTTCTTGAGGATGTCGACCAGGGTCGTGGCCTGGAGCTTGCCGACGCTCTCGTTGTCGAAGGAGACGTAGTAGTCCACGCCGGTGATGAAGCGGTCGTAGGCCACGACCGGGACGCCCTGGCTCTTGGCGCTGGCGGCGATCGCGGCGGCGGCCTTGCCGTCGACCGGGTCGAGCACGAGGACGTTGGCGCCCTGGGTGAGCGCGGCCTCGGCCTGCTGCTGCTGCTTGCTCGCGTCCTGGTCGGCGTTGCTGTAGATGACCGAGCAGGAGGCGCAGTCCTTCTTGACGGCGCCTTCGAAGAGGGGGCGGTCGAAGGTCTCGTACCGGGTGGTCTTCGACTCGGGCAGCAGGAGCGCGATCTTCTTGGCCGACGACGCACCGCCACCGCTCGAGGAGGAACCGCCGGACGAGCTGTCGCCGCTGCTGCAGGCGGCGATCGTTGCGAGGCCCAGGCCAGCCACGAGAGCGGCCCCGGCGAGACGAACGGAACGGGTGGGCATAGCTGAACTCCCTTGGTCAGACGCCGACATCCACTCTGGTGCGGGCTGGGGTCGAGTTAAGCGCCGCGGGACCGTTGGCGTCAAGAGTTGAATTCAAGAAATAGAGGCGGAGCCCACGAGAACACCCTCGTTGGCCGGCAGCAACGCGGCTGCGGAGACCAGCGCACCGACCACGTCGGCGTCCGTGTCGAGCTCGCCGAGCACCACCTCGAGCGAGGCCGTGGCGCTGGGTATGGCGCACCGCTCCAGGGAGGCGCGCAGCGGCGCGGTGATGATCGACCCCACCTGGGACAGCTGCCCGCCGAGCACGACGACCTCGGGGTTGACGAGGTTCACCACCCCCGCGACGGCCACTCCGAGGTGTCGTCCGGCGTCCGCGAGGACGCGTCGACAGCCGGGGTCCCCGTCGATGGCCCGGTGGATCACGTCGCGCAGGCTGAGCGGTCCGTGCGAGACCGAGAGCACGTCCAGCAGGCTGCGCGACCCGACGTAGGTCTCGAGGCACCCGCGGTTGCCGCAGCGGCAGACCGGACCGTTCTCGTCGATGGTCATGTGCCCGATCTCTCCGGCCGTGCCCGCGGCACCCCGGAAGATCTCGCCGTCGAGGATGAGCCCGGCCCCCACACCGTGCGAGATCTTGATGTAGA
This sequence comes from Pedococcus sp. KACC 23699, assembly GCF_045348425.1. Taxonomy (GTDB): domain Bacteria; phylum Actinomycetota; class Actinomycetes; order Actinomycetales; family Dermatophilaceae; genus Pedococcus. The sequence continues at coordinate 1,598,259 of NZ_CP157483.1, forward strand.
CCGCGTGCTGGACGCCTTGCAGCACACCGCACCTCAGCTCGCCCAGGGCCGCGAGGTTGGCGGTGTTGTCGACAAACACCGGTGCCTGGATGCGGCCGGCCATCTCCTCGGCGACGGCCACTCCCCGCCAGCCGGGCAGGATGCTCTCGCTGCCCACCTGGCCGGAGATCCGGTCGACCGGGGCGGGGATGCCGATCCCCACGGCCCGCACGTCGACCATCGTCTTGCCGGCCTTCTCGACCAGGTCGAGGAGCAGGCGGGAGGCTCGCTCCATACCCTCGTCGGCCGCGTGGTCGGCCGGGAGCGGCATCCGCTGGCGGCCCACGATGTCGCGCGGCCCCGTGCCGATGGCCACGCGCACGTCACGGTCGCCGAAGGCGATGGCCGCGAGGAGGACGTTGCCCGTGGCCAGCGAGACGAGGACGGCCCGGCGTCCGTTGCGGATGCTCGGCTCGAGCTCGACGGCGCCGGCGGAGTCGAGGTCCTTCACGAGGTTGGACACGGTGGCCGGGCTCAGCCCGGTGAACCCGGCGATCTCGACCTGGGTCATCGCCCCCTGGTCGCGCAGCGCGTCGAGGACCCGGAGGCGGTTGGCTTCACGCAGGGACGCCTGCGAGCCCGGTGCCGCCTGGGATGTGTTCACGGCTTAAACATAAAGGGCCGAGTGCTCGAATGGGTAGACCCGAAGTGCCCGGTCCTCAGGCAGGCAGACCCGAGTCGGTGTCGTACGCCGGGTCCGACTCACGGGTGCCATCGACCACGTCCTGCAGGCGGGTGCCGTCGGGAAGGCGCAGCCCGTGACCGAAGCGGAACAACGGGTCCTCGAAACCCGGCACGTCCTCGCCGTGGCGGCGCACGTCCTCCATCGACCGGGGCAGGTCGAAGGGCAACCGGCCCTCGGGCGCGATGATCCCGGTGAGGGCGTCGAGCAGCGCCGCGTCGCTGGAGCCATAGCTCCCGACCACGGCCGACGCGAACGGCAGCAGCGGTGTCACGATGGCGGGGCGGTCGAGGACGATGTCCACCACGAGCGGGCACTGGGCCGCGATCCGCGCCAGGCGCGCGACCAGGCCCGGCGGGAAGTCCAGCGACCCCTGGTGGAACCACGACTCGAGGAACAGGTCGCTGCGGGCGTCGAACGGGGCCATCAGCCGCACGACTGCGACATCGGCACCGGCAGGACTGTCGACCGGCACGCCCACCGCCTCCACCGCGGCCGTCGACAGGTTCTCGGCGTAGATGCGAGCACCGGCGGCCAACGGCAGCGGGGCCGCCACCGAGTCGGTGCCGTTCTGCAGGACGGTCACCGAGCGAGCCTGGGCCACGTGCCCGGCAGCGCGGAAGTCGGCGCGGCCCACGGTCTGGGCGGCGAGCTCCTCGTCGACGTAGGGGTCGTCGAACAACCCGAGCCGGAACTTCACCGCGAGCAGGCGCCGCGCCGACTCGTCGATGCGCTCCTGCGTGACCCGGCCCTCCTTGACGAGGTCGACGAGGATCTCGACGCACTCCTCGCCGCCGAACTGGTCGGCGCCGGCGTGCAGGATGAGCTCCATCCGACCGTGGGGGTCGAGGTGCTCGACACCCCAGGCTCGCGCCGGGAGCACCTGGTCACCCACGTGGTTGTCGTTGACCAGCTCCCAGTCAGTGACCACGACACCGTCGTAACCGAGCTTCTCGCGCAGCAGCCCGGTGACGATCTGCCGGTTGTAGCCGAAGCCGACCTCCTCGATCTTCTCGCCGTCGATCTCGAGCCCGATCGGCATGCCGTAGTAGGGCATGATCCCCGCGGTGCCGGCCTCGATCATCGGTGGGAAGGGCTTGAGGTGGTCGGCGAAACGGCCTCCGGGGTAGACCTGTTCGCGGCCGTACGGGAAGTGGGCATCCTCGCCGTCCTTCTGCGGGCCACCACCCGGAAAGTGCTTGCTGGTGCAGGCGATGCTGTCCGGCCCGAGCGAATCCCCTTGGAAACCCTTGAGGTACGCGACGCCGAGCTCCGTGACCAGGTCGGGGTCCTGGCCGAACGTGCCCGCCTGACGAGCCCACCGAGGCTCGGTCGCGAGATCCAGGGTCGGGTGCAGCGCCGCCCGGATCCCCACGGCGCGGTACTCCTGGCGGGCGATGTCACCGAACTCGCGCACTGCGTCGGCGTCGCGCAGGGCGGCCAGCCCGAGCGGCTCCGGCCACTGCGAGAAGGCCTTGGCCGTGAAGGAGACGCCGGCGTTCTCGATGAAGGCGTGGCGCGGGTCGGTCGAGACCGTGACCGGTATGCCGTGCGGCGTCTGCTCGGCCAGTGCCTGCAGTGCGTTGTGCCAGCGAGCCGCCATCGTGGCGTCCTCGAGGGCGTGCACGTTGAAGTGCGAGAGGTGCTTGGTCAGCACGACCTCGCTCGTCGGCGACTTGCTGATCGCGCCGGGGTGCTCGAGGACCGTGCCGTCTGCGCCGGCCTCGATCACGGTCTGGAACATCAGGCCGATCTTCTCCTCCAGAGACATCCGTCCGAGGAGGTCCTCGACGCGCTGCTCGACGGGCAGGCGCGGGTCCTCGAACGGGTCCATCCGGCCGTTGCCGTTGAGGTCGCGGTACTCGACGCCATCGGGTGAGGTCTTGCGGGCCGGCTGCATGGAGGTTTCCTCTCGAGGGGTGCTGCGTGGTGTCGGGGTGGTGACCACGCTCGCAGGCGCGGTCACCACCCCGGGTGGTGGGGTGCGCGGCCGGGGCAGGGGGACCCGACCGCGCACCGGCTAGGCGGGCCCGGCGCCGAACTCTTCCGCGCCGATGACCGGGCGGAGGCGACGCTCGACGTCCCGCGTGCTGAAGGCGCGTCGGATCACGTTGTCCGCCAGCACGTTGCCGATCGCCCCCATGATCATCGCCTGGTCCAGGGAGAGGTAGCGGCGAGCGATCGTGCCGGAGTGAACGGCGACGGCGTCGAAGAAACCTCCCTTGCCGTAGGCCTTGAGCTCGTCCTCGATCTTGGCCAGGTTCGTGAAGGCGTTGCCGGGCTCGTGCATCATCGCGAGGAACGAGGCGTGGGGGGTGACGACCCCGTCGCCGAACTTCGGCGTGGGGTTGGTGCCGGCGCGGCACTCCCCGAAGCCCACGTCGACGTTGGTCTTCTCCTTGTCGGAGAAGTAGCCGTCAGGGTTCATGCCGAGCCGGTCGACGCCGTACTCGCGGTAGCCGGCGAACGGGTCGCTGGCGGGCGAGAAGCCCCAGTAGCCGTAGCCCGCCTCGTCGAGGCCGTGCTCGCGCTGGGCGCGGACGTGGAGCGGGTGGTTCAGGCCCCAGCTGCGCGGTGCCCAGCTCGCCTCAGGGACGAACACGTCAGGCATGAGCTCCTCGAACATCGAGCCGCCCCAGCCGGGGACGATGCGCATGCCGCGGTAGGTGTACGCACCCTCGTAGACGTCGACGCCCAGGTAGGTGCGGTTCTCCCCCACCGGCTGCGACTCGGGCCAGGCCCAGTCACAGCTGGCCGGGAAGGTGCGCCACATCGCGAAGTAGTGGTTGGCCGGGACCTGGCCGGTCAGGATGCCGAGATAGCTCGTGATGCGGGTCTCGGACACCGTGGTGTCGTAGTGGTGGTTGGTCAGCCACACGTCCGGGCCGACGCCGATGTGGTTGCCGTAGAACCCGTCCGTGCGGTTCGGGGGCTGGACGACGAAGAACCCGCCGTGAATCAGGCCGGGCTTCCGGGAGGCGTTGGTGTCGTAGAAGCTGTCCCAGCGCATGCGCGTGAAGAGCTTCTTCGCCAAGGGGGCAGCGCCGTGGTCTGCCGTCATGACGACCTTGAGGGCCGCACCGAGCCAGCCGTTGTCGACGCTCGACAGGAACGGGTCGACCCGGTCCCCCGTGCCCGGCCAGGACGTGAGCTTCTCGCCCGTGGCCTCGTCGTACCAGTTGTAGAACATGCCGCTCGGCTCGTGGTGCTCCATGCGCAGCAGGGTGTTCAGAGTCTGGCGCAGGCGGCGGGTGCACTCACCGCGGGAGATCAGGCCGAGGTCGCGGGCCACGACCGCTGACCACAGGTAGCCACCGATGTTGGTGGGCGACGTGTAGCCCGAGCGGTCGCCGACGGCGAGGCCCTCGTCGATGTTGTCGGCAGGCAGACCGGTCTTCGCGTCGGTCATGGCCACGAGGCTGTGCCAGGTGTCCTTGGCCCAGCGACGGACACGGTCCTGCTCGCCGCCTCGGCCGTGCGCGCCGCCGGCCAAGACCGGGGCGGCTGCCGCAGGGGCTGCGGACGCGCGCTGGGCGGTCAGGCCCACCGCCGCGGCAGCGGTGGCACCGACGAGCAGCTGGCGGCGGCTCGGTGCAGCCTGCGGTATGGCGAGCGGGGACTGGGTGGGGAGGTGAAGCCTGGCCATGGGTGATGCTCCTTGGTTGGGATGTGTCACTTGATGCCGGTGGTGGCGATGCCCTCGATGAACTTGCGCTGGAAGGCCAGGAAGACCGCGAGGACGGGGATGACGACGACGGTGGCGCCCGCGAGGAGCAAGCCGTAGTTCGTGCTGTTCTGGCCCTTGGAGTAGAGCGCGAGGGCGACCGGGAGGGTGTAGCTCTTCTCGGACTGGGCCACCACGAGCGGCCACAGGAAGTTGTTCCAGCTGCCGAGGAAGGTGAGGATGCCGAGGGTCGCCAGCGCCGGACCGCACAGCGGCAGGATGATGCGCGCGAAGATCCGCAGCTCTCCTGCGCCGTCGACCCGTCCGGCGTCGAGCAGGTCGCGCGGGAGGCCGGAGATGAACTGGCGCATGAGGAACACGCCGAACGGGCTCACGAGGAACGGCAGGATCAGCCCCGGGAGGCTGTCGATCAGGCCGGCGTTCGCCACGAGGACGAACAACGGCACGAAGGTCACGACGCCGGGGATCATCAGCGTCGCCATGACGATGGTGAACAGCGCCTTCTTGCCCTTGAAGTCGAGCATCGCCAGCGCGTAGCCGAGCATCGAGCAGAACAGCAGGTTGCCCGCGGTGACGGCCACGGCGACGACGATCGAGTTCGTGAAGTACGTGCCGAAGTCGAGTCGCGAGAACAGGTGCGTGTAGTTGTCCAGGGAGGCCGTCTCCGGCCACCAGGTGGGAGGCGACTTGCGCAGCTCGCCCTCGCTCTTGAAGGAGCCGAGCACCATCCACACGAACGGTGCGACGACGCAGACGAGGGCGATCGTGAGCAGGCCGTAGAGCCACCAGCGGCTGGACTGCTTGGAGCCGGCCATCGTGGCGTTCGTTCCGACGGTCGCGCCGTCGCGGGCCGGTCGTCCCCGCCGCCCCTTGGGCGACGAGGGGGTCGGGGCCACGGTGGTGGCCTGGTCCGAGGTCGTGGTCATGGCGATCAGTCCTTCTCGCGCAGCAGTCGGAACTGGATGGCGGTGACGACCGCGATGACGATGAAGATGATGTAGCTCAGCGACGCGGCATACCCGTAGTTGCCGAAGCCGAACTGCTTGTAGGTGTACATCGACATCGACGTCGTGCTGTTCAGCGGACCGCCGTTGGTCATCACGAAGGGCTCCTCGAAGAACTGGAGGTAGCCGATGCCCGTGGTGACGGAGACGAACAGGATGGTGGGGCGCAGCATCGGCAGGGTGATGTGCCGGAACCGCTGCCAGGCACCGGCGCCGTCGATCGCGGCGGCCTCGTGGAGCATCCACGGCACGGCCTGCAGGCCGGCGAGGAAGATGATCATCGCGGTGCCGAAGTTGCGCCACGACGCCATGAGGATCAGGGCGGGCATCGACCAGTTGGGGTCGCCGAGCCAGTTGGGCCCGGGGATGCCGAACCAGCCGAGCGCCGTGTTGATCAAGCCGGAGTCCTCCTGGAGCAGGAAGCGCCAGACGACCGCGACGGCGACGATCGAGGTGATGACCGGGAGGTAGAAGCCGAGCCGGAACACCGACCGGAGCTTGGTGATCCCGCGGTCGAGGACCACCGCGGCGGCGAGGGCCATGGTCAGGGTCAGCGGCACGCCGACGAGGACGAAGTAGGCCGTGTTGCGGGCGGCCTGCAGGAACTGCTCGTCGGAGAGTGCCTTGGTGAAGTTGTCCAGGCCCACGATGTCGACGGCGAACGGGGTCTTGAGGTCCCGGGCCCGCGTGTCCGTGAAGCTCATGAACAGGGACTGGAGGACCGGCCACACCGTGAAGGTGAGGAAGAGGAGGCAGAACGGAAGGGCCAGGATCCAGGCGGCCCGGCCTTCCCCGAACGCGCCGCCCTTGCGCGACTTCGCGGTCCCCCCGCGGGGCGGCCGACCGGTCTGGTCGGCCTCCCCCCGAGTGGTGACCTCGGATGTGGCGGCCATGGTTACTTACCGCTCCCGGTCCCGATGGACTCGGCCTGCGACTGCACGGACTTCAGTGCGGCCGAGACGTCGGCGTCCTTCTTGGTGACCTGCTCCATCTGGGTGTCGAACTGCGCGACGACCTGCTCCCACGTCGCGAACGACGGCGGGGCCTGGGCGGTCTTGAGCTGCTCACCGAAGACGGCCAGCTTCTTGTCGGCGCTGATCGACGGGTCCTGCCACGCGCTCTGCACGGACGGCAGGTCGGTGGACTGGGAGTACCACTTGGCCTGGGTCTTGGGGTCGGCCAGGAACTGCGTGAACTTCCACGCGGTGTCGCGCTGCTTGGAGTTCTTGAAGACCACGAAGTCCGAGCCGCCGACGAAGGACGAGGACGTCTTCTTCACGGGCATGGCGGCCACGGCGTACTTGTCCTTGAACCCGGCGCCGCCGAGCTTCTCGACCGCGGACATCTCCCACGGGCCAGAGATGAACATCGGCACCTTGCCGCTGACGAAGTCCGGCTCAGTGGTGGGGGTCGCCGGGGCGGCCTTGTCCGAGATGCCCTCGTCGAAGTAGCTCTTGTAGTAGTCGACGGCTTCCTTGATCTCCGGGGTGTCGAAGTTGTAGCCCTTGCCGCCGTCCTTGGTGAGGTTCGCGCCGTTGGACCACGCGAACGGCATCACGGTCTGCCAGGAGCCGGTGCCACCGGCCTGCAGGCCGATGCCCCACTTGGCCCCGGCCTTGGACTGCATGCCCTTGGCCATCGCCTTCAGCTCGTCCCAGCTCTTCGGCGCCTCGGTGAAGCCGGCCTTCTTGGCCAGGTCGGTGCGGTAGTAGACCAGGCGGGTCTCGACGTACCAGGGAATGCCGTAGGAGGTGTCGCCGACCTTGGTGGTGCCCTGGGCTCCCGGGAAGAACTTCGAGGAGTCGATCGACTTCGGCGTCGGGTCGAGCGCGCCGAGGCCGGCGAACTCACCCATCCACGTGGTGCCGACCATGGCCGCGTCAGGCGTCTTGCCGGCCGTGATGGCGGTGGTGAACTTGTCGTGCGCGGCGTCCCACGGGATCGCCGTGACATTCACCTTGGCGCCGGGGTTCGCCGCCTCGAAGTCCTTGGCCAGGGTCGGCAGGTTCTCACCCTCGGCGCCCATCGCCCAGACCGTGATGGTGCCGGTGGCCTTGCCGGCGCTGACGTCCTTGCCGGTCTCGGCGCCGGTGCTGGTTCCACTGGAACGTCCGCACGCGGTGAGCGTGAGGGCGGCGGCGGTCATGGTCGCGACCGCGATCGCAGAGCTGCGTCTCATCGGGGTGTCTCTCTTTCATCGGGGTGGGGGAAACGGACGGTGTGCATGGGGGTGCGCCCCGCGGGGCGTCACGTATGGCGCGCTAGGGCCGGGCGCGGACAGCCACCGGAGGCGGCGGGCACCCGCACGAGGCGCGGATGACGAGCTCGGTCGGGATGACCTGGGCGCCGAGGGGGGAGGCGGAACCGGTGATCCGTTCGTGCAGGAGGTCGGAGGCACGGGCACCGAGCTCACGAACGGGCTGCCGGACGGTGGTGAGGCCGGGCTCGACGTAGCGGGCGGTCATCACGTCGTCCCAGCCGACGACGGCGAGGTCCTGCGGGACGCGCAGGCCGCTGCCGCGCAGGCGGACGAGGACGGCCAGCGCGAGCTCGTCGTTGGCGCAGACGAGACCGTCCGCCTCGAGCTCGCCGCGCAGGAGGCGGTCGGCCACCGCCGTGCCGTCCTCCTCGCGGAGGGCTACGCGGACGGCCTCGGCCGCGGGGATCCCCGCGGCGACGTGCGCGGCGACGAAGCCGGCATACCGGTCGCGGATGTCGGGGCCGGAGGCCGGGTCGCCGACGAAGAGCAGCCGCGTTCGGCCGTGGCCGAGCACGTGGGCGGTGATCTCCCGCGCGCTCGAGGTGTTCTCGGCGCTCACGGTGTCGACCTGGGCACCTTCGTCACCGGCGATGAGCACGACCGGCTTGGAGCCGCCGAGGGCCGTCACGGTCTCCTCGGGGATGGCCGACGAGCCGAGCATGGCGAGCCCGTCCACCCGGGTGGCCAGCTTGCGCACCGCTCGGGGGAGGTCTGCCTTGCCCTCGGCGAGCATGAGCACGACGCTCTGGCCCAGCTCGGCTGCGCGGTACTCGAAGCCCATCAGGAGCTCGGAGTAGTAAGGGCCGGACAGCTCCGGCAGGACCAGTCCGTGGGCCTCGTGGTGGCGCACGGCCAGGCTGCGGGCAGCGGCGAGAGGCACGTAGCGCAGCTCCTCGGCGGCCTCTAGGACGCGCTTGCGGGTCTTGTCCGAGACGGCCTGGCTGCCCTGCAGGACGCGGGACACCGACGCGATCGAGACACCAGCGCGCTCGGCGACGGAGTAGATCGTCGCCCCTGCGGGGTGTCTCGTCGGGGGTCCCGAACCGATGGCCATCAGGCCGCCTTCCTCGTTGAAAGCGCTTACATATCCGTTATGACCATGCCAGAGGTGGCGCGGGGGGCGCAAGGGCCCGGGCGTGTCGGATTCCGGACAGACCCGGGCTAGCGTCGTCCGGCTCGGACCCCGGAAGGCCTTGGGCTCAGTCGCCGAGGAGGACGTCGGCCAGCTCGTGGTCGACGACCAGGCCCTGCACGAGCCCGCCCTCGAGGGCAGCCCTGACCGCTGGCCCCTTGGCCGCACCTGAGGCCACCGCCACGACCTCGGGCACGGCCCCGAGGGACTCCGCGTCGATGGTGATCAAGCGCGCAGCGACCTTGGGGCGCAACGTCTTTCCGCTCGCGTCGAAGAAGACGCCAGCGAGCTCGCCGACCACGCCTCGGCGCGCGAGGTCGACCTGCTCGGACGCCTCGAGCAGGTCGTGGATGGTCGACCCGCCGGACGCCCAGTGGCCGATCCCCACCACTGCCTTGGTCACGGCCGAGGCCCGCGACAACCCCTCGGCCACGGCCGGCTGTCGGCGCAGGGCGTCAGCGCTCGCCTTGGTGTCGAGGACGAAGGGGGCGTAGAAGACCCGGGCGCTCCCACCGCCGAGGCGGGCCGCCCGGCGGACGATGTCGACCGCACTGCTGTCGAAGTCCGGCAGGGCGATCGCACCGGTCAGCTGGACCACCTCGACGCGGGGCAGCGACGTGAGGGCACCAACCATCGCGTGGACGTTGCGCGACCACGGCAGGCCCAGCACGTCCCCCTCGACGAGCACTTCGGAGAGCAGGTCCGCGGCGGCCTTGCCGAGCTGCTGGCGCACCGCACCGGGTTCGGCATCCGCGGTGTCGACGACGACTGCGTGCACGAGGCCGAACCGCTCCTGCAGCCGCGCAGACGCGTCCACGTCCAGCGATCCCTGGCGGACGATCTCGATGCGGACCAGGCCGCGCGCCCGGGCCGACTCGAGCAGACGGGCGACCTTGAAACGACTGATGCCGAGCTCGTCGGCGATCTGCACCTTGGACTGGTCCTGGAGGTAGTGGCGCCGCGCCACGGCAGCGAGCAGCACCAGCTCTGCAGGTCCGTCGTCGTCCATGTCGTCATCCTCGCCGAAGCCCGCCGTTGACACGCACCGGATGCGTGGGTTTACTCAACATACTCGTTTGTGCACCATTACGCTCATATGAGCGCCACCCGAACAAGAGCCGTCAATGGCGACGGAGGAGGACGCGTGCGTAGTCGAAACTCCAGGACCGCGCTGGTCGCATCGGCGACCGGCCTGGCCCTCAGCCTCTCGGCCTGTGCCGGGTGGGGCGGCGGCGGAGCAGGTGGGGGCGGGGCCGACAGCATCAACGTGCTGATGGTCAACAACCCGCAGATGGTCGACCTGCAGAAGCTCACCGCAGACAACTTCACCAAGAAGACCGGGATCCGCGTCAACTACACGGTCCTGCCCGAGAACGACGTCCGGGACAAGATCAGCCAGGAGTTCTCCAGCCAGGCTGGCCAGTACGACGTCGCCTCCCTGAGCAACTTCGAGATCCCCATCTACGCCAAGGCCAAGTGGATCGCGCCGCTGGACGGGTACCTCGCCAAGGACACGGCCTTCGACCAGGGCGACATCCTCAAGCCGATGACGACGTCGTTGTCCAGCGAGGGCAAGGTCTACGGGGAGCCGTTCTACGGCGAGTCCTCCTTCCTCATGTACCGCAAGGACGTCCTGGCGAAGAAGGGCGTCACCATGCCGGCGAAGCCGACCTGGCAGCAGGTCGCCGACATCGCGGCCAAGGTCGACGGCGCCGAGCCCGGCATGAAGGGCATCTGCCTGCGCGGCCAACCCGGCTGGGGTCAGCTGTTCGCCCCGCTCACCACGGTGGTCAACACCTTCGGTGGCACGTGGTTCGAGAAGAACTGGACGCCAGGCGTGAGCTCCCCGGAGTTCAAGGCCGCCGTGCAGTTCTACGTCGACCTGGTCCGGGCGCACGGTGAGAAGGGTGCGCCGCAGGCGGGCTTCACCGAGTGCCTCAACAACCTCGTTCAGGGCAACGTCGCCATGTGGTACGACGCCACGTCGGCTGCCGGCTCGCTGGAGGCGGACGACTCCCCCACCAAGGGCAAGTTCGGGTACGCCCCCGCCCCGGTGGTCAAGACCGACAGCTCCGGGTGGCTCTACGCCTGGTCGTGGTCGATCCAGCAGGCCAGCACCAAGAAGGACAACGCCTGGAAGTTCATCTCCTGGGCGAGCAGCAAGGAGTACGAGCAGCTCGTGGGCTCCCAGCTCGGCTGGACCAAGGTGCCGGCCGGCAAGCGGGCCTCCACCTACGAGAACCCCGACTACCTCAAGGTCGCCTCCGCCTTCGCCGAGCCGACCAAGTCCGCCATCGAGGCCGCCGACCCCGAGAACCCCGGCGTGCAGCCGAGGCCCGCGATCGGCATCCAGTTCGTCGACATCCCGGAGTTCCCCGACCTCGGCACACAGGTCAGTCAGGACGTGAGCTCGGCGATCGCCGGCAAGACCACCGTCAACGAGGCCCTCGACAAGGGCCAACAGCTCGCCGACGACGTCGCCGAGCGCTACCAGTCGAGGGGGCAGTGATGTCGTCGAGCACCCAGACGAGACCGCGGGTCGAGCAGGTCCGGGGCTCCGAGCCCAGCAAGGCGCTGCGGCGCTCGGGCGACTGGGCCAGGAGGGCGCCGCTGCTGCCCGCCCTGATCTTCGTGATCCTCATGACCCAGCTGCCGTTCGTCGCGACGCTGGTCATCTCGTTCATGAACTGGAACGCGTACTACCCGGACGAGCGGGGTTTCACGGGGTTCGACAACTTCGTTCGTGTCTTCACCGACACCAACACGCGGCAGGCCGTTCTCGTGACCATCGTGCTGACCGTCTCCGTGGTCCTGGTGAGCCTGGTCCTGGGACTGGGGATCGCCCTGCTGCTGGACCGCAAGTTCCGCGGCCAGGGCGTGGTCCGCACGATGATGATCACCCCGTTCCTCATCGTCCCGGTCGCCGCCGCCCTGCTGTGGAAGCACGCCCTCTACAACCCGGAGTACGGCCTCTTCAACGGCCTGCTCACAAAGGTCTTCGGGGACAACGCCCCCCAGCCCGACTGGATCACGAACAACCCGCTCCTGGCGATCATCGCCGCGCTGGTATGGCAGTGGACGCCCTTCATGATGTTGATCCTGCTGGCCGGTCTGCAGAGCCGGCCGCTCGACGTCGTCGAGGCCGCTCGCATCGACGGCGCGAACGCGTGGCAGATCTTCCGGTCGATGACGCTGCCGCACCTGCGCCAGTACATCGAGCTGTCGGGCCTGCTCGGCGCGATCTACGTGGTGCAGAACTTCGACCACGTCTTCACCATCACCAGCGGCGGTCTCGGCACGGCGAACCTGCCGTACTTCATCTACCAGACCTTCTACACCGCCCAGGACTACGGACGGGCCTCCGCGGCCGGCGTCGTGGTCGTCATCGGCACGATCATCATCGCGACCGCAGCCCTGCGCACCGCATTCAGCCTCTTCAAGGAGTCCTGATGAACATCACCCCACAAAGTTCTGCGCTCCTTCGTCGCTCCGATACTTCGCGGGGACCCCGATGAGCACCACGACCGACACGACCGCGGACACGACGTCTGAGGCACCGCGCCATACCGAGATCCGGCACGCGAAGCCACCCCGCTCCGGCATCCTCCTGTCCGGCGCCGCCTGGGTGGTCGGGTTCCTGTTCGTGCTCCCCGTGCTGTGGATGGTCCTCACCTCGTTCCACAACGAGAACGACGCCGCCAAGAACCCGCCGGACGTCTTCGCCCCGCTGTCCCTCGACGGCTACCGCACCTTCTTCGACGCGGGCCCCTGGCCGCCACTGCTCAACTCGCTGACGGCCAGCATCCTGTCCACGGCCCTCGTGCTCCTGCTCGCCTTCCCGGCGGCATACGCCCTGTCGATCCGACCGGTGAAGAAGTGGACGGACGTGCTGTTCTTCTTCCTCTCCACCAAGATGCTGCCGATCGTGGCGGGCATCCTGCCGCTCTACCTTTTCGCGCAGAAGGTCGGCCTGCTCGACAACATCTGGTGGCTGATCCTGCTGTACACCTCGATGAACCTGCCGATCGCGATCTGGATGCTGCGGTCGTTCCTCGCCGAGGTGCCGGTGGAGATGCTCGAGGCGGCGTCGGTGGACGGGGCGTCCCTCCCCCGGACGCTCAAGGACATCGTCGCGCCGGTCGTCATGCCGGGCATCGCGTCGGCGGCGTTGATCTGCTTCATCTTCAGCTGGAACGAGCTGCTCCTGGCCCGCGTGCTGACCAGCACCGTGGCGGGGACGGCACCGGTGTTCCTGACCGGGTTCGTCACCAGCCAGGGTCTGTTCCTCGCCAAGGTCTGCGCGGCGTCGTTCGTCGTGTCCCTGCCGGTGCTCGCCGCCGGGTTCGCCGCCCAGGACAAGCTGGTCCAGGGCCTGTCGATGGGAGCCGTCAAGTAATGGGCCCGAGCCCGATCCCCCTGTCCGACAAGACCCTCGACGAGCTGGACGCACGAGTGGCTCGCCCGACATACGACCGCTCGGCGGTGACCGCGGGCATCGTCCACTTTGGGGTGGGCGGGTTCCACCGCGCGCACCAGGCGATGTACCTCGACGCCCTGATGAACGACGGCGAGGCGCTCGACTGGGGTCTGTGCGGGGTCGGCGCCCTCCCCCACGACCGCCGGATCATCGACACGCTCAGGGCGCAGGACGGCCTCTACACGCTCGTCGTGAAGCACCCCGACGGGCGGCGCGAGCCTCGCGTCGTCGGGAGCATCGTCGAGCTGATGTTCGCCCCCGACGACCCGTTGGCCGTCGTCGACCGGCTCGTCGACGAGCGCACGCGCATCGTCTCGCTGACCATCACCGAGGGCGGCTACCTCGTCAACCAGGTGACGGGCGAGTTCGACGCGGACGACCCGTCCATCCAGGCGGACCTGGCGGACGGAGCCGTACCCGCAACGGTTTTCGGCTACATCACGGCCGCGCTGGCCCGCCGACGCAACGAGGGGCTGGAGCCCTTCACGGTGATGAGCTGCGACAACCTCCCCGACAACGGTGACGTCGCGAAGCAGATGATCTGCGCCTTCGCGCGGCTCAAGGACCCGGGCCTGGCGGACTGGATGGAGGAGCGAGTCGCCTTCCCCAACTGCATGGTCGACCGCATCACCCCGGTCACCGCACCCGAGGACATCGAGCGGTTGCGCCAGGAGTTCGGCCTCGAGGACGGCTGGCCGGTCGTCTGCGAGCCGTTCACCCAGTGGGCGCTCGAGGACCGGTTTGGACAAGGCCGCCCGCCGTTCGAGGACGCGGGCGTGCAGATGGTCGACGACGTCGTGCCGTACGAGCTGATGAAGCTGCGGCTGCTCAACGCCAGCCACCAGGCCTTGTGCTACCTCGGCCACCTCGCCGGATACCGCTACGCGCACGAGGTCTGCCAGGACCCGCTGTTCGCCAACTTCCTGCTCGCCTACATGGAACGCGAGGGCAGCCCGACGCTGCCACCGGTGCCCGACGTCGACCTCGACGCCTATCGCCGCGAGCTCGTCGCGCGCTTCGCCAACCCCGAGGTACGGGACACCCTGGCGAGGCTCTGCGCTGAGTCCTCCGACCGCATACCGAAGTGGCTCGTGCCGGTGATCCGCGCCAACCTGCGCGACGGTGGCGAGATCGACCGGTCCGCGCTCGTGGTGGCGTCCTGGGCGAGGTATGCCGAGGGGCGCGACGAGCACGGTGCGCCGATCGAGGTCGTGGACCGGCTCAAGGAACGCGTCATGGCTGCGGCGGCGAAGCAGGACCAGGACCCGCTGGCGTTCATCCGTGACCGGGACCTGTTCGGCGACCTCGCCGACGACGAGCGCTTCGCCGCTGCCTACACCGCTGCGCTCGAGCACTTGCACGACGTCGGCGCACGGGCAACGCTGGAGGCCCGTTCCGCCGACGACGCCCGGCCAGCCTGAGCCCCACCCGGACCGAACCGAGTCGGACCGACCCACCACCGATGGAGAACACCTGATGCGTGCTGCCGTCCTCAACCGTCCCGGCGAGGTCGAGGTGGTGCAGCGACCCGATCCCGCTCCTGCTGCGGACGAGGTGCTCGTGCGCGTCCACGCCGTCGGCGTGTGCGGGTCGGACACGCACTACTTCGACCACGGCCGGATCGGGCGGTTCGTCGTGGAGTCGCCCCTCGTTCTGGGTCACGAGACGTCCGGTGTCGTCGAGGCGGTCGGCGCCGACGTCGACCCGGCACGCGTGGGACAGCGTGTCTCGCTCGAGCCGGGGGTCCCGTGCCGGGCCTGCGAGCAGTGCCTCGCCGGCCGCTACAACCTGTGCCCCGACATGGTGTTCCACGCGACCCCGCCGGTGGACGGGTCGCTCGCCGAGCTCGTGGCGATCCACCACGCGTTCGCCCACCCCGTCCCCGACAGCGTCAGCGACGAGGCCGCGGCCCTCCTCGAACCGCTCTCCGTCGGCGTCTGGGCCTGCCGCAAGGGTGGCGTCGGCCCCGGTTCGCGCGTGCTCGTCACCGGAGCCGGCCCGATCGGCCTGGTGTGCGTCCAGGTCGCCAAGGCGTCGGGCGCGAGCGAGATCGTCGTCGCCGACCTCAACCCCGACCGCCTCTCCGTCGCCACCGAGCTCGGTGCGACGCGCACCATCACCTCGGGCTCGGAGTCGATCGCCGACGGGTATGCCGCGGGGCCGGCTCCCGAGGTCCTCCTCGAGTGCTCGGGCCACCCCGGCGCCACGGCGGACGGCATCCGTGCGCTGGCGCCTGCCGGTCGGGCCGTCCTCGTGGGCATGGGCGGCGACGAGATCAGCCTCCCGCTGTCGACGATCCAGGAGCGCGAGCTCGTCGTCACGGGCACCTTCCGCTACGCCGGCACCTGGCCGACCGCCATCGCCCTCGCCGCCTCGGGTCAGGTCGACCTCGAACGCCTCGTCACGGGACGGTTCTCGTTGGAGGACACCGCCGCCGCGCTCACGGCTGCCCGCGAGACCGCCGGTGCGATCAAGTCCGTCATCGACCCGCGGCCGACGGGTGGCTCACGTGGCTGACTCCGAGCGCACCCTCGTCGCGGGTGTCGACTCCTCGACCCAGTCCACGAAGGTCGTCGTCTGCGACGCGGCGACCGGCGAGATCGTTCGATCCGGTCGGGCGCCGCACCCCGACGGGACGGCGGTCCACCCCGGCCGGTGGTGGGAGGCGTTCACCACGGCCACGGCCGACGGACTGCTCAAGGGTGTCTCGGCCATCTCCGTGGGCGGCCAGCAGCACGGCATGTGTGCGCTCGACGAGTCGGGCGAGGTCATCCGGGACGCGTTGCTGTGGAACGACACCCGTTCCGCGCAGGCAGCCCGTGACCTCACCGACGAGCTGGGCGGACCGCAGGAGTGGGTGCGTCGCACCGGTCTGGCGCTCGTGCCCAGCTTCACCGTGACCAAGGTGCGGTGGCTGGCCGACCACGAACCCGAGAACGCCGCCCGGGTCCACGACGTGGTGCTTCCCCACGACTGGCTGACGGCCCAGATCCTCAAGCAGGGCAACGGTTTCGAGCGCTACACCACCGACCGGGGCGACGCCTCGGGCACGGGGTACTTCTCCAGCACCTCGGACACCTACCTCCCCGACCTCCAGGAGCTCGCCCTCGGACGCGAGTTCGGGGTGCCGGAGGTGCTGGGACCGCACGAGGTCGCCGGACGGACCGACAGCGGCATGGTCGTCGGGCCAGGCACGGGCGACAACGCCGGCGCAGCCCTCGGGCTGGGCCTGCGCCCCGGGGACGTCGTCGTGTCGCTCGGGACCAGCGGTGCCGTGTTCGCCGACGCCGACCAGCCCGTGGCCGACCCGGGCGGCCTCATCGCGTCCTTCGCGAGTGCGTCCGGTGGCCACCTGCCGCTCATGGCGACCCTCAACGCCGCCCGGGTCCTCACCGCGGCCGCGCAGCTCCTCGACACCGACCTGGACGGCCTGGACCAGCTGGCCCTCGCTGCCGAACCCGGCGCCGGCGGCCTGACGCTGCTGCCGTACCTCGACGGCGAGCGCAGCCCGAGCCTGCCCGACGCCACCGGCACACTGGGCGGCCTGACCCGGTCGAACGCCACCCCCGAGAACCTCGCCCGGGCCGCGGTCGAGGGGATGCTCGCCAACCTCGTGGCCGGGGTCTCCGACGTCCGACGCCTGGGCCTCCCCGTCGAGCGGGTGCTGCTCATCGGCGGGGCCTCGGCCTCACGGGCCGTGCGGGCCATCGCGCCGTCGCTCTTCGGCGTGCCCGTCGCGATCCCGGCACCGGGTGAGTACGTGGGCCTCGGCGCGGCTCGCCAGGCAGCCTGGGTGCTCGCCGGCGACGACACACCCCCGTCGTGGACGGTGACGGTCGAGGAGACCCTCGACCCTCCCGCCGACGACGAGGGTGCCGCAGTGCTCCAGCGTTATGCCGCGCTGTTGGCGACGGTGCACGGCGCCTGAGCGCCCGCGTCGACGCCCTGCGCCCCGACACGCGCTGTCCCGACACCCTCTGTCCCGACACCCTCGGCGGCACCCTCGACGGCGCGGGCTCGGCGGTTGCGCCGGACCAGCTGCTCGGCCAGCACGAGGACGAGCAGGGCTCCGAGGCTGAGGGCCGCACCGTCCCACAGGGTCGAGGCGTAGCCGAGCCCCGCGGTGATGGTCACGCCACCCAACCAGGCGCCGGCAGCGTTGCCGACGTTGAAGGCAGCGATGTTGGCGCCGCTGGCCAGGGTCGGTGCGGACCCGGCATACGACATGATCCGCATCTGCAGGCCCGGCACGGTGGCGAACCCGAACGTCCCCATCAGCACCAGGCTGACCACGGCCATCACCGGTGAGGCCGCGGTCAGGGCGAAGACCCCCATCACCACGGTCAGGGCCGCCAGCACCACGGTGAGGGTGACCGGCACCGACCGGTCGGCCGCCCGGCCACCAGCCCAGTTGCCGGCGAACAGCCCGAGCCCGAACAGGACCAGGAGCCACGGGACGGTCGAGGAGGCGAAACCGCTGACCTGGGTGAGCGTGTAGGCGATGTAGGTGAAGGCGCCGAACATCCCCCCGAACCCGAGGACCGTCACGAGCAGCGAGAGCCAGACCTGGCCGGAGCGGAACGCGCCGAGCTCCGAGCGCAGACCCGGCTCGTCGGCCGAGACCGGCTGGGAGGGTACGAGGGTCGCCATGCCGACCAGCGCGACGACCCCGATGACGGTGATGGCCCAGAAGGTCGAGCGCCAGCCGAGCTGCTGGCCCAGCAGGGTGCCGAGGGGCACGCCGAGGACGTTGGCCGTGGTGAGCCCGGCGAACATCATCGCGATCGCGCCGGCCTTCTTGTCGGGGGCGACGAGCCCGGCTGCGACGACCGCGCCGATGCCGAAGAAGGCGCCGTGGGTCAGCGCGGCGAGGATGCGCCCCAGGAGCATGACCTCGTAGCTGCCGGCCAGCGCGGAGACGAGGTTGCCGGCGATGAACAGCACCATGAGAGCGGTGAGCACGTGCTTGCGGTTGAACCGCGTCACGGCGGCGGTGAGGCCGATGGCGCCGACCGCGACCGACAGGGCGTAGCCGGAGATGAGCCAGCCGGCGGTGGCTTCGTTCACGGCGAAGTCGGCGGCCACCTCAGGCAGCAACCCGGCGATGACGAACTCGGTGAGTCCGATCCCGAAGCCGCCGAGGGCCAGGGCAAGGAGGGCGATGGGCATGGGGAGGGGTCCTTAGGTCAGGGGTCTGATGTGTTCTGATGGGTCGCACGCCGGTATGCAGCGTGTGCAACTACCCGCGTGGTTCACAAGTTAGTTGCACACGCGCGTTATTGCAAAAGCGGGTTATGATCGGGGCATGGGAATCGCTGACGACGCCGTGGAGATCCGGGCGCAGGGCTGGCGCACGCTGGCCGCCCTGCACGGTCACATCGAGGGCGCTCTCGAACGTGAGCTGACCACCGGGCACGGCCTGTCGGTCGTGGAGTTCACCGTGCTCGACGCGCTGTCCCGCCAGGACGGCTGGCACATGCGGATGTCGCAGCTCGCCCGCGCAGCGGCGCTGTCCAACAGCGCCACCACCCGGCTCGTCAACCGCTTGGAGGACCGCGGCCTGATCACCCGGATCCTGTGCGCCGACGACCGGCGGGGCATCTACACCGAGCTGACCCCCACCGGTTCGGCGCTGCTCGACCAGGCGCGCCCGACCCACGACCGCGTCCTCGAAGAAGCCTTGGACTCGGCCGCCGAGGTCCCCGAGCTGTCCCCTCTGGTCGAGTCCCTGCACCGCCTCCCGAGCCCCACCCCGGCCTGAGCCCAGCCGGTCGCCAGGCCTCACCCGCAGCCCGCGGGCGGGCAGAATGGCGGCCATGAGCTATCCGCCCCCGCTCTACGACGGCGACACCGGCGAGGTCAGCGCCTGGCTCCTGCCAGCAGGCTCGGAGCCGGACGTGGTCTACCCCAACGGCAACAAGGTCCGCTACCTCGCCACCGGGGAGTCGACCGGGCGCACCTACGGGCTCTACCACTGGGAGTTCGCCGGACCGCCGAGTGGACCGGACGCGCACTTCCACCGGACGCTCACCGAGTCGTTCTACGTCCTGGCCGGCGAGGTCAGCATCTACGACGGGACCCGCTGGAACACGACGCGGCCGGGCGACTTCGTCCACGTGCCGGCCGGCGGTCTGCACGGGTTCCGCAACGAGTCGGGACCCGCGTCCATGCTGCTGCACTTCGCCCCCGGCGCTCCTCGCGAGGCCTACTTCGAGGGACTGGCCAGGGTGGCCGCCGGCGAGACGATGACCGATGCCGAGCGGGACGAGTTCATGCGCCACCACGACAACCACTGGGTCGACTGACCCCCCGACCGACCCCGGGTTCGGGGGCGAAGGAGTGACCTCCGCGTCACTCTCGCGCCCCCGAACCCACGCTCGTCGGCAGGAGTGCCGCCAGCTGCAGGCGCAGGGCGAGCCGGACCAGGGGGTCCTCGAGATCGAGGCCGGCGAGGTCGGCGATGCGGTTCATCCGGTAGCGCATCGTGTTGGGGTGCACGTGGATCGCGCGGGCCGCGCGACCGGGGGCGCCGGGGTGGTCCAACCACGCCGCCAGCGTGAGGAGGTGGTCGCTGCCGTGCTCACGGTCGTGCGCCGCCACCACCACCAACGGCCCGAGGACGTCCTCTCCACGCAACGACTCGGCGGCTCGGGCCACGGTCACCTGCGCCCAGACGTCCTCGTGGACCACCGAGGCGGTGGCCAGGTCCGTCGCGGGAGTCAGGACACGTTCGACCTCGAGCGCCTCGGCCTTGGAGCGCTCCAGGTCACCCACCACGTATGCCGTGCGGCCGGCGCGCGCGGTCAGCTCGAGGGACTCGCCGCGGGCCCGCTCGATGACCGAGGTGAGCCAGCCCCACGTCCCCGGTGCGGGGTCCTCGCTGTCGCGCACCACGGCATACGCCCGACCGTCGAGGTCGGCGAGCAGGGGCTGGTTCCACGCGTGCCGGCGCGAGACCGACTCCCAGAGGTCGAGCAAGCGGGCCGCGCCACCCTCCCCGCCGAGGCAGACCACGCGCCAGGGGCCAGCGGGCAGCCACCCGTCCGCCCCGGCGGTGCTGCCCGACAGGACGCCCCGCAGGCGGTCTGCAGCGACGCGACGCGAGAGGTCGGCCTGCGCGCGCAGGCGCAGGAGGTGCAGCGCGACGACCGAGGACGTCTGGACCAGCTCGGCGACGAGGTCGGCCGGCGGGCGCTCCTCGACGACGGCCCAGATCGAACCCAGCCACTCGCCGCCCGCCCGGACTGGGACCACGAGGCGGGGCAGGGTCCCGTTGGGGTCGGCGGGCACGAAGACCGGTTCGCTGGAACGGGCGAGGCGCCGGAACACTCCTCGCGCGCGCAGGCTGGCGAGGACCTCGTCGGGCACCCGCCGGCCGACGATGGTCGAGACGCGGGCCGGGTCGGTCATGTCCTGGCGGGAGGAGTACGCGAGGACGCGGGACTGCGCGTCCTCGATCGTCACGGGGGCGTCGACCAGGGCAGCCGCGGCGTCGGCGAGCGCGAAGAGGTCGTCCTGCACCGGGGCGTCGCCGCGCCGGTCGCCCATCGAGGTCGACGCGCGGTCGATGACACCGCGCAGCAGCCACACGACGTGCGCCCAGGAAGCCTGTTCGGCCAGCCCGACCAGGGCCAGGCCGTCGCGGCGAGCGCGGTCCCGCACCTGGCGACGACCGGCGAGGGTGCGACGCAGGACCAGGCCCCCGGCGCCGGCGGCCGCCGCGGCCTGCACGAGCGCCACCGCGGCATCGGTCGTCTCGATCCCCACCCCGAGCACCAGGTCGCCCGGCTGCCCGACGACGCCGTGGGCAGGCTCGGCGATGGTGAGGTCGTCCACCTCACCGGCCGAGGGGTCGGCGCCGAGGGTGAGGAGGCCGGCCAGGGTAGCGGTGAGGTCGACGACGCTGAGCACGCCACCACTGTCCCACGCCTTTGTGTCGACAGCACAAGACCAGCCACTTGATCTGTGCCATCGGCCCAGTGCGAGGCAGGTGTGGCGGCGGGACGATCGATCCATGGCTACCTCTCGCCCCGTCACTGCTGCCGGTCTCCCCGTCCCCCAGCGCGTCGCCGTCGTCGGCGCCGGCATGGTGGGCCTGTCCACCGCCTGGTTCCTCCAGGAGCAGGGCGTGGAGGTGACCGTCCTCGACCGCGAGGGGGTCGCCGCCGGCTCGTCCTGGGGCAACGCCGGGTGGCTGACGCCGGGCATCGCGACGCCGCTGCCCGAGCCGGCCGTCCTCAAGTACGGGATCCGGGCGGTGCTGTCGCCGTCCTCGCCGGTCTACGTGCCGCCGAGCGCCGACCCCAAGTTCCTCAAGTTCGTCACCGGGTTCACGAAGAACTCGACGATGAAGGCGTGGAAGAAGGCCATGGGCTCGCTCGTGCCCGTCAACGACCTGTCGCTCGAGAGCTTCGACCTGCTCAAGGCCGGCGGCGTCCGGGCCGACACCCGGGAGGCGAAGTCGTTCCTCGCGTCCTACCGCACCGAGGCCGAGCGGGTCACCCTGCTCGAGGAGATCGAGCACATCCACGCAGCCGGCCAGGCCATCGAGTTCGAGGCCCTCACCGGCGACCAGGCCCGCGCGATCGAGCCGAGCCTGTCCGACGAGATCGGCGCAGCCATCCTGCTCAAGGGCCAGCGCTTCGTCGACCCGGGTTCCTACGTCCACGCCCTGGCCGACTCGGTCAAGGAGCGCGGCGGCAAGATCCTCGACGCCGCCACGGTGTCCGACATCCGTGACACCGGCAACGGGGTCGTCATCACCACCGCCGAGGGCTCCGTCGAGGAGTTCGACGCGGCCGTCCTCGCGACCGGCGCCTGGCTCGGCAAGCTCGCTCGCAAGTTCGGCGTCAAGAAGGTCGTCCAGGCCGGGCGCGGCTACTCCTTCTCGGTCGAGATCGACCACGTCCCCAACGGCCCGGTCTACTTCCCGGCCCAGCGCGTCGCCTGCACGCCGATCGGCGACCGCCTTCGCGTCGCGGGGATGATGGAGTTCCGCAAGCCCGAGGCCGCCCTCGACCAGCGCCGCATCCAGGCCATCGCCGAGGCCGCCCGACCGCTGCTGCGCGGCGCCAACCTCGACGACCGCAAGGACGAGTGGGTCGGCTCGCGCCCCTGCACCGTCGACGGCCTGCCGCTGATCGGCGCCACGAAGAGCCCGCGCGTGTTCGCCGCCGGTGGCCACGGCATGTGGGGCATCACCCTCGGCCCGGTCACCGGTCGCCTCCTGGCGCAGGCCATGGTCACCGGCAAGCAGGTCGACCAGCTCCGCCCGTTCGACCCCATGCGCTGAGTTCCAGCCACGCACCACCCCACGCTCCAGCAAAACGCCGGTTGCGCGGCATACCTCGGGTTGTTGTCCCGCGGTTTGCCGCGCAACCGGCGTTTTGTCGTGTCGGGACCGGGGGCACGGGGTTCACGGGAGTTCCGCACCACTCGTCCGAAATACCATAGGGGGGTATGGTGTTCCCATGAGCATGAGCGACGTGCAGCCCGGCTACCACTCCGAGAAGGCCAACCACCTCAAGCGGCTGCGCCGGGTCGAGGGACAGGTCCGGGGCCTGCAGCGGATGGTCGAGGAGGACCAGTACTGCATCGACATCCTCACCCAGGTGTCGGCAGCCACCAAGGCGCTGCAGTCGTTCTCGCTCGAGCTGCTCGAGGAGCACCTGTCGCACTGCGTCGTCGATGCCGCCAGGAAGGGCGGCCCCGAAGCACAGGAGAAGGTGCGCGAGGCGTCCGACGCCATCGCCCGCCTGGTCCGCTCCTGACTCCACCCGCCTCGTCCGTTCCTGACCCACCCGGCAGCAGCCAAGTCACAGTCCCACCCCCTGATCCCGATCCCGAGGAGAACCCCATGAGCACCCAGACCTTCGACGTCGTCGGCATGACCTGCGGCCACTGCGCCAGCGCCGTCACCGAGGAACTCAAGGCCCTCGACGGTGTCAGCGACGTGCAGGTCGACCTCGTCGCCGGCGGCACCTCGGCCGTCACCGTCGCGGCCGACCGCGAGCTCACCCCGGCTGAGGTGACGTCCGCGCTCGACGAGGCGGGCGACTACAGCCTGGCCAGGTGAGCGACGTGACGAGCGACGTGGAGCTCGTCATCGGTGGCATGACCTGCGCGTCCTGCGCGACCCGGATCGAGAAGAAGCTCAACAAGATCGACGGCGTCACCGCGACGGTCAACTACAGCACCGAGAAGGCGAAGGTCACCTTCCCCGACGGCGTCACCGCCGCCGACCTCGTGGCCACCGTCGAGAAGACCGGGTACACCGCCGAGCTGCCGCCGGAGCCGGAGGTCGGCCGTGACGGTGATGACACCGCACACGCCGAGCTCGATCCCACCGCGGCACTGCGGCAGCGCCTCCTCGTGTCGGTCCTGCTCGCCGTGCCCGTCATCGCCATGGCGATGGTGCCCGCGTTGCAGTTCCGCTACTGGCAGTGGGCGTCCCTGACGCTCGCCGCCCCCGTCGTCGTCTGGGGCGGGCTGCCCTTCCACCGCGCGGCCTGGACCAACCTTCGGCACGGCCAGACCACGATGGACACGCTGGTGTCTGTGGGGACGATCGCGGCGTTCGGGTGGTCCCTGTACGCCCTGTTCTTCGGGACCGCGGGCGAGATGGGGATGACGCACCCCTTCCAGTTCACCATCGAACGCACCGACGGCGCCGGCAACATCTACCTCGAGGCAGCAGCAGGCGTGACCGCGTTCCTGCTCGCCGGGAGGTATGCCGAGGCCCGCGCCAAGCGTCGCTCCGGCGCCGCTCTGCGCGCCCTGCTGGAGATGGGCGCCAAGGAGGTCTCGGTGCTGCGCGGCGAGGGTGCCGGCGCGACCGAGGTGCGGGTGCCGGTGTCGGAGCTGGTCGTCGGGACGCGGTTCGTCGTGCGGCCCGGCGAGAAGGTGGCCACCGACGGTGAGGTCGAGGACGGCACCTCGGCGGTCGACGCCTCGATGGTCACCGGGGAGTCCGTGCCCGTCGAGGTCGGCCCCGGCAGCCAGGTCGTGGGCGCAACCGTCAACGCCGGTGGCCGGCTCGTCGTCCGCGCCACGCGGGTCGGCGCCGACACCCAGCTGGCCCAGATGGCGCGCCTCGTCGAGGACGCGCAGAACGGCAAGGCGCAGGTCCAACGGCTCGCCGACCGCGTGTCCGGGGTCTTCGTGCCCGTGGTCATCGTGCTGGCGGTCGCGACGCTCGCGTTCTGGGTCGCGATCGGCGCGGGGTGGACCGCAGCATTCACCGCCGCCGTCGCCGTCCTCATCATCGCCTGCCCCTGTGCCCTCGGGCTGGCGACACCGACCGCGCTCATGGTCGGCACCGGACGGGGTGCGCAGCTCGGCATCCTCATCAAGGGACCCGAGGTGCTGGAGTCCACCCGCCGCGTCGACACCGTGGTGCTCGACAAGACGGGCACCGTGACCACCGGCCGCATGACGCTCGAGCAGGTCGTCCCTGCGACTGGTGAGGACGCCGCCGAGGTGCTGCGCCTGGCCGGGGCGCTGGAGGACGCTTCCGAGCACCCGGTGGCGCGCGCCGTGGCCGCGGCGGCCCGCACCGCACCGGCCCGCACCGCACCGTCAAGCACCGCACCGGCCAGCAGCGCCGTCGGCCCCGGTGGGGCCGATGCCGGAGCCTTGCCGGTCGTCGAGGACTTCACCAACGAGCAGGGCCTCGGGGTACGCGGCCAGGTCGAGGGCAAGGTCGTCCTCGTGGGCCGCCCCGCCCTGCTGGCCGACTGGTCGGTCAGCGTGCCGGACGAGCTCACCGTAGCGATGACCGCAGCCCACTCACGAGGCGCGACCGCGGTCGTCGTCGCGTGGGACGGTCGCGCTCGCGGGGTCGTCACGGTCGCCGACACCGTCAAGGAGGGCTCGGCCGAGGCTGTCGCCGAGCTGCGCCGGCTCGGGCTCACGCCGGTGCTGCTCACCGGCGACAACGAGGGCGCTGCGCGGCACGTCGCAGACCTCGTCGGCATCGACGAGGTCCATGCGGAGGTCCTTCCGCAGGACAAGGTCGACGTCGTCAAGGGCCTGCAGGACCAGGGTCGGGTCGTGGCGATGGTCGGTGACGGCGTCAACGACGCGGCCGCCCTGGCCCAGGCCGACCTCGGACTCGCGATGGGCACCGGCACCGACGTGGCGATCGAGGCCAGCGACCTGACCCTCGTTCGCGGCGACCTGCGGGTGGCGGCCGACGCGATCCGCCTGGCCCGACGGACGCTCGGGACGATCCGCGGCAACCTGTTCTGGGCGTTCGCCTACAACGTCGCCGCGATCCCGCTGGCGGCTGCCGGACTGCTGAGCCCGATGCTCGCCGGCGGTGCGATGGCGCTGTCGTCGGTGTTCGTCGTGACCAACAGCCTGCGGCTGCGCACCTTCCGCTGACCGTCAGCGGGGGCGCGCGGCGTGGGTGACGCAGGTGCGGGCCGTGGGCCTCGCCTCCAGGCGGGCGTCAGGTATGGCGTCGCCGCAGACCTCGCAGACGCCATACGTGCCGTCGAGGAGCCGTCCCTCCGCAGCGGTGACCTCACGCAGGTGGGCCACCGCGGAGGCGGCGAGCGCGCTGGTCTGGGCCCGTTCGAAGGCGATGGTCGCGCCCTCGGGGTCGTGCTCGTCGTCGGCGTTCGACCCCTCGGATGCCTCGACGATGAGGGCGACATCGGCTTCGAGGTCACCCAGCCGCACCAGGGTCGCCGCCCGGTCGGCCGCCAGCAGCTCGCGGGCCAGGGCATCACGCGCCGGGGACGTCATCGCCCCAGCCTAGGAACGCCGACGGACATCCGCCGTTCGGCACCCTGCCCACCGTCGGCCAGGGTCAGGCCGCGAGCGGACGGCGGGTCAGCGACCAGGCCAGCATCGACAGTCCGCCGACCGGGATCTCCATGCCGAACGTGAAGGCCCGGTAGAGCAGGACCCCGGCGGCCGACATCGTCGGGTCAACCCCGAGTGCCACTAGCACGCCGGTCATGCCGACCTCGACGACGCCCGTGGCTCCCGGCGTGATGACGACCATCGACAGGATCCGCTCGACGGCGAACGCCGCCAGCACCACCGACGGGTTCACGAGCTCACCCAGAACCCGCAGCGACAGCCACAGCAACCCTGCCTGGAGGACCGCATACGCGATCTTGCCGAACGCCATCCGCCACCACCCCGCGGCGACGAGCGCCGCACTGTCCCGGCGGAACGCTGCTGCCCGGACGGCATACCCCTGCTCGGGCGGGCGCAGGACCCGGACGCGAGCGCACAGGCGGTCGGCCCACCGCCCGAGGAAGGTCACCGCGCGGTCGTCCCGCGCGAGCAGCCACAGGGCGACGACGATGCCGGTGAGCAGGCCCAGCCCCACGTATGCCGCGGTGTTCACCGCTCCGCCGGCCTCCACCCCGGCGGCGGCGAGCCACAGGAAGGCGACTCCGGGGAGGGCGAGCTTGAGGGCGGTGTCGCAGAGGTTGGTCAGCAGGGCCCAGCGCGCGAAGGCCGGGGAGGCGAAGCCCCAGGACCGTGCCATCCGCCAGTTCGCGACGGTGCCGGCGGCGCCGCCGAGCGGGAGGAGGTTGGAGACGAAGCTGCCCGTGAGGTTGAGCAGCAGGGCTCGACGGTGCGACAGGCCGGGGAGCGCTGCGGTCAGCGCCGGGGTGTGGACCCAGAGCCCGGCCAGCCAGACGACCGCCAGCAGTGCGAGGTGAGCCACCGAGAGCGAGGCGAGCGCATGGGCGATGTCGACCCACTGCGCCCCGGCCACCCGGGGGAGCGCGAGCGCGAGGATCCCGGTGGCGAGGGCGCCGGAGACGAGCAGCTTGGCGGCCCTCCTCCCGCCGCGTCCGCCCCCCGGCGCGCGGCGGGCGGGCTGCGCCCACGCGGTCGAGAACCGCAGCGATGCGGTCGTCGCCGGCGGCGGGAGCAGTCCGGGGTGGAGGGCCATGACTGGACTGTGACGGTCCGCCGGGCCTCACCACATCGGTGGTCCTACCCAGATCGACCCCCACCGTGACCCACCGCGCTCAGGGTCGACCCTGAGCGGGGGTCAGTGCACGTGCTCGGCCCAGTCCGCGGGGACGGCCCCGGCGGGACCGGGCACCGGCTGGTCGAGCGGGTGGTGCTGCGGATCGGCCAGGGCCGGTCCGGTGAAGCCCCGCTCGGACCTGAAGTCCCAGAACCAGTCCTCCCCCGGTTCGAACGACCGGATGACCGGGTGGCCGGTCTGCTCGAAGTGATGGCTGGCGTGCTGGCTGGGCGAGCTGTCGCAGCAACCGATGTGGCCACACCCGGCGCAGCGGCGCAGGTGCACCCACCACCCGCCCGACGCCAGGCACTCGACGCACCCCGTCCCGCTCGGCGCCACGCTCGGGTCGATGCCCTCTGCTGGATCGGGCTGGCTGGTTCCCTCGGCTGACGGTGTCACGGTCGACCTCCTGGCTGGGCGGACCCCTCGGCGAGGACCGGCACCCATCACGCTACTGCCCCGGGCCGATGGTCACCGCGCGACGACGCGAGCGACGAATTAGCGTGGTGCCATGCGCCTGCGGAACGGTCACCCGAAGCCCGACCCGATCGGTCCCGGGCAGGAGTCCGTCTGGGACTACCCGCGTCCGCCGCGCGTGGAGCCGTCGTCGGACTCGGTCGAGGTGTGGGTCGGTGGCGAGCGCATCGCCCTGGCCACCCGTTCGTGGCGGGTGCTCGAGACCAGCCACCCCCCGACCTACTACCTGCCGCGAGACGCGTTCGTCACGGGTTCGTTGCAGCCGGCCGATGGGGCGTCGTACTGCGAGTGGAAGGGTATGGCGTCCTACCTGGACCTCCGCGGGGGCGGCCTGGTGGCGGCCCGGGCCGGGTGGTTCTATCCCGAGCCGACGCCGGGGTTCGAGGTGATCGCCGATGCCGTGGCCGTGATGCCGGGCGCGGTCGACCGGTGCGTCGTCAACGACGAGGTGGTGCGTCCGCAGGAGGGCGGCTTCTACGGCGGCTGGATCACCGACCGCGTCGTGGGTCCGTTCAAGGGCCAACCGGGCAGCTGGGGCTGGTGAGTGCCGCTCAGTCGTCGGTGGCGGACCGCAGCCGGTCCAGCTCCGCCTGAGCAGTACGGCGCGCCGCCTCCGCCGCCTTGCGCGTGCGCACCGCATCGGTCACGGCCTCCAGGGCGCGTTCGTCGGCCTCGCGGGCCTTGGCCAGCTGGCGTTCGACGACGCCGATGCGGTCGCGGGTGTCGTCGGCGTGCTCACGCGCCGCGGCGACGAGAGCCTCGGCCTTCGCATGGGCTGCGGTGGCGGCCTCGAGCTCGGCCTCTGCACGCTGGAGCCGCTCGGCGGCAGTGGCCCCGGAGTCGTCGGACGGTTCCGCGGTGTCATTGGATGCCGACGCTCCTGAGGACACACCGTCGCGCACCACCGAGAGGATCGAGCCGGAGGATGTCCGGACGACCGCCTCGGAGAGGTCGACCTCGC
The DNA here is from genome assembly GCF_045348425.1 of Pedococcus sp. KACC 23699. Lineage (GTDB taxonomy): Bacteria > Actinomycetota > Actinomycetes > Actinomycetales > Dermatophilaceae > Pedococcus. The sequence continues at coordinate 1,626,978 of NZ_CP157483.1, forward strand.
CGAACCCGCTGTAGGACAACGCCCTCGTGAGCTGTCCCGACGTCACCGCGGCGGACGCCTCCTCGTCGGCGAGCGCGGCGGTGACCGTGCCCCGGACGTCGTCCTGCGCCGCGGCCGAGAGCGTCCGTCCGGCATCTCCCACCATGGCCGTGGCCGCGCCGACGACGGCGGCAACCACCCGGTCACGCTCGGGCCGCAACGACGTCAGGGTGGCGGTGTCGAGACGGGCCTGGGCGCCGCGCATCCGCACCCCGAGGTCGACGAGCTCCCTGACGAGGTCGGGGTCCTGGCGGGCGAGGAGGTTCACCGCCCACGCAGCCGTGCTCGGTTTGCGCAGCGCACCGATCGCCTTCGCGCCGGCGGCATCCCCGTCCGCCTTGGCCGCCGCGGCGAGCTCCTTGCGGACGGCCATGAAGTCGGCCGGGCTCGCCCCGTACACCGCTCGCAGGGCCTCCGCGAGGTGCGTGGAGACGTCCGGCGTGAGGCCGTCGGGGTGGTGCGAGTCGGGCACACGGTGACGCTACGGCATACCGGTCCTGGCGCGTCGGGGACCGAGCTGACCCAGCGCCACCTCGGGCGCGCAGGACCTCGGACCGATGACTTCCGGCGCCCCTGGCGGTCCAATGGGCAGGGAGCGGGCACCCGGCCCGCCCGGACACCAGGAGCTCGCCATGCCTCGTACGTACCCGTGCCTGTGGTTCGACACCGATGCCCAGCCAGCCGCTGAGTTCTACACCTCGCTCTTCCCGAACTCCAAGATCACCACCGTCTCGCACTACCCGAAGGGCTCGGGTGACCGCGAGGGCCAGGTGCTCACCGTGGCGTTCGAGCTCGACGGGGCGCCCTACCTCGCCCTCAACGGCGGACCGCAGTTCACCTTCGACGAGGCCATCTCGATCACCATCGACGTCAAGGACCAGGCAGAGCTCGACCACTACTGGGACGCCTTGGTCGCCGACGGCGGCCAGGAGAGCATGTGCGGCTGGCTCAAGGACAAGTTCGGGCTGTCGTGGCAGGTCGTGCCGGAGCACTGGGACGAGATCGCCACCGGCGATCCCGACCGCGCCGCCAGGGTGTTCGCCGCGATGATGACGATGAAGCGCCTCGACATCGCCGCCCTCGAGGCCGCCGGCAACAGCTGAGCCGCTGGGCCTGGTGTGTCAGGCAGCGGGGGTGTCAGGCGGGGGTGTCAGGCGGGGTGTCAGGCGGGGGTGTCAGGCGGCGCCGGTGCGCCCCGGAGCCAGCTCGCGGGTGATCCCCTCGACCGTCTCGTCGCCGAGCTTCTCGAAGACCCGCTGCATGAGGGGCTCGGCCAGCTTGGCGATGCCGTTGAAGACGATGTGCGCGTGGTAGGTCACCTTCGAGCCGGCACCGTCGGGCTTCACGGTGATGTCGTCGGTGGACGTCGCGGTCTTGTTGGTCCCGCGCAGGACGACGTGGTCGGGCTCGAGCGTGGTGAGCACGTAGTCGAGCTCGGTCTCACGGCCCAGCACCTTGGAGGTGTTCTTCCAGGTCGAGCCCACCTGCACCGGTCCGCTACCCACCCGGTCGCAGCGCACGGTGCCCGGGTCCCAGGCAACGGCGTTGGAGAAGTCGCTGAGGTAGGCCACGACCTCGTGGGGCGGGCGGGGGACGGAGAACTCGCGGATGACATCGACCATTCCTCGACGCTAACCCGGTTGAAACCCCGGTGCCCTGTCGAAGCACCGCGGCTACCGTGTCGCGGATGGACCCGAGCGCCGGCTTCCCGACCCTGGCCGCAAGGATCGCCGCCGGCTTCGGCGTCGACGTGGCACTGGTCGAGGCCGTCGACCACGGGGCGGATCCGCGCGCCGACCTCGTGCACGTGGTGGCCACCGACGGCCGCGAGTACGCAGCCAAGTCCAGCATCGGGCCGCAGCCCGGTCTCGCTGTGGCGGCACTCCTCGCCCGTCACAGGGTGCCCGGCGTGCCGGGACCGGTGCCCGCTCGGGACGGTGGCCTCACCGCGGGCGCCGACGGTGACCGGACCCGGCTCAGCCTCGTGCCGTGGGTGCGCGGCCGCCGGGTGCTCGACACCGGTATGGCGCCGGGCGAGTGGATGCGCTTGGGCGCGCTCCTCGGGCGCGTTCACACCACCTCCACGAACGGGTCCGAGCTTTCGGCGGTCCCGGTCGAGACCCATGACCCGACGGCCGTGGTCGAGCAGGCACAGGCGCTCGGGGTCGTGGTCGAGCACGCGGTGAGGGCGTCGGTGGACGACCCGGTCGCCGTCGAGGCCGCTGCGCTGTGGGAGGCACATGGACCGCGGCTCCTGGCTGTCGCCGACAGGGCCGCGCAGCTCGCGAGCTCCTGCGCCTGGGCGGAGGCATCCTTCGTCCTGTGCCACGGGGACCCCCACCACGGGAACCTCCTCGTCGACGAGTCCGGCGAGGTCCACCTCATCGACTGGGACGACGCGGTCGTCGCACCCAGGGAGTCGGACCTGATGTTCGTCGTCGGCGGGGTCTTCTCGCACTCGCCCATCACCGACGACCAGGTGCGGTGGTTCTTCGACGGTTATGCGCCGCTGACGGGGATCGGACTCGACCACCTCGACCATGACCTGCTGACCTACCTGCGCAGCGTGCGTGCCCTCGTCGACGTCCTCGACCTGCTGGCCGCCGCGCTGGCCGTCTCCGACCACCCGCCAGGCGACCGGCGCGAGGCCCTGCACTACGCCCGAGGAACACTCGGCCCGAACGGGCTCGTCGACCTGGCGCTGGCCTGAGCCGCCCACCTTGGCCCCGCGCCGAGCCGCCACCACAACTGGCGCCACGCCAGAACTGTTGGCGGACCGTGCGATTCGGCCACCAGACGTGCCACCTCGCCATTCGTGGCGGTGGCGTAGGTGGTGCACTCACCGCGCGCGGTCGTCGCTCTGGGACGATGGACCGGTGAACCCCCTCGACCCGCTCGCTGACCTCCCCGCCCACTGGTCGACCCGGGTCCCTACCGCGCAGGACGTCGACGCCCTGGTGCGGCTCGTCGCCCGTCACCACGAGGCCACCCGTGGCTCGAGCTCGGTCGACGCGACCACCGTCCGCCTCGAGGTCACCGGACACGCGTCATGGACCCGCCGCCAGCTGCTGGTCGCCGACGCCCGGGGTGAGGTACGGGCTTGGGTGCGCGTCCACGACCGCGCCGCCGGTCGGACGGTGGTCGACCTCACCGTCGACTCGGCCGTGCCGGAGCGCCACGACGTCGCCGGTGTGCTCTTCGCCTGGTCCGAGGCGACCGCGCTCGAGATCGCCGGGCAACGCGGGCTCGACGGCACGCAGCTCGACTCCGGCCGACACGTCGGCGACGAGGACCAAGCCCGCTGGCTGGCCGCCGCGGCATACACGAAGGTGCGCACCTGGCTGCAGATGTCACGGCCGGTGGCGCACGCAGAGGCCGGCCCCGGCGTGCTCGCCGGACCGAAGCCCGGTGTGGTCGTGCGGCGGGTCGCCACGCACGAGAACGGCCTGCCCGTGGCCGGGGACCTGCAGACGGTGCACCAGATGCTCGAGGAGTCGTTCGCCGACCACTTCAACTCCTACCGGGAGAGCTTCCCGGAGTTCGTCGCGCGGTTGCGTGAGGACCCCGGCCACCGGTGGGACCACTGGTGGATCGCCGAGGTCGAGACCGACGGGGTCGTGCTGCCGGGCGGCGCGATCGTCGGCTCGGTGCTGTCAGCTGATGCCTCGGGGGTCGAGGGCAGCTACATCGACTACATCGGGGTGCACCGGCGGGCGCGCGGCCGGGGAGTGGCCAAGGCCCTGCTGCACACCGTGATCCGTGACGCCGCCGAGCGCGGCCGCAACCGCGTGAACCTCGAGGTGGACGCCGACTCCCCCACCGGCGCCGACGGCCTCTACGTCTCGATGGGGTGGGAGACGAAGTACCGCACCGAGTCCTGGCACCGGGACGTCACCCTGGACCGCTGAGCCGACGGGCGCGGCCGTCAGGCGGTGCGACCCATCAGGCGGTGAGCCCCATCAGGCGGGCGCCGTTGTGCCACAGCACCTTGCGCATCCACGCCTCGCCGAAGCCCAGGCGGTGCAACGCCTCGAGCTGGTGGGCGTAGGCGTACGGGATCTGCGGGAAGTCCGAACCCAGCACGACCTTGTCGCCCAGGGCCGCCAGCCTCGGCAGGTAGTCCTCGGGCAGCGGGGCGAACCGGTTGGTGAAGTCGGTGCCGACCATCGTCGTGTCGAGGTGCACCCGGTCGTAGGACTCGGCCAGCTCGGCGAACGCGTGGTACTCCGACATGCCCAGGTGCGCGATGACCAGGACGAGGTCGGGGTGTCGGTGCAGCAGCTCGGTGACGGCTGCCGGCCCGGTGAACTCCCCTGCCAGTGGGGCGGATCCGGCGTGCAGCACCACGGGCACACCCGCATCGGCGAGCACCGCCCAGGCATCGTCGAGCAACGGGTCGAGCGGGCTGAACCGTCCGACCTGTACGTGCACCTTGAACAGCCGCGCCCCGGAGGCGAGCGCCGACAGCACGACGTCGGCCGCACCGGGCTCGGGGAAGAAGGTCGCACTGTGGACGGCGTCCGGCACCCGTGCCGAGAACTGCGTGCCCCACTCGTTGAGCCAACGCGCCATACCGGGCTTGTGCGCGTAGTTCAGCGCGGGGATCCCTTTGAGCCCCAACGTGCGGAGCATCTCAAGACGCCCGCCCTCGTCCTGCCTGTATGTGATCGGCCACGGCGTGCCGTAGTGATCCTCGGCGTGGTCGAAGTAGTCCCAGACCTTGCGCAGCATCGGCTCTGGCATGAAGTGCACGTGGATGTCAGCCAGACCGGGCAGGCCGAGCGACCGCCAGTAGGCGGGGACGTCCTCGTCGCGCGTGGGGGCCTTCGTCGGGCCTGGAACCGTGGTCACGGCCCCCACGCTAACGAGCGGCGGGCGGCAGCAGCTCGGGGTCCCCTGCGGGCCAGCGACCGGGCTGGGGTCCGAGACCTTCGAGCAGCCGCAGCTGCTGGGCGCACCACGGTGACACGACGCGCAGACCGAACCGCACCTCCTCGCACACCTCGCTCCACGGCACCCAGGTGGCCTCGTGCACCTCGCTCGCATCGAGGCGCAACCGCTCCCCGGGAGCGAGCCACGCGACATACACGGGGCACAGCTCGTGCTCGACGACGCCGCCCATCTGGGCCCGGTAGCCGAAGCCGGGGAGGACGAGCCGTACGCCGGTCACGGACACCCCGAGCTCAAGCTCGGCCCGACGCCGGACCGCGTCGGCGAGGTCCTCGCCGGGCGCGGGATGGCCGCACACCGAGTTGGTCCAGATGCCGGGGAAGGTGGCCTTGTCGAGCGCGCGGCGGGTGAGGAGCAGGTGGCCGTCGCTGCCGAAGACGTAGGCGGAGAAGGCGAGGTGCAGCGGTGTGTCGGCGGTGTGCACGGTCGCCTTGGGCGCCGTGCCGATCGCGTTGCCGGCGTCGTCGAGCAGCACGACCAGCTCCTCCGGCATGGACGCGGCTGCGCCGGATCCATGGGCCTGGCCGGAGCTCACCGCACCCTGCCCAGCTCGTGCACCGCAGCGGCGAACACCGGCCGCAGCGCGGCAGCGGCCGGCACGATCGCCCTCCTGGACCAGCCGGGCCGGGTGGCCTGCACGAGTCCCTGCGTGAGGAGGGTGTAGCGCCAGCTCGCGCGGCGCCAACCCCGTTCGTATGCCTGCGGATTCCCGTCCGCGATCGCCGCAACCGCCTCGGCGCCCTGGGCGATCCCGAGGGCGATCCCCTCCCCGGTGAGGGCGTCGACGTAACCACTCGCGTCGCCGACGAGGAGCACTCGACCGGCGACCCGGCGACGAGACCGCTGCCGCAGCGGCCCGGCACCGCGCAGGTCGCTGCCGTGGCCCACGGGGGCGTCCAGCCGCTCACGGAGGTCAGGGAACTGCTCGAGGAGGGCGTCGTACCCAGCTCGGCTGCGCGTCAGCACCGCCACCCCCACGAGGTCGGGCGCGACCGGAGTGACGTAGGCCTCGGCCGTCGGACCCCAGTGCACCTCGACGTGGTCGGACCAGGGGGCGGTGGCGTAGTGGCGCCGCAAGCCGTACCGCGCCACCCCGCGCGCGGGGACGTCCAGCCCCAGGACCCGCCTCACCGGGGAGTGCAGTCCGTCGGCGGCGAGGACGTATCGCGCCCGCACCGGCGGTCCCGGGCGTCGCCCCTGCTCGTGGGTCAGCACCGTGACGCCCCGGTCGTCCTGGGTCAGGTCGGCGGCCGCCAGGGGCAGCACCGCGACCGCGGCCGACGTCACCGCGTCGGCGAGGGCGGCGTGCAGCGTGGTGCGACGCACGCCCCTTCCCTCACCGTCACGGAAGGCCGCCTGGGCGCTGGTCCCACCGCCCAGGTAGCGGATCCCGTTGAGCGGCAGTCCTTCCGGGTCGACGCCGAGACGCGCGAGTGCTGCCACTGCTCCAGGCATCAGCCCCTCGCCGCAGGCCTTGTCGATGGGGCCGTCACGCGGCTCGAGGACGACGACGGACAGACCTCGGCTGGCCGCGGCGAGGGCGGCGGCGAGCCCCACCGGACCCCCTCCGACGACCGCCACGTCGACCGCACCGCCCGTCCCGGCCGCCCCTGCGGTCGCCGCGGTCTCGGCGACGGGGAGATCGGCTCCGGCGCCGGAAGTCATGGCGCGTCCACGCGTTCGTCGAGGCCCGCCAGCGCACGCTCCTCGGCGCGCAGCCGCACCGTGAGCAGCGCCGCGTTGGCCACGGTGAAGACGACCGCGGTCACCCACGCGGTGTGCACCAGGGGCAGCGCGACCCCCTCCACCACGACGGCGACGTAGTTGGGGTGGGAGAAGAACCGGTACGGGCCGCCGGTCACCCGGCCGGCGCCGGGCACCACGATGACGCGGGTGTTCCACTGGTGGCCGAGGGTGCGGATGCACCACCAGCGCAGCGCCTGGCAGGCGAGGACAACCACGAGCATCGACCACCCGAGGGTCGGGTGGAACGGCCGGTCGGCGACGAGCACCTCGACCACCGCTCCGACGAGAAGTGCGGTGTGCAGCACCACCATGACGGGGTAGTGGCCGAACCCGGTCTCGCGCCCACCGCGGGCGAACGCCCAGGCTGCGTTGCGCTTGGAGACGACGAGCTCGGCGAGGCGCTCGACCCCCACGGCGAGGACGAGGGCGACGTAGAGGCTCACCGACACCGGTCAGGCCTCCGCGGCACGGAGCAGGACCATCTCGAGGCAGAACCCCGGCCCCATAGCCATCAGCATCCCGTGGGTGCCGGGGGGCGGCGGCCGGTCGCGCAGGGTGTCGGCGAGCACGTGCAGCACCGACGCCGACGACAGGTTGCCGATGCGCGAGAGGCTGTCCCACGTCATGCCCAGCGCGTGCCGGTCGACCTCGAGCGCGTCCTGCATCGCCTCGAGGACCTTGGGACCGCCGGGGTGCGCGACCCACCAGGCGATGTCCTCGCGCGTCAGCCCGTGGTCGGCGAGGAACCCGTCCACGTCGGCGCGCAGGTTGTCGCGCACCAGGCCGGGCACCTCGACGCCGAGGACGATGCGCAGGCCGCTCGCGCCGACGTCCCACCCCATGGCGCGCTCGGTGTCGGCATACATCCGGCTGCGAGTGGCGAGCGCACGCGGTCCTGAGGCGAGGGGGTGCTCGGCCCCGACCATGACCACGGCGGCGGCGCCGTCCCCGAAGAGTCCGCTGGCCACGAGGTTGGCCATCGAGGTGTCGTCGCGCTGCACGGTGAGGCTGCACAGCTCGGTCGACACGAGCACGGCGACCTCGCCCGGGTGGCCGAGCAGGTAGTCGTGGACGCGGGCGACGCCGGCCGCGCCGGCGACGCACCCCAACCCGACGAGCGGCACGCGCTTGACGTCCTCGCGCAGGCCGATGCGGGCGGCGATCCGCGCCTCGACCGACGGGACAGCCAGCCCGGTGATCGTGGCGGACACCACGAGGTCCACGTCGCGGACACCGAGCCCCGCGGCGACCAGCGCTTCCTCGACCGCCTTGGCACCGAGCTCGACCGCCACGCGGACGAACTCGTCGTTGGAGGCGCCGAAGTCCTTGAGCTCGGGGTACCGCTCCAGCGGGAGCGCCAGGTGCCGGAAGTCGACTCCGGCATTGCCGTGGACCCGTTGCAGCAGTGGGAGATTCGGCTTGTGGGGAGCGAGCACCTCGGCGAAGACCTCGGTGACCTCGCGCTGGGTGTAACGGTTCCCGGGGAGGGTGCCGCGGACGGCGAGGAGGTGGCTCACCTCCACAGCCTAGGCAGGGGCGGCCCGGAAGCGCCGCACTCCCGCCGCCAGAGTCCGTCAGCCGCCTACGCTGCGGGTATGGGTGAGGGCACCGACGGGGCGCAGGCACCCCCCACGTCTGGTCCCGGCGCCGGTCGGGGCGTCCGCGGACGTCGCGTGGCTGCGCTGCTCGCTGCGGCGCACCCCGCGCCCGCCGCCGCGGTCACCGTCCTCACCGCGCTGCTCGCCGTCGCCGCCGGCCACACCCTGGGCTCTGGCGCCCTCGTCGTGGGAGCCGTCGCCAGTGGGCAGCTCGGCATCGGCTGGTCCAACGACCTCATCGACTCCGACCGCGACCGCCGCGTCGGCCGCACCGACAAGCCCGTCGCCACCGGCGCCGTGGCCGAACGCACCGTCCGGGTCGCCACGGCTCTCTCCCTGGTGGTCTGCGTGGTCCTGTCGCTCGCCTGCGGCTGGCGGTCGGGGCTGGTCCACCTCGGGCTGGGCGTGGCCTCGGGGTGGGCCTACAACCTCGGCCTCAAGCGCACGCCCTGGTCCGCCCTCCCGTATGCCGTCGCCTTCGGAGCGTTGCCGGCCGTCGTCAGCCTCGCGTTGCCCACCCGCGCCTGGCCACCGGTGTGGATGATGGTGACCGGGGCGATCCTCGGCGTCGGCGCCCACCTCCTCAACGCCCTGCCCGACCTCGCGGACGACGAGGCGACCGGCGTGCACGGGCTCCCCCAGCGACTCGGCGCCCACACGGTCCGGGTGGTCGCCCCGCTGGTGCTGCTCGCCGGTTCGGCCGTCGCCGTGCTGGGTCCGCCCGGTCCGGTGCCCCTGTCGGCGGCGGTGGCCGGTGGCCTCTGCGTCGCCCTGGCCGCGGTCGCCGTGGGTGGTCGCGGTCGGGTCCCGTTCCTCGCCTCGATCGCCATCGCCCTGGTCGACGTCGTCAGCCTGGTCCTGCGCGCCTGACCGGCTCAGATGGGTTCGAGCAGGCGGGTGAGGAAGGTCTTGGTCCGCGGGTGCTGCGGGTTGGCGATGACGTCCTGGGGAGGGCCCTGCTCGACGATGACGCCTCCGTCGATGAAGAGCACCTGGTCGGCCACCTGCTGGGCGAACCGCAGCTCGTGGGTCACCACGACCATCGTCCAGCCCTCCGCCGCGAGGGACTTCATCACGCCGAGCACGTCACCGACCAGCTCGGGGTCGAGGGCCGACGTGGGTTCGTCGAAGAGCACGAGGTCGGGCCGCATCGCCAGCGCCCGGGCGATGCCGACCCGCTGCTGCTGGCCGCCGGAGAGCTGGAACGGGAACTTGTCGGCGTGGTCGGCCAGGCCCACCTTGTCCAGCAGCACGCGGGCGCGTTCGGTGGCCTCGGCCAGCGGTTCGTGCTGGACGACGACCGGTCCTTCGATGACGTTCTGCAGGGCCGTCTTGTGCGGGAAGAGGTGGTGGGCCTGGAAGACCATGCCACTGTGGCGCCGCAACGTCATGAGCTCGGTCCGCTGGGCCCTGGGCAGGCGACCACCGGTCCCGGGGTTGATGCCGGCGAAGTCGACCGTGGTGGCGCCGATGCGCACCACGCCGCTGTCGGGGACCTCGAGGGCGTTGAGCGCCCGCAGCAGGGTGGTCTTGCCGGACCCCGACGGACCGATGATGCAGGTGACGGTGCCGGGGTCGACCGTGAACGACACGTCCTCGATGACGACGTGCTCACCGAAGGACTTCCGCAGGTGCTCGACCTCCACGAGGTGACCACCGGGTGCCGCGGGACCTGGTGCCGGCGAGGACTCGGGGCTGGAATGCGTGCTCATGCGGCGACGAACCTGTTCAGTCGGGTCTCGGTGCGGGACTGGGCGAAGGACAGCACGAGGCAGATCGCCCAGTAGTAGACGGCCGCCATGCCGTACAACGCCAGGAACTCGAGGCTGGGCGCGGCAGCCAGCTGGGCCTGCCGGAACAGCTCGATGACGAGGATGACCGCCGCGAGCGAGGTGTCCTTGACCAGCGAGATCAGGGTGTTGGACAACGGGGGGACCGCGGTCCGGGCGGCCTGCGGCAGGATGATCCGCCGCAGGGTGGTGGCGTAGTCCATGCCCACGGTCGAGGCGGCCTCCCACTGTCCCTTGGGCAGGCTCTCGACGGACGAGCGGACGATCTCCGCGGCATACCCTCCGACGTTGAGGCTGAAGGCGATCACGGCCGCCGGGAACGGGTCGATCTTCACGCCGAGCTGCGGTAGCGCGTAGAAGATCAGGAAGAGCTGCACCAGCAAAGGGGTGCCGCGGATGAACGAGATGTAGAGCCGAGCCGCACCGGCGACGACGGGCTGCTTGGACATCCGCATCAGCCCCACGGCCAGCGCGATCACCATGCCGAGGGTGAAGCTGATCGCGGTGAGCGGGATGGTCCTGGTCAGCGCCGCCCTGGCCATCGGCCACGCGTTCGCCTTCATGATCTCGGCGGTGGTGGGCACCGGCCGCTTGGCGTCGAAGTACGTGGCGTAGATCTTGTCCAGGGTGCCGTCGGCCTTGAGGTCGGCGATGGCCTTGTTGAGCTGGGGGAGGTAGCCCGAACCCTTCTTGGCCACCAGCACCGACTTGCTGACGTCGTTGGTCTCGGCGACCACCTTGACGCCGGCGTCCGGCTTGGTGGCGAGGTAGTTGCGGATCGCGAGCTTGTCGTTGACGAGGGCGTCGACCCGGCCCTGCTCGAGGTTGTCGATGGCCAGGGACATGTCGTCGACGCCGACGACGGTGGCGCCCGCCCCCTTGGCGACCTGGGCCCAGTTGCTCGTGATGTTCTCGGCGGCCCGTTTGCCCTTGAGGTCGGCGAGGGTCTTGATCTGCGTCTCGCCCTTGCGCACGACGAGGACGCCGGTCGTCTCGACGTACGGGTCGCTGAGGTCGTAGCGGGCGTTGCGCTCCGGGTTGAAGGTGATCTGGTTGGCGACGACGTCGAACCGTCCCGCCTCCAGCGCGGCGAACATCGAGTCGAACGGCGTCTCGACGTACTCCACCTTCACCCCGAGGTGCTTGCCGATCGCGTTCATCACGTCGATGTCGTAGCCGGTCAGGCCGCTGCCGGCGCCGCCGTGGTAGCTGAACGGGGGGTAGACCCCCTCGGTCCCGACCCTGATCGTGGGGGGCAGGTCCGCGGGCCGCGAGCCGACCGCAGCGCTGGCGCCGGAGGTCGGCAGGGCAACAGCCAGGAGTCCGAGGACGAGCACGAACAAGGCGGAGGTGGCTCGCTTCACCCAGTCACCGTAACCACGCGCCGCAGGACCGGCACGTCCTGCCCCCGGTGCGGGACCGGACGGCGCGCGCCCTCAGCCGGTACCCAGGGACGGCACCTTCCACCGCATGACCGTCACCTCGGCGTCCGCGACGACGTCGAGCAGGTATGGCGCCGAGAGACCGAGCACCATGGGTCCGGTCCCGGGGGTGCTCACCGTCATCGACTGCGGGGTCTGCTGGTCGGCGGCCTGCCGGTAACCCTTCCACCACAGGTCGAACGACGCCCGGCCCCCGTGGGCTGCCAGTCCGATGCGACGGTCGGGGACCACGTCGCCGTTTCCCCACCGGTGGGTGGGCGAGCGGGTGAGGGAGAGGTTGAGGTCCGTCCCGCCCTGGGCGAGCCGGACCTGGGGGTAGCCGCGGACCCAGCACGGGGTCGACGACGTGTTGGTCGCGACGACGGACATCGCCGTGCTGCCCATCGCCGAGTCCCAGCCCTCGGCCGTCAGGGCGAGGTCCGAGGCGGCACAGGGACGATCGGCTCGGACGGGGGCGGGTGTCGGTGGTGGCGCAGGGTCGGGGGGCTCGGTGGAGGACAGGTCCGGGCGGGGGTCCGCAAGGACCGGCGGTCGCGCCTGCACCCTCGTGCTCGCTACCGGAAAGAGGTCGTTGCGCACGCCTGCCACGAGGCCGCGCCCCACGGGTGTGCCGACCGTGAGCAGGACACCGGCCACCAGGACGACCACGGCGACGACGGCCGACGCGGTGGCTGGTGGCGCGACCGGGGTCCACGGTCCTGCGAGCAGCTGCTCGGACGCCACCACCAGCGCCGTCCCGACGCCGGCTCCCAGGGCGATGACCAGGGGCACGAGGACGAAGGCAGCCGACTCCGAACCGGGTCGCAGCACGGAGCCGGCCACCACGCCGGCGGAGCACCCCCCGACCACGCCGACGACAGCAGCCGCGCCCGATACGAGGAACGACCCCAGGTCAGGCAGGTCGCCCTCTGCGGGCACGCGTCGACGGTGCGACCGGTCGAGCAGGAACGCGAGGAGCACGCACCACGAGATACCCACCGTGAGGTAGATGGCGGTCCCGCCGAAGAACCAGAAGACGATCGTCAGCAGGACCGGGACGAACGACAGCACTCCCCAGCCGAACGCCGCTGCCACGACGACTCTGGGGGGAGAGGTCCTCTCGCTTCCCGCCGGCACACCGCGACGCGGGTGGATGCTGCGGCGCACCGCCGTGGCCACCAGTCCGGCGGCGAGCAGGGCGCAGGCGGCGAGGAACCAGCGACCCAGCTCGCGCTGCGCCACTGCGTTCGCCGCGTCGTCGCACAGGCTGGAGTCGCGCTCGCAGGGCGTGTCGCCGAAGACGGTGGTGTAGGACCCGTACCGCCAGGCGACCGTGACAAGGAGGAGCAACGAGCCCACGACGAGGGCACGGCTGCACCAGCGCCCCCACGACTGCATACCCCGACCCTAACCGGAGCGAAACGGGCACCGGCCCCACGCGGCGCCAGGTAGCTCTCCCACCCTGCCTCAGCCTGCCGAGCCCTCGCCCTCGCCTGAGCCGGCGATGTTGACCATCCACGCGGTGCCGAACCGGTCGGTCACCATGCCGAACTCGTCGCCCCACATCTGCTTCTCCAGCGGCATCGTCACCGTGCCCCCGGCGGAGAGCTTGTCGAAGTAGCCACGCAGCTCCTCGTCGTCGTCACCGCTGAGGCTGATGGTGATCGCAGAGCCGCTCGAGCGCTCCATGCCCTCGGGGGCATCGCTCGCCATGAGCGTGAAACCGGACTCGGTCTCGAGCTGGGCGTGCATGATCTTGTTGGTGTCGGGGCCCTCGGGGGCGCCGAACTCACCGAAGGTGCTCGTCGTCAGCGAGCCGCCGAAGACGTCCTTGTAGAACTCCATGGCCTCTCGCGCATTGTCCGAGAAGCCGATGTAGGGGTTGAGCTTCGAGGCCATGGGAGCTCCTTCGGGTGGTCCTGCCAGGGCGTCTCCGAGGCTGGATTCCCCGCACGATAGTCCCGGCCGCCGACAGCGTCATCGGCCATCTGTAGCCGTCAGGCGCGCAGCTTCTCCAGGCGCGCTCGCAGCGAGGCCTCGCGGTGGGCGTTGCCGTGGAGCCCGAGGTAGCGCGTGCCGAAGACCGCGAGCAGGGCGTCATCGAGGCGGCGCACCGCTCCGGCGGGGTAGCGGTAGCCCATCCGGGCGTTGATGGCGGGTGCGTCGATCGACTGGAGCAGTCCCGCGAGCTCGTCGAGCGAGGTGATCCCGAGCTCGAGCAGCAGCCCGGAGATCCAGGCGTAGTGGTCGGTGCGCGACCAGCCGGCGTCGGTGAACTGGCCGGCGAGGAACGTCGTGAGGTCGGCGGCGCTGATGCGGGGGTCGCTGTCGTCGGCGGGCAGGGCGTGCCCCCCACCGCCCATCGTGGCCTGCAACCGGTGCCGGATCTCGGAGAACTCCCGGTCGGCGAGCTCGAGCAGACCTGCCGCCAGCGTGAACCGGCGGTCGAGGTCGCTGACGTGCTCCTCGGGGATGGTGCCCTTGTAGCGGATGTCGTGCTCGAACTCCGCCCACGCGTGCTGGAGGATCGTGCGCACCTGCACCGAGGCGCTGTAGCCCTTGAGGGAGTCGTACTGCGCCGGTGCACCCTTGATGCGGTCGATGGCCACCAGCAGGTGCCGGCTGGCATACCCGAAGCGCCCCTCGCGGGCCGTCTCCAGTCCCAGGTCGCGGTCGTCGAGGACGCTCAGCTGGTCGGAGAGCAGGTCGGCCACAGCAGTGACGTCGTCGCGCAGGTAGGTCACGACCCGCACGCCGACCTTGTCGGTGATCTCCTCGAACGGGTTCGCGTACAACGGGGCGCCATCGGGCCCGGTCCGGGCCGCCTTGCCCGCGAACGAGGAGACGCTCTTGGCCCGACCGGTCACCGACACGTAGTTGATGCCGGCATCGTCCAGCAAGGCGGTGACCATCGCGACGAAGCCGTCGGAGGCCGCCTGCACGTCGTCGTGCACCGCGGCATACCGCTGCACGGCGTCGCGGATGCGCTCCTGGTCCTCACTCACGGACCCCACCCTGCCGTATGCCGCGCCGCGGCGGGCTCACAGTCCGGTACGGCCGTCGATCCGCTCGCGGATCAGGTCGGCGTGACCGCAGTGCTGGGCGTACTCCTCGATGAGGTGGACGAGCAGCTCCCGCAGGGAGATCCGGTCGCGCGTGAGGTGGGTGCTCATGACCTCGAGGGACGGCGCCTGCTCGACGAACGACTCGCCGTGGGCGACCTCTCGACGCCAAGACTCCCACGCCTCGGCGACCACGGCCGGATCCCCGACCGCGCCGTCGAAGTCGGCGTCCACCACCTCGCTGGTCCCGTAGAGGCGCGGGATCTCGTTGCCCTCCATGGTGATCCGCCACCAGATGTGCTCGACCTTGGCGAGGTGGCGCAGCAGCCCGAGCAGCGACAGGGTGGACGGCTCGACCGAGCGGGTCGCCATCTGCTCGGGGGTGAGGTCGACGCACTTGGCCGCGAAGGCCGAGCGGAAGTGGTCGAGGTACTCCACCAGCACCTCCCGCTCCCCGGCGGGCTTGTGAGCTGCTGGGTCGTTCGCCTCGGGGGTCATGGCGCACAGCATGCCAAAGGCAGGAATCAACGAAGAGGCGCCGCGGTTGTGGCCGACATGACAACAGTGGGTTTCATCGGCAGTGGCAACATCGGCAGCACCGTCGCACGACTGGCCCTCGCGGCCGGCCACGAGGTCGTGATGAGCAACAGCCGCGGGCCGGAGACGCTCGCCGAACTCGTCACCGAGCTCGGTCCGGGCGCCCGTGCTGCGACGGCGGCAGAAGCGGCGCAGGCCGGGGACCTGGTCGTCGTGACCATCCCGCTCAAGAACTACCGCGACATCCCGGTCGCCGAGCTCGCCGGCAAGGTCGTCATCGACACGCTCAACTACTACCCGCAGCGCGACGGCCAGGTCGCCGAGCTCGACGACGAGTCGACCACGACGTCCGAGCTGGTCCAGACGCACCTGCCGCAGTCCGCGGTGGTCAAGGCCTTCAACAACATCTACTTCGAGCACCTGCGTGACCTCGCCCGCCCGTCGGGTGCCGAGGACCGCAGCGCCCTGGCGATCGCCGGAGACGACGCGGAGGCGAAGGCCACCGTGGCGCGCTTCCTCGACGAGATCGGCTACGACACCCTCGACCTCGGCGCGCTGGCGGAGGGGTGGCGCACCCAGCGCGACACCGCGGCCTACGGCGTGGTCTACGCGGCCGACCCGACCGACTGGTCCAAGGGCCCGGTGCCGGTGGACGCCTCGGTCCTCGCAGACCGCGCTGCCGCGGCGAAGCGCTACCGCGACAGCTGAGCCCCCTCGCCGAGAGTCGGGTCCATGCTGTTCGGGAGGGCTCCCATACTGCCTGAACCCGACTCTCGGCGGGCACTGGTCAGGCCTGCGCGAAGTACGCCTCCAGGCCGTCGAGCAGCCGGTCGACGTCGTCGTCGTCGGTGTACGACGCCAACCCGATCCGCAGCGCACCTGCGTCTCCCAGGCCCAGGGCGCGGGACGCCTCGAGCGCGTAGAAGTTGCTCGCCGGGACGTTGACCCCGCGCCCCGCGAGGAACCGGTAGATCTCGGCGCTGTCGCGCCCGGAGCCGTCCTGGCCAGAGAACAAGACGAGCAGGGTCGGCGTGCGGTGGGCGGCACGGGAGTACAAGGTCGCGCCGGGCAGCTCGACGAGCGCGGCCTCGATCCGACCACGCAGGGCGAGCTCGTGCTCCTCGACCGCGGCCATCGACCGCACGAGGCGTTCGCGACGGCTGGCCCCAGCGTCTGCGGCGGGCACGAGGTCGGCCATGAAGTCGATCGCTGCTGCGGTGCCGGCCATCAGCTCGTAGGGCAGCGTCCCCAGCTCGAACCGCTCGGGCACCGCGTCGGACGACGGCGCGAGCTTGTCTGGGCGCAACGTCTCGAGGAACGCCGGATCGGCTGCGAGCGCCCCGCAGTGGGGGCCGAAGAACTTGTACGGCGAGCACGCGACCACGTCAGCCCCGAGCGCCTGGAGGTCGACGGTGGCGTGGGCGGCGAGGTGGACCGCGTCGACGAAGAGCAGGGCACCCCGCTCGTGGGCCAGGCCGGCGATGGCGGGGAGGTCGGGTCGGGTGCCGATGAGGTTGGACGCGCCGGTGACGGCCACCAGCCGGGTCCGGTCGGTCAGCACGTCGGCGAACGCCTGCGGGTCGAGCTCGCCCGTGGCCGGGTCGAACTCGGCCCAGCGCACCGTCGCACCGACCGCCTCCGCCGCCAGGATCCACGGCCGGATGTTGGCGTCGTGGTCGAGGCGGCTCACGACCACCTCGTCTCCCGGCCCCCAGTCCTTGGCCAGTGTGCGCGACAGGTCGAAGGTCAGCGCGGTCATGCTGCGGCCGAACACCACCCCGCCCGGCTGCGCCCCCAGCAGGTCGGCCAGGGCCGACCGTGCGGCGAGGACGTGGGAATCGGAGTTCTGCTCGGCCGTCGTCACGCTGCCCCGGGTCGACATCGGCGCCGTCATCGCCGCCGCGACGGCCTGCGCCACCACGCTCGGGATCTGCGACCCGCCGGGCCCGTCGAAGTGCGCCGCCCCACCCTGCAGGGCTGGGAAGTGCGTGCGCAGGGCGGCGACGTCGAGGGTGGCGGTGGCAGCGAGAGGTGCGGTCGGCGGCATACCCAGCACTGTGCCATCCCCACGCGGGGTCGACCCGGTCAGACCGCCCACGCGCGCCGTGCGTCGGAGTCCCATCGCCGCAGCAGCGCCGCCTCCCCGACCAGGTCGGGCACACCCCCGCGCTCGACGCGCAACGCCTCCAGCGCGGTCGCCAACCCGTCCGCCGGTATGCCGCGGGCCAGGGTCACGTGCGGCACCCACCTCCCCGGCACGGTGTGGGGTGAGACGTCGGTGGCGCCGGTGAGCGCGTCGACGACGGCTGCCTGCAGGTCGAGGAGGGGCCGGTCGACGACGACCAGGCGCGCAAGCACGAGCCGACGGCCGCCGAACACCACGGGCGCACCGAGGCGCACCGGGAGGGGCAGGACCGCAGCCACCGGGGCCAGCAGCTCCTCGCCCGGGAACCCATCGGCGACCACGACCGAGACGTGCGGGGCGTTGGTCTCGCCGCGGTGGTCCGCCTGGCTGGGGAGCCCTGCCGCGGACAGGGCCGCCCACTCGGCGCGGACCGCGGCATCGGTGGCCGGGTCGAGGAGGAGCTCGACGGACTGCACGCGCCCCATCCTCGCGGGGACGCCCCGACCAGGCACCCCGGGTGACGTACGGCACGTCGCCAGCACGGGATCCGGGCCGACACCGGACGTTCATCCGGGAGCGGGAATCAGGACGCGGCCTCCTCGGTTGCCGCCCTTGTTGAAGTTTTGACGATCGAGCCCCCATCGATCGCTCGCCGACTCCGAGGAGAACGCATGTCCAAGGCATTCGAGAACGCCCAGGTGGGCCCGTGGACGCTGCCCCAGCGTTTCGTGATGGCCCCGCTCACCCGCAACCGCGCTGGTGAGGGTGGCGTCCCCACCGACCTCAACGTCGAGTACTACCGCCAGCGCGCCGGCGCCGGTCTCATCATCACCGAGGGCACCCAGCCGTCGGCCGTGGGCCAGGGCTACCTCGACACCCCCGGCATCCACAGCGACGAGCAGGTCGCCGGCTGGACCAAGGTCAGCGAGGCCGTGCACGCCGAGGGCGGACGCATCTTCATCCAGCTCATGCACGCCGGCCGGATCGCCCACCCGGACAACAAGAACGGGCTCGAGTCGATCGCCCCCAGCGCGATCGCCGCCCCCGGGAAGATGGTCACCGCGAACGGCCAGGTCGACCACCCGACCCCGCGCGCGCTCGAGACCGACGAGATCCCCGGGATCGTCGCCGACTTCGTGCACGCCTCCCGCCAGGCCGTGGCCGCCGGTGCCGACGGCGTCGAGATCCACTCGGCCAACGGCTACCTGCTGCACCAGTTCCTCGCGCCGAGCAGCAACACCCGCACCGACGCCTATGGCGGCTCCCCCGAGAACCGCGCCCGCCTGACCGTCGAGGTCACCCGGGCCGTCGCGGAGGCCATCGGCGCCGAGCGCGTGGGCATCCGGATCTCCCCGGCGCACAACATCCAGGGCGTCCTCGAGGAGGACGCGGCGGACGTGCAGGCGACGTATGACGCGCTCGTGTCCGGCATCGCCGACCTCGGCCTGGCCTACCTGAGCATCCTCGCCGACCCGGAGTCCGACCTGCTGCGCGACCTGCGCAAGCGCTTCGGCGGACCGGTCATCATCAACACCGGGTTCGGCGACGTCACCACCCTGGACTCCGTCGAGGGCCTGCTGGAGCGCGACCTCGGTGACCTCGTCGCCGTCGGCCGCCCGTTCCTGGCCAACCCCGACCTGGCCAAGCGCTGGCGCGAGGGCATCGAGCTCAACGAGCCGAACCCCGACACCTTCTACGGTGGCGGTGCCGAGGGCTACACCGACTACCCCACCGCCGACGCGGCCTGACCCACCTGACCGTCGCCGTACCGCCTGCGCTCCGACCCGGCGCAGGCGGTACGGCGACCTCCGTCGGTGTGCATCCCTAGGGTGGCGCGATGGCACTCGCGCGCTTCCAGGACCTCTGCCTCGACGTGACCGACGAAGGACGGCAGGCCGCGTTCTGGTCCTCCGCGCTGGGCCTGACGCTGCACGAAGGGCGCTCCGACCCCGCGGTCCTGGTGGGTGCCACCCCTCAGCAGAGCCTGTGGCTCAACACCGTCCCGGAGCCGAAGACCGTCAAGCACCGCGTGCACCTCGACGTGCACACCGAGTCGGTCGAGGCGCTCGAGGCACTGGGCGCGACCGTCGTCGTGCCCGCCACCCCTGAACAACGCTGGACGGTGATGGCCGACCCCGAGGGTGGCGAGTTCTGCGCGTTCGTCCGCTCGCCGGAGCGGTTGCAGCCCTACCGCCTGTATGAGGTGTGCGTGGACTGCGCCGACCCCGGTTCGGTGGCGCGCTGGTGGGGCCGGGTCCTCGGCCTGAGCGTCGGCAACGACCCCGAGCACGACTGGTGGTGGCTCGAGCCCGCGTCGGCCAGCGCCGGGAACAGGGCGGCAGATGGTGGCGGCCGCGGCACGGACCGTGGCGCCAGCGACCCCGGGCTGCCGTTCGAGAGCCTGGTGTTCGTTGCGGTGCCGGAGCCGAAGACCGGCAAGAACCGTCTCCACTGGGACGTGCAGACGCCTTCGGTGGCCGTCCTCGTCGAGGCCGGGGCCACGATCGTGGCCGAACGCCCGGACTGGACGGTGCTGGCCGACCCGGAGGGCAACGAGTTCTGCGCGTTCCCCGACGGCGGGTAGCCACTGCGTGGGCAGCCCTCCCCCACGGGTGTCGGTCGCGCTGGGCCGGACGTAGCGTTGGGCAATGACCCAGACCGAACGCCCCGGCACCCTCGGCGAGCTCGTCGCCTCCGGCTACACCCACCGCAGCGTCAAGGCCGAGCTGCGCGAGAACCTGCTGGCCCGACTGCGCTCAGGGGAGCCGGCGTTCCCCGGCATCGTGGGCTTCGACGACACCGTGCTGCCCGAGCTCGAGAGCGCCCTGCTCGCCGGGCACGACCTGGTCCTGCTCGGCGAGCGGGGCCAGGGCAAGACCCGCCTCATGCGCACCCTCGGTCAGCTGCTCGACGAGTGGGCCCCCGAGGTGGCCGGGTGCGAGATCCACGACGACCCGACGGCCCCGGTGTGCACCCGGTGCCGCAACCTGCGGGCCGACCTCGGTGACGAGCTGCCCGTGGTGTGGAGGCACCGCTCCGAGCGCTACACCGAGAAGCTGGCCACGCCCGATACGAGCGTCGGTGACCTCGTCGGGGACGTCGACCCGGTCAAGGTCGCCCAGGGACGCACCCTCGGCGACCCGGAGACGGTCCACTACGGCCTGGTCCCCCGCGCCAACCGCGGAATCTTCGGGCTCAACGAGCTGCCCGACCTCGCCGAACGCATCCAGGTCGCGATGTTCAACGTGCTTGAGGAGCGCGACATCCAGATCCGCGGGTACTCCCTGCGCCTGCCCCTCGACCTGCTGCTCGTCGCCACGGCCAACCCCGAGGACTACACGAACCGCGGGCGCATCATCACCCCGCTCAAGGACCGCTTCGGCGCCGAGATCCGCACGCACTACCAGGAGGAGGTCGCCGACGAGGTCCGCCTCATCCAGCAGGAGGCCGAGACGGTGGCCGACGTGCCGGAGCACCTGGTCGAGGTGCTGGCGCGGTTCACCCGAGGCCTGCGGGAGTCGTCCGCGGTCGACCAGCGGTCGGGTGTCTCGGCCCGCTTCTCGATCGCGGCGGCCGAGAGCGTCAGCGCCTCGGCCCTGCGACGAGCGGCCCGCGCGGGTGAGGCCGACGCCGTCGCCCGGATCTGCGACGTCCCCACCGTGGTGCCGACGCTGCTCGGCAAGGTGGAGTTCGAGATGGGCGAGGAGGGCCGCGAGCGCGACGTGCTCGACCACCTCCTGCGGCTCGCGACGGCCGAGACGTTCCGCGCACGGCTGCAGGGCCTGGACCTGTCCGGGTTCACCGAGCGGTTCGCCGAGGGTGAGGTCGTCGAGACCGGTGAGCTCGTCCCCGCAGCCGACCTGCTCGCGCAGATCGGCACCACCCCCGGCCTGTCCAAGGTGCTCGACCGGCTCGGCCACGGCGACGACGCCGGTCCCGGCCAGGTCGCCGCGGCGGTCGAGTTCGTCCTCGAGGGCCTGCACCTCACCCGCCGCCTCGACAAGGACACCGTGGCCGGCCGCACCGTCTACGGGGCCTGACCGTGGCCGGCAGCAGCCACCACGGCGACCGGTTCCGCTACGGCCCGTGGCACGGCGGCGCCGACCCGCTCGCCCCGCCGTTCGACGTGCGCGAGGCGCTCGATGAGATCGGTCGCGACGTGCTGGCCGGTGGGTCGGCGCGGGAGGCGCTGCGCGACCTGCTGCGGCGCGGGATGGACGGGCGACGCGGGCTCGACGAGCTGGCCGACCGCATACGACGGGCTCGGGACGCGGCCCGCCGCAAGGGTGACCTGTCGGGCACCCTCGACCAGGTCCGGGCAGCGCTGGACCAGGCCCTGGCGACCGAACGCGACACCCTCGCCGGTGAGGACACCGACGACGCCCGGCTGGCCGAGATGGACCTCGCGACGCTGCCGGACGACGCTGCCGGCCAGGTGCGCGCGCTGGCCTCCCACGAGTGGCACTCCCCCGAGGCCAAGGCGATCTACGACTCGATCGCGCAGATGCTCCAGCGCGAGGTGATGGACGCGCAGTTCGCCGGTATGGCGCGGGCGCTGTCCGACCCGGACCCCGAGGCCATGGCGGCGGTGCGCGACATGCTCGCCGACCTCAACCGCCTCCTCGCCTCGCACGCCCGGGGCGAGGACACGACCGATGCGTTCCGGGAGTTCATGGACAAGCACGGCGACCTGTTCCCCGAGGACCCGCAGGACGTCGACGAGCTCATCGACGCCCTCGCCCGCCGGCAGGCCGCGGCGGCCCGGATGATGGCCTCGCTCACCCCTGAGCAGCGCGAGCAGCTCGGCCAGCTGATGAGCGACGCCCTCGCCGACGCCGACCTCGCCTCGGAGATGGCCCAGCTGAACGACAACCTGCGCGCCCTGCGACCGGGGCTCGACCGCGGCAGCCCCGTGGGGATGCGCTCCGGCGGCGAGCCGATGGGCTACAGCGCCGCCGTCGAAGCGGTCGCCGAGCTCGCCGACCTCGAGTCGCTCATGGAGCAGATGGGTCAGAGCTACGGCGGGTCGAGCCTGGACGACATCGACGTCGAACGCCTCGAGCAGCACCTCGGCGCAGACGCCGCCCGCGACCTAGAGGCATTGCGGCAGCTGGAGCGCGAGCTCGAGCGCCAGGGGTACGTCAGCCAGGGGGACGACGGCCTGCGACTCACCCCGCGCGCCGTGCGCCGCCTCGGCGAGACGGCGCTGAAGAAGGTGTTCGAGGGCCTGTCCGCCGACGGCCGCGGTGACCACGACGACCGCCGCACCGGCCACGCCGACGAGCCCACAGGGCTCACGCGCCCGTGGGAGTTCGGCGACGAGCAACCCCTCGACGTCCCGCGCACTGTCGGGAACGCCCTGCGCCGCAACGGTATCCAGCCTGGCCAGGTCAGCCTCGACGTGGCCGACTTCGAGGTGGTGGAGACCGAGCGGCGCACCACCGCTGCGGTCGCCCTGTGCGTCGACATGTCGTTCTCCATGGTCAACGAGGGTCGCTGGGGGCCGATGAAGCAGACAGCGCTCGCCCTGTCGCACCTCGTGCAGACCCGGTTCCGCCAGGACGCCCTGCAGATCATCGGGTTCAACATCGCGGCCAAGCGGCTCACGCCGGTGCAGCTCGCCGACGCCGAACCCGAGTGGGTGCAGGGCACCAACCTCCAGCACGCGCTCATGCTGGCCTCCCGGCACCTGCGTCGGCACCCGCAGGCGCAGCCGGTGGTCCTCGTCGTCACCGATGGTGAGCCGACGGCACACCTGGGGGACGGCGGCATACCGGAGTTCCAGTGGCCGACGACCAACGCGACGCTGCGCGCGACCGTCGCCCAGGTCGACGAGCTGCGGCGGTCGGGGGCGGCGCTCAACGTGTTCATGCTCGGTGAGGACCCGGGGCTGGCGCGGTTCGTCGACGCGATCGCCCGCCGGGCGGGTGGCCGGGTGTTCACACCGAGCGTCGACCGGCTCGGCGAGTACGTCGTCAGCGACTACCTCCAGGCCCGCAAGGGTCGACGCGCCACCGGCTGACCCCACCGGGCCCCACTACGCCGCGCGCGAGAAGGTGGGGGAACAACCCCCGCCCGCCACGCGCTGGCACCTGTGTCCGAAACCCTCCCCACCCCCCGCTTCGAGAGGCCACCCATGAGCCGCTGGACCGCTGACCAGATGCCCGACCTCACCGGACGACGCGCCCTCGTCACCGGCGCCAACTCCGGGATCGGGCTCGTCGAGGCGCGCGAGCTGGCCCGCCATGGCGCCGACGTCGTCCTGGCCGTCCGCAACACCGAGTCCGGGGAGGCCGGGGCGCGCCGGATCCGCGCCATCGGCGGCCCGGGGAAGGTCACCGTCGAGGCGCTCGACCTCGCGTCGCAGGCGTCCGTCCACGCCCTGGCCAACCGGTTCGAGGGCCAGCTGGACATCCTCGTCAACAACGCGGGGGTGATGGCACCGCCGCGTCGTCGCGAGACCGAGGACGGGTTCGAGCTGCAGTTCGGCACCAACCACCTCGGCCACTTCGCCCTCACCGGCCTGCTGCTGCCGCACCTCCTGCAGGCCCCGGCACCGCGCGTGACGACGGTGTCGTCAATCGCGCACCACGCGGGCGACGGCACGGTCTGCGAGGGCAACCCGGCGCAGGGGTACGACCCGCAGTCCTCCTACGGCCGCTCGAAGCTGGCCAACCTGCTCTTCGCGACCGAGCTCCAGCGACGCGCCTCGGCTGCGGGTTCGACGCTCACCTCCACGGCCGCCCACCCCGGCGTCTCGGCCACCAACCTCGTGGCGAGCAAGGACGGCATGGGCGCTGTACCGGTGGTCGGCACGATCGCCCAGTGGGGCGTCCGGCTCGCGTTCCCGGGCCCGGACAAGGGCGCGGAGGCGATCCTCTACGCGGCGACCGTGGCCGAGCCCGGGTCCTACTCCGGCCCGACCGGGTTCCGCGAGACGCGTGGACCGGTCGGCGAGGCCCGCCGCAGCCAGTGGGCGCGCGACGAGACGCTGGCGGGCCTGCTCTGGGAGCGCAGCGAGGAGCTCACCGGGGTCCACTTCACCCTCTGAGCCGGCGGCCGCCAGGCGCTTGGGAGGCCGATGTCACCGCCCGTGGGTAGCGTCGGAACAGCCCTGCCGACCCCGCACGCCCACGCGGCGACTGCGGACCAGACGAGAGCGAGCCGATGGCCCAGCGATACCGCGACCACCTGCCGGAGGACTTCAGCGAGCGCAGCCTGAGCGAGGACGTGCGCTTCGGGTTGACCAGCAGCCCCAAGACCCTGCCGCCGAAGTGGTTCTACGACAAGGTCGGCAGCGAGCTGTACGAGGAGATCACCCGGCTCCCGGAGTACTACCCGTTCGCCGCCGAGCGCGAGATCCTCATGGCCCGGGCCACCGAGATCGTCACCGCGGCCGGCTGCCGTCATCTCGTCGAGCTCGGGTCCGGCTCCTCGGAGAAGACCCGGGCCCTCATCGAGGCGGTGCTGGCGGCCACCCGTGACGGTGAGCAGGCGGCATACCGGGCCATCGACGTGAGCGGGAGCGCCCTGCGCGCCGCGGCGCAGGACCTGTCCCGGCGCTACCCCACCCTCGCGCTCGAGTCGGTGCGGGCCGACTTCGAGCACGGGCTCGCCGATGCCCTGGCCGTCGAGGCCGGTGAGGGACGCGGCGGGCGGCTGGTCATCTTCCTCGGCGGCACCATCGGCAACCAGACGCCCGAGCAACGCCGGTCCTTCCTGGCCGCCCTTCGGGGCGCCCTCGCACCGGGCGACGCCTTCCTGCTCGGCGCCGACCTCGTGAAGTCGCCCGACGTCCTCGTGCCGGCGTACGACGACGCTGCCGGGGTCACCGCGGCCTTCAACCTCAACGTCCTCGAGGTCGTCAACAGCCGCCTCGGCGCCGACTTCGACGCCACGGACTTCCGCCACGTCGCGGTCTGGGACGCCGACAACGCCTGGATCGAGATGCGGCTCGAGGCGGTGCGCGACGTGCGCGTCCGGATCAGCGGCCTGGACCTCGACGTGGACTTCGCGGCCGGCGAGCAGATGCGCACCGAGATCTCGGCGAAGTTCACCCGCGAGCGACTCGCTGCCGAGTTCGAGGCCGCCGGTTTCGCCGCCTCGGGGTGGTGGACCGACGAAGCGGGCCGGTTCAGCGTCTCCCTGTGGACCCTGTCCTGACAGGTGGCTCGGCGCTGGTCGGCTCAGTGCTCGTCGGCTCGGCCGTCCGTGGCAGTCGCTACCCTCGCCGATGTGGGGGACCTCCAGATCAGCCGGGCGCAGGCACGCAGGATCGCCGTGCGCGCCGAGATGCTGGACTTGCCCCGACCCGCTGACCTCATCGAGGTGGTCCAGCAGCTGAGCCTGGTGCAGATCGACCCGGCCGCACCCATCGCCCCGAGTGCCGAGCTGGTGCTCTGGAGTCGGCTCGGGGCGGCATACCGGTCGGCGGACCTGCAGCAGGCCCTCGAGACGCGCACGTTCGTGGAGTTCAACGCGATGATCCGTCCCGTCGAGGACCTGCCCGCCCACCTCGCGGGCCACGAGGACTGGCCGGGGCGGTGGCAACAGGCGCGGGACTGGCTGCAGGCCAACGAGGAGTTCCGGCAGGACGTGCTCCGCCGGCTGGAGGACCACGGTCCGTTGCTGTCCAAGGAGATCCCCGACACGAGCCAGGTCTCATGGCCCTCGTCAGGGTGGACCAACGACCGCAACGTCACCCAGATGCTGGAGTTCCTCGTCATGAAGGCCGAGGTCGCGGTGAGCGGTCGTCAGGGTCGGCAACGGGTGTTCGACCTCGCCGAGCGGGTCTACCCCGAGCTGCCGACGATGACCGTCGAGGAGGCCCGCCGCCACCGCGACGAGCGCCGCCTCACCTCCCTCGGCATCGCCAAGGCCAAGGGCACGAAGATGCCGACCGAGCCGGTCGACGTCGGTGAGGCCGGGGTGCCCGTGACGATCGAGGGGGTCGACGGGCTGTGGCGGGTCGACCCTGTTGCCCTGGAGCGCGACGAGACCCATGAGTTCCGCGGTCGGGCGGCACTGCTGTCACCGTACGACCGCCTCGTCTACGACCGTGCCCGGGCGCAGGAGATCTTCGGCTACGAGTACGTCCTCGAGGTCTACAAGCCTGCGTCGAAGCGGCGCTGGGGCTACTACGCCCTGCCGATCCTGTTCGGGGACAGGCTCATCGGCAAGCTCGACGCGAAGGCCGAGCGCAAGGAAGGCATCTTCGAGGTCTATGCGATCCACCAGGACGTGGCCTTCACCGAAGAGATGACGGCAGCCGTGGAGGCGGAGATCGACGCACTGGCCGAGTGGCTCGGTCTGGCGAGGCTGCGATGACCACGCCCTCCGAGGCTCATCGGCTGGCAGACCTGCTCGTCGCCCGGACGAACGAGCTGCGTGAGCGCGTCGGCGCCGCTGGCGGCGGCGAGCTGGCGGCCGCGATGGCTCGGGCAACGCGGTCGTTGCGCGATCTCGCCGAGGCCCTCGGCCTGGACCCAGCCGAGGTCGCACGCCTCGCGGCAGGCGCCGTCGATCCCGCCGTCGCAGTGGGCGATGGTCCGATCCCGTTGCCGCCGCTGGAGGTCACCGTGCCGGTGCTCGGTGTCGACGCGTGCAAGGCCGGTTGGGTGGGAGCGCTCCTCGAGCCCGGCGCCCCTCGGCCACGCATCGCCGTGGCCGCGACGATCACGGGCCTCGTCGAGACCGTGCGGCAGTCCCTCGGCATCCAGGTCGTCGGCATCGACATCCCCATCGGCCTGCCGGACGACACCACCCGCCAGGCAGACGCCCTCGCGCGAAAGGCGTTGAGGGGCAAGGCCTCCTCGATCTTCACGACCCTGACCCGCGCCGCCTACGCTGCCGAGTCCCGCGCGGCGGCCGACACCGCGAACCGTTCGCTGTCGGGCCAAGGAGTCGGTGCGCAGGCGTTCGCCCTGCGGCCGAAGATCCTCGAGGTCGACGCCTGGGTCCGCAGTCGCCCGACCGTGATGGTCCTCGAGGTCCACCCCGAGCTGTCCTTCGCGACGATGGCCGGCTCCCCGCTGCTCTCGGGCAAGAAGACCGACGACGGTCGTCACGAGCGACTTGCGGCGCTGCGCGCAGCGGGCGTGGCCTCGCCGTCGGTCCTGACCGGTCCCGGGTATGCCGCCGACGACGTCCTCGACGCGTGCGCGGTCGCGTGGACGGCGGCGCGTCGAGCAGCAGGGCTGGCCCGCCCGCTCCCGGACCCGCCGGAGGTCTTCTCCGACGGCATACCCGCTGCCATCTGGGCCTGAGCCCGACGGGCCCGACAGCCCACGACCGCCCCCGACCGCACCGCCCGCGACCGACTGCGACCGGCCCTGAGGATCGGCGGCGTCATGGCCGGTCGTCCCCGAGTGAGTGTTATTCATCACGTGTTGAATTAATGGCAGATCCGGCGCACACTGACGACACGGGCACACGTCCCCACCGTCAGGAGGCCCACCATGGCTGCGCACGAGAGCACCGGCACTACCGCCGGCACCACCGACCAGACCGCCGTCGAGACCACTGACGTCCTGGTGGTCGGCGCCGGCCCGACCGGCCTGGCACTGGCCGCCGCCCTGCTGCATCAGGGGGTGCGGACGATCACCGTCGACCGCGCGACCGAGGGCGCGAACACCTCGCGGGCGGCCGTGGTCCACGCGCGGACCCTCGAGGTCCTCGAGGGGATCGACGTGACCGCGCGCCTGCTGGCCGAGGGCGTCGTCGTCCCTACCTTCACCGTGCGCGACGGCAGACGAGTCGTGGCACGGCTGGACTTCAGCGACCTGCCGACCCCGTACCCGTTCACCCTGATGATCCCCCAGCACCGCACCGAACAGCTCCTCACCGAGCGGTTGGCCGAGCTGGGCGGAGGCGTCGAACGAGGCTGGGCGCTGGTCGGGCTCGAGCTGAGGCCCGGGCCGGGCGCCCGGGCCTTCCTGCGGTCCACCTCCGGCGAGGAGCGCTCCGTCGACGCACGCTACGTCGTGGGTGCCGACGGGATGCACAGCGCCGTCCGCGAGCACGCGGGCATCGCCTTCGACGGAGCGCGGTACGCCCAGTCCTTCGTCCTCGCCGACGTCCGGATGGACTGGCCGCTCGCGGACGACGAGGTCCAGCTGTTCTTCTCCGCGCAGGGACTCGTCGTCGTCGCGCCGCTGCCCGGTGGCCGGCACCGTGTGGTCGCGACCATGGACGAGGCGCCCGAGTCACCGAGCCGGGCAGACGTGCAGGCACTGCTCGACGCGCGGGGTCCCGGCAACGCGGCGGTGACGGAGGTGGTCTGGTCGTCCCGCTTCCGGGTGCACCACCGGGTGGCCGCGCAGTACCGCCGTGGCCCGGTGTTCGTCGCCGGCGACGCCGCCCACGTGCACTCCCCTGCCGGCGGCCAGGGCATGAACACCGGCATCCAGGACGCCCTCGACCTCGCCGGTCGGCTGGCCACGGCAGTCCGGGGCGGCGAAGGTGACGCGGCAGCCGAGGCGGCCCTCGCGGCATACGAGACCTCCCGGCGACCGGTCGCGCTGGAGGTGGTGCAGCTCACCGACCGCGCCACCCGGGCTGCCACGCTGCGCTCGCCGGGGGCGCGCGCCGTCCGGAACGCCCTGATCGGCATGGCGACCCGAGTGCCTGCGGTGCGCCGCAAGGTGACGACCACGATCGCCGAGCTCAGGGCTTGACCCTGACGCAACGTCAGGGTTGCAACCTGATCCCATGACCACAGAACATGCCATCCGGCTCGCCGGACTGACCAAGTCCTTCGGCGACCACGCGGTGCTCGAGGGAGTCGATCTCGGAGTCGAGGCGGGGACCGTCTTCGCCCTCCTCGGGTCCAACGGCGCCGGCAAGACCACCCTGGTGAGGATCCTGTCCACCCTGCTCAAGGCCGATGCGGGAACGGCCGAGGTCAACGGGCACGATGTCGCGACGCAGCCCCAGGAGGTGCGCGCGTCGATCAGCCTCACCGGCCAGTTCGCCGCCGTCGACGAGGTCCTCACCGGACGGGAGAACCTCGTGCTCGTCGCCCAGCTGCGACGGCTCAAGGACGCCGGCGGGATCGCCGACAAGCTCCTGGCCAGGTTCGCGCTGACCGAGGCGGCCGGGCAACGGGCCGGGACCTACTCGGGAGGTATGCGTCGGAGGCTCGACATCGCGATGAGCCTGATCGGCGACCCGCCCGTCCTCTTCCTCGACGAGCCGACCACCGGACTCGATCCACAGTCGCGGATCGAGGTGTGGCGGACCGTGCGCGAGCTCGCCGGCCACGGAACCACCGTGCTGCTCACGACGCAGTACCTCGACGAGGCCGAGCAGCTCGCGGACCGGATCGCCGTCCTGCACCGAGGGCGGATCATCGCCAACGGCACCCTCACCGAGCTCAAGGCCCTCCTCCCGCCCACCCAGGTCGAGTACGTCGAGAAGCAGCCCACGCTCGAGGAGATCTTCCTCGCGATCGTCGGTCACGACGGCATCGAGGCCAGCGACCGCGACGGCGCTCACGACCCTGCCCCTGACCCTGCCCACGACCGGGCCCACCTCGAGGAGTCCCGATGACCACGTACTTCCTGCACGACACCACGGTGCTGCTCAAGCGCTCCCTGCGGCACATCCTGCGCAGCCCGGACACGATCGTCACGACCGCGGTCACCCCGATCGCCATGCTGCTGCTGTTCGTCTACGTCTTCGGCAGTGCCATCGACATCGGCGGCGGCAGCTACGTCGACTACCTGCTGCCCGGGATCCTGCTCATCACCATCGCCTCGGGCATCGCGTACACCGCGTTCCGGCTCTTCACCGACGTCTCGGGCGGCATCTTCGAGCGCTTCCAGTCGATGCCCATCACCCGGTCCTCGGTGCTCTGGAGCCATGTCCTCACCTCGGTCGTCGCGAACCTGACCTCGCTCGTGCTGGTCGTCCTCGTCGCCCTGGTCATGGGGTTCCGTTCCGGTGCAGGGGTGCTCGCCTGGCTCGCGGTCCTCGGGATCCTGGTCCTGTTCACCCTGGCGCTGACCTGGCTGGCCGTGATCCCCGGCCTCACGGCGAAGTCGGTCGACGGGGTGAGCGGCTTCTCGTACCCGCTGATCTTCCTGCCGTTCATCAGCTCGGCGTTCGTGCCCACCTCGGGCATGCCGGGCCCCATCCAGTGGTTCGCCGAGCACCAGCCGGTCACCCCGATCGTCAACACCATCCGGGGCCTGTATGCCGAGCAGCCGGTCGGTGCCGACGGCTGGGTCGCCGTCGGCTGGTGCCTCGGCCTGCTGCTCGTCGCGTACGCCCTCGCGATGCGCACGTATCGCAGCAAGATCGCCTGAGTGCTGACCGAGAATGGAGCCATGCTGACCATCGGCGAGATCGCGGTGTACGCAGGGGTGACGGTGCGCACGGTCCGTCACTACCACGCGAAGGGACTGCTGCCGGAGCCCGAGCGCGACCACTCCGGCTACCGCCGCTACGACGCGGCGGCGGTGGTCGAGCTCGTCCGGATCCGGACCCTGGCCGACGCCGGCGTGCCACTGTCCCGGGTGCGGGAGCTGCTCGCCGCCGGGGACGAGGAGTTCGCGGTCGCCGTGACGGACATCGACCGCCGACTGCGGGCAGAGATCCGGGAACGGCAGCGACACCGCGAGCGGATCGCCCAGCTCGCAGCAGGCGACAGCCTCGCGCTCCCACCCGAGGCCGTCGACTACCTGAACCGGCTCCGCGACGTGGGCGTCTCCGAGCGGATGGTCGAGGCCGAGCGCGACGCCTGGATCCTGGTGGCCGCCCAGATGCCGGAACGGATGCCCTCCTACATGCGGGCCAAGAGCCAGCAGCTCGAGGACCCCAACGTCACCGAGCTGTACCGCGAGCTCGCCGAGATCGTCGAGTGGTCGGCCGACGACCCGCGCCTGGACACGGTCGGTGACCGCCTGGTCGCCCAGCTCGAGGCGGTACCCGACGGCGGCTGGGACGAGGGGGACCTGCCGGACGACCTGGCCGCCCTGCTGGACGCGGTCTTCCTCACGTCCGTCCCGGGCGCGCGGCGGATCCTCGCCAGGCTCGAGCAGCACGGGTGGACCGGGTGGACGAACGTCACCCGGATGGACGCGCGCGGGTGAGCCATCGGGCGGTCACGGCGGCGCGCCCAACCTGGGTGGGCGCGGAAGCTCAGTGAGCGCACTGTGTCGGTATGGCGCAGCCGTGGCGACACATCGCGCTCACCCAGCGCGCGTGGGCGTCGCTGCATACCTCGACGGGCTCGGACGCTGCCACAGGGGGCGGTACGTCCGAGCCCGTCGTGGGTTCGGTTCGGGGATCAGCCGACGTCAGGCGGCGATGGCGGAGATGTCGAACTCGAGGGAGACCTTCTCGGACACCAGGACGCCACCGGTCTCGAGGGCGGCGTTGAACGACAGGCCCCAGTCGGAGCGGTTGATCGTGGTGGAGCCCTCGAAGCCGACGCGGACGTTGCCGTAGGGGTCCTTGGCCGAGCCGGTCTCCTCGAAGACGACGGTGACCGGGCGGGTGACGTCGTTGATGGTCAGGTCGCCGGTGATGGCCCACTCGGTGCCGTCACGGGTCACGTCCGTGCTCGTGAAGGTGAGGTTCTCGTGGTTCTCCACGTCGAAGAAGTCAGGGGTCTTGAGGTGACCGTCGCGCTGCTCCTGGCCGGTGGTGACGCTCGCGGCCTTGATCGTGACGTCGACCTTGGAGTTGGCCGGGACGGCGGTGTCGATGACCGCGGTGCCCTCGAACTCGTCGAACTGGCCGCGGACCTTGGTGACCATCGCGTGGCGGGCGGAGAAACCGATCCGGCTGTGAGAGGGGTCCAAGGCGTAGGTGCCGGAGATGTCGTCGAGGATCTGGGAGTCGGGGGCGGTCACGGCGACGGGGGCGTCGATGACGGCGGTGGTCGAGGATGACTTGCGGGAGAACAGGGCCATGGGAGGTTCCTTCAGGAGTCGGGGTAGCTGGTTGTTGAATGTTCAACCATTGGATCCACTCATCCATTCCCACCCCTTGCCCGGGCGTGGCTTCTAGCGCCGACGGGTGCGGGCAAGCCGTTGCAGCGGGCCGACACTGAGGCGTGACACCGCCAGGACGAGGCCGCTCGCCGCAGCACCGATGACCGCGCCGATGAGCCACCCGGCCAGGACGTCCGTCGTCCAGTGCGCCCCGAGGTAGACCATGCACACGCCGACCAGCGCGGTGACGGCGGCGAGGGCGACAGCCACCGGACGGGACGGCGGCCGCCGCGCCCACGGGGCGGTGAGGACCACGGCGACGGCGACCGCCGCGGTCTCGGTGGCCTGCGTCGAGGGGAACGAGTACCCCGTCGTGAGGACCATGGCCAGGTCCGCGGGTGGGCGAGGTCGCTCGAACACCGACT
This sequence comes from Pedococcus sp. KACC 23699, assembly GCF_045348425.1. Classification (GTDB taxonomy): domain Bacteria; phylum Actinomycetota; class Actinomycetes; order Actinomycetales; family Dermatophilaceae; genus Pedococcus. Next base: position 1,659,610 of record NZ_CP157483.1, read on the forward strand.
TGAGCGTCGCCGCCGCGACCGCCGCCGCCGCGAGCGCCAGGACTGCGGCGAACACCGTCCGCCACGCACGGAAGGCGATCACGACGATCGCTCCACCTACCGCCAGCAGCACCAGGCCTCGGGAGGTCGCGCCCAGCCACATCACGGCGTCGGCCACCGCGGTCGCCCCGGCGCTGCGATGGGCGACCACGAAACCCGTGACCCACCGGTCCAGGGCGTTGTCCCAGGCGCTCACGATGGTGCCTCGTCAGACGACCTGATGGGGTCAGCACAGAGCAGGGAGCGCCGATGCGGAACTGGCGCGTTCCGTTCGGTGACCCTGCTGGCCATCATCTGGTGCTCCCGGTCGTTGGGGTCGAGGTCGGACTGAACGGCTCAGGCGCCGGCAGCGGGAAACCTCGGGTCAAGGGGACTGCAAACGTAGATCACCATGGCGAAGCGTTCCCCTGAAAGTGCCCTTCCCCGAGCCCGGCCGCCGCACCGCACGGGCCGGGGATGGCTCGGGACCGGTCCGACGTGCCTGATCGCAGGCGCGCGGAGGTCGGTGCGGTCCTAGCGCGGCTCCCGCGGCTGCCGTGAGTCGCCCAGCTCGACGGCCTGGTCGGACTGCCGCCTGGCGAGCTGCACGGCCCCCACGAAAGCGCGGACAACCAGGCCCAGGATCACCAGGTCGAGCAGCATCTGAGCCGTGACCACAAGCCGGGTGGACTCACTGGCCGCCGTGATGTCCCCGAAACCCACAGTGCTGAAGGTGGTGACCGTGAAGTACAGCGCATCGGTGCGAGAGAGTGAGCGCGTGCTGAAGTTCGCAGGACTCGTTCCTGCCATCGTGAAGTAGACCGAGGCGAACAGGAGCAGGAACAGGGGCACCGTGGTGGCCAAGGCCTCGATGGCCCGCAGGGCCGGATACGTGGCTCCCATGATTGACCGCAGATGCCAGAAGGTGGCGACACCCAGGATCAGCAGTCCGCCCAGCAACGTCACTGGCACGTTCTTGATGTGGTTCAACGGCAGGACGTAGTACAACGCGACCAGCACCATGGCACTTGCCAGTGAGCGAAGCACCCCCGCTCCGGCGAGTCGACGGCGCCTGGCCGCGGGTAGTGCGTCCTGCTTCGCCGGGGCGCTCATGGCCGACCCCCGGCCGGGATCGTCAGATTCCTTCACCACATCTCCCCTCATAGGTGCACTCACGGCTGGAACGGGTGGTGCCCCTGAGACGCCTTCAGGGGAGCTGCACCGGGCGCCCGAGCACCTCCTGCGTTGCCGGTGCCAGCCCAGCCGCATCAGCGTCGGCGGAACACACGGTCTGCCTCAGGCCGGCCCGGTTGGTGACTGAAAGGACCCAGCAGCGCCGACCGGTGCTCCGCCGTCGTGGTCACGTACCGGGTGATGTCGTCGTCGGTCCTTCGGGTCTCTTCCACCACGGGGAGGCCCTGCCCTGGTGTCGACCTCGAGCCACCGCCACGGTGCCTCCTCCCACGTCAACCCGCCCATGGGTAAGCCCTCGATCGGCAGGTCGAACCATCATGTCCGTGCCCGAATCCGTCACTCTCATTCACGCTGGCCGACGGGCCCGACCACGGCATCATCCCCAGCGGGTGACGCGCGACAGCAACGGTCTTTGTCAACGGCGGCTGAATCCTCATCACTTGCCGACGGGCGTGGTCTCACCCGGGCCGAGAGGCGTCGACGCCAACCTTGGCACTGGTCTCGGGAGGGCTTCACGGCAGTTCACGATGTTGAGGCGCTAGGACTTCAACGGCGGCAGCGCTAGAAGTTCTGGGCCATGTTGGCGAACCGGGCGTAGTGACCCTGGAACGCCAGCACCATGTCCTTGGTCGGTCCGTTTCGGTGCTTGGCCACGATCACGTCGACCTCACCCTCACGGCCCTCGAGCTTGGGCTCGCGGTGCAACAGGATGACCATGTCGGCGTCCTGCTCGATGGAGCCGGACTCACGCAGGTCGGACATCGCGGGCCGCTTGTCGGCACGCTGCTCCGAACCACGGTTCAGCTGCGAGATCGCGATGACCGGGACCTCGAGCTCCTTGGCCAGCAGCTTGAGCGCACGGGAGAACTCGGAGACCTCCTGCTGGCGGGACTCGACCTTCTTGCCCGAGCTCATGAGCTGGAGGTAGTCGATGACGACGAGCTTGAGGTTGTGCTGCTGCTTGAGCCGGCGGCACTTGGCCCGGATCTCCATGAGCGACATGTTCGGCGAGTCGTCGATGAACAGCGGAGAGTCGGAGATCTGGCCCATGATGCGAGCCAGCTTCTTCCAGCCGGCGTCGCCGATGGTGCCCTTGCGCAGATCCTGCAGCTGGATCTGCGCCTCGGCCGACAGGCAGCGCATGGTGATCTCGCTGCGGCTCATCTCCAGGGAGAAGACCGCCGTGGCCTGCTTGTGCTTGATGGCGGCGCAGCGCGCGATGTCCAGGCCCATCGTCGACTTACCGACGGCGGGACGGGCGGCGAGGACGATCATCTGGCCGGGGTGCAGGCCGTGGGTCAGCTCGTCGAGCTCGATGAACCCGGTGGGCACCCCGAGCATCTCGTTGGCGTCGCGGCCGGCGGCGACCTCGATCTCGTTGAGGGTGTCCTCCAGGACGTCACCGAGCGCGACGTAGTCCTCACCACCGCGCTTGTCGGCGACGGCGTAGACCTCGGCCTGGGCGGCGTTGACGATGTCCTCGACGTCACCGTTGCCCTGCTGGTACCCGAGCTGGACGATCCGGGTGCCGGCCTCGACCAGGCGCCGCAGGACGGCCCGCTCGCTGACGATCTCGGCGTAGTAGCCGGCGTTGGCAGCGGTCGGGACGGCCTGGATCAGCGTGTGGAGGTAGGCCTGGCCACCGATGCGCTGCAGGTCGCCGCGCTTGGTCAGCTCGTCGGAGACGGTGATCGCGTCGGCCGGCTCACCACGGCCGTAGAGGTCGAGGATCGCGTCGTAGATCAGCTCGTGCGCGGGACGGTAGAAGTCGGTGCCGCGCAGTCCCTCGACGCAGTCGGCGATCGCATCCTTGGACAGCAGCATGCCGCCCAGGACGGACTGCTCGGCGTGCAGGTCCTGAGGGGGGACCCGGTCGTCGGACTGCGGTGGCCTGTCGCCACCAGCACTGAAGGCGCTGGTGCTCAGCTCCGCAAGAGACACTCTGCCCACTCCCTGACCGACGAAACACGAACGAAGAACACCTGTGTGATTCGAGTAGACCACGGGCCGCTGACAACACCTGCCGACGCGCGTGGACCGCGAACACCTCACCGTAGGGCGGCCCCGGACACCCACCCAAACCGGGCCTGTGGAGGGGGTGTGGACAACGTGTGCGCAACGCCCGACCTGCTTGTGCACAGTCGGTGGACAACCCTGTGGATTTCCGCGACGGTGGGTCTCGACCACGGCTCTGACCTGCGCCGACGTCGTCCACGGGGTGTGGACCACAGAAAGTCTCGGGCGTGTCCACCAGGCGTCCAGCCCGTGCACAACCGTCGACCACGACCCTTGACCACAACCCTGACGACCCGGGTCGCTACCGACGCAGGGGACTGTGCCCCGCGCCATACCGGCCGTAGCCTGCCTCCATGTGCCGAAACATCCGCCAGCTGCACAACTTCGAGCCCCCGGCGACCACCGACGAGGTCCGCGCCGCCGCCCTGCAGTACGTCCGCAAGGTCAGCGGGAGCACCAAGCCGAGCCAGGCCAACCAGGCCGCGTTCGACGAGGCCGTCGCCGAGATCGCCCACGCGACCCAGCACCTGCTCGAGCACCTCACGACCGCCGCTCCGCCCAAGGACCGCGAGACCGAGGCCGTCAAGGCGAGGGCTCGCGCGCAGGCGAGGTATGGCGCGGCCTGACCCCTGCGGAGGTCGTGTCGGCAAAACGGTTTGAGTCCTGTCGGTGGTCCTCGCCACCATGGTGCGGACGGGGACGGCGATGACTTCTGGGGAACACCCCGGTCTACGCCCGTGAAACCCGGACCGGAGGACACCCCATGACCGACACCACCACCCTCGAAGGCGGCACCCACACCGGCATCAGCCGCCCGGCGGTGAACACCAGGGCGGTGCTGCGGATCCTCGTGCTGGCGACCTTCGTCGTCATCCTCAACGAGACGATCATGGTCAACGCGATCCCGCGCCTGATGCGCGACTTCGCGGTGCCGGCCACGAGCGCGCAGTGGTTGTCGACCGCGTTCATGCTCACGATGGCCGTCGTCATCCCGGTCACCGGGTGGTTCCTGCAGCGGGTGACCACGCGCGCGGCATACACGCTGGCGATGGGGCTGTTCCTCACCGGGACGACGCTGGCGGCGGTCGCGCCCTCGTTCGGCGTGCTGCTCGGCGCCCGCGTCATCCAGGCCAGCGGCACGGCCGTGATGATGCCGCTGCTCATGACGACGATGCTCACCCTCGTGCCCCCGGAGGGGCGCGGCAAGGTCATGGGCAACGTCACGCTCGTCATGTCCGTCGCCCCCGCCCTCGGGCCGGCGGTCTCGGGCATCCTGCTCCAGCTCGGCTCGTGGCGGCTCATCTTCGCCGTCGTCCTGCCGATCGCCGGCGTCATCACCGCCCTGGGGCTGCGCGAGCTCGTCGACATCGGCGAGCCGAAGGCGTCGCGCGTCGACTGGCTGAGCGTCGCGTTGTCGGCCGTCGGCTTCGGCGCACTCGTCTACGGGCTCAGTGGCCTCGGCGAGGGTTCGCACAGCACGGCCGCGGTCCCGCCGGTCCTGACCACGGTCATCGGCGTCGTCGCGATCGCGGTCTTCGCGTGGCGACAGGTCCGCCTCCAGCGGGGCGCCGGACCGCTGCTGGACCTGCGCACCCTGACCTTCGCGCCGTTCACGATCGCCCTCGCCCTGATGTGCGTCTCCTTCATGGCGCTGATGGGCGCGATGATCCTCCTGCCGCTCTACCTGCAGGACGTCCTGGGCCTCAGCACGCTCAGCACGGGTCTGCTGCTCATCCCTGGCGGGCTGACCATGGGCCTGCTCGGCCCGTGGGTCGGTCGGGCCTACGACCGCCACGGCGCCCCCCGACTGGTCATCCCCGGGTCGATCGTCATGGCGCTGACCCTCGTGGCCTTCACCCAGGTCGGCGTCGACACCCCACCGGTGCTGGTGCTGGCCAACCACGTGCTGCTCAGCGCAGCCCTCGCCATGATCTTCACGCCGGTGTTCACGTCCGGCCTGTCCGTGCTCCCGCCCCACCTGTACGCCCACGGCAGTGCGGTGCTGGGATCCCTGCAGCAGGTCGCGGCGGCAGCGGGGACGGCCGTGGTCATCAGCGTGATGGCGGGGCGGACCGCGGCGGCGGCCGCCGACGGAGCCTCCGGTCGGGCCGCCCTGGCCACCGGAGCCCAGTGGGGGTTCGGGGTGGGTGCGGTGCTGGCCGTCGCCGCGGTCGTGATCGCGTTCTTCGTCCGCACGCCGACGACCGACGCACCCGGTGCGCTCGCGGACGAGCAGGTCGCCACCCACGTCGTGGAGCCGTGACGGCTCCGCTCGTCGAGGCCGTCCGGGAGGCCCTCGCCGGGGCCGGCGACCCGGACCGGGCCGTGGCACAACAGGCCTACATGAAGTCCGCCATGCCCTACCGCGGCATCACCGCCCCCCAGCTCAAGGCGCTGCTGCGCCCGCTGCTCGCCGACCCGGTGCTGCAGCTCACCGACCGCCGGTCGTGGGAGGGCGCGGTGCGCGAGCTCTGGGACGACGCGACCCACCGCGAGGAGCGGTATGCCGCGACCGCCGTCACCGGTCACCGCGCCTACCGGCAGTGGCAGGACCCCGACACCCTGGGGCTCTACCGGCACCTGGTGGTGACCGGCGCCTGGTGGGACCACGACGACGAGATCGCCAGCCAGCGCGTCGGCCCGATCCTGCGGTCGCACCGCGAGGAGGTGACCCCGGTGGTCCTCGACTGGGCGGTCGACGACGACCTGTGGCTGCGCCGCACCGCGATCCTCAGCCAGCTGACCTTCCGCGAGCAGACCGACGTCGGCCTGCTCCGCGCCACCGTCGAGCCCAACCTCGAGGACACCAGCTTCTGGATCCGCAAGGCCATCGGGTGGGCGCTTCGGCAGTACGCGCGGACCGACCCGGACTGGGTGCGGACCGCGGTGGCGGAGTACGGCGAACGGTTGTCCGGGCTCAGTCGCCGAGAGGCCCTGAAGCACCTCTGACCGAAGCGCCCCCGGCCGCCCCGACACGACCGACCCCGCGCAGCAGCGGGACCGCCACGACGAGTGCCGCGAGCGCCGATCCGGCGGCGACGAGGAACGCGGCACCGATCGCTCCACCGTCCGACAGGGCACCCGCGGCGAGCGCCCCCACCGAGCTGCCGGCGAGGAAGGCGCTGATCAGCCACGCGAACGCCTCGGTCGTCGTCCCGGCGGGCGCGAGCCGGTCGACGACCTGGAACACGCAGGTCAGCGTCAGCGGCAGGCCGACACCGGAGAGGACCGCGAGCACGGCCATCACCGCCGGCTGCGCCGGAGTCCAGGCCAGCGCCGCATACGTCACGACGAGGGTGAGCAGTCCGAGCGGGAGGTCGCGCAACGGGTCGCGGTGCGGAGCCCTGCCGCTGTAGGCCAGGCCTCCGGCGAGGGCCCCGAGGGCGTTCGCGGCGACCAGCCACGAGGCCCAGCCGGGAGCCGACACGGACTCGGCGTACGCGACGAGGGCAACAGCGGGGACGCCGATGGTCAGGCCGACGAGGAGGACGGCGCCGTAGAGGACGCACAGGCGCACAGAACGCAGAGGCCCGAGCCAGTGCCGCTCCTGGGGAACCGGCGCCCAGTCGCGGGAGACGCTCGACGCGGTGAACCACCCGGTGCCTGCTACCCCGATGGCAGCCGCGGCCAGCAGGCCACCGCCGTCACCGAACGCCTGCGCCAGCAGGACGACCAGTGGGCCCAGGACGAACACGAGCTCCTGGGCCGCGGCGTCGACCGCGAACGCTGCCGGCACCTCCCGCGCCGGGAGCACCGACGGCCACAAGGTGCGCAGGGCAGGTTCGAGTGGCGGCGTCATGAGCCCGGCCACGAGCGCGACCAGCAGGCCGGCAACCCCCGGCGCGAACGGCACGGTGGCCAGGGCGACGGACGAGACGACACCGCCGAGCACGAGGGCGCCGCGCTGTCCACGCACGTCCATGACCCGCGACAGCACGGGTCCGCCGAGGCAGGCGCCCAGGGAGTAGGCCGCCGTCAGCAGCCCGGCCCGCGCGAAGTCGCTGCCGCTCTCCCGGGTGAACAGCACGAGGGCCAGGGGCACCATCCCGGTGGGCAACCGTCCGACGAGGGCCGAGGAGAGCAGGCGCGCGACGTGCGGTCGGCGCAGCAGCTCGACCGGTCCGACGGTCCCCGTCGCGCCGGCCCGGTGGTGCGGGTCAGTCACCGAAGGGCCAGCCGACCTGCATCCCCGGCTCTCGGCCCGGCTCGATGTAGTGCTCGAACCCGAAGAACGCGAGGAAGTACTCCTCGGGCATGCCGAGCATCCCCTCGATGTCGGTCGCCTGGCTGGCATGGGCCTCCAGGGCCGCCCTGCGTTCGGCGAGGAAGTCGGTGACGTCGACGCGCCAGTGGATCTCGGCCTCCGGCGTGCCGAGCGGGTTGCCGTCGTCCATGTCGCTGTCGGGGTCGAAGCTCTTGTCGCCCTGGCCGGCCGCGACCGCGGCCTGGTGAAACGTGCGCATCTGGTCGCGGTTCATCGTCGACTCGAGCAGCCGGGGACGGCGCGCAGCGAGTTCGGCCGCGCGGTGGACGACGGCGTGGACCCGGACGTGGTCGGGGTGGCCGTAGCCGCCGTGCCAGTCGTAGCCGACGAGGATGTCGGCGTCCTCCTCGTCGAGCACCGTGGCCAGCCTGCCGGCGGCCTGGTCGAGGTCGGCGGAGTGGAACGCGCCCTCGTGGGTGTTCTGGTCCCAACCGGTCATACCGGAGTCGCGGTAGCCGAGCCAGGCGACCCGGTGGACCCCCAGCACCTCGGCTGACGCCTCAGCCTCCCGGCGCCGCCAGTCCGTGAGCGTCTCCCCCTCCGGCAGACCGGCCTTGGGCAGCTCGCCGTGCTCGCCACCGGTCGCGAACACGGTGACCACCCGGCTGCCCTCGCGGCTGGCGCGAGCCATGGCTCCGGAGGTCTGCGAGGCCTCGTCGTCGGGATGGGCATGGAGGAACACGATCGTCGTCACGGGTCCATCCTGCCCCCCGCTCCGGACAGCGCCACGAAACGCTCGACAAGCGCGACCCGGAGTGAAATAGTTACCTCCAACTATTAATGCTCCACCGCCCCGGAAGAGTGACCGCCATGACCACCACCTCCACCCCGCGCACGGGCCGCGACGACGCGGCATACCTCGAGCTCGTGAACCGGCTCGACCTCGCCACCAAGGTGCGGCTGCTCACCGGTGCCACGTCGTTCACCCTGCACGGTGAGGAGTCGATCGGGCTCGCCCCGATGGCGTTCTCCGACGGACCGACCGGCGTGCGCGGGCTGAAGTTCACCGGTGGTGACCACGTGGCGCTGTTCCCGAGCGCCACCGTCCTGGCCAGCGCCTGGAGCGAGGAGACGGCGCACGAGGTCGGCGAGATGCTCGCCGAGGAGGCCGAGCGCCAGCAGATCCACGTCGTGCTCGGGCCGACGATCAACCTGCACCGCACCCCGCTCGGCGGGCGACTGTTCGAGGCGTACTCCGAGGACCCGCTGCTCACCGGTAAGCTCGCCGCCGCCTACGTGCGGGGCATGCAGGGACGCGGCATCGGCGCGTGCCTCAAGCACCTCGTGGCCAACGAGTCCGAGACGCTGCGCAACTACATGAACTCCGTCGTCAGCGAGACCGCCCTGCGGGAGGTGTACCTCCTGCCCTTCGAGATCGCGGTCCAGGACGCGGACGCCTGGTCGATCATGGCGGCGTACAACGACGTCAACGGCGTCGCGGCCACCGAGCAGGACCACGTCAACAACACCGTGGTCAAGGGTGACTGGGGCTGGGACGGCCTGCTGATGTCGGACTGGTTCGCCACGAAGACCTCTGCCCCTGCCGCCCTCGGGGGCCTCGACCTCGTCATGCCCGGACCCGACGGTCCGTGGGGCGAGGCGCTGGTCGCAGATGTCGAGTCCGGCGCGGTCGACGAGTCGGTCATCGACGAGCACGTCGTCCGGTTGCTGCGCCTAGCCGAGCGGGTCGGCGCGCTGGGCGGTGAGTCGGAGCAGCGGGTGTGGCCGACTGAGTCACTCGCCCCCGACGCCCCCGCCCGCCGCGAGCAGCTGCGTCGCCTGGCCACCGACGGCATGGTCGTCCTGCGCAACTCCGATGGCGCCCTGCCGCTGGCCGCCACGGGTTCGGTCGCCCTGATCGGACGCCACGGCATCGACACCATCTGCATGGGTGGCGGCTCGGCGACCGTCAACCCGCCCTACCAAGTGTCCATCGCGGACGCCCTGCGCGAGGCGCTGGGCGGCCGGCTCACCGTGGTCGACGGCGTCGAGGTGCGCGACCGCGCGGTGGTCGCAGACCCCTCGGCGATCACCGACCCGGAGACCGGCGAGCAGGGCCTGCGCGTCGCCTACCTTGACGCCGATGGCGTCGTGATGTCGAGCGAGCACAGCAGCGTCTCCTCGGTCGTCACCGGTTGGGACGACGTCCTCCCCCGCCCGACCGACCAGGTCGTCCTGACCGCGCGCCTGACAGGAGCCGGGCCGGTGCGCCTCGGCGTGCTCGGCGGCGGCACCTGGACGGTCGACGTCGACGGCGAGCAGGTGGGCGCAGTCGACCTCGTGGCCGAGGGGTTCGACCCCGGCGAGTCGATGCTCAAGCCCCCGGTGTGGACAGTCGACACCCAGGCTCCCGCGGGCGCCCTGGTCACCGCGACCCTCACGGTGGTCCGCTCGGAGCCGCAGCCGGGACCCGACGGCAAGCTCAGCACCCTCTCCGACGTCATCGCCTCGGGCATGGGCATGAAGGGGCTGGTCGTCGCAGCCGTCCCCGCGGCGGCCTCGTCGGTGCTCGAGTCCGCGACTGCCGCAGCGGCATCCGCCGATGTCGCGGTCGTCGTGGTGGGCCTGACCGAGGAGCAGGAGACCGAGGCGACCGACAAGTCGACCCTCGCCCTGCCCGGCGACCAGGACGCGATGGTGTCGGCGGTGGCCGCTGCTGCCGAGCGAACGGTCGTCGTCGTCAACGCCTCCACCCCGGTGCTCATGCCGTGGTTCGACGAGGTCGACGCCGTCCTCGTCGTGGGACTGCCGGGGCAGGAGGGTGGTCACGCCGTGGCCGACGCGCTGCTCGGGGTCCGCGAGCCCGCCGGCCGCCTCGTCACCTCGTGGCCGGCTGCCGACGAGGCGGCCCCGGCGTGGGAGGTCGTCCCCGACGGCCTGACGCTGGAGTACACCGACGGCACCTTCGTCGGCCACCGCGGGTTCGCCGCCGGTCACGCCCCCGCCCCGGCCCACTGGCTCGGTGCCGGCGAGGGGTATGGCGCGTGGAGCTACGACTCCGCCCGCCTCCTCGAGCACGGCTCGGCCGGCGACGCGGCGCCGTCGGTCGAGGTGACGGTGACCAACCGCTCGACCCGCGACTCGCGCGAGGTGGTGCAGGTCTACCTGCGCCCCGACTCCGGCGACCAGCCGGTGCGGCTGGTCGGGTTCGCTGCAGTGCAGGTCGCCGCCGGGTCGCAGGCGACCGTCACGGTCGACACCGACGCCCGGCTGTGGCGGCGCTGGGACGAGTCGGCGAACGCCTGGGGCGAGCCGCTGACCGGCGGCACCCTGCTCGTCGCCCGCGGTCTCGGCGACGTGAGGGCCGAGCTGCCGCTGGCCTGATCCCGCCCCCCTCCGCCGGGTCGATGTAGACGCGCCGGGGATTCCGGGCGCGTTCACATCGACCCGGCGGGGGCGACGGCGAGGCGGTGGATGGGCGCAGATGCAGACGGTGACGGAGGAGGAGCAGGTGAGCACACGGCATACAGTCGGGGCCGTGCCAGCCACGACGGACGGGGACGCACCCCGTCGTGGCCGCGGCCGGCCGCGCGGCACCGGCGCGGGGCAGACCCGCGAGCGCATCGTCGCCGCGGCGTCGGACCTGTTCGCCGAACGCGGGTTCCACGCGACCGCGATGACGAGCATCGCCGAGGCCGCGGGGCTGAGCCAGACCGGGCTGCTGCACCACTTCCCGACCAAGGAGGAGCTGCTCGCCGCGGTGCTGGAGCAGCGCGACCTGCGCGACCTCGAGACGCTCGCCTCGACCCACGATCGGGCCCCCCGCGGCTGGGAGGTCTGGGCGGACATGGTCACCCTCGTCGGGCTCAACAGCGAGCGCGAGGGGTTGGTCAGGTTGTTCACCATGCTCGCGGGCGAGGCCGTCGACCCCACCCACCCCGGTCACGGCTGGCTGGCAGCGCACCACGGTGCGGCCGTCGAGTCCCTGGCGCACGCCCTGCGCGAAGCCGCCCACGACGGCACCGCCGACGAGGACGTCCCCGCTGAGCAGCTGGCCCGTCAGGCGGTGGCCCTGATGGACGGCCTGCAGCTGCAGTGGCTGATGCGCCCCGACGAGGTCGACATGGCAGCGGACTTCGCCGACTGGGTGGCGACGGTCCGGCACCGCTGGGGGAGCTAGGGCGCGGGGGCGAGGACCCAGAGGACCTCGCAGGGCACCTTCGCCGATGCGTTGCGCCAGGTGTGCGGCGCCCGCCCGGGGAAGGTCATCGCGTCGCCGGGGCCGAGGTCCTCCTCGCCCGTCTCGAGGACGACCGTGAGGTGACCGGCGACGACGTAGGCGCACTCGACGTCGCAGTCGAGCGTGTAGAGGTCGTCGCCACCGTTGCCACCCGGGTCGATCCGCGCGTGGATGATCTCCAGGCCCTGCTGGGTGCCGGGGGTGATGAGCGCCTCGTGGGCTCCCGTGCCACCGAAGTTGATCGGCCGACCCTGACCCGCCCGGATGACCGCGGTCTCCGGCGGGTCGAACAGGTCACCCACCCGCAGCCCCAGGATCTCGCACACGGTGACCAGCGAGGCCACCGACGGCGACACGTCGTCGCGCTCGAGCCGGCTGACGAACCCCTTGGTCAGCCCGGCCGACTCGGCGACCTGGGCGATGGTCAGGCTGCGGGCCTGACGGGCCGCGCGGAGCCGGGCGCCGATGCGGACCTGGGTCTCGGGTCGCTCGCGGGGAGCGCGGGACGCCAGGGTCCGAGTCGTCATGGCGCCAGTTCTACCGCAACCGCCCGCACAGGTGCGCCGTCGGCTGCCTCCAGCCGGATCGGCAGCACCGAGACGAACGGGTCGGCGAAGTCGATGTCGCCCAGGCCGCGCAGGTTCTCGACGATGACGCCGCCGAGGTCGGCGATGAGGTGGTGGCAGGGGAACCCGACTCCCGGGTGCTCGTCGTCCGGCGTCTCGTCGAGGTTGAGCGCGTCGAGGCCGATGGTGCGGACCCCGAGGTCGAGCAGCCGCCGGCAGGCATCCGCGTCGAGGTAGGGGTTCTCGAAGTACTCCGGTGTCCCGTAGTGCTCGGACCAACCGGTGTGCAGCAGCACGATCGAGCCCGGCCGGATCTGGTCGGCCACCGGGGCGATGTGCTCCCAGGTCACCACCCCGCGCGGGCCGAGACCGGTCGCGTCGACGACGACCCCCGGCCCTGCGAACAGGGTGAGGTCCAGCTCGTCGATCCGGGCCCCGGTCTCCTCGAAGTGGTACGGCGCGTCCACGTGGGTGCCGGTCTGCGACCCCAGGTGCACGTCGAGCAGGTTGAAGCCGTCGCGCTCGATGGTGCTGTGCACGGCGAGCGAGGGCTGCGGGTCCCCGGGGTAGATCACGGTCGCGGGACCGACGGGCACCGACAGGTCGACGATCCGAAGAACTCTCATGGTGAACAACTATTGCATTGCAGTAAACCCCGGCGCTAGCGTTCCCGCCGATGCTCCACCCCTCGGAAGGCCCCCTCGGAAGGGATCCCGCATGAGCTCCTCGAACGCCCCGGACACGACGCACGCCGGCTCCGCCACCACGTCCCGCCCCAAGGTCACCGATGTCGAGCAGCACGGCATCAACACGATCCCCGACAGCGACCGGACGTCTCGCCCGCTCGACCTGTTCCGGATCCAGTTCGGCGGCGCCAACACCTTCGCCACCGTCCTGCTCGGCACCTTCCCCATCGCGCTGGGCCTGTCGTTCTGGCAGGCGGTCGGCGCGACCCTGGCCGGTGTCGTCGTCGGGGCGTTGTTCCTCATGCCGATGGGGCTGTTCGGTCCGCTGACCGGCACCAACAACGCGGTCTCCTCGGGCGCGCACTTCGGCGTCCGCGGCCGCATCGTCGGCTCGTTCCTGTCGCTGCTCACCGCGATCGCCTTCTACTCCATCTCGGTCTGGGTCAGCGGTGACGCGCTCGTCGGCGCCATGAACCGGCTGTTCGGCGTCCCCGACTCCGACCTCCTGCGCGGTGTCGTCTACGCCGTGCTCGGCGCCATCGTCATCGTCGTGGTCGTCTTCGGCTTCCAGTTCATGCTGCTGGTCAACAAGGTCGTCGTCGTCGGCAACACCGTCCTGATCCTGCTCGCGGTGGTCGCCTACGCGTCGGTGTTCGACCCGTCCTTCGACCCCGGCCCCAGCGCCTACGCCCTCGGCTCGTTCTGGCCGACCTTCGTGCTGTCGGCACTCATCGTCATGGGCAACCCCGTGTCCTTCGGTGCGTTCCTCGGCGACTGGTCGCGCTACATACCGGCTGCGACGTCGCGAAAGTCGTTGCTGGGGGCCACCTTCGGCGCGCAGCTGATGACGCTCATCCCGTTCATCTTCGGCGTGGCCACCGCGACGCTCGTCGCCGGCGAGGCCGACTACGTCATCGCCCTGATCAAGATCTCCCCGATCTGGTACGCCGTGCTGCTCATGGTGGTCGCGTTCCTCGGTGGCCTGTCCACCGGCGTCACGTCGCTCTACGGCACCGGCCTGGACTTCTCGTCGGTCTTCCCGCGGCTCAGCCGGGTGCAGGCGTCGCTGTTCATCGGCATCATCGCCTTCGTCTTCATCCTGGTCGGCCGCCTGGCCTTCGACCTGATCGCCAGCGTCAACGCGTTCATCGGCGCCATCGTCATCTGCACGACGCCGTGGATGGTCATCATGACCATCGGTTACATCGTGCGTCGCGGCTACTACCGGCCCGCCGACGTGCAGGTCTTCAACCTCGGGATGCGCGGCGGCGCCTACTGGTTCCGCGACGGCGTCAACTGGCGGGGCATGGTCGCGTGGATCCCCGCGGCCGTCGCCGGCCTGATGTTCGCCAACTACCCGCCGCTGATCGAGGGCCCGTTCCGCGACGCCGCGGGAGGCATCGACATCAGCCTCCCGGTCGCGATCGGTGTCGCCGCGGTGCTCTACCTCGGCCTCCTGTATGCCGTGCCGGAGCCCCGCTACGTCTTCGGTCCGCAGGGCCCGCGCTGGGTCCCCGCGGCCGACGGTGACGAGCCGCAGGTCGTCGCGGACGAGTCCGCGTCGCACCACCGCACGGCCCGTCGCGGTCACCTCATGGACGAGTCCGTCACCACCGAGCTGGAGGCCCGCACCGATGGCTGACCACACGACCGCTGCGGTCGACCCGGCCCTTCCCCGGGTCGACCGCAGCCTGCCCCGCATCACCGACGGAGGGCGCGTCGGCCAGGTCGACGCCACCGTCGTCCCGCGCTTCGCCGGACCGGCGACGTTCGCCCGGCTGCCCCGCATCGACGAGGTGTCCGACGTGGACGTCGCGGTCATGGGCGTGCCGTTCGACGCCGGGGTCTCCTACCGACCGGGCGCCCGGTTCGGCCCGGCCCACATCCGCGAGTCCTCGCGGCTGCTGCGGCCCTACAACCCCGCGCAGGACGTGTCGCCGTTCGCGGCCCAGCAGGTCGTCGACGCCGGGGACCTCGGGGTCAACCCGTTCTCGATCGAGGAGGCCGTCGAGACCATCGAGGCCGGTGCACGGTCGGTCCTGGAGCGCGCCAGGCGGGTGCTCACCCTCGGTGGTGACCACACGATCACGTTGCCCCTGCTGCGCGCCCACGCGGCGGCCCACGGCCCGATCGCCGTGGTGCACTTCGACGCCCACCTCGACACGTGGGACACCTACTTCGGTGCGAAGTACACGCACGGCACACCGTTCCGCCGCGCGTCCGAGGAGGGCCTGCTCGACAAGGAGGCGTGCCTGCACGTCGGGTCACGCGGACCGCTCTACTCCGCCAAGGACCTCGACGACGACGCCACCCTCGGTTTCGCGATCGTGCCCAGCGTGGAGATGGACGACCTCGGGGCCCGTGGGGTCATCGAACGGATCCGGGACCGCGTCGGCGACCGCCCGGTCTACGCCTCCATCGACATCGACGTCCTCGACCCCGGGTTCGCCCCGGGCACCGGCACCCCGGAGACCGGCGGCCTCACGGGTCGCGAGCTGCTCGCGATCCTGCGCAGCCTGTGTACGCTCAACCTCGTCGGTGCCGATGTCGTCGAGGTCGCGCCGGCCTACGACCACGCCGAGATCACCGGCATCGCCGCCTCGCACGTGGCCTACGAGCTGCTCAGCGCGATGGCGCCGCGGCCCGACGCGGCCCCCGGACCAGACCAGACGGCACGACCCGACAGCGAGGTCGTCCGATGACCACCAGCCCCGAAACGACCAGGGCCGTCGAGCACGAGGTCCTGGCCGCGGCCGACGCCCTGGTGCGCGCGTTCGCGAGCGGCGACAGCGCCGCATACTTCGCCTGCTTCGCGCCGGAGGCGACGTTCGTCTTCCACACGACGCCGCAGCGGCTGGGGTCTCGCGCGGCGTACGAGGCGCTGTGGGAGCAGTGGGTCACCGAGGACGGGTTCAGGGTCGTCTCCTGCACGTCGACCAACCCGGTCGTGCAGGTGCTGGGCCAGGACGCGGCGGTGTTCGCCCACGACGTCGCCACGGTCGTCGAGGTCGGCGGCGAGCGCGAGGAGCTGAGCGAGCGCGAGAGCATCGTCTTCGCCCGCCGCGACGACGTCTGGATGGCGGTCCACGAACACCTGTCCCCCGCGCCTTTGGTCCAATAGGCCGGGTGAGCAGGGGCGAGGGGCGGCGCGGCAGCAGCCAGAGGACCGGCGGTGACCACGGGACCGGCACCGACCGCAGGACCGGCAGCGACCGCGCGCAGAGCCGCGAGATCCTGCACCTGGCCGTCCCTGCGTTCCTCGCCCTGGTGGCCGAGCCCCTCTTCCTGCTCGCCGACTCGGCGATCATCGGCCACCTCGGCACCCCCCAGCTCGCCGGGCTCGGGGTCGCGAGCGCCACGCTCCTGACTGCGGCCAACCTGTTCGTCTTCCTCGCCTACGGCACCACGTCGATCGTCGCCCGCCAGGTCGGCGCGGGCAGCGAACGCGGCGCGCTCGAGGCCGGCATCGACGGCACCTGGCTCGCGGTCGGCCTCGGCGTGGTGACCTCGGTCGCCGTCGCACTCGCCGCCGAGCCGCTCTGCCGCCTCTTCGGTGCCTCCGACGCCGCCGTCGGGTTCGCCACGACCTACCTGCGGATCTCCGCACTCGGCATCCCGGCCATGCTCGTCGCCCTCGCGGCCACCGGCGTGCTCCGGGGCCTGCAGGACACCAGGACCCCACTGGTCGCCTCGGCCGTCGGGTTCACCGCCAACATCGTGCTCAACCTGCTGTTCGTCTACGGGTTCGGCTGGGGCATCGCCGGCTCCGCGTGGGGCACCGTCCTCGCCCAGACCGGTATGGCGCTGGGCCTGGTCACCGTCATGGTGCGTCACGCGCGGCGGGCCGGGGCCGGCCTGCACGCCCACCCAGGCCGGGTGCTGCGCGCCGCCGTCACCGGCGTGCCGCTGCTGGTGCGGACGCTGGCGCTGCGGTCGATCCTGCTCGTGACGACCTGGGTCGCTGCCGGACTCGGTGACGTGCCGCTCGCGGCCCACCAGGTCGCCGCGACCGTCTGGTCGTTCCTCGTGTTCGCCCTCGACGCCCTGGCCATCGCGGCGCAGGCGTTGACCGGCAAGGCCCTCGGCGCCGGTGACGTGGCAGGTGCCCGGGCCGCGACCTCGACGATGATCCGCTGGGGCGTCTGGGGTGGTGCGGTCCTCGGGGTAGCCCTGCTGGCGCTGCACACGGTGATCCCCGCGGCGTTCACGCAGGACCCAGCCGTGCGGTCGGCGTTGGCTGCGGCCCTGGTCGTCGTCGCCCTCGGCCAGCCGCTGTCGGGATACGTCTTCGTCGTCGACGGTGTCCTCATCGGTGCCGGTGACGGCCGCTGGCTGGCCAGGGCCATGGTCGCGACCCTGGTGCTCTACCTGCCCCTGGTCCTCGCCGTGCACGTCGCCGGCGACAGCCTGCTCGAGTCAGGGGTGCCGACGGCCATGACGGTGCTCTGGGCCGCCTTCACCGGATTCATGGCGATCCGGGCGGCGTTCTTCTGGACCCGCATCCGCGGTGACGCCTGGATGGTGACCGGCGCCGCCCGCTGAGCGGCCGCGCCATACCGCCCAGCCGCACCCCTTCGCTTCGCCCACCTCCCCTCGGGTCGAGGTATTCGCCTACCGGCATCAGGTAGAGGGACACCTCGAACCGAAGCGTCCCGGGGAAGCGCGGGCGTCAGCCGATGCGCGTCGCGGCCTCGCGGCGGGGGTCGCCGGCGGCGACCAGGTCACCGTCCGCACCTCTGGCCGCAGCCCCGACTCCGCCGAAGAACATCGAGATCTGGTCGTGGACGAATGCCGGCAGGCCCATCGCCGACACCGCGGCAGCGATCGCGGGGTCGTCCTCGTGGTCCACGCGCGTGCTGCCGTCCTCGAGGATCCGCACGTGGGCCCGGGGCGCGTCGATGGCCTGCTGCAGCGAGTCGCCGTGGTGGCAGTATCGGCCCAGCACCTGCATCAGCGCAGTGGTGATGCGGTCGGCGCCCGGGCTGCCGATCGCCAGCGCGGCGCCGGCACCGGAGCGGGCGACCGATGGCGCCATGTTGGACGCGAGGCGGGTGCCCGGGGTGAGGGCGTGCAGGCCGAGCCGGTTGAGCTCAGGCTCGCCGAGGCAGTTGTTGAGCATCATGCCGGTGCCGGGCACGGTGGCGCCCGAGCCGTACCCGCTCGACGCGGTGATCGCGCAGACCGTCCCGTCGCTGTCGACCGCCGACACGTTCGCCGTCGAGGACGAGGTGGGCAGGCCGGCGAGGCCGTGGCGCTCCACCAGCTCGAGCAGGGCGTAGCCGTCCTCCTCGAGGTCGGTCGACAGGTCGTGGACCTTGTGGCGGTAGGCCAGCACCCGTCGCTGCACGTCGATGACCTGCTTCCAGTCCCACACGTCGGCCCCGAGCTCGCGGAGCATCACCGCGAGCATCGGTCCGCCGACCGAGGGCGGTGGGTTGGTGGCGACGTCCCAGTCGCCGAGGCGCATCCGCAGCGGGGTGCGGACGACGGCCCGGTATGCCGCGAGGTCGGCTGCCGTGACCAGCCCACCTCGGGCGGCGCAGTCGTCGGAGATCCGGGCGGCCAGCTCACCGGAGTAGAGGTCGTCGGCGCCCCGCTCACCGAGCTGCTCCAGGGTGGTCGCGAGGTCGGGGTTCGTGATGAGCTCACCCGGCGCGAACGCCGATCCGTCGACGCGCCTGACGAGTGGGGCCGTGTGCTCGTCCCAGCCGAAGACGCTGTGACCGGTGATGGCGAGGTAGCTCGCCGCTGCGGTGCCGAGGTGGTACCCGTCCCGCGCGGTGGCCACGCTCGGGGCCAGGACCTCGGCCCAGCGCGCGCTCCCGTGCCGCTGGTGCGCCATACCGAGGGCGGCGAAGGCTCCCGGCGTCGCCACCGAGCCATGACCTGCGTAGAGGGTCAGGCCGCCGCCGTAGTCCGTGACGATCTCGCGAAGGCCGGTGCCGAAGCGTTCGCGGGGAAGCTCCCGGCCGGGCATCTCGACGTTGCCGTCGATGACCTCGGGCTCACCCCCTGCCGGCCAGATGCTGACGAACGCGCCCCCGAGCATCGACACGATGCCCGGCTCGGTCGACATGGCGGCGACGATGGCCGCGATCGCGGCGTCGACGGCGTTGCCCCCTGCGCGGACGGCCGCGACACCGGCCTCGGCGGACACCGGACCGGTGCCAGCGACCGCCACACGTCTGTCCATGCACCGATTCTGCCCCGCCGCCCCACCCTGCGCCCGACGTGACCACGGTGGACGCCCAGGCGTGGTGGCTCGACCACGGATAGGGTCCGGGGGTGCTCGAGGCGCTGCTGCTGGTCGTCGCCGCCCTCCTCGTCGGCTACGCCAAGACCTCCATCGGCGGCCTGGCGACCATCTCGATCGCGATCTTCGCGAGCGTCATGCCGGCCCGGGAGTCGACCGCAGCCATCCTGCTGCTGCTCATCACCGGGGACGTCGTCGCCGTGTGGAAGTACCGCGAGCACGCAGACTGGGCACTCCTGAGGCGTCTGGTGCCCAGCGTGCTGCCGGGCCTCGCGCTGGGTGCGGCGTTCCTCGCCGTGGTCGACGACACGGTGCTGCGGCGCTCGATCGGCGTGCTGCTGCTCGTCACCGGCCTCCTGCAGCTGCTCCTGCAGTGGCGCTCGCCCGACGTCTCGGTCATCGCCCGGTCCCGTCGCGCCGCTCTGGGGACCGGTCTGGCCGCCGGGTTCACGACGATGACGGCGAACGCCGCCGGGTCGGTCATGACCCTCTACCTCGTGGCGCGTGGCGTGGAGAAGCGCCGGTTCCTCGGCACCAGCGCGCTGTTCTACCTCGGGGTGAACCTCTGCAAGATCCCGTTCAGTGCCGGGCTCGGGCTGTTCACTCCTGGCACGCTGCAGCGCACGGCGCTGCTCGTCCCGTTCGTCCTGCTCGGGACCTGGGCGGGGCTGCACACGGCGCGACGGCTGAGCCAGTCCCACTTCGACCGGGCGGTGCTCGCCGCCACCCTCGTCTCCGCGATCGCGCTCGTGGTCCGCTGACCCTCAGCCCTCCTCCGAGCCCACGAGCGGGTCGACAGCTGGGCCGACAGCCGGGCCGACCAGGGGGCGTTGCCGTGCCTTGTGCTGCACGTATGCCGCGTAGGCCTCCTGCGTCGACGCCAGCTCGGACTCCGCGCTGACCGGCACGTCCCACCAGCTGTCGCTGTCCGGCGAGTGCACGGTCGGGTCGGTCTCGACGTGGATGACGACGGGCCCACCGTCGGCAGGAGCGGCCTTCGCCTCCTTGACGGCCTGCTCGAGCTCGGCGCGGGAGTGCACCTCGATGACATGGGCACCGAGGCTGCGGGCGTTCGCAGCGAGGTCGACCGGCAACGGGCCGCCCTCGAGCCGCCCGGACCTCACGTCGCGATAGCGGTAGCGCGTGCCGAACCGCTGCGAGCCCAACGACTCCGACAACGAGCCGATCGAGTGGAAGCCGTGGTTCTGCACCAGCACCACGACCACCTTGACCCGCTCCTGGACGGCGGTGACGAGCTCTGTCGGCATCATCAGGTAGCCGCCGTCGCCGACCATCGCGAAGACGTCGCGGGTCGGGTCGGCCAGCCGGATCCCGATGGACGCGGGCACCTCGTATCCCATGCAGGAGTATCCGTACTCGACGTGGTAGCCCTTGCGGTCGCGCACCCGCCACAGCTTGTGCAGGTCGCCGGGCATCGACCCGGCGGCGCAGAGCACGACGTCCCGCGGGTCGGTCTGCTCGTTGACCACCCCGAGCACCTCGGCCTGGGTCAGCAGCCCCGGCGCCAACGCACTCGTCACCTCCGCAGGCGGGTCGTATGCCGCGGACACCTGCTCGTCCCAGGCCCGCCACAGCGCGGCCTGGCGTTCCCGGTGCGCAGGGTCGACGGCGTACCCGTCGAGGGCGTCGGTCAACGCGGTGAGCGCCTCGCGGGCATCGGCCACCACGGGAAGGCCGGCCTGCTTGCCCGCGTCGAACCGTGCCACGTTGATGTTGACGAACCGGACCCCTTTGTCCTGGAAGGCGGTTCGCGAGGCCGTCGTGAAGTCGCTCCAGCGCGTGCCGATGCCGATCACCAGGTCCGCCTCGGCGGCGAGGGCGTTGGAGGCGGTGGTGCCGGTGGATCCGACCGCTCCCATCAGCTGGGGGTGGGCGTGCGGCAGCGAGCCCTTGCCGGCCTGGGTCTCCCCCACCGGAACGCCGGTCGCCTCACAGAAGGCGCGCAACGCGTCCTCGGCGCCGGAGTAGTGAACGCCCCCACCAGCCACGACGAACGGCCGTGCGGCAGAACGGACCAGCGCAGCCGCGTCCGCGACGTCGACCGCCTCGGGCAGCGGCCGGGCGACGCGCCAGACACGATCGGCGAAGAGCTCGACGGGCCAGTCGAACGCCTCGGCCTGCACGTCCTGCGGCAGGGCGATCGTCACGGCCCCGGTGGCCGCCGGGTCGGTCAGCACCCGCATCGCCGCCAGGAGCGCGGACGGCAGCTGCTCGGGACGGTTGACCCGGTCGAAGAAGGCCGACAGCGGACGGAACGCGTCGTTGACGGTGACGTCGGCGGCATACGGCTGCTCGAGCTCCTGCAGCACCGGACCGGACACCCGCGTCGCGAACGTCCCGGACGGCAGCAGCAGCACCGGGATCCGGTTGATCGTGGCGAGGGCGGCGCCGGTGAGCATGTTGGTCGAGCCGGGGCCGACCGAGGCGGTGCAGGCCCAGGTCTGCAGCCGGTCCTTCTGCCGGGCGTAGCCGACCGCGGTGTGCACCATGGCCTGCTCGTTGCGGGCCAGGACATAGGGCAGGTGCTGGTCGTGGCCAGGCGAGTCGTCGCCGAGCTCACCCTGCAGCAGCGCCTGGCCGATGCCGGCGACGTTGCCGTGGCCGAAGATCCCGAAGCAGCCGGCGAACAGCTTCTGCCGCTGTCCGTCGCGCTCGGTCCACTGCTGGGCGAGGAAGCGCACCACGGCCTGCGCGACGGTGAGGCGCACGGTCGGGCTGACGGTCGCGGTCATCGGTTCCCTCCCAGGGGCAGTCGGGGATCGACGTCCTGACCTTCCCAGGTCTGGCGCACCCAACCGTGGGCGGGGTCGTCGCAGATCAGCCAGGCCCGCTCGGCGCCCGGGCCGGCCATGACGTTGAGGTAGTACAGGTCGTAGCCGGGTGCAGCCATGGCCGGGCCGTGCCAGCCGTGGGGAACGAGGACGACGTCACCGGTGCGCACCTCGGCGAGCACGTCGATCGGTCGCTCATCGGTGCCGTAGACCCGTTGGTAGCCAACGGGATCCGCATCATGGGCCGCCGGGGACCCAGCCGTCACCTGGACCTCGAAGTAGTAGATCTCCTCGAGCTCGGTCTCGAGCCCCTCGCGCGCCTCGTCGTGCTTGTGCGGTGGGTAGGAGCTCCAGTTGCCTGCCGGCGTGACCACCTCGCAGGCGATGACCGAGTCCGCGTCCAGCACACCGGGGATGCCGAAGTTGCGCACCTCCCGGCTCGCGGTGCCGGCTCCACGCAGCTCGACCGGCACGTCGGCGGCCGGCAGGTGCCGGAACGACGGGGCGTGGGCCGCGCTGGCCCGGGCTGCGCAGACCGCCACCCGGACTGGACCGTCGTGGGCGGTGACCGTCAGCGGACGGTCCCGCGCGACGTAGGCGACGTCCGTGGGGCCGGCGAACACCGACGCCCGTCCGGCCAGCACCGCGCGGTCCCCCTGCGACTCGACCGTGACCGTGCCCGAGAGCGGGACGACCACGTGCTCCCACTCCCCGGCAGCGAGCTCGCGGCTCTCGCCGGCCGCCAGCCGACCGGCGTACAGACCGGTGTGCTGCCAGCCGTCGATGGCCTCGTCGACCGCGACCTCCCAGCCGCGGTCGGCGACGGTGCCGAGGGGGTGCACCCAGCGGGCGTTGTCGCTCACGGGGACACCCCGTGGACGAGCTCGGCGGCGATGTCCACGGCAGCGGCGACGTCACCGTCCGGTGGGTAGAGCAGGGCTCGCCCGACGACGAGTCCTCGGACGGCGGGGAGGTCGAGAGCCTTGCCCCAGGAGGCGTAGGTGACGTGCGGGTCGCCCACGGGGTCACCACCGAGCAACAGCGTCGGCAGGGTGGTGGCGTCCATGACGCGCGGGAGGTCGTCGACGACGGGCAGCTTCAGCCAGGTGTGCGCGCTCGACGCCCCGAGCGCCGACGCCACGTGGATCGAGGTGATGACCGAGTCCGGGTCGAGCAGGTTGACCACCCGGCCGTCACGGCGCTGGGACAGGAAGGGCTCGACCATCGCCATCAGCCCGAGCTCGGACAGCTCGGTCACCGCACGGGCGCTGGACTCCAGCGTCGCCACGGTGCCCGGGTCGTCGAACGCGATCCTCGTCAGCATCTTGCCGCCGTCGAGTCCGAGGGCGGCAAGATCGCTGGCGCGGTAGGCCGTGAACCGGTCGTCGAGCTCGAACGACGAGCCCTGCAGGCCCCCGCGGTTCATCGAGCCGACGACGACCTTGCCCTCGAGGGCCCCGAGCAGCAGCAGGTCGTCGAGGATGTCGGGGGTGCCGAGGACGCCGTCCACCCCCGGGCGCGACAGGGCGGTGACGAGGCGTTCGAGCAGATCCGTGCGGCTCGCCATCGCGCGCGGCTGGTCACGCACCCCAAGAGCGGCTCGGGCCGGGTGGTCGGCGGCCACGAGAAGCATCCGACCGTCCCGGCGGACCACCTGGCGAAGGCGCCGGTTCTCCCACTCCTCGGCGATCCGGTGCGGCTCACGGGCCCGGACCTCGGTGAGGTCGGCGACGGCGAAGCGCGGCGCCGTCACGACCGGCTCCCGGCGAGGAGAGACTCGACCTCGTCGGTCGTCGGCATCGCGGTCGAGCACTCCAGCTTGGAGGCGACCACCGCCCCGGCGACGTTCGCGAACTCCAGGGTCCGGCGCAGGTCCCAGCCCTCGACGAGCCCCAGGCACAGGGCCCCGCCGAAGGCGTCGCCGGCACCCAGGCCGTTGACCACCTCGACGGGGAAGGGCGGCACCTCCACGCGTTCGTCACGCGTTGCTGCGAGGACGCCCCTGGGTCCCTGCTTCACCACCGCGAGCTCCACCCCGCGCTCGAGCAGCGCGTCGGCGGCGCGCTGCGGGTCGGTCTCGCCGACGGCCACCTCGCACTCCTCGCGGTTGCCGACGGCGACGGTCACGTGGTCGAGGGCCTTGTCCACCTGGGCGCTCGCCTCCTCCGGGTGCGGCCAGAACATCGGCCGGTAGTCGAGATCCAGGACGGTGTGGGTGCGGCGGCCGCGGGCCGCCCAGGCGGCGAAGTGCGCGGTGCGGCTGGGCTCCTGGGACAGGCCCGTCACCGTCGCCCAGAAGATCCGGGCGTCACGGATGGCGTCCAGCGGCAGCTCGTCGGCCTCGATCATCAGGTCGGGGGCGATCGGGTAGCGGTAGAAGTACAGCGGGAAGTCGTCCGGCGGGTGCACCTCGCAGAACGTCACTGGCGTCGGCGGCCCGTCGACGGCGGTGACGAACCGGTCGTCGACGCCGAAGCCCTGCAGCGCCCGGTGGATGTAACGCCCGAACGGGTCGTCGCCGGTGCGGGTCAGCAGCGCGGTCCGCAGCCCGTGCCGAGCGCAGGCGACGGAGACGTTGGTGGCGCTGCCCCCGAGGAACTTCTGGAACGTCTCGACGTCCTCGAGCCCGACCCCGTGCTGGAGCGGGTAGATGTCCACCCCGGTGCGGCCCATCGCGACGACGTCGTATGGCGCGTCGCCGCCAGCCGCGCGCACGTCACCGTGGCGGGTCACCGACGGCGTCAGCCCTGCCACGTCAGCCACCCACCGGCGGGGTCGTGGCACCGGCGACGTCCAGCAGGTGGGCCAGGCTGGTGCGAACCGCCTCGACCGGCCCGTCAGGACCGGGGTCACCCGGCAGGATCGTGTCCTGCTCGAGGACGTACCACCCGTCATACCCCTGGGCCTCCAGGGCGCGGACGATCGCCGCGATGTCGACGTCACCCTCCCCGAGGGGGACGTACATGCCGGCGGCGACGGCCTCGGTGTAGGTGGCCTCGCCGGACTGCACCCGGCGAGCCTGGTCGAGGCGCACGTCCTTGAGGTGCACGTGAGCGATCCGTTCCGGCGAGCTGACGGCGACGGCGACGGGGTCACCACCGCCGATGAGCAGGTGACCGGTGTCGAGGCAGAGGCCGATCCGGCTGCCGGCCAGGACACGGGCCGTCTCGTCACCGGTCTCGATCATCGTGCCGACGTGCGGGTGCAGGGTCGCGGTGAGCCCGTGGGCCGATGCCGCCTCGTCGATCCGGTCGAGGTTGGCGAGCAGCGCGTTCCAGGCGGTGTCGTCGAGGACGGGCCGCTCGTCATACCCCTCCATCCCGGAGGCTGCGGCCAGGACGACGGTCGAGGCGCCGGCACGGACCAGAGCCTGCATGGCTGGCTCGACCTCGGGCAACGGGTCGTGCGAGGGGTCGTGCAGGACCACGGGCACGAACTGACCGACGGCCTGCAGCCCGTGCGCAGAGAGGGTGCGCACGCGCTCGTCGAGGTCGTCGGGCAGGAATCCGTCGGGGCCGAACTCCGTTGCTGCGAGGCCGATCTCCGCCATCTGGGTCAGCACCGTCCGGGCGTCGTACTGCCAGCCCCAGTCCGGCACCTCGCAGACCCCCCAGGAGATCGGGGCCCCGGCGACGCGCTGCGCCAGCGGGCGGCGGACCCCCTGCGCCACCCCTGCCAGTGCGGCGCTCACAGCGACGCCACCTCGTCGAGGCGGACCACGCGGCCCTCGCGACGGGATGAGTCGCACGCCTCGGCGATCCGGAACGCCTGCAGGGCGTCGGCGACGGTGCACGGGGAGGGGATCGCCCCGCGGACGACGTCGGCGAACGCGGTGAGCTCGGCGCGGTAGGCCGGCAGGAACCGGTCCATGAACGACACGTGCACCGGCCCGGGTGGGAAGGTCACCCCCGGCTCGACGGAGCGCAGGGCGAGGGAGTCGTCGAGGCCGACGGCGACGCTCCCCCTGCTGCCCACGACCTCGAGCCGCACGTCGTGTCCCTGGCCGGTGTAGCGGGACGAGGAGACCTGGGCGATGGTGCCGTCGTCGAGGGTGAGGATCGCGGCTGCCGTGTCGACGTCGCCTGCCTCGGAGAAGAACGACTCGCCCTTGTTGGACCCCGTGGCGAAGACCGAGACGACCTCGCGCCCGGTGACGAACCGGATGATGTCGAAGTCGTGCACGTTGCAGTCGCGGAAGATCCCCCCGCTGGTCGGGATGTATGCCGCGTGCGGCGGCGCGTGGTCGCCGGTCACCGCCCGCAGGGTGTGCAGGAACCCGAGCTCGCCACTGGCGACGGCCTCGGCAGCAGCGCGGTAGCCGGCGTCGAAGCGACGCTGGAAGCCGATGTGCACGGGCACGTCCGTGCTGGCGGCGAGCTTGGCCAGCTCGAGGCTCTCGGCCAGCGTCCCGGCGACCGGCTTCTCGCAGAACGTCGGGACCCCCGCCTCGATACCGGCCCGCAGGAGCGGTGCGTGAGCGTTGGTCGCTGCGGCGATGACGAACCCGTCGACGCCGTCGGCGAGCATCGCCTCCGGGGAGTCGGCCCAGGCGAGGCCGAGCTGGTCCGCAACGGCTCGGCCCACCTCCGCGGCGACATCGGTGACGACGAGGTCGTCCACCACGGGAAGGGCTTTGAGGGTCTCGGCGTGGAAGGCGCCGATGCGTCCGATGCCGGCGAGGCCGATACGCATGACTGCTCCGTTCAGGGCGGGCTCGGGGAGGGCGACGTCACAGCCTGTCGCGGACCTCGACGGAGTGTCAAGAATATGTCCTGACATTCTCATGTCCTCTTGTCGGGCGCTGCGCCCACTACTGTGTCCGCCATGGTGAAGCAGATCGGCGTCAGGATCGACAGGGCCTCACCCGTGCCGCTCTACCACCAGCTCGCGCAGCAGCTCTCGGCCGCGATCACCAACGGTGACCTGCAGCCCGGCGACCCGTTCGAGAACGAGATCGCGCTCGGCGAACGACTCGGTCTGTCCCGACCCACCGTCCGTCGCGCCTTCCAGGAGCTCGTCTCCCAGGGTCTGCTCGTCCGGCGCCGGGGTCTGGGCACGACCGTCGCCAACCGCAAGGTGCACCGTCGCGCCGAGCTCACCAGCCTGTGGGACGACCTCGCCCGGGGAGGTGACACCCCGACGACGACCGTGCTCTCCCACGAGCTGGTGCAGGACGAGGTCGCTGCCGCGGCCCTCGACCTGCCACCGGACACCGTGCTGCTGTGCATCCAGCGCCTGCGCTGCGCCGGCACGACACCGCTGGCCGTGATGCGCAACTGGCTGCCGCCGGCGGTCGGTGACGTCACCCGCGCCCAGCTCGAGCAGGAGGGCCTGTATGCCGTGCTGCGCGAACGCGGGATCCGTCCCGTCGTGGCGCACCAGAGCATCGGCGCCCGGATGCCCACGGCCGCCGAACGACGCCACCTCGAGATCCGCGGCACCGAGCCGGTGCTCACCATGACCCGCAGCGCGTTCGACGCGGCCGGCAAGGCCGTCGAGTACGGCGACCACTGCTACAGGGCCTCGAGCTACAGCATCGACGTCATGGTCGACGAGCGCTGACGCCGGGCGGCCCTACTTCGTCGTCAGGCGGATCCGGAAGTCCGCGTCCGAGCCGTGGCCGGTTGCGGTGATGCCGAGGGCCGACAGGTGGTCCAGTGCAGAAGCGCCGGCCGAGGCGCCGGCCGGGGCGGACTTCGACCCCGCCACGTCGTCCTTGAACTGCGCGGCCAGCCCGGAGATGTCGACGTAGGCCGCGACCTGGGCGTCCTGCGGGTCCTTGAGGGCGTCCTTGAAGGCGGGCATGTCACCCAGGCCGTGCGTGGTGGCCACCTCCTGTCCGTAGTCGTCGGAGAGCGAGACCACGGTGCCGCCACCCGCGGGGCGGACGAAAGCCTGCCCACCGCCGGCGAGGCCCGCCGCGTGGTCGGCGACGGTGCGCAGCACGTCGGCGTCGCCGTCACCGAGCACGGCCACCTTCGGTCCGCTGGTCGGGTCGATCCCACCGAAGACCACGGTGAACCGGGTGCCGAGGGCGGCAGCGACGTCACCAGGCACCGAGATGCCGACGGCCTGCTCGACCTGCTTGAGCCCGGCGGTGAACTCCTTGTCGCCGACCGCGGCGCGCAGCGAGGACTCGAGCTCGGGCCACGCCGCGCTGAAGCTCTTGCCCGCACCACCGACGCTCACGGCGGCCAGGGTGTTCCACGGGAGCGTGGTGATGGTCCGGACGTCACCAGTGGCCGAGGGACGGGCCTTCACCCCGTTGACGTGCCCGGCCAGCTCGAGGTTCGGCCCGTCGAAACGCAGGGCCACCGCCGTCCGGCCCGCGTCGGCGAGGTTCGTGAGGTTCGCCTTGGGCATGCCCGCGGCCCCACCGAGGGCCGAGACCATCTCGCCCGCCTTGGCCGAGTCGACCCAGGCCGAGACGACACCGTCCTCGCCGAGGTCGCGCATGTCCTGTCGGTAGGTCGACGCCTCCGCCAGCGTGCCGCGTGCGGTCGCTGCGACGATGGCGTCGAGCGGGGCGTCGGTCGTGCCACTGGTGCAGACGGCATACTCCTCTAGCACCCGGCAGCGTCCGCCGAGGGAGCTTGCCAGCGCCGGGAGGTGGGTCCTGGCGGCCGTCGCATCGCTGATGCCCAGGGCGAGGACCGGGCGGGCGCCCTCCTTGGCGGCGGTGTCGGGGACGAACCCGATGCCCATCCGCTGGCCCAACCAGGGCTGCACGTCCTTGGCGTAGTCGACCTTGCCGAGCCCGCCCTGCTGCTGGATCGCCTCGAAGGCCACCTTGCGCAGGTCGGTGTCGGCGCCGATCTGCTTGTCCGCCGCGGGGAAGGACCGCAGGAAACGAAACGCGTCGACCTTCTGGCCCGCTGACGGGTCGAGGTCGACCTTGGCGAACGCGACCGTGCTCGAGGGAAGCACCGACTCGGGCTGCGGCCCGCTCCCGCTGAGCTGCTGGAAGGCGAAGATCCCCCCGGTGCCGAGGACGACGATGCCGGTGACCGCGCCCACCAGGGCGACGACCCGGCCTCGGCGGCGGTCCCGTCCGTTGGCCTGCATGAGGGCGACGAGCTCCTCGGCTCCCGCGCCACGCAGCTCGACCGCCGGCGCCACCTCCGGGCGACTGGTATCCGTGGACGGCGACGACGAAGCCGACTCTGGCATCGAACTGGACAAGACGTTCCCCCACGCAATCATTCGTCGACCCCGGGCGAGGCCTTCGCCGGAGCATAGGAACACCACGGGCGGCTCGACCCGCGATCGCGCCTCCTACCAACCGAACGGACGATCAGCACGAACCGGACAGTTGCGAACCTCGCATCGCCCCCGTCGCGAACCCCGTCGCGAACCCAGGGTCCGGACACGACGAAGGGCCCGCTCCAGCCGGAGCGGGCCCTTCGAGGAGTGGTGTCGTCAGCCTGCGACGACGTCCAGCTTGACCTTGGCCTGCACCTCGGGGTGCAGACGGACGAGGGCCTCGTGCGTGCCGACCGACTTGATCGGGGTGCCGATCTCGATCTTGCGACGGTCCAGGTCCGGGCCGCCGGCAGCCTTGACGGCCTCGGCGATGTCGGTCGTGGACACAGCGCCGAAGAGGCGACCGCCGGTGCCCGCGTGGGCGACGACCTTGACGGCCTTGTTCTCGAGGTTGCCCTTGATCGACTTGGCCTCCTCGAGGGTCTTCACGGCGCGGACCTCACGGCCCTTGCTGATCGCGTCGACCTGCTTCTGCCCACCCTTGGTCCACGACGTGGCCAGGCCACGGCGGAACAGGAAGTTGCGGGCGTACCCGTCCTTGACATCGACGATGTCGCCAGGGTTGCCGAGGCTCGAGACCTCGTGCGTGAGAATCACCTTCATAACTGACTTCTCCTCTGGTTTCGCCGGCTCAGCGGGACGAGCTGGAGTAGGGCAGGAGCGCCATCTCGCGGGCGTTCTTGACCGCGGTGGCGATGAGCCGCTGCTCCTGGACGGACACACCGGTCACCCGACGAGCGCGGATCTTGCCGCGGTCGGAGATGAACTTGCGCAGCAGCGCGGTGTCCTTGTAGTCGATGTTCTCGACCTTCGCCGCCTTCAGCGGGTTGGCCTTCTTCTTGGGCTTGCGCACAACGGGCTTGGCCATCGTGGTGCTCTCCTTCTGCGAAGTGTCTTCGCGGATGAGCCCTGGTCTCCCAGGGATGGGGTTCTTCGAGTTGGTCCTGCCGAGCCGGCCTCAGCCGGCGGGCAGTGGTGGGTATGCCGCGTGGTGAGCTCCGTGCGGAGCCCGGCCGGGCGGCATACCCGGGTGATCCGAACCGGTCAACGGTGCTTGATCAGAACGGGGGCTCGTCGTACGACGGCGCGCCGCCGCCCCAACCGCCACCCTGCTGGCCGCCACCCTGGGGGGCGCCCTGCGGGGAGGGCTGCTGACCACCGGACGGGCCGGTCGCCCACGGGTCCTCCTGCTGACCGCCGCCACCCTGGCTGCCGCCGCCGCCGCCGGAGAAGCCTCCGCCGCCGCCGGTGCCGCGCTGGGTGCGGTTGACCTTCGCCGTCGCGTACCGCAGCGAGGGGCCGACCTCGTCGACCTCCATCTCGACGACGGTGCGCTTCTCGCCCTCCTTGGTCTCGTACGAACGAGACTTCAGGCGGCCGGAGACGATGACGCGCGTGCCCCGCTGGAGGGACTCGGCCACGTTCTCGGCGGCGTCACGCCACACCGAGCAGCGCATGAACAGGGTCTCCCCGTCCTTCCACTCGTTGGACTGCCGGTCGAACTGCCGCGGCGTCGAGGCCACGGTGAAGTTCGCGACGGCAGCACCCGAGGGGGTGAAGCGCAGCTCGGGGTCGCCGGTGATGTTGCCGATGACGGTGATGATCGTGTCGCCAGCCATGTAGCGGGTCCCCTGTTCGGTAGGTCAGGTCTGGTGGAACGGGTGGTGCAGGTTCGAATCGGTGCGGCTCAGGCGCCGGGGCGCAGGAGCTTGGTACGCATGACCGACTCGTTGAGGCCGAGCTGGCGGTCCAGCTCCTTGGCCGTGGCCGGCTCCGCGGTGAAGTTGACGACGGCGTAGATGCCCTCGGCCTTCTTCTTGATCTCGAACGCCAGGCGACGACGACCCCAGATGTCGACGTTGTCGACGGTGCCGTTGTCCTTGGTGATCACGGTGAGGAACTTGTCGAGCGAGGGAGCGACGGTGCGGTCGTCCAGCTCGGGGTCGAGGATGACCATGAGTTCGTACTGACGCATGCTGATAACCCGCCTCCTTTGGTCTGTGCGGTCACGGTCTCTCCGTGACAGGAGGGTTGCAGTGCGATCCCCCTGGACTCACCGGTGGGCAAGCCTCGGGGGGAACTGGACCAGAGTACCGGGACCGGGCGACATCACCGAATCACTTGTCCACAGGTCCCGACACGCTCAGGCCAGACGGACGAGGACCCGGTCGGGGGCGCCGGCGAACTCGCCCTCGAGCTCGTCAGGGTCCTCGTCCGCATCTCCCCCAGCGGCGCTCTTTGAGGGATCCGACGCATCCTGGTCCGCCGGATCACTCAAAGACTCGAGTATGGCGACGGGCTCGGCGGGGCGGGCGGCGGCGGTGTGCCACACCCGCCACACGAGGTAGCCGACGGCGACCACGCGGACGACGAGGAACACGGCATACCAGCCGGCGGGCAGGCCACGGTCGGGGGTGGACAGCCCGGCGACGTAGAGCCAGACCGCGACGAAGTGCAGCGCCTCGGCGGTCGCCCAGATGAGGTGGTCGCGCCAGCGCAGCCCGCACAGGGCGACCAGGGGGACCAGCCACAGGGAGGACTGCACGGGGAAGGCCTTGCCGGCGAGCAGCGCCAGCGCCACGAGGACGAGCGACACCTCCGCCAGGGTGGGGCGCCGGGGGGTGCCCAGGGCGAAGATCGCACCGGCTCCGAGCGCGAGCACCAGGGCGATGAGGGCGGCCGCCGTCGTCGCCGAGGTCGGCAGCGGGGCACCGAGCAGCTGCGGCAGCATCCACACCGACCCCAGGCCCGCGGCGCTGTCCCACCACACGTGGGTGGAGCGCAGGATGGCCGAAGGGTTGCCCACGAGGAAGGGCAGCAGGACCAGGGCCATCGCGCCGGCAGCCGCCAGGAGCGTGCGACCCACGACGGCCAGGCGTCCGGCGCGCAGGCCGAGGAGCACCAGCGCCAGCAGGATGAGCAGCGGGTAGACGCGAGCCGTGACGGCCAGCCCCAGGAAGACCCCAGCGGCCACGGGCCGGCGCCGGCTCCACGCCCAGATCCCGGCACTGACCAGGGCCACCCCGAACAGGTCCGAGGACACCATCGCTGCGAGCAGCAGGACCGGGCTCAGGGCGACCTGCGCCGCCAGGGAGGCCCGGTGCGGCCGGGACGCCGCGGTGAGCCACACCATGGCGACCACCAGGACCGTGCCGAGGATGGCCCAGAGCGCGAAGTACCAACGGGTCTGGTCCAGGAACGCGCCGTCGGGGACGAAGCCGCCGAGCCAGGCCATCACCGAACCCGTGAGCACCGGGTGGTCGGCGCGGGCCCCGGTCCCGCCGACGTAGGCCGCCAGGCCCTGGTCGAGGTTGCCGAGCTGGTACTGCGCCGGCAGGTCGGAGAAGCAGGCGTGCCAGAACTGGTCGGACCCGACCCAGCCCTTCTGGATGCAGTGGGCGCGTTCGAGCACCGACAGGGCCATCGTCGCCGCCCCTGCGACGAGCAGCGGGAGCACCGTGAGCGGCCACGACGCCGCACGGGCGGAGGCATGGCGGCCGAGCGGCCCACCGGCAACCGCCAGTGAGCCACTCGGCAACAGGTCCTCCCGCTGCGTCATGGACCTGTGGTGGGTGGCGCTGTCGTCTGCGGGCGGTTGCCGAGCAGGGTGACCGTGCCGGTCGTCGGGACCGGCGGCTTGGTCCTCGTGGTGGACGTCGGGGCGGGCGGCTTCGTCGTCGAGGTGGTCGACGGCGGCGCGGTCGTGGTCGTGGTCGTCGTGGTCGTCGTGGTGCTGGTGGTGGACGACGTGGACGAGGTCGAGGACGAGGTCGTCGTCGGCGGCGGCGTGTAGATCTGGTTGTCGCCGACGCCGACCCGCGGCGGGAAGTCGAGGACCTTCTGGCCGGCGAGCGCCGAGGTCATGTAGTCGGTCCAGATGTGCAACGGGACCGTCGCGCCGGTCAGCTCACCGACGCCGGGGATCTGGTTCATCGACAGCTCCTGGCCGTTCTTGCCGGTGCTGTAGATGCCGACCGCCGTCGCCAGCTGCGGGGTGAACCCGTCGAACCAGGCAGCCTTGTTGTCGGTCGTCGTGCCCGTCTTGCCCGCGGCGGGACGCCCGAGGTTCTGGGCGTACATCGCGGTGCCGTCCTTGATGGGCTGCTCCATCGCGTCGGTGGCATCGGCCATGGCGTCGGCGTCGAAGGCCGCCTTCTTGACCGGCTTGGCCTTGTAGTTGATCGCGCCGGGACCGCCCTTGACGCTGGCGATGAAGTACGGCGTGACGCGCTGGCCCTTCGCCGCGATGGTGGCGTACGCGTTGGCCATGTCGATCACCTTGACGTGCGAGGTGCCGAGGACGTTGGCGTAGTTGGTGCCGAGCCCCTTGGCGGGGAGGCCGGCGGCCACGGCGGCATCGCGGGTCGCCTGCGGCCCCACCTTGATGTTGAGCTGGGCGTAGACGGTGTTGACCGAGTGGCCGGTGGCCGTGCGCAGGTCGATGTTGCCGAACTGCTCACCCGGGAACGGGCCGAAGTTGCGCACCCCGCCCTGGCGCAGGAAGTCGGTCGCGGCGTTCGGGTCCGCGAACTCCTTGAAGTACTGCGGCGAACGTCCGTCGAACCGCGTCTTGGTGCTGATCGGGTCCTTCTGGGAGAGCGCCGCGAGCAGGGTGAAGACCTTGAAGGTCGAGCCGGCCTGCATGGTGGCCTGGGTCGCGGTGTTGAACTGTTCCTTCTTGTAGTCCTTGCCGCCGTACATGGCCACGACCGCACCGTCACCGGGCCTGATGGAGGTCAGTCCGACGCGCAGCGTGCTCGTGCCCGGGCCCGTGGGCATCCGGGCCTTGACCGAGGCGATGGCCGCGTCCTGCGCCCTCTTGTCGATGGTCGTGACGATCTTGTAGCCACCGCGGTCGATGTCGGCGTCGGTGAGCTTGAGCTTGCTCTTGAGCTCGGCCTTGACGGCGTTGGTGACGAACCCGTTGGGTCCGCTCGCGCCCTTGTCGGGGCTGTACTTCACGACCTTGGGGAACGTGGCCTTGGCGCGCTCCGCGGCGGTGATGTAGCCCTGCGACACCATGCCGTCCATGACGTAGGTCCAGCGGTCCTTGGCGTTCTGCGTCTGCTGCTTGCCCAGGCCCGGGTCGTAGAACGAGGGCCCGCGGATGACCGACGCGAGCAGGGCACCCTGCGAGGCGTTGAGCTGCGAGACGTCCTTGCCGAAGTAGGCCTTGGCCGCGGTCTGCACGCCGTAGGCGCCGCGCCCGTAGTAGATGGTGTTGAGGTAGTCCTGCAGGATCTGGTCCTTGGACTTCTGCTTCGCGATCTTGATCGAGATCACGATCTCCTTGGCCTTGCGGGTCAAGGTCTGGTCCTGGGTCAGGAAGTAGTTCTTGACGTACTGCTGGGTGATCGTCGAACCACCCTGCGTCGCCCCGCCGCGCAGGCCGACCCAGACCGCCCGGGCGATGCCGGAGGGGCTGATGCCGGAGTTCTGGTAGAACGTGCGGTCCTCGGCGGCCAGGTGCGCCTCGCGCACGACGAGCGGGATCTGCTTGATCGTCACCGACTCGCGGTTGACCTCGCTGATCCGGTCGAGCTCGGTCTTGCCGTCGGCGTAGTAGATGACCGAGGCCTGCGCACTGGCGAGGTCGTTGGGCTCCGGCGTCTTGATCAGCGCGTAGGCGGTGAAGAAGCCCAGGAGCATGAGCACGAACCCTGCGAGGGCGACGATGCCGAGCCGCTTGGCCCACACCTTCTTCCGGCTGGCGACCGGCTTGGCACCCTTCGGGCGGCGCGCGCCGCCCGACTGGCCCTGGGCAGGCCGCTTCGGACGTGGGGAGCTCGGGGGTGAGGAACTCATGGGACCTTCCGGATCGACATGAAACACGGGCTGGGGCGCACCCGTGGGAGCGCTGCCCCACCCCGACAACTGACCATCAGTATGACCGCTGACCTTGGGAATGCCGCATCGGAACGGGGGACGGGCTCGACCGAACGGCTGGGCCCGGCACGCGGCCGGGCACGAGGCCGCGCGCCCACGACCGCCCGACAAGGATGTATCGACTCGATATATCTGGTTGTGTATGGTGGGGTGACAAACTCGGAGTTTGTCACCCTGGACCGCCCACCCGCCCCATACCCCCAGCGAAGGAGAGCAGACATGGCCGCACGCCGCACCGAGCTGCTCGAGTTCGCCGTCCTCGGGCTGCTGCACGAGGCGCCCCAGCACGGCTACGAGCTGCGCAAGCGGCTCAACGCCGCGCTCGGCCCGTTCCGCGCCCTGTCCTACGGCACGCTCTACCCCTGCCTGCGGTCACTGCTCGACAAGGGCTGGATCACCGAGGCGACCGTAGGCCGCACGACGACCGCCGGGACGGTGGGGAGCAAGCGCGCGCGCATCGTCTACGAGCTCACGGCCGACGGCAAGGAGCGGTTCCAGGACCTGCTGCGCGAGGCTGGCCCGACCTCGTGGGAGGACGACACCTTCGACGTGCACTTCGCCTTCTTCGCCCGCACCGAGGCCGAGGTCCGGCTGCGCATCCTCGAAGGGCGTCGCAGCCGCCTCGAGGAGCGGCTGGAGAACATCCGCACCGCCTCGGCGAAAAACCGCGAGCGCTTCGACAGCTACACCGCCGAGCTCGAACGACACGGGCTGGACTCCGCCGAGCGCGAGGTCCGCTGGCTCAACGAGCTCATCACCGCCGAGCGCAACACCCCGGCGCCCCCCAGCAGCACCACCCCGAACGATCAACCGATCACCCCGCTCAACCACTAGGAGTTATCCATGGGATCCATTCGCGTCGCCATCGTCGGCGTCGGCAACTGCGCCAGCTCCCTGGTCCAGGGCGTCGAGTACTACAAGGACGCCGACCCGACCCAGACCGTCCCCGGCCTCATGCACGTGATGTTCGGTGACTACCACGTCAAGGACGTCGAGTTCGTCGCCGCCTTCGACGTGGACGCCAAGAAGGTCGGCTTCGACCTGTCCGAGGCGATCAACGCCTCCGAGAACAACACCATCAAGATCGCCGACGTCGCCCCGACCGGCGTCACCGTCCAGCGCGGTGTCACCAACGACGGCCTCGGCAAGTACTACCGCCTCACCATCGAGGAGTCCGACGCCGAGCCCGTGGACATCGTCCAGGCGCTCAAGGACGCCAAGGTCGACGTGCTCGTCTCCTACCTCCCGGTGGGCTCGGAGACCGCGGACAAGTACTACGCCCAGTGCGCCATCGACGCGAACGTCGCGTTCGTCAACGCCCTGCCGGTCTTCATCGCCTCCGACCCCGAGTGGGCCGCGAAGTTCGAGGCCGCCGGTGTCCCGATCATCGGTGACGACATCAAGAGCCAGGTCGGCGCGACCATCACGCACCGCGTCATGGCCAAGCTGTTCGAGGACCGTGGTGTCGTGCTCGACCGCACGTACCAGCTCAACGTCGGCGGCAACATGGACTTCAAGAACATGCTCGAGCGTGACCGCCTCGAGTCCAAGAAGATCTCCAAGACGCAGGCCGTCACCTCCAACCTGGGCCACGACCTGGGCGCGAAGAACGTCCACATCGGCCCGTCGGACTACGTCCAGTGGCTCGACGACCGCAAGTGGGCCTACGTCCGCCTCGAGGGTCGCGCGTTCGGCGACGTCCCGCTCAACCTTGAGTACAAGCTCGAGGTCTGGGACTCCCCCAACTCGGCGGGCATCATCATCGACGCCATCCGCGCGGCGAAGATCGCCAAGGACCGCGGCATCGGCGGCGCGCTCATCTCCGCGTCGTCCTACCTCATGAAGTCCCCGCCCGTGCAGCGCGAGGACACCGAGGGCCGCGCCAAGCTCGAGGCCTACATCGCCGGCACCGAGGAGCGCTGACCCCAGCCCCTCTGCACACGCATGAGGCCCCACCCGTCCGCGGGTGGGGCCTCATGCTTTCCCGGGTCGATGTGAACACGCCCGGACTTCCGAGCGTGTTCACATCGACCCGGTGAGGTATGGGGTGGGCGGGTCAGCGCGTGAACAACGGCCGGACGTCGACGTCCGAGCGCAGTCGCCGCCAGAAGTCGGCGTTCGCGCGCAGGTCGGCCCGGGCCGCGGTCGCTGCACGGAAGTACCCTGCCGCCTCCTCGATGGAGGGTTCGCCCGGCCCGAAGACGTGGCCGTTGGCTCGGGCGGCCAGCGGTCGCAGGTCGATCGGGCCGTGGACGGCACCGGCCTGCTCGAGCCGGGTGGCCCGGCGCGGCAGCCGGTGTCCGTAGGACCGCGCGCTGCCCATGAGGTCGGCCCACACCCAGGCCACCCGGGACGCGGGCGGTCCCCGGGTCGCGTGCCGGCGCCGGCGCCAGGCCTTGAGCCCGCGGATCAGCCAGTAGACGATGACCAGGGCGAGCAGCACCAGACCCAGGACGGCCAGCCACTGCAGCCACCACGGCCAGGCCGAGGGGTCGAAGAGCTTCTTCGGCGGCTTCTTGAGGTTGGTGGCGTTCTGCGCCTGGTCGGGGCCCTGGAGCACGCTGGGCGGGTTGACGCCGGCCGGCGGGGGGACGAGCGCCCCGACCTTGCGGTCCTCGACCTTGGTCTGCAGCTCCTTGGGCTTCTTGTCCCGGTCGGGGAGGAAGTTGTCCGGGAGGATGGGCTGCCACTGCCCCTGGCTGTCCCGGACCTCCACCCAGGCGTGCACGTCCTGCCCGCGGACCGGTCCGCTGGCTGGCGTGATGGCACCCATGACGACCCGGGTCGGCACCCCGATGCGGTTGCCCATCAGGGCGAGCGTCGCGGCGTACTGCTCGTCGTCACCCGCCAGCTGGGCCAGGCCGACGAACCGCGAGAGGCGCCCGATGCTGTGTCCGGGCAGGTAGTAGCGCTCGACCGAGTTCGGGGTGCCGCCATCGGTGTAGGCGCCCTCGCCCGCCATGACCTTGGCGATCGAGACGAACTGCGCCCACGGGTCGGGCGCGTCACCGCTGAACGCGTCGAGCTTGGCGTCGAGGAAGCTCGTGTCGACCTCGTCGGTGAGCGAGCCGGAGCCGACCGACAGCGAGCGCGGCATCTTCTCCGGCGTCGCCGGGACGTAGGCGGTGAAGGTGTAGGAGTCGCCGGGCTCGAGGCGGTCGGGCACGAGCGCCGTGTTGGTGTCGATGTTGAGCCACAGCCGGCCGGCGAGGGTGTCGGCCCGGGCCCCGGCGAACTTCACGCCTGCGACCGTGCCTGCGGTCGGCAGCCACACGTCGCCGTAGCCGCCCTGCGGCACGCTCACCCGGACGTCGACCTTGCGCCCGGGGCCCTTGGTCGAGACGCTCTCACCGACCTGCTGGAACGACGCACCCGGGACGAGCGAGCCGCTGTTGGCGCGCTCGGAGGCGCCCCAGACCGCGCCGTCGTAGGAGTCGAGCGTCGCGAACCGCAGGGGGGTGCCCGCCGGCAGGCCCCGGACGTCGAGCAGCGGGGTGTCCCACAGGGCGGCCGGGTTGGGCTCGGTGTACTTGCGGAACCCGGCGAGCGGGCTGGCGAACGCGGCGATGTCGATGGGCGGGACGACGTGGGACCGCGCGACCAGCCGGGTGGTCGAGTCGGCGCCGGGCAGCTGGGGTCCGACGAAGTACCCCGCCAGGAGCGCGATCCCGATCAGCGCGGCACCGATGCCGTAGCGGGTCCGCTGGCCCGCGCCGTTCTGCAGCGGGGCACGGGTGCGGGCGGCGCGGACGACCATCCACCCGATCCCCAGCACGGCGAAGACGGCGCCCTGCACGGCCAGCGAGGCCGGCTCGAGGGTGCCGAGCACGATGCCCAGGGCGAGCAGCGCCAGCGGCGCCGGCAGCACGGCATACGGGCTGGACCACCGGCGGGCCACGGCGTAGGTGACGCACCCGCCGAGCAGGCCCACGATCAGGGGCAGCGCGAGCAGGCCGTTGCCGGTGTCGACCGGCGGCAGGAGCGTGACCAGCCGCTTCCAGCCGTGCACGGAGGTGTCGGCGAGGTCGAAGAACGTCTGCCCGCTGGGCAGCACCCCGCCGACGAGGTCGCGGCGGACCGCGAGCGGCCCACCGAGCAGGAGGTAGAGGACCGTCACCACGGCGAGCGGGGCCACGAGCGGGAGCTTGTATGCCGTCGTCACGTGCGTCGCGAGCAGGCCCAGGACCAGCCCGGCCACCGCCGGGAGGACCCAGGCGGCACCGGCGAAGTCGGTGCGGAAGCCGAGCAGGGCCACCCCGACGAGCACCGCGGTGAAGGCGGCGTCGACGAGCGCCGCGCCGCCCGGGCGCAGCCCGCTGGTGGCCGAGGTCGCGGCGAGGCGGGACCGGGTGCTGGTCCACGAGGTGCGCGCGCGGGTGCGGCCCGGGGCCGTCGAGTCCCTGGCCGGACCGGTGGTGTGGTCCGAGGGTCTGGACTGGCCGGACCGGCCGGGCTGGGCCGGCGGCTGGGCGGGCTGGCCGGGCTGGGCCGGCGGCTGGGCGGTCATACGAGGGCTCCACTGGCGAGGACGGCGCGCAGGTCCTGGATGCGCCGGATGTTCAGGCGGGTCAGGCCGCCGAGGTGCTGCACCCCGGTCTGCTCCATGGCGTCGATGGTCAGGACGATCTTGTTGACCTCGAGCTCGAACTGGCCGAGGGCCCGCTGGGCCTCGATGAATGGCTGGCCGGGGCCGGTGATGAGGACGACGATCGAGGTGTCGGGCGCCAGCGCCAGGGCCTCGGTGCACCGGCCGAAGACGTCGGACGGGCCGAGCTCGACCCGGGCGAAGGCGTCGAGGGTGAGCGACGCCGTGGTGCGCGAGGCGGCCTGGTCACGGCAGACGACGGTCGTGTCCTGCTCGTCGCGGATCGCGCGCAGGGCCACGGACGCGGCCGCGCTGATGGCCGTCTCCGCCTCGTCCTCGCCCCCCTCGAACTGCTCCGGGTCGGCGTCGACCACCAGGCACAGGTGCGATCGTCGGGTGTCGAGGAACTGGCGCACCAGCAGCCGTCCGGCCTTGGCCGAGGACCGCCAGTGGATGTAGCGGCGGTCGTCGCCGGGCTGGTACTCGCGCAGGGCGTGGAAGGCCAGGTCCGACATCGACAGGTCCTGGGTCGTCTCGCCCTCGAGGTCCCGCAGCAGGCCGGCGCCGAGGCTCTCCAGCGAGACGGTCCGCGGGTGCACGTAGAGGTCGGTGACGTCCGTCCAGCGCTCGGTGCGACGGACCAGGCCGAGCGGATCGCCCTGCACCGTGCGCGCCGGCCCGACCGGGATGACGCCGCGCCGGTGGGTCGGGACGACGAACAGCTCCTCGTGCGCCTTGCCCGAGCCCAGCGGTGGCAGGGTGAACCGCGCGGCCGAGACACCGACGGGCAGCTCGACGAGCAGCGGCAGCATCCCGCGCGGGGAGTCGTTGGTCACCGTGATGCGACCGGTGGCGGGCTCGCCGACGCTGACCCGGACGGGTTCGAGGTCGGTGGTGATGGTGACCCGGGTGCGACCTACGGCGAGCAGGACGCAGCACAGGACCAGGACGAGTGCGGCCGACCCGATCATCAGCCACTCGGTCCACCCGGTCCACCAGCCGACCACCCAACCGGCCACCCCGAGGGCGAGGACGGCCCAGCCCAGCGGGGAGATCCAGCGCAGGAACCCGGCCGCCGGGGCCCAGGCCGGGCGGGTCCGCTCACGCAGCTCGAGCGCCTTGGTGCTGACCTCCTCGGGGACGGCGGGCAGGGTGAGCCCGCCGAGCCGCGACAGGTCCGGCAAGCGCACCGCGGGCAGCCGCGGCGTGGGCAGTGAGCGGCGGCGCCGGGGTGGTGCGGGGGCGGCAGGGCGGCCGGAACGCAGGTCGGCACGGCGGACGGTCCGCTCCTCCTCGGGAGCGGATCCCTCCTGCGGGGACCCGGTGGGTGAGCTCATGGTTCCTCAGGGACCTCAGGCAGCCCGTTCGGCGGGCGGTGCGACCTCGCCGAGGATCTGGGTGATGACCTGGTCGACGGTGGTGTTGGCGAACTGCGCCTCCGCGGTGAGCAGGAGACGGTGGCACAGCACCGGGTTGGACAGCATCTTGATGTCGTCCGGGATGACGTGGGTGCGGCCCTGGCTCGCCGCCCACGTCTTGGCGCAGCGGATGAAGGCCAGGCAGCCACGCACCGACATACCGAGCTTGACCGACACGTGCCGACGCGAGGCCTCGGCGATCTTGGAGACGTACTCGAGGATCGCCGGGTCGACGTGGACCTCGTCGGCCAGCGCCGCCATGTCGGTGATGACGCTGCTCGTGACGACGGCGCTCAGCGCACCGGCCCGGTCGCGGACCTTGGCGTTGGCCAGCACCGCGACGGTGGCAGCGAGGTCGGGGTACCCCAGCGAGGTCTTCATGAGGAAGCGGTCGAGCTGGGCCTCGGGCAGGCGGTAGGTCCCGGCCTGCTCGATGGGGTTCTGGGTCGCGATGACCATGAACGGGTTGCCGGCCTCGTGGCGCACGCCGTCGACGGTGATGTGCGCCTCCTCCATCACCTCGAGCAGCGCGGACTGCGTCTTCGGGGAGGCGCGGTTGATCTCGTCGGCGAGGACGATGTTCGCGAAGATCGGCCCGGGGTGGAAGTCGAACTTCTGCGTGCTCGGGTCGTAGATCGTCACGCCCGTCACGTCACTGGGGAGCAGGTCCGGGGTGAACTGGATGCGGGTGTTGGTGCCCTGCACGGAGCCGGCGAGCGCCCGGGCCAGCTGGGTCTTGCCGGTGCCCGGGAAGTCCTCGAGCAGGAGGTGGCCCTCGGAGAGCATGCAGGTCAGCGCCAGCCGGATCACGTGGTCCTTGCCGAGTACGGCCTTCTCGACGTTCTGCACCATCTGGGTGAACGCCTGCTCGAACCACTGGGCCTGCTCTTGGGTGACGGTCATGGCCTTCTCCTTCATCGTGTCTCGGTGGGGTTCGTGGGTGCGGGGGAGTGTTCGCAGGGTCGTCATGGCCACCACGTGACCAGACCGGAGTCGTAGGTGCGCCCACCGCCGTTGAGCACGATGCGGGCCTTCTTGCTCAGGTTGGGGTCGAGGGCGCAGTAGCCGCTGGTCCGCTTGCCGCCCTTCACGCTGACAGGCCCGGTGTAGAAGGCAGACTTCCGACCGCCCCGATAACAGGTCATGCTGTACCCACCGTCAGGAACCCCGGGTGCGGACCAGAGGATGTCGTAGCAGTTGCCGCAGTCGCCGGTGGAGCCGCCGTGGTGCAGGTTTGTGATCGCCACCGGCTGGCTGTCGGTCTTCCCGGTGACCGTGGCGTAGCCAGCCGACCGGCCCGAGTCCATCGCCACCGCGTAGACCCTGACCGAGTAGGACGTCGAGTAGCGGGCCTCGGTGTGCGTCCACGAGCGGGCGCTGGACCCGAGCCTCGCCACCAGGGTGCCCCCGCGGTACACCTGGAACTGAGTCGCCGCCCGGCCGTTCGGGGTCCAGGTCCACCTGTACGTGATGGTTCGCCCGTTGCTCACCGAGTACCCATTAGAGCGGGGTGGGTTGGTAGGTCCATAGGTAGTGACCTTGTTGCTTGTCACAACATCCGATGCACTGCCCCCGGAGTTGACCGAATACACACGGAACGTCCGCCCCGCCGTCGGCAGAACCGGCGTAAGAAACGAGAACCCTCCTGAAGGGCAGGGCCGGGCATCACATGAGTAGGTCCCCGACGCGCCGCTCGTGGACCAATGCACTGCCTTGAAGCCCCCTGAAGCGGATTGGCCAAGCTGGACGGTGATCTGTGCTTTCTTGTCCGACTTCGGGGTGGAGGCTGTGACCTTTGGTGTTGAGGGCTGGCCAACGGCTGAAAATCTCGCAGTGTTCAGCTTCGGTGACGTCTTGTTTGCGCCATTCGTTGCAGTCACGGTGTAGTCGTAATGGCGACCGTCGTAAACGACGTCAGAGTCAGTGAGATAAGTCTGATCGGGCGAGGAGGACGAACCCACGACCGCCCAGGCTCCCTGATCAGCCCGCTTGTACACCGTGTAGCGGGTGAGTGGAGGACCGTTTGGCGTCACAGCGTTCCAGTCCACATACACGGACGTTGTGGCACTTCCGGCCGGGCGCGAGCGTGGCGTCAGATCGGGCGCGCCCACGGCAGGCGGGGTGCCAGCGGACTGCATCTCGACGACCGACCCGTAGGGGCCGGCGCCGAGGTGATTGCGGGCGCGCACCGAAACCTTCTGCTTGTGGTTGTTCGTCAGGCCGGAGATCGAGGCGCGCGGGGTGTCGCCGCCCGCCACAGACACCGTGCGGGCGGCGCCCGTCGTCGCGTCCTGAAACTTCACGACGTAGCTAGTTACTGCGCTGCCCTTCTTGGGTGGCGGGTCCCACTTCACGGTCAGCGTGCCGTCACCACGGGAGACCATGGCGACCCCGCTGACGGGGTTCGGCGCCGTGTCGGGCACGACCGGCCCCGCCTCGGCGCTGGGGTCGCTGGCACCGATGCCGTTGGTGGCCAGCACGGTGAACCAGTACTGCTCGCCGTCCTGCAGACCGCTGATCGTGCAGGGCGACGCCGAGCAGGAGGTGGTCGTGGCGCCGGGGCCGCGGCCCTTCACCGAGTAGCTGGTGATGGGGCTGCCGCCGTCGAAGCTCGGCGGCGTCCAGAAGACGCGGGCGGTGCCGCCGCTGACCCGGTCGGGCACGGCACGCACGCCGGTCGGCGCCAACGGCCTGCCGAGCACGCTGATGGTGCCCCGCCCGGTCGCGTTCCTACCGGGGCCGTCGGAGACCGAGACGGTCACGGTTCCACTGCCGGAGGAGTCCTTGTCGGCGGCCACCGTGAGCACGCAACCGCTGAACGACGACGTCATGCCCTTGCCGCTGTCGATGCGGGCCGCGCTGATCGAGCACTGCGGCTTGTCGAGCGGAGAGTCGAGGTAGGACCGCAGGTCGACCGACTGCGAGGAACCGGCCTTGAGCCCGGCCACCTGGAAGGGCCGGACCCTCGGCAGCGGAGCGGTGGTGGCGACCGGCTTGCCGTTGGCGTCCGTGGCCGGGTTGGCACCGTTGGCGCCGCTGCCCCCTGCCGGTCGAAGGCCCAGCACGTTGACCTTGACGTAGGAGACCTCGTCGGCGCCGCGGGCCTGGATGCGAACGCGTCCGTTGGTGCTGGTGGGGGCATCGGCGTCGGCCTTGAGCGTGACGCCGCGACCACCGGTGCCGTTCTGGTCCAGGGCGACGCCCTTGGGCTGGGGCTC
Source organism: Pedococcus sp. KACC 23699 (assembly GCF_045348425.1). Lineage (GTDB taxonomy): Bacteria > Actinomycetota > Actinomycetes > Actinomycetales > Dermatophilaceae > Pedococcus. The sequence continues at coordinate 1,703,949 of NZ_CP157483.1, forward strand.
CCAGCGGACGTCGAACAACACGTCGTCGAAGGTCATCCCCGGCGGGAGCCAGGCGTGGCACAGCGTCGGGATGTCCAGGCTGCGCGCGCGACCGGACGCGACGAGGCTGACCGAGAAGTCGGGACAGCTGAGCAGCGGCACCTTGGGACCGATCTGTACGGGGATCGAGACGTAGGCGGTGCGGAAGTCCTTCTGGCCCACGCTCTCCTGGTCGGTGACCTCGAGCATCACCGCTCCGGGACCGACGTAGCCGCCGGAGGACTTCAGCGTCAGGGTGCCCTTGTCCTCGTTGGTGACCGAGAGCTTGGTGGCAGGCGAGGCGCTGAGCGTGTCGGGCGTCGTCAGGGCGATGACGCGGGCCCGCGGCGACTTGACGTAGTCGCCGAGCTTCACCGTCCTGCTGGAGTCCTTGCCCATCTCGATCAGCGAGCCGCTCGCCACGAACGGCAGCCCGTTGTTGCCGGTCGGCACGTAGATCAGGGCCATCGCGGTCTGGCCGTCCGCGTCACGGATGACGTAGGGGACGGTGTGCGGGTGGTCGAGGATGGTGACCCGCACCTGGTTGCCCACGATGGTGCCCTCGGGCGACAGCAGCCGGTCGATCCGCAGCGAGCTCTGGGCGCCGTCGACGTCGCGGTCGTTCGCGAGCACGTCGACCATCGCCGTGTCCTGGCCGGCGACGGGCTTGGCCACGTCGTCAACCGCGACCGGACGGTTCTTCCAGCTGGGGACGGGCAGCACGGTGATCGAGGCCTTCGACGGGTCGAAGACACCGTTGTCGATGCCGTACGTGAGGACTCGCGGCCCGTCACCCACCGGGGGCACCACGGTGCGGAAGGTGCTGGCCTCGGCGTCGACCTTCCACTTCGCCAGGGAGACGGAGTCGTTGAGCTCCTTGTACTGCAGGTCGATCGCGTCGCCCCTGGCGATGAGGTCGTTCTCGGTGGGGTCGAGCGTGACGGTCTTGCCCGGGGCGGCCCGGACCTCGTCCTGGACGGCGACCGGCGGTTGCGGGTCGCCCGGGGCCACGACACCGATGCGGACGAAGCCGGTGCTCTTGGCGCCATACCGGTCGGCGACCGTGTAGTGGAGCACCTCGGTGCCGGTCGCGCGGGGGTACGCCTCGTACTTGATGGTCGACGTGCCGATCCCGGTCACGCGACCGAGCGACAGCTCGACGGCGTCGCCGCCCTCGCCCTCGATGCCCTGGACGGTCACGCTGTCGCCGTCGGGGTCGACGCCGGACACCGGGACGGTGACGGTGAGGGGTTCACCGGAGACCACGCTCGCGGAGAAGCTGCGCGCCACCGGGGCCTGGTTGGGGTTGGTGGCTCCCGGCAGCGGCTTGACCGTCACCGAGATGCGGCCCGAGCGGGCCTTGGACTTGTCACCGATCGGGTAGGCGGCGTACTCGATCGTCACGACCTTCTCGACGGTGACGGGCTTGGACGCGTCGGGGACGTAGCGCACGAGGTTGCCGGAGGCGAAGGCGTTCTGCGGCTCGCCGGCCCCGAGCACCTTGACCGACTCGGGGTCGAGCACCAGCGGGATGCCCTCGGCCATCGAGTCGTTGTCGAGCACCGGGATGCTGACGCTGTCCTGGGCCCGGACCACCGCGGTGTCGTCCTGGATGATCGGCAGCGCCTTGGGGTCGGTGGGTCGCTGGGTGACCGTGACCTCGCCACTGGCCGACCTCTTGCCGTCGCTGACGGTGTAGCGGACGGTGCCGGTGCGCGGCTTCGACCCGCCGATGAAGGGGTCGAGCGCCTCGACCCGCACCCAGCGGCCCTGGTAGATCGACGGGCGCAGCCAGTCGCTGTCCTTGTCGACGGAGACGCTGCGCGTGACGAGGACGTCGGCTCGCGGCGAGTAGTCGTTGGCGAGGACGTCGCTCATCACCGGGGTCTGGTCGCGCACGGTGGCCGCGTCGGGCACCGCCACCGGCGGGGCATCGGGGTCGGGGTCGTCGATGAGGTCGATGCGCAGCCGACCGGGCGCCACGCCCTGGCCCACCTGCGCGGCATACGTGAGCTCGAAGGTGCCCTTGGTGGCCCCGGTGATGGTCACGACGCCGGTGTCGAGGTCGCTCTCCACGGTGAGCGAGCCGACGGAACGCACCTCGGTGGCGAGGCGCATCTTGGCGTCGGGCTCCTCGGGGTCGGCGCCGGCGATGTCGTTGCCGAGCGGCTCGACCTGCAGTGGCTTGCCCACGACGCCGCGGACGACGTCGGGCTGGGTCAGCGGCGCCCGGAACTTGCCGTCCTTGTCCAGGACCGCCAGCGTGACCCTGCCCTCGGTGGTGCCGCCCCGGCCGTCGTCGACGGTGTAGGGGACGGCCTGCGAACCGGCCTTCTGCCGGGCCTGGACCACGAGGCGGCCCAGGCCGTCGACGAGGCTGTCGGAGTCCGCGGGCTGCACCGTGAGCTGGTCGTTCTCGGGGTCGCGCCAGTCGCCGATCACCGAGACGGGCAGCCGTCCGTTGCTGACGACGGGGTATGCCGTCTTGGCCAGGGTCGCAGACCCCTCACGCAGGTATGGCGGGTTGTTGACCCCCTCGTCGACGATCGAGACGGTGACGGTGGCCTGCGAGTGCGCGGCGGCGGTGCCGTTGTTGACCTTGTAGGAGAACGTGAACGACCGGTCGTCCGGGTTGGCCGGGACGCTGACGTCGATCGACTGGCCGTCACCGGCCACCGTGGCGGTGACGCCGGCTGCGGTCGGCTGGGTCACCTCGCTCGGCGCGATCGCGAGGATCGACCCGGCGGTGTCGGTGTCGTTGTCCAGGACGTGCAGCTTGGAGGTGCGACCGGGGCGGACCTTGAGGTTGTCGGGCTCGGCCTTCGGCGGCTGGGGGGTCGTCGAGTCGTCGACGACGTTCTTGTCCTTGTTGTCGCTCTTGTCGTCGGCCTTGCTCGGCGGGATGACCGAGTCCCAGTTGTCGATCTTGAGCGGCTTGGAGTCGAGGTCCCAGGCGTTGCCCGAGTCGAGGTCGTTGAGGACGATGAGGGTGCGGTTGGTCCGCAGCGCCATGCCGTCCCGCAGCGGGGCGTCGCCGGGCTTGTCCAGGGTGCCGGCGGTGACCGTCTCGGCCTGACCGCAGTTCACGCCGTAGTAGGCCTTGGAGGTCTGCGCCCACGCCGCGTGGACGCAGTCGCCGAGGCGCACCGGTCGCGACACCTTGGGCCGCTCGGCTCCGGGGCCGATCTGGCTGGGCAGCCGCACGCCGGCGTGGCCCGGCTTGTCGCCGAGGCCGATGACCTTGAGCTCGGTCGTCGTCTCGAGCGCGACGGAGTCCGCCGCAGGACCGGGCTGCTGCAACGCGGCATACGACATGGCGCCGAGCCGCTCGGCGCCACCGGCGACCGGCTTGTCGAGGCCCTGGGCGAAGACCTGGTCGAAGACGGGGTTGTAGACCACCCATCGCGTGCCGACGGCGGTGATGTCCACGGCACTGGACTGGAGCTTGATCTTCTCGGTGACGGGGGTGCCGAAGGTGCCCCCCGTGACGGGCACGGAGATGACCTTGCCGGTGGTCGCGGACACGACGTGCACCCCACCCGAGGTGTCGACGGCCATCGCCGCGACGGCGCCGGCCGTCGCGAGCGGCTTCGACGCGGTGGACAGCGACAAGCCCGACAACGGGACGCTGGGGTCGACACGCTGTGCCCAGACCTTGCCGGTCTTCGGGTCGACCATCGCCAGGGTGCCGCCGCGCAGGTCGCCGGTGCCCGGGACGAACTCGTCGCCGACCGGCTTGGCCTTCTGGGGAAGCTGCACCGGGGACGTGGAGTCGAGGCGTCCGGTGAGCGGGTCGATGGGGACGAGCTGGTTGCCGGAGGTGAGGATGCCACCGACCGCGGCGCCGTCCTGGAGCACGTCCAGGCCCGCGCCCGGGGTGACGTTGGCCTGGATGCCGGCGTCGAACTGCCGTGCCGCCTTGTTCATGCGGGCGAACTGGCTGTAGTTGGTCGCCGAGACCCACACCCCGCCGTCGTTGAGGTCGGCCTCGTGGACGGTTTCCCCCCTGGACTGGACGGCGAAGAACGTCAGGCTCGATGCCGCCAGTGCGACGACGACCCCTGACGCCACTCCTGCGCGCCGACGCGAGATCGGACTCATCTGCGTGCTGCCCCCGTGCTGCTGGTCATGGTCGTGCGTCTGGTCCTGCGTGTGGTCGTGCGTGAGGTGGTGGTCATGCGGGTGGTCGTGCGCCCTGGTCGTCCTCGTGGTCCAGCGCATCCAGCAGCGCGAGGTCGCCCTCGGTCACCAGACGCGTGGACAACGCGTGCTCCACCAGTCGTGCCTTGCGGTTGCTCGCGAGCTTCCCCGGCCCTCCGTGCAGTCCACGAGTACCAGCATCGGCGAGCTTTTGACAGACATTGTCCAGTTTTCGGTTGAACTTCGTGACCTTCCAGCCCAGCCGGGCGGCAGCGTCCGCCGACGACGGGATCTGGCCCGGTGCGGAGTAGGAGCGCCGCAGGAGCCCTTCGCACAGCGCCACCATGAGCAGCTTCTGGTCGGGGGTGAAGGTGACGCGTCCGACCGTGGTCTCCCCCGTGCTGTCCTCGACCTCGATGTCCTCGGTGCCGGTCGACGTGAAGGCCGGGCTGTCCACGATGATGTCGAAGTCGTAGGTCGTCGGACCGGCGGTGAACCACACGGTGAACCGCTCGACGGCCAGGGGTATCCGGGCGCCGGGGTTGAGCCAGGCCTGGAACAGGCCCTTCTTGTCGGCCACCGTCGCGGTCAGGGTGGTGCCGACGTTGGTCAGCCACCACAGCCCGCCCTCCTCGACGACCTGCAGGAAGCTGCGGTGCAGGAACGGGTTGTCGTCGATCTCGACGTCCCCCGTGCGCCCGATCGTCAGGGGTGTCCCCCGCTCGGCGACGAACTCCTCGCCGCAGAACTCCACCGTGATGCTGCCGGTCCGGTCCGTGGTGCTCACCTGGCCCTCCCACACTGGGGTGTCGAGTACTCCGAGGACAGTCCCTCGCGGCTGACCTTCACCTGGCCGCAGACCTGCGTGCCCTTCTTCGCCTTGACGGTGAAGGTGGAGTCGGCCAGCGGCGCTCCGTCCATGGCGCTGCCGAGGGCCGAGGTGCCTGCCGCCGTCCGCAGGAAGAAGCGGTCTGGCTTCTCCGGCGCGAGGTACTGCCAGGTGAACTTCACCCCACCCGAGACGCCCTTCGCCTCGATCGTCGGGGTGCTCGGCACGGACAGGGCCACGTCGCCGCTCTCGCTCGCGACGGTCTTCGGGGTGTCCGCCGGCCCGTCGCCACCGCGGCCGACGAGCACGGAGACCCCGACCACGACAGCCACCACGGCGACGGCGATCGCCGCCAGGGTCACGGCGGGGTTGCGCGCCGGCGGCGCAGCGACCACCTCGGGTTCGACCGTACGGGTCGCGAGGCGGTCGCGGCTCACGGTCCCCCCGACGTCGACGGCGTCGACCGGAGGGTGTCCGTAGGGCGCGTGGGACGCGGTCCCGGCCACCCCCTGGGCGCCGTTCACGGCGACGGTTCCCCCGACGCTGCGCGGACGCGGGCCCACGGGGGTCTGGCCCTGGACCGACTGCGGCGCCCGGACGCGGGTCCGGTCGTCCTCCGCCCCGGGGGCCGGGGCGCTCTGGTCGGCGAGCGTGGTCTGGCCCTGCTCGTCGAGGACGACGATGGCGGTCCGGGTGAAGCGCTGCTCCTGCTCGATCTCCTGCAGCGAGCGCGCGAACGCGATGGCGCTCTGCGGCCGCGCACCGGGGTCCTTGGCCATCGCCTGCGTGAGGAGCCGCTCGAGCGAGACCGGCACGTCGGCGCGGCCGGTCGCCGGAACGGGCGAGGTGCGGATCCGGGGCATCAACCCGTATGCGGAGTTGTCACCACCGGGGATCTCGAACGGGGAGCGGCCCACGAGCAGCTGCCACAGCGTCGCCGAGAGGGAGTAGACGTCGGCACGGGCGTCACCGTTGGACTGCCCGAAGAGCACCTCCGGCGGCGCCCAGGGCACGCTCACACCCACGTCGTCATCGTCGTCCTCCGCCGCGCCGTGGCCGAGCTGGCCGGCGATGCCGAAGTCGGTGAGCCCGGGGGCGCCGTACTGGCTGACCAGCACGTTCGCCGGCTTGATGTCGCGGTGGGTGATCCCTGCCCGGTGGGCGGTCTCGACGGCGCTGGCGAGCTGGATACCGGTTCGCAGCACCTCCTCGACGCTGAGCCGCTCGTTGCGCGAGCGCAGCGCGAGGTTGGGCGGCGGGTAGTACTTCATGACCAGGTAGGGGCGGCCGTCCAGCGAGGTGCCGGAGCGGAAGACCTGGACGATGTAGGGGTGGTCGGCGAGCTGGGCCATGGTGTCGGCCTCGTCGCGGAACTGGCGGCGGATCGAGTCGGTCAGTCCCTCGCCCTTGAGCACCTTGACGGCGACCCTCATCCGCGGCATCTGCTGCTCGTAGAGGTAGACGTCGGCGTACCCGCCCGAGCCGACCAGCTCGCGGTAGACCAACCCGTCGAGCTCGGGTGGGACGGCCACCGTCACGAGGGCACCTCGTAGCTGAAGGTGACCTCGTCAGCCATGCCGACGACCGTTCCCGGCTCGATGACCTGGCTGTCGCTGGGCCGCAGCCGCACGGCCTGCTGCCCCGGCAGCGTCACCGTGGTGCCGTTGGTGGAGCCCAGGTCGCGGACCAGGACGTGCCAGCCCTCGAGGACGACCTCGGCGTGGTTGCGCGAGATGTCGTTCTCCCGGCTCACGACGCGCACGAGGTGCGGCCGCTGGGCGGCGGGCAGGTCGGCGTTGACCTTGGGCGCGCGCCCGAGCAGGACACCGCGGTCGAGGGTGACGACGTCGCCGGTCGAGAGCCGGATCCGGCCCAGTGGCGGTCGCGGCGTCTGGAACGGCTGCTGCGGCGGGATGTCGCGTTCACAGACCCGGCAGGCACTGGCGTGGGGTGGGCTGGGGTGCCCGGCCGGGCACAGCACCGCCAGGACGATGGGCCCTCTCGGTATGGAGCCGGTGGCCGTCACGGGCAGGCTCGCCCGGTCGACGGTGGCCTCCTCGGGCGCCGGGGCCGCAGGAGGCGTGGTGTGCTCCGCCGACACAGCCGGCGCCGGGGTCGGAGCCGAGGTGGGGGCCGGCGCGGAAGTGGGGGCCGGAGTCGGCGCGGGTGCGGGCATCGACGTCGGGGCCGGGGCCGGAGTCAGAGTCGGAGCGGGGGGCGCCACGGGCGGGGCGGGGATGGCCCTGGTCTGCGGCGCGGCCGGCTCGGCCGCTGAGGGGGCGACGTTGCTGCCGCCGCGGCGCCAGGGCACGGACTCGATGAGTCCACCGCCCTGGGCGGCCCGGACCTCAGGACGGGACGCCGGGCCGGACGTCGCGCCGGACGTCGCGCCGGGCGCCGGGCCGGAGGTGCTGCTCGAGGTGCTGCCTGACGTGTTGCTCGACGTGGTCCCCGGCGTGCTGCCCGGCGCAGTGCCGGGTGAGCCACCCGCGGTCCGGTCGCCCGCGGTCCGGGTGCCGGCGGCCTGTTCGTCCCGTGACCGGGCCAGGCGGCCGGCCTGGGTGTGCTGCGGCGGCGGGAGCGTGTGGTCGGAGCTCGGCGGCGGGGTGACGCCGGCCGCCTCCTCCATGGGTGCCCGGCCGATCGGGGGCTCCTGCAGCGTGCCGGTGTCGTGGTTGGGGAGGAACGGCGGTGCGCCGGTGGAGCCGGGGGCCCCGAAGAGGTAGTCGTACCCGGGGACCTCCTGCACGGCGTCCCCGGGGAGGTCTTCGTCAGCGGACGCGTCGGGACCATCGGCACCGTTGGCCGCGACCGGCGGCGGCCCGCCACGGCGCAGGCGCGCCGGCACCTGCCAGCCCTTCACCCCGCCCGGCGAGCTCAACCGGCCGTCGGGCAGACCAGCCGTCGGCGCCTCGGGTTCGGGCAGCGGCACACCGGAGTGCAGCACGACCTCGGTCGCGCCGTCGGGGGCGTCCTCGTCGGCCCAGGGGCCGCGCCGTGCGGCGCGGATCTCCACGTCGCCGGCGGGCGCCGGCGCCACGGCATACGCGGTGCCACGGGCGACCACCCGCACGGGGTCACCTTCCTGGACGGCGACGAAGTCCGGTGCGGTCCGGACCCCGTCACGGGTCAGGGCGTCGAGCAGGTCGTCGAGCTCGCCGGTCCCGGCGGCCTCGCGGGTCCGCTCCACGACGTCGTCGGAAGCAACACCGCGGACGAGGACGAACACGCCTCCAGCCGAGATGGCGGACCATCCCGGCTGGTCGGGGGCGGCGAAGCGGACTGCCGTCACGGGGTGGACCTCGTGACCTCGCTGCGCGGAGCCGTGTCGACGTCGTCGGCGCCGTCGGCGTCGTCGTCGCGGCCGTCGAGGGCCACGACCACCACGGTGACGTTGTCGCGACCGCCGGCCTCGACGGCTGCGTCGACCAGGGCGACCGCCGCGTCGTGCGGGTCCTCGTGCTCGCCGAGGAGGGCCGCGATGTGGTCGTCGGAGAGCTCGCCGTTGAGGCCGTCGGAGCAGATGAGGAAGCGCTCGCCGACCTGGGGCGGGAAGACCCAGAGGTCGACGGCCGGCATGGAGTCCGCGCCCAGGGAGCGGGTGACGACGTTGCGCAACGGGTGGCGGGCCGCCTCGGCCTCGGTGATGAGTCCGGCGTCGACGAGCTCGCGCACCTCGGAGTGGTCGACCGTGACGCTGCGCAGCCGGCCGTCGACGTAGCGGTAGACGCGGGAGTCGCCGACGTTGAAGACGGCCCAGTGGGTGGATCCGCCGGCGGAGACCACGGCCAGCCCGGCCGCGGTGGTGCCCATGCCGGTCTGCTCGGGGTGCCGGGCGACCGAACGCAGGATCTGCTCGTTGGCGTCGGCGAGCGCGGTGACGACGTCGTCGCGCACGAGCACGGCCCGTCCGGCGAGCGCGCGCAGGCTGTCGACGACGATGGCGCTGGCGACCTCACCGGCGGCGTGGCCACCCATGCCGTCGGCGACGGCGAACACCGCGCCGTCGGCGACGAGGTTGTCCTCGTTGTGGCCCCGCACCCGACCCACGTCGGTGGCCGAGCCGATCCGCAGGGTCAGCCCGGACACGCTCACGGGTGTGCTGCTCACCGGGTCACCCGCACGGTCTGCATCAGCTCTTGGATGGTGGCGTACTCCGACTCGACCTCGGGTCCCCCGACCGAGCCTGTCACCTGGATGAGGTCGACGACCTGGCCGCGACGGGCGCCGGCGAAGAGGTGGGCCTGCACGACGTCACCGACCAACTCGTCCGTCCACGACACGTTGACGCCGACGAACGGCACCTCGTCGATCTCGACCTCGAAGGGGTCGTCCATCTCCCCGTCGGGGCGCTCGGTCACGAACGCCTTGAGCTCGGCCAGCGCCCGACCGATGGTGAACTCGGCGGAGCGGGTGAAGCCGCGCACGACGAGGTTGGGGGCGAAGCTGCCACCCTTCTCGGCCCGGCGAGCCGCCAGGAGGGTTCCGGGCACGCGGACCGGCGACCAGTCATCAGGGATGTCGACAGTGACCGACGGCGGGCCGGGGAACTGCTCGCTCGGGTACTTCAGGGTGGGCATCAGGACCTTCCGGGGACGCAGCGACCGACGGCGACACCGGGCAAGGCTAGATGGGGAGGGGGCCGCCCCCAATGGGGAGAACTCCCCGTTGCTGCCCTGCCGACGCAGCCGGGGCAAGGCTCCCACAGGTGGGCAAACCGGGAAACCTCGAACGACCAAACCCACCCGTATGCCGTCAGTCGGCTTGTCCGCGCAGGGCGGCGAGGGTGGTGGGCACGTCGTCGACGACCACCGCGTCGACCCCGGCCGAGAGCAGCTCGGTGGCCACGTCGGCGCCGGGGCACCAGACGACGACCTCGAGTCCGGCCCGGTGGGCAACGTCCACGGCATACGCGGCCGACCTGAAGCTGGGCGCACGGTCCACGCCGTTCGGGCCGAAGGAGGACCAGTGGGCCGCCACGGCGTCCACGCCGAGGTGGACGGCGGCGGGGATGGCCTTGCGCAGGGGGAAACCCACCCAGGCGAGGAGGCCCCTCGGCAACACCGGTGCCAGCTCGCCGATGACGAGCAACGACGCCGGATCGAACGACGACACGAGCACCGGGCGACCGGCCGCGCGGTCACCCGCGACGAGGTCCCGCAGGACCGGGGCCAGAAGCGCCGCGGTCGTGGCCTCGCGGGGCCGAAGGGCGTCCTCGAGCGAGGTCTTGAGGTCGATGTTCACGCCGATGCCGTCGGGCAGGGCCGTCAGCACGGTGTCCAGGGTCACCATCCCGAGGGCCGTGGCACCGGGCCCGTCCAGGTCTGCCACCCAGCTCCCGTCGTCCAGGGTCGGGTGGTGCCCGACCACGAGCAGGTCGTCGGCAGTGCGGCGGACATCGAACTCGACCCAGCGCAGGCCGCTCGCGACGCCGGCGAGGATCGACTCGAGGGAGTTCTCGGCGTTGCCGTCGACGGTGCCGCGCCCGGACCCGCGGTGCCCGAGCACCGTGGGTCGTCCGTCGAAGACCCTCTTCGGGGCTGTCACCACGCCGTGCCAGCGTGTGTCGGGCGTGCGACCTGCAAGGGGTTTGTCGCCATTCCGCTATTCTGGGCCATCGTCTTCAGGGAATCCCCTGTTTGAGTGGAGTGAGGTCGAGGGGCAGTCGGCTCCCCTCGACCGGGTCTGAACGTTCTTCGCCAGCGACAGCGGGCTGTCGGTGTTCGTCGCCGACTGACCCGAAGCCAGCAGTGACAGTGCGACGGGCCCTGCGAACGGGTCAGTTCGCCGCTTCGGGCTGCTGGGCCCACCACTCCTGCAGAGCCGCCACAGCAGCATCGCGCCCGATCGGCCCCTGATCGAGGCGCACCTCGAGCAGGAAGCTGTAGGCGCGACCCAGCACCGGTCCGGGGCGGATGCCGAGGACCTCGGCGATCTCGTTGCCGTTCAGCTCCGGTCGCACGGCCGCCAGCTCCTCGGCCTCCTGGAGGGCGGCGATCCGCACCTCCAGCTCGTCGTAGGTGCGGGACAGCCGAGCCGCCTTGCGGGCGTTGCGGGTCGTGGAGTCCGACCGGGTCAGGCGGTGCAGCCGCGGAAGGAGCGGTCCGGCGTCGGTGATGTAGCGCCTGACCGCCGAGTCCGTCCACTGGCCGTCGCCGTAGCCGTGGAAACGCAGGTGCAGCTCGGTGAGACGGGCGACCGCCTTGACCGTCTCCTTGTCGAAGCGCAGCGCCTTGAGGCGCTTCGCCGCGAGCTTGGCACCGACCACCTCGTGGTGGTGGAAGGAGACCCCGCCACCCGCTTCGAACCGTCGCGTCGCCGGCTTGCCGATGTCGTGGAGCAGGGCCGCCAGCCGCAGCCACAGGTCCGGACCCGGGACGGACTCGGGCGGCCCGTCGGCCGGACCTTCGAGCGAGATGGCCTGGTCGAGCACGGTGAGCGAGTGCTCGTAGACGTCCTTGTGACGGTGGTGCTCGTCGATCTCGAGCTTGAGGGCGGGCAGCTCGGGCAGCACATGGTCGGCCAGACCGGTCTCGACGAGCAGGCGCAGTCCGGGCCGCGGCGTGGGGGCGAGCAGCAGCTTGGTGAGCTCGTCGCGGACCCGTTCGGCCGACACGATCTCGATCGAGCCGGCCATCTGCTCCATCGCCGACCGCACCTCGGGCGCCACGGTGACACCGAGCTGCGCGGCGAACCGGGCGGCGCGCATCATCCGCAACGGGTCGTCCCCGAAGGACACCTCGGGCGTCCCCGGCGTGCGGAGCCGACGAGCCGCGAGGTCGGTGAGGCCGTCGTGCGGGTCGACGAACTCCATCGACGGCAGCCTCAGCGCCATCGCGTTGACGGTGAAGTCGCGCCGTACGAGGTCGTCCTCGAGGTTGTCACCGAAGGCGACCACCGGCTTGCGTGTCTGGCCGTCGTAGGCGTCGGCGCGGTAGGTCGTCACCTCGATGGTGTGCTCGCCGCGCCGGACTCCCACCGTCCCGAACTCGCGGCCCATGTCCCAGTGCGCGTCGGCCCACGGCTTGAGGACTGCGAGCGACTCGTCGGGCGAGGCGCTGGTCGTGAAGTCGAGGTCGGGCGAGACGCGTCCGAGGAAGGCGTCGCGGACCGGGCCACCGACGAGGGCCAGCTCGTGGCCGGCGGCCGCGAACAGCGCCCCCAGCTCGGTGAGCAGGGGCACCACCGGGGCGAGGTGCGAGGTGGCCGCCCGCAGCAGCTCGGGGATGTCCGACGGTGAGCCGCTCGAGGCGTTCGAGCCCTTCGGGGACGGCTCGCGGGGATCGGCGGTGGACACGAGGGTCAAGCCTAGGCGCTCGTTAGAGTGACCGGGTGACCTCCCCCGCACGCGATCCCGAACGGCTGGCCCCCAGCCGCGCGCGCCTGCCTGCGGTCGAGGAGCGCTCCGCCGGGGGCATCGTGGTCGACGTGCACGACGGAGTGGCCCGCATCGCCGTCATCGCGCGCCGCAACCGCGCCGGCCGGCTCGAGTGGTGCCTGCCCAAAGGCCACCGCGAGAACGATGAGACCCTCGCGCAGACCGCCGAGCGCGAGGTCGCGGAGGAGACCGGCATCCAGGGCCGGGTCCTCACCGAGCTCGGCACCATCGACTACTGGTTCGCCACGAGCGACCACCGCGTGCACAAGTTCGTGCACCACTACCTCCTCGAGGCCACCGGCGGTCGGCTCACCATCGAGAACGACCCGGACCACGAGGCCGTGGACGTGGCCTGGCTCCCCCTCCGCGAGGCCCACGAGCACCTCACCTTCCCCAACGAGCGCCGCATCGCCAGGCAGGCCTGGCACCGTCTGGCCGGAGACGGGTGATGGGGCGCGTCCCGGTATGCCGCGTGCTCGCCGCGGCAGCGCTGGTGCTGCCCGCCGTCGCGGCCACGCCGCCCGCGACGCACGCGGCCGTCCGAGCCGCACCCGGCACCCCGGCCGCCGCACCCCGTACCCAGGTCGGCGCAACCGCCACACAGGTCGCAGCGACACGACCGACCGCCACCGCCCCGCGGGCCGTCGTCCAGCTCAGCGGGGTCAGCCCGGCCGTCGTGGCCCCCGGCCAGAAGGTCGTCATCTCCGGAACGGTCCGTAACGACGGCACCACCCCCTTGGTCCGGCCCACGGTGCGGGTGGTGGCGGGCACCCTCCCCAACACCCGTGAAGCCGTCCGCGACTGGGCCGTGCAGGCCGGCCCTGCGCAGGGCGACGTCGTCGGCACGACGCGTCTCGCCGGCAGCGTCGCACCGGGCACCGCCGCCGGCTTCCGGATCAGCCTCGAGGGCATCGCCTCGAGACGCTCCGACGCCACGTATGGCGCGGTGCCCCTCAGCGTGGAGTCCGCGGACACGTCCGTGCGCACCTTCGCCGGCTTCCAGCGGATCAAGCAGTACCAGCCCCTGGCGATCTCGTGGGCCGTCCCCCTGACCCTCGACCCGGACCCCGACCTCTTCGCCGGGACCGGGACCGCCCGCGAGACTGCGTGGACCTCGGCGCTGGACGCCTCCTCGCGGGTCACCCGCGTGCTCGACGCCACGCAGGACGCGCCCGTCACGTGGGCCCTCGACCCGAGCCTGACGCCGGGCCTGCTGCCCGCCCCCGTCGACGCGGGCGCCAGGGGGACCCAGGAGCTGCGTCTGCGGACCGCCACCGAGGTGCGCATCACCCAGGAGGCCCAGCGCCACAGCCCGTGGGTCCTACCCGACACGGATGCGGACGTAGGGGCCGTGGCCAGCCAGCCCGGCACGACCGAGCTGTTCCCCGACCTCGTCCGCCGTTCGGCGAACGTGGCGAAGGGGCTCGGCGGTCGCTCCGACATCGCCTGGCCGGCCGACGGCACCTACACCTCGCGCGCCGAGTCCGGACTGCGCCAGCTGTTCCGGGTGCCCCCGCTCGCCGCTCAGGTGACCTCGAGCAGCGCACTCCCTTCCGGCCCGACCGGCCTGACCCCGGGCGCGACCCAGCGCAGCACCACCGGGCTGCCCCTGCTGGCCTACGACGACTCGCTCAGCTCGCTGCTCGGTCGCACCACCTCGGGACCGGAGTCGGTGCTGAGCACCCAGCAGTTCATCGCCGACTCGGCCGCCCTCCTGGGGGAGCTTCCCGGCACCGCCGGGCGATCGGTGTTCGTCGTGGCTCCTCGCTCCTTCAACCCGGACCCCGAGGCGACCCGGCGCTTCTTCGACGTCGTCCAGAAGCTCCCATGGCTCACGCCCACGACCACCACGGCCCAGCTCGCGGCAGCCCGCCGCACCGCACCCACGCAGGTCGCGCCGGTCACCCGCCCCACCACCCCCTCGGCCAGCGTCAGCAAGCCGGTGCTGACCCCCGCCCGCACGGCCGCGCTCGAGCAGACCCTGCGCACCGTCCGCGGCGTCGCCCAGATCCGCGACGACGGCAACGAGTTCGCGCGCACCTGGACCCGGGCCGCCGAGCAGCTCGCCTCGACGCGCTGGCGTTCGGCCCCCACCGCCTGGAACACCCTGAACGGTCGCGTCAACGCCGCCACCCGGCAGACGACCACGGCCGTCAAGGTCAGCGCGGGGACGATCAACTTCCTCGCCGACTCCGGCCGGCTCCAGATCACGGTGACCAACGACCTGAACGTGCCCGTCGAGAACGTCAAGCTCACCGTCGAGGCGTCCAACCCCCGGCTCCAGATCGACAGCCAGCCCTCGATCCTGCGAATCGGCCCGCACAGCCGCGCGACGGTCAACGTCAGCGTCACGGCCCTGGCCGCCGGCCTCGTCCCCCTCCGGACGACCCTGACCACGCCCGACGGCACCGTGGTCGGCCAGGGCGCCGACGTGCAGGTCCGCGTGACCCCGACGGGTAACTGGGTCTACCTCGTCCTGGGTGGGGTGGCGGCCCTGGTCCTCGTCCTCGGTATCGTGCGCACCGTCAGGCGGCGCCCGAGCCGCTCCGCCCACGGCCACGGAGCCGACCCCCGAGCCGTGGAGGCACGCCGATGAGCGAGACCCCGCCCCCGCAGGCAGACAGCAGCAGCAAGGACACGCCGGGCGCCGACCCCACTCCGCCCGCTGCCACCACCTCTGCCCCCGAGGGCAGCCTGGCCCGGTCGAGCGCGATCATGGCCGCCGGCACCGTTGTCTCGCGGCTGCTCGGCTTCGCCCGAGCCTCGTTGCTGGCCGCGACGATCGGCATCGCGCTGTCCGCCGACACCTTCCAGGTGGCCAACACGCTGCCCAACCAGTTCTACCTGCTGCTCGCCGGTGGTGTCCTCAACGCGGTCCTCGTCCCGCAGATCATCAAGGCGTCCACGGACACCGATGGTGGACAGGAGTTCGTCAACCGGCTCATCACCTTGTCCCTGGCCCTGCTGCTCGGCGCCACCCTCGTCGTCACCGCCGCCGCCCCCCTGCTCGTGCGGCTGTTCTCCCAGGGCTGGAACTCGCCCACGCTGGGCCTGGCCACGGCGTTCGCCCTGATCTGCCTGCCGCAGGTCTTCTTCTACGGGCTCTACACGCTGCTGGGGCAGGTGCTCAACGCCCGCGGTCACTTCGCGGCATACATGTGGGCGCCCGCGCTGGCCAACGTCGTCGGCATCATCGGCATCGTGACCTTCCGGCTGGCCTACGGGAAGGACATCCCGGTCGCCAGCTGGACCGGGCCGATGATCTGGCTGCTGGCGGGCTCGGCCACCCTCGGTGTGGCCGCCCAGGCGGTCGCGCTGTGGCTGCCGCTGCGCCGGATCGGGTTCCACTACCGCCCGGTCTGGGGGTTCCGCGGTGTCGGCCTGCGGTCGGCTTCCCACGTCGCCGTCTGGACCTTCGCCGCCGTGGCCGTGAGCCAGCTCGGCTTCATCGTCACGTCGAAGGTCATGACCAGGGCCGGCGACCTGCTCCAGGCGAGCGGCACGGTCGGGGCCGGGGTGACCGCCTACGGTCTGGCGTTCCTGCTCTTCATGCTCCCCCACTCCCTCATCACCGTCTCCCTCGTCACCGCGTTGTTCACCCGCCTCTCCCAGTCGGCCCACCGCGGCGACGACCGCGGGGTGGTGGCCGACCTCGGCCGGGGCCTGCGCATGCCGGCGGTCCTGCTGCTGCCGATCACCGTGGGGGCCGCGCTCCTCGGGCCACAGGCCGTGCGCCTCGCCTTCCCGGGCAACAGCCACGACCAGGCGCTGGCCATCTCGGGGGTGATGGTCGCGATGATGATCGGCCTCGTCCCGTTCGGCTGGTTCTACCTCGTGCAGCGCGTGTTCTACGCCTACGAGGACGCCAAGACCCCCTTCCGGCTCCAGGTGCTCGTCACCGTGGTGGCCTCCGCGGTCAACCTGCTAGCCCTCGTCGCCACGCCCGAGCGAGCCGGCGTCATCGTCGGCATCGGCCAGACGCTGAGCAACCTGGCCGCCGCCGTGGTCGGCTTCGTCCTGCTCCGTCGGCGCCTCGGCCCCCTGCACCTGCACCCCACGGTCCGGGTGTACGTCCGCCTCGGCATCGCCTCCGGGCTGGCCGTGGTGCCCACCCTCGGCCTGCTGTGGTTGCTGGCGCGGATCGGGGTCGACGCCCAGTCGTGGTTCGGCGCGGCACTGGAGCTGGCCCTCGGTGGCGCGGTCTACCTGGCCTTCGTCTTCGGCATCGCCCACGCGATGCGGGTCGAGGAGGTCGGGCAGCTCTTCGACCCGGTGGTCCGTCGCCTGCGTCGCCGCCCGGCGTGAGCGAGCCAGACCCTAGGATGGCAGCGCAGCGCAGCGGCGACCGGACCGGCGACCGCACCAGCGACGCAGGAGGAGGCAGCGTGCACGGGGTTGGGCCTTCGACGGTGCTGGGCGGCCGGTATGCCGTCCGGCGCAGGCTGGAGACGCTGGCGCACGCCGAACGCTGGGCGGCCCACGACACCACCCTCGAGCGCGACGTGGTCGTGGTCTGCTTCGCCGAGGACGAGGAGCACGCCGCCGCCACCCTCGACGCGGCCCGCCGTGCTGCGGGCCTGGACAACCACCGCCTCGTCCGGGTGCTCGACGTCGGCCACTCCGACAGGACGGCCTTCTACGTCGAAGAGGCGATCGCCGACGCTCACTCCCTCGCCCAGATCCTCGAGCAGGGCGGCCTGCCCGCCGAGGAGGCCCGCCGCATCGCCGGTGAGACGGCCACGGGCCTGGAGGCCGCCCGCTCCCGCGGTCTGCACCACCTCCGCCTCACCCCCCACTCGGTCCTGCGCGCTCCCGACGGCACCATCAAGGTCCGCGGTGTGGCCACCGCCGCCGCCCTGGCCTCCGACGACGAGCTCGACTCTGCGAGCGCGGCCCGCCTCGACGCCGTGGGCGTGGTGGCTGTGGCGTATGCAGCGCTGACCAGCCGCTGGCCGCTGACCCCGGCGGTGCCCGGTGTCGAGAGTGCACCCCGCGTCGTGGGGGGCGTCGCCGCACCGTCCGAGATCGCCGCGGGCGTGCCGGGGGACCTCGACGCGCTGTGTCGCCTGACCCTCAACGACGACCAGGGCCCGCTTACGCCCGGAGACTTCGCGTCGCAGATCGCTCCCTGGGCACCCACCCAGGTGGTCGGACTCGGGGGCAGCGCCCCGCGCCCCGTCACCGGCGACGTGGACCGCACCATCGCCCTGCCGATGGGCGACCTCGCCCGAGACCCGGGCCACGCTCCGGCTACCCGCCAAGGGGGCGCCACGCCCTTCGACCAGGACGACACGGTTCGTGCTGCGGCGCCGGACCAGGCGACACAGGTCATGGCTGCTGGTGCTGCCGGTGGCGCAGCAGCGGGGTCGACCACGGGTGGACCCGGTGGCGCGGCCGCGGCAGGGAACGCGGCAGGGAACGCGGCAGCGAACGGTGAGCACGGCCCGCAGGAGGGCGCCCCGGCTGCCGTGGCTGCGGCGCTGGGTGCCGGGGCTACCGCCGCGGGGCACGCGGCCGGTGCTGCCGCACACCGGGTGGGTTCGTTCGCCAAGGCTGCCGCGGACAAGGCCGCCGACAAGGCAGCCGAGCGCAAGGCAGCACGTGATGCGGCGGCCGAGCAGGCCGAAGAGCGCCGGATCAGCCTGGACGAGGCCCTCCTCGACACCTCCGAACCGCTCGATCCTCCCCTGCCGATGCTGCCGCAGGAGACCGCCCAGACGAGCCGGGCCCAGTCCAAGGTCGTGCTGGCCATCGTGGCCGGCTTCCTCGTGATCGTCACGGCGCTCGGCTGGTACGGCGTTTCGCAGATCGGGTCGGGCGCCCACCTCTTCGCCGGGTCCCCGAGCCCCACGGTGACGGTCACGGCACCCACAGCGACGGTCACCCCCGGACAGACCACGACGCCGTCCCCCTCGACCACCACCACGACGGCGAGCGAGGAGTTCGCCATCCTCAGCGCCACCGGGTTCGACCCCGAGGGCGACAACGCCGAGCGCAACGGCGAGGCTCCGCGGGTCTTCGACGGCAAGACCGACACGTTCTGGAGCTCCGAGGGCTACGCCAGCGCCAACCTCGGCGGCCTCAAGAAGGGTGTCGGCGTCCGCCTCGACCTCGGCCAGGTCCGCAAGGTCTCCCAGGTCGACCTCGTGCTCCCGAACTCCTCAGACGTCACCGTCTACGTCGGGCCGGACCGGACCCTGGACACGGCCACGGTCCTCGGCACGTCCTCCGGCAAGAGCGGCAACGTCATCGTCAAGTCCGCCAAGCCCGTGACGGGGCAGTACGTCATCGTCTGGTTCACCAAGGTGTCGCAGGTCAGTGACGGCAAGTTCCGCGCGACGCTCGCCGAGGTCACGGTCCGCTGAGCCGGGCGCGGCGGACCGGCACCCCATGAGCACCCGCCCGCTGCACGAACGCGACGACCGGGACCTGCTGCGCCAGCACCTCGACGGCGACCCCGATGCCTTCGGGGAGCTGTTCCGCCGGCACCGCGACCGGATGTGGGCCGTGGCCCTGCGCACCACCCGCAACCCCGAGCTCGCTGCTGACTGCGTGCAGGACGCCTTCATCTCGGCGTTCCGGCGAGCGGGGTCCTACCGCGGTGAGGCGGCGGTGACGACGTGGCTGCACCGCATCGTCGTGAACGCCTGCCTGGACCGGCTACGACGCGACAAACCGACCTCACCGCTGCCCGAGCACGAGCTCGCCGACGAGTCTGACGCCCAGGCCTCAGTGGACACCCGGCTCGAGGTGCGCGAGGCCCTCGACCGCCTGCCGGAGGGCCAACGGATGGCGTTGGTCCTCGTCGACATGCACGGTCTGTCCGTGCACGAGGCGGCGGCGGTGCTCGAGGTCGCCGAGGGCACCGTCAAGTCGCGCTGCAGCCGTGGCCGCGAGGCCATGGCGGCCATGCTCCGGGAACGATCGGGGCAGCCGTGACGTCGTACCCATGGAGCGGCCATTGTCCTGGCCTCCGTCCGGGTCTCGCTGGGACCGCCGCCTTCCACCCGTCACACCGTCCGTCGCTGCGCCCTGTCGTTGCTCGAGCCGTCCGGAGGTTGCCGTGAGCACCCCACCCGTGCCACCGGGTCGCCCGGAGGACCTCGACGACCCGACCGGGGTACGCGCGCTGCTGGCCGGGCTCGGCGACCCGGGCCCGATGCCCGCCGACCTGGTCGACCGCATCAACGCCTCCATCGCCGCCGAGCAGCAGGCCCGCTCGGCCGGTCGATCGTCGTCCGGGCACCCCTCGGCCGATCCACGCGGCACGGTCGTCCCGCTGCGTCGACGGCTGCCGTCCTGGCCGAAGGTCGGGCTTGCTGCCGCTGCGGTGGCCGCCGTCGCCGTTGCGGTCCCGGCGCTGGCCGGCACCGGGCCCGGCGAGCTGCTGGCCTCCCTGAGCGGCACCGGGTCGAGCTCCGCGAGCTCCGCCGCCGGCTCCGCGGCGAAGGCCTCGCCGGACGCGGCAGCCGGGCGCAAGGACGCCGGCGAGCACTCCATGAGCAGCAGCGCCGCCACGGTCACGCTCCAGGCGACCGGCACGGCATACACCTCCTCGGCCCTGCGGACCCAGGCGCGCACGGTGCTCGCCGGGGCGGTGAAGGACCACGCCACCCCTTCCAGCGCGCTTCGCGGCTCCTCCGCCGGTGCGGCCACCGCCGACGCGGCGGGCCTGCGGGAGTGCCTGACCGCGCTGGGTGTCGCCGCCTCGATGCCCCTCACCGCTGACGTGGCGACCTACGACGGACGCCCGGCGGTGGTCGTCGTGGTGGGCGGCGACACCCGCCAG
Source organism: Pedococcus sp. KACC 23699 (assembly GCF_045348425.1). Classification (GTDB taxonomy): domain Bacteria; phylum Actinomycetota; class Actinomycetes; order Actinomycetales; family Dermatophilaceae; genus Pedococcus. The sequence goes on from NZ_CP157483.1 coordinate 1,724,103, forward strand.
AGCGTGTATGCCGTGGCCCCCGACTGCGACGCCGACCACCCCGCGGTGATGGCCGGCCCCGTCCCCCTGGGCTGACTGGCCGATTCACCCGTCGCCGCGGCCTGCCGCGTGCCGCGCAGGAACATTCAGGCCCTACGATCGGTTGCAGACATCAGCACCGTATGTAGCGGTGAACCTCCTTCTCGACCACAAGGGGCTGTACTCGCGTGAGCACGACCGCACCTGACGCCATCCGTAGCCTGATCATCATCGGCTCGGGCCCGGCGGGTTACACCGCCGCTGTCTACGCCGCCCGCGCCAACCTCGCGCCGTTGCTCTTCGAGGGTGCCGTCACCGCTGGTGGCGCGCTGATGAACACCACCGAGGTGGAGAACTTCCCCGGGTTCCGCGAGGGCATCATGGGCCCGGACCTCATGGAGAACATGCGTGCCCAGGCCGAGCGCTTCGGCGCCGAGATCATCACCGACGACGTCGAGTCGGTCGACCTCGAGGGTGAGGTCAAGACGGTCGTGGACGCCGAGGGCAACACCTACCGCGCGCACGCCGTGATCCTCGCCATGGGTTCGGCCTACCGTGAGCTCGGTCTGCCCGACGAGAAGCGCCTGTCGGGCCACGGTGTCAGCTGGTGTGCCACCTGCGACGGGTTCTTCTTCCGTGACCAGGACATCGCCGTCGTCGGCGGTGGCGACTCCGCCGTCGAGGAGGCCACCTTCCTGACCAAGTTCGCCAGGTCGGTGACGATCGTGCACCGTCGCGACGAGCTGCGGGCCTCCAAGATCATGGCCGAGCGGGCGCTGTCCAACGACAAGATCAAGTTCGCCTGGAACTCCGCCGTCGAGGCCATCCACGGCGACGCCAAGCTCACCGGGGTCACGCTGCGCGACACCGTGACCGGTGAGACGCGCGAGCTCCCCGTGACGGGTCTGTTCGTCGCCATCGGTCACGACCCGCGCAACGAGCTGGTCAAGGACGTCGTGACCTTGGACGAGGAGGGCTACGTGCTCGTCGAGGGTCGCACCACGCTGACCAACCTGCCCGGTGTGTTCGCCGCCGGTGACCTCGTCGACCACACCTACCGCCAGGCGATCACCGCCGCCGGTTCCGGCTGCGCCGCGGCCCTGGACGCCGAGCGGTTCCTGGCCGACCGTGACCACGCCGGCGCCCCGGACGCGGACGCCGCCCTGATCGAGCAGCCCGCGCTCACGCACTGACCCGCACGCACCATCCCCAACCACAGCACCACCGAAAGGAGCCCCCGAGTGGGAGCCATCAAGGACACCACGGACGCGACCTTCGAGGCCGACGTCCTCCAGAACGACAAGCCGGTCCTGGTGGACTTCTGGGCACCCTGGTGCGGCCCGTGCCGCGCCGTTGCCCCGGTCCTCGAGGAGCTGGCCGTCGCGCACGCCGACAAGATCGACATCGTCAAGCTCAACACCGACGAGAACCTCGCCGTCAGCTCGCGCTACGGCATCACCGGCATCCCGACGCTCAACGTCTACGTCGGTGGCGAGGTCGTCAAGACCCTCGTCGGCGCCATGCCGAAGCCCAAGCTCGTCCGCGAGCTCGCCGACTACCTCAACTGACGTGCCGCGTGTGCCGGCCGGACCCCACGGGGTCCGGCCGGCACATGTTTTTCCGGGGCCGACTTCCCAGGTTCGACCACGCCTGACGCCTATGTCCCCGCGGAGGGCGGCACAGTCGCCCAGCGCCACCGGACGCGACCTCAGCAGGAGCAGTTCGGTTGGATCCTGCCCCCCTGCTGACCTAGAGTCGGGCACTGCACCACGCGGCCTGCGCGTCCACCCCCGGCGCACAGCCCACCCAGATCCACCCTGTCCCACCGGTCGCACCAGGCCCGTGCTCTGCCTCGGCAGACCGCCCCTGACCTGCACCGATGTCGACCTCGACGAGGTCTTTACCCCTCCGAGGAGGTTGCGTGTCAGACAGCAAGAACGGCCTGCTCGGTCTCGGGAGCCACGGTCCAGCGGTGCTCGACGTCAGGACCCGGCTCGCGGCCCTGGCCTCCGACGCCCTCCCCGAGCTCGCCGACCTCCTGGTCGGCGCTCCGGACCCCGAGGCGTATGACGAGGGCCTGCTGCATGCCGTGCGCGCCTTCCAGCAGCACAAGGGCCTCATCGTCGACGGTGTCGTCGGGGTCGAGACCTTCGGTGCCATCGATGGTGCCCGCTGGTCACTCGGCGACCGCCTCCTGACGCACACTCCGGGCCACCTCCAGCGCGGCGAGGACGTCGTGGCCCTCCAGGAGCGCCTCAACACCCTCGGCTTCGCCTCCGGTCGCGTCGACGGACGATTCGGCCCGGAGACCGAGCGTGCCGTGCGCAGCTTCCAGCGGGCCTATGGCCTGCCCGGTGACGGCTCAGTCGGCCCGGAGACGTTCCGCGCCTTCGACGACCTGCGCCGATCGGTGTCCGGCGGCTCAGCCAACGTCCTGCGCGAGCGCGAGCGTGTCCGCCGCTCCGGCCACAACCTCAGTGGTCGCACGGTCGTGCTGGACCCCGGTCACGGCGGTGACAACACCGGCGCCACCGCCAACGGCCTGGTCGAGTCGGATCTCGTCATGGACCTCGCTCGCCGCATCGAGGGCCGGCTCACCGCGATCGGGGTCGCCGTCGTCTTCACTCGCACCGAGCACACGTGCCCGACCGAGGAGGAGCGCGCCGCGATCGCCAACAACGCCGGCGCCGACCTCCTGCTGTCGCTGCACGCCGACTCCCACGACGCCGCCGACGCCAGCGGGGTCGCCACCTTCTTCTTCGGCCGCGACCGCGCGACCTCGTGGTCGGCCATCGGCGAGCACCTCGCCGACCTCGTCCTGCGTGAGATCGTGGCGCGGACAGGACTGGCCAACTGCCGGTCGCACGGACGGTCCTGGACCCTGCTCCAGCAGACGACCATGCCCACGGTCCGGATCGAGGCCGGCTACCTGTCGCACCCCGCCGATGCCGCGCGACTGGCCGACCCCGCGTTCCGTGACACGCTCGCCGAAGCGCTCCTCGTCAGCCTGCAGCGGCTCTACCTGGGCGACGACGACACCACCAAGACCGGCGTGCTCCACCTGGGCGACCTGCGCGCGTACCTCGCCGCACACTCCTGAGCCGGCTCCCCTTGGAGCCAGCCTGCGCACCGAGTGCCGGCGCGCTGGCACGGAGTGACCGCGCGCTCTGACTGACGAATCCCCTTGTCCACCAAGGGGATTCGTCAGTTCTGGACTGGTGTCAGCGGTTCCACTGATCTGTCGCCGGACGGTGTTTCCCGTGAAACATCGCGGTCAGCCGTTACGGTCGACACCCAACAGGTCGACGATCCGGTTCAGGTCCTCGACCGAGGCGAACTCCACCGTCAGCTTGCCCTTGCGCTGACCCAGGGCGATGTTGACCCGGGTGTCGAACCGATCGGACAGCCGTGCCGCCAGGTCGTCCAGCTGCGGGTGACGGTTGCCGGCGCGCGGACGGCGCGGCTTGGACCGCTCCTGGTCACCTCCGAGCGCCACGATCTCCTCGACGCTGCGCACCGAGAGCCCTTCGGCCACGATCCGCTGGGCGAGGCGCTCCATACCGGCTGCATCGTCCAGGGAGAGCAACGCGCGGGCGTGGCCCGCGGACAGGACGCCGGCGGCGACGCGGCGTGCCACCAGCGGAGGCAGCTTCAGCAGTCGCAGGGTGTTGGAGATCTGCGGACGCGAGCGTCCGATCCGTCCCGCCAGCTCGTCGTGGGTGCAGCCGAAGTCCTCGAGCAGCTGCTGGTACGCGGCAGCCTCTTCCAAGGCGTTGAGCTGACTGCGGTGGAGGTTCTCCAAGAGCGCGTCGCGCAGCAGGTCGTCGTCGTCGGTCTCCTTGACGATCGCCGGGACCGTCGCCTTGCCGGCCTCCTGCGACGCACGCCAGCGGCGCTCACCCATGATGAGCTCGTAGACGACGCCCTCCGGGGCGCTGTCGAGCTCGTCAGGCCCCTGACCTGCGGGAATGGGTCGGACGACGATGGGCTGGAGCACTCCGATCTCGCGGATCGAGTGCACCAGCTCGGCCATGTCGTCCTCGTCGAAGACGGACCGGGGCTGCTTGGGGTTGGGTCGGATGGACTCGACCGGCAGGTCGCCGAACGATGCCCCCGGCACCGGTGCCAGGCCCCTGCCGTCGGTGACGTCGACCGGGATGGGCTGGGAGTCCTGCTGGGAGTCGTGCTCGGAACCCGATGCGGAGCCGGGCTCAGCGTGCGACTCGGCAGGACGCTTGTCGCCCGCCAGCGCCTCACCGTCCACGCTCTCCGTGCCGGTCGACTCGTCGGCACTTCCTTCTCCGATCTGACCCTGGGCGTCATCGCGGCCGGCATGCGCGTCGATGCGTCCTTGGTCGTCGCCGGATCTGTTGCCCTGCGCGGTCGAGGCGTCCTCGCCCGGAGCGCGTGACGGCTCGGCCGGCGCCGGGCGCTGGTCCTGGAAGAAGACATCGACGGGGCGGCTCGGCATGGGTGACGTGGGGGCGTTGGGGATGAGGGCACCCAGGCCCCGGCCGAGGGCGCGACGCTTCTCGCTCATGTGGGGGTTCCTTGTCAGTTCTGCGCGGAGGCGGACGGGACGACGGGTGCTGCGGCAGCACCCCGGTCGGCGAGCTCGGCAGCGGCACCGAGATAGGACAACGCGCCACTGGAGTTGGGGTCGTAGGTCATGACGGTCTGCCCGTGGCTCGGCGCCTCAGAGATGCGCACCGACCTCGGCACCGTGTTGCGCAGCACCTGGTCCGGGAAGTGGCTGCGAACCTCCTCGGCCACCTGCGCCGACAGCCGGGTGCGGCCGTCATACATGGTGAGCAGGATCGTGGACACGTGCAGGGTCGGGTTGAGGTGGTTGCGGATCAGCTCGATGTTCTTGAGCAGCTGCGACAGGCCCTCGAGCGCGTAGTACTCGCACTGGATCGGGATGAACACCTCCTGCGCCGCGACGAACGCGTTCACCGTGAGCAGGCCCAGGCTGGGGGGACAGTCGATGAGCACGTAGTCAGGAAGGGGACGGTCCGCGTTCGGTGCTCCCTGGAGGTAGGCAGCAATGGCACGCTGGAGCCTGGTCTCCCGAGCGACGAGCGAGACCAGCTCGATCTCCGCGCCGGCAAGGTCGATGGTGGCCGGCGCACACCACAGACCGGGGATGTCCGGGCACTCCTGCACGACGTCCGCCAGTGGATCGCCGTCGACCAGCACGTCATAGATGCTCGGGACCTCGGCATGGTGGTCGATCCCCAGCGCGGTGCTTGCGTTCCCCTGCGGGTCGATGTCGATGACGAGCACGGTCAGTCCGGCTTGGGCCAGAGCCGCAGCCACGTTCACCGTGGTCGTGGTCTTGCCCACGCCGCCCTTCTGGTTGGCGACGGTCAGCACCCGGGTGGCAGCCGGCTTGGGAAACACCCTCCCGGTCAGGGCGATGCGCTTGCGCGCGTCTTCGGCGACCGCCCGAGCCAGCGGGGTGTCGTGATCCGCCTGCGGCAAGGACGAGGCGAGCTCTTCGCGCTGGTCAGTTTCACGTGAAACGACCGCGGCCAGCGCCTCCTCCGCCGCGACGGCGGTTCCGACGTGGCCGGATCCTGCGTCGGTCGCCGCGCGGGTCGTCGCGGGTCCCTGGGGGTGCGTATCCGCGCCGTGAGCACCGACGGTTTCCCGTGAAACATCGTCCTCAGTTGGAGCAGGATCGGCGCCCACTCCCTGAGCGGCCGCCGGTGTCGCCATCACTGCAGTCGGAGCTTGGGTGGCGTCGCCAGGAGAAGCGAGGTCGGCAGGGCAAGCAGCGTCGTGGCTGGCGACTGTCGACGTTTCCCGTGAAACATCGGGCGCACCATGACTCGATGACTCCACCGTGTCGTGCGGAGCGGACTCCGGGAGTGATGACTCCGAGTCGCTCTCAAACACCGCTCGATCGGATGCCTGCGTTTCACGTGAAACGTGCGCGTCGGTCGATGCATCTGACGAAACATCGGCGACGGAGTTGGCCGTGGGGTCGACGGCGGTGGAGTCGAGGTCGTCGAGGTGCGTGGCCCGAACCGCGCCGTCGGACGCGAGCGTGGCACCAGACGTGGCCGCCACGTCGAACGGGCCCGAGTCACCAGAGTCTTTGTCCATCCGGTCCGGCCATCCGACGGCCGTGCTCGGTCCCGCCGGCCGCTCGGGCCACCCCAGTCCGCGGGTGAGCCGGAGTACTGCTGATGTCACGCGGTCACCTCGTTGGCCATGGGCATCATCCAACCCTACGCGAGGGCACCGTCACAAACGTGGACACGTGGCCGCAGAACGCCGCTCGAATCGAGTCAAAGGCCAGGTGCTGAAGGGGTCGTCGGACTGAACGACGTGCCGGCCAGCCGGCCAACAGTTCCCCACGACACCGACTCCAGTCGATCGGCCCGCTGCCGTGCCCAGCCGTTCCCAGCCGAGCACCAGGTAATGCACATCGCGCCCGAGTGCTGGGCGCCGGGCACGGCTGCCGCTACCTGCGGCTATCTGCCCTTGCGCGCCTTCTTCGGCGTCGGTTGGGGACGTACCTGCAGGGTCAGGGTGACGGTCGGCACGTCGAGCAGTCCTTCGCCGTACACCTCCACCGCCGATGCCGTCATCCCCAGCTTGCGCAGGGTGGGTGCGGTGGCCTCGAGCTCGTCCTGGGCACTACTGCCCTTGAGGGCCACCAGCGTTCCTCCTTGGGCGAGGAGCGGAAAGGTCCACCGTGCCAGCTTGTCGATCCGTGCGACGGCGCGAGCCGTCGCCCAGGCCACCGTGAGCACCCCGTGGAACTCCTCGGCTCGGCCGCGCTGCACCGTGCAGTTCGTGAGCCCGAGTTGGGTGATGGTGTCTGACAACCAGGTCGTGCGCCGCAGCATCGGCTCGACGAGGTGAAGGTGCAGGTCGGGACGGGCGATCGCCAGCGCGAGGCCGGGCAGGCCGGCTCCGGATCCGACGTCGACCACCTCTACCCCCTCCGGGAACGCCTCCTGCGCCACAGCGCAGTTGAGGATGTGGCGCTCCCACACGATGGGCACCTCGCGCGGCCCGATGAGGCCGTGCGACACCCCGGTGTCGGCCAAGATCGTTGCGAACTGCTCCGCCATCCCGATCCGGCCCCCGAACACCCCGGCGGCAACGGATGGTGCCACCGGCGCCACCAGGGCTTCGCCGGTGGGCTCAGGAGGGGTGTCGTGCTCGGTCATGGTCACCTCGGGTCAGGTCGCACGGTTGGCTCGCCGTGATGGAAACACGCTTCACACCTCTGCGGTGGTCAGCGATTCAGGCGCTGCACCATCCATGCGCCACGCGTCCGGCCTCCTATGGCCACGGCTCGGCCCAGCCTAGAGGTCGGCGCCACGACACCGGAAAACGACAGCGGGTGCAGGTCCGGTGATCCGGTCCTGCACCCGCTGGGTGCGCCTGTCGGCGCTGTTTCACGTGAAACTGCGTCGTCTCAGCTGGGGAGCACGACGACGAAACGACGAGGCTCGACGCCATCGGACTCCGAGACCAGCCCGGCGGCAAGCACCTCGTCGTGCACCACCTTGCGCTCGAACGCCGTCATGGGCTCCAAGGAGGCCTTCTCGCCGCTGCTCTTCACGCCTGCGATCGCCTCCTGCGCGATGGTGACGAGGGCGGCTCGCCGCTCAGCACGGTGGCCCGCGACGTCGAGCATGAGCCTGCTGCGCTCACCGGTCGCGGACTGGACGGCCAGGCGGGTCAGCTCCTGCAGCGCCTCGAGCACCTTGCCGTCGGGTCCGACGAGGCGACGGGGCACGCGGCCCTCCTCGGAGTCGACGATGGAGACGGCAGCACGGTCGCCATCGACATCGACCTCGATGTCACCATCGAGGTCGGCGATGTCGAGCAAGGTCTCCAGGAAGTCCGCCGCCACCTCGCCCTCACGCTCGAGGTCGGCCGTCTTGGCGGGGCGTCGCCGAGCCGAGACGTGGGAAACGTCGCCGTCCACCGATGCGACGTCCTCGGAGTCCTCGGAGGCCTCGGTGTCTGAATCGTCGGCGTAGGAAGCTGCGTCCGGGGTGACGGCCGGAGCGGTGCTGCCGTCCTCGCCGGCCTCCGTGGGTGGCGTGGCCTGTGTGGCGTCGGGGCCGGGAGCCACGGCGGTGACGGCGGTCTCCTCGGGGGCGGACGGGCTGGTCTCGTCGACGAGGGCGTCGTGCTGCTCAGTCATGGTCATCGCTCTCAGTTGTCGGTCTGCGGCTTGGAGTCCTGCACGGGCGAGCTCGCGGCAGCCGGCTTGGGCTTGGCAGCGGCACTCTTCTTCTTCTTGTTGCGGCTGGGCTGCTGACGCTGGCCGACCTGCTTGGGCGCCTCTTCCGGCTCAGCCTTGTCCAGGCCCTTGACCCGGAACTCCTCGATCGGCTTTCCACGCTTGGCCCGTCGCTCCTGCATCGCCTTCTCGGCCGGTGAACCCGGCGCAGGCATCTTGCGGATGACGTAGAACTGCTGGCACATCGACCACACGTTGGTGGTGAGCCAGTAGAGCAGGACACCGATGGGGAAGTTGACGCCGGAGATCGCGAAGAAGAGCGGCATCAGGTAGAGCAGCATCTTCTGCTGCTTGGCGAAGGGGTTGTCCAGCGCCGACGCCGGCATGTTCTTCATCATCAGCTGGCGCTGGGTGGTGAACGTGCTCGCCGACATGAGCACGATGAGCACGATGGTGACGATCTTGACGGTCAGCGTCTCCGAACCGATGAACTTGTCGGAGAGCTGGGCACCGAAGAACGTCGAGGACTCCGCCTGACCGGCGAGCTGGCGCGTGATCGGGCCGATCGGCTCGGCGGTGCCGTTGGCGATCTTCTGCAGGCTGTTGAGCACCCGGAACAGGCCGAAGAAGAACGGGGACTGCAGCAGGATCGGCAGGCACGAGCTGAACGGGTTGGTCCCGGTCCGCTTGTAGAGGTCCATCGTCTCCTGCGTCATCGCCTGACGGGAGTCCGGGTCGCTCTTGCCCTTGTACTTGGCCTGGATCTTCTGCATCTCGGGCTGGATGAGCTGCATCCGTCGCGAGGCGTGGATCTGCTTGACGAACAGCGGGATCATCGCGGCACGCATCACCACCACGAGGCCGACGATCGACAGGGTCCAGGCCACGCCGGAGGCCGACGGGAGGCCCATCTGGGTGAACAGCCAGTGCCAGCTGAACAGGATCCACGAGACGATCCATTCGAACGGGTAGATCAGATCAGTGAAGCTCATGGTGTCCTCAATCTGGTGGTGGGCCGTCGGGTCGACGTCCCACCGGTGGTTCCGGCCATGCGATGCGTATGGTGCCTGGCCGGCAGGTCTGGTGCCCTACCGCTGGGGAGCGGAGTGGGCAGGTCGTGCAGGCACGTGGTCAACGCCCCCGGGCGACCAGGGGTGACACCTGCCCAACCGCTTCAGGGCGAGCCAGGTTCCCTTGACGGGACCGAATCGCTGGAGGGCGGTGACGGCGTAGGCCGAGCAGGAGGGGTAGTACCGACAGGTCTGCGGCCGCATCGGGGAGATGAGCCGCTGGTACAGGACGATGACCCAGATGAGCGGTGCCGTCACGATCCGGCCGACGGTGCTCATGGTCGACCCGACCCCACCCGGGCGAGGACCTTCGGCAGCACACGATCGAGCTCTGCCGCGAGCTGGGTCGAGTTCGCCTGTGCCGCAGCAGGGTTCGCTCTCACGACGACGTCGGTGCCGGCGGGCACCACGTCGACTCGAGCCGCCATCAGAGCACGGAGGCGGCGCTTGGTCCGGTTGCGGACGACGGCTCCGCCGACGGCCTTGGAGACGACAAAACCGACCCGCGGCGGTTGTCCCGCACGCGCGTCGGTCTGTCCAGCATGGACCACCATCAACGTGGAGCCTGCTCGGGCTCCCCTGGGGCCCCTGAGCGCTGCCGAGAAGTCCGAGCTCGTGCGGAGCCGGTGCCCCGCGGGCAGCACAGGGACGCCCTCAGGCGGAGAGCTCGGTGCGGCCCTTGGCGCGTCGAGCCGACAGGATGGCGCGACCCGCACGGGTACGCATCCGCAGGCGGAAGCCGTGGGTCTTGGCCCGGCGACGGTTGTTCGGCTGGAAAGTACGCTTGCTCACGAGGTTCTCCGTTACTGGTCAGGCCCGGTTGGCCTGCTGAGTGCTGGTGGGTGACCGAGCGGCCGCAATCGGAAACCCGCGCCGGATCCCCTTCGCGAGAAGGTGAGCCGGGGTGTCACGGGCATGCGAAAACGGCCGACAGGCCTGTTCCAAGGTACGCGAGCGCCAACCGCAGGGTCAAACCAGCACGCATCCGCGCTCCATACGGGTCTGGTCGCGAGTCCTAGCACCGGACACCGCATGCCTCTGCGGGGACACGCCGCCCGGATTCACCGAGTTCTCCCGGGAAGGGCAAGATTTGACCAAGCGGCTTGCTCCACGGGCCCTGCACTTGTTAGCGTCCGTCCTCGTCCCATTCTTTGCCCACAGGTTGTGGATAACTATGTGGATACTGCAGAGTGCGATCAACGCACCATGACCCTGCGACAGGGCAGCAACCGCAGACACCGTCGAAAGGGATGTGGGACCAGTGAGTGACGCCGATCTGGACTTTGCTCAGATCTGGCAGAACACGATCGCCACCCTCGACGCCGACGGTCTGCCGGCGCGAGAGCGCGCGTTCCTCACCCTGGCCCGGCTCTCGGGTCTGCTCGACGGGACTGCCCTGGTCAAGGTGCCCAACGACTACACCAAGGACGTGGTGGAGCAGCGGGTCCGCGACGCGGTCACCCGGGCTCTGTCCTCCCAGCTCGGCACCCAGGTGCACCTGGCTGTGACGGTCGACCCGTCCCTGGACGAGGACCACTACGTCGAGGACACCGTCGGTCTGCCCGAGCAGCGTCCTGAGCAGCGGGGCGACCAGCGATCCGGCACCTCCGGCGCGTACTCCGGTGGCTACACCCAGGCACCAGCCAGCTTCCGCGACCCGGGCTACGGCGAGGCGCCGGCCAACTTCCGCGACCCCGGGTACCTCGAGAGCAACGGTTGGGCGCCCAGCCAGCGCGAGCCCCAGCACCAGCCGGCCCACCGGGTCGACCCCGACGAGCGCCCCGACCCCTCGCGCGAGCAATCCGCCCAGGCTCCCCCTGCCGCGCAGCGGCGTCCCCGCGACGAGGTGCCGAGCATCACGGACGAGTCGGCCACCCGGCTCAACCCGAAGTACACCTTCGACACCTTCGTCATCGGCGCGAGCAACCGGTTCGCCCACGCGGCCGCGGTCGCGGTCGCCGAGGCGCCGGCCAAGGCGTACAACCCGCTGTTCGTCTACGGCGAGTCCGGGCTGGGCAAGACCCACCTGCTGCACGCCATCGGGCACTACGCCCGCAACCTCTACCCGCACGTCAAAGTGCGTTACGTGAACTCCGAGGAGTTCACCAACGACTTCATCAACAGCATCCGCGACGACAAGGCGAGCAACTTCCAGCGTCGCTACCGCGACGTCGACGTGCTGCTCATCGACGACATCCAGTTCCTGCAGGGCAAGGTGCAGACGCAGGAGGAGTTCTTCCACACGTTCAACACCCTGCACAACGCCAACAAGCAGGTCGTCATCACCAGCGACCTGCCCCCGAAGCTGCTGTCCGGCTTCGAGGAGCGGATGCGCAGCCGGTTCGAATGGGGCCTGCTTACCGACGTCCAGCCGCCCGACCTCGAGACCCGCATCGCCATCCTTCGCAAGAAGGCCATCCAGGAACGGATGAGCGCCCCCGACGAGGTGCTCGAGTTCATCGCGAGCCGGATCTCGACCAACATCCGTGAGCTCGAGGGCGCCCTCATCCGCGTCACCGCGTTCGCCAGCCTCAACCGGCAGAGCGTCGACATGGGCCTGGCCGAGATCGTCCTCAAGGACCTCATCCCCAACGAGCAGGGCTCCCAGATCACCAGCGCGACGATCATGGCCCAGACCGCGGCCTACTTCGGGCTGACCATCGAGGACCTCTGCGGCACCTCTCGCTCTCGTGTCCTGGTGACGGCCCGCCAGATCGCGATGTACCTGTGCCGTGAGCTGACCGACCTGTCCCTGCCGAAGATCGGCCAGCAGTTCGGTGGGCGTGACCACACCACGGTCATGCACGCCGACAAGAAGATCCGCCAGCTCATGGCCGAGCGCCGCGCGATCTACAACCAGGTCACCGAGCTCACCAACCGGATCAAGCAGCAGTCGCGCTGATCCCGTTCCCCGGCAGCTCGCCGGTGTGGGCCGTCCGGCCCTGCACGAACGCCACGGTGTCGGCGAGCGTCTGCTCCCACGGCGTGGGCGCCATACCGAAGACCCGCTCGGTCTCGCTCGAGTCGAGCACGAACGGCCGATCGAACTGGTGCCTCGTCTCACCCAGCTCCCGCAGGAACGGCACGGCCAGACCCATGCCCCGCACCACCGGTGCCGGTATGGCGCGGACCGCCGGGGCCCTGCGCCCCACCAGCGCCGCGACCTCGGCGGCGACCTGACGCATCGACCGTGCCGGGGCGCTCGGGACGTGCCACGCCCTGCCCCACGCACGGTCGTCCTGGGCGAGGGCCGCCGCCAGCCGCCCCGTGTCACGCACGTCGGTCCAGGTGTGGGGCGCGTCGGGGTCGCCGACGAGCAGCCACACCGGGCGACGCCGGACGACCGGGGCGACGACGAGCTCCTGCAGCATGCTCGTCCGCCCACCGATCCCGGGGCCGGTGTAGTCGGACGCGCGCAGCTCGGTCACCCGGACCCGCCCCTGCGCCGCAGCGGCCAGGGCCTCGTCCCACATCCGGACCCGCAGCTCGCCCTTGTGGCCGTTGGGGCGCAGCGGGGTGTGCGCGGTCATGGGTTCGTCGACCCGCCCGTAGCCGTAGAGGTTGCCCACGATGACCAGTCCGGCGCCGGTGCGCTCGGCCGCGCCGAGCAGCGACGCCGCCAGGGGCGGCCAGTCCCGGTCCCAGGCGGAGTAGTCCGGCGGGTTGAGCGCATTGACCAGCGCTGCCGCGCCTTGGGTCAGCTCGGTCACCCGGTCGACGTCTGTGGCGTCGGCACTGATGGCCTCCACGCCGGCGAGGTGGGCACCCCGTCCCGAGCGCGACACCAGCCGCACCTCGTGCCCGCTCGCCACCAGCTCCCGGGCGGTGCGCTGCCCCACCGCACCCGCACCCATCACCACGTACCTACCCATGACCACCAGCTCCTTCGACGACCTCAACTGTGAGCACTGCTCTCTGTTTCTCGAGTACACACCACCTAGCCGGGGCTCGTCAAGAGCACTGCTCACATTCGTGACAGGTGATCTCGGAAATGACAGGATGGTCGTCGTGACCCCGCACCAGCCCGGCGTGCCCGCCGACCAGACCGCCGCCAGCTCCTCCACGCCGGGGATCCGCGCCCGCAACCGAGCCGCCCTGGAGGAGGAGATCCTCGAGGCCGGCCGGCGTCACCTCGCCCGGGACGGAGCGGCCGCGCTGTCGCTGCGAGCCATCGCCCGCGACCTCGGCATGGTGTCCTCGGCGCTGTACCGCTACGTCGCCAACCGTGACGACCTGCTCACCCTGCTCATCGTCGCCGCCTACACCTCGCTCGGGGACGCGGTCGAACAGGCCCACGGCGCCATACCGGAGGACGACCTCGATGCGCGCTGGGACGCCATCGCGCACGCCCTGCGCCGGTGGGCCCTGGCCCATCCCCACGAGTACGCCCTGGTCTACGGCTCACCGGTCCCGGACTACAACGCGCCGGCGGAGCGCACCACCGAGCCCGGGACCCGGGTCCAGGTGTTGCTCGTCCGCCTGCTCGCCGACGCGCGGCGTGCGGGACGGCTGGTCGCCGCAAGCGGGCACGATGAGAACGGGCCGGACGGTGACGCCGAGGTTCGCGACCTCGCCGAACGCGCCGTGGGGGCGATGGTGCGCACCGACTTCTTCATGGGCAGCGGCGTCGACGCCCCCACCCTGATGACCGGTCTGGCCGCCTGGTCGCTGGTCATGGGCTCGGTCTCCACGGAGGTGTTCGGTCAGCTGGGACGTGACTCGGTGAGCGATCGGGACGCCTACTTCGACGTCATGGTGGGCGTCGGCCGTCGGTTGGTGCTGTCTTCCTGAGGAGGCGGGTCACAGCCTCGGTGGATCGACCTGCCGCGTCCTCGACAGGTTGTGCACGAGTTGTCCACGGGTTGTCCCCCGGTTGTCCCCAAGGGCCGGGTGAGTTGTCCACAGGGCTCTCCACACCTGTGCGCACGTGTTCACCGTTTCGACACATGGCCAGGCGCCACCGTGCTATGAGCACGAATCCGGCCCCTCGGCGCCGTAGGAAACCCGACAAAAGTGACCGGACCCCAGTGGTCCACACCTGTGGAAAAGTCTGTGGGTATGTGTGCTCGGAGACCGTGTCTCATCCATTCGGATGAGCCTTCTGCACATCGGTGGACAACCTGTGGACAACCCGTGCACGACACTCCGACGGTCTGGGGACGAGCCGGGAGTGTCGTGTGGACGCCGTGTGGGCGCCGATTTCCCCTCCACACCCCGGACCACCGTGTCCGCCGCGCCGTCCACCCCGTGTGCACAGGCCGATCACGCCCCTGACCTGCGACGACGACGGCTGTCCACAGACTGCACACCCCCTACAACGATGACGAGATCCCTCAACTCAGAGATCCAGCCCCGAGGACCAACCCTGTGGCCCGACCCCCTCTGAATGACACAAACCGGATTGCTCGATCCGGGTTGGCCGACCGCAGCGCGAGCACTAGGGTCAGTGCGCAATCACATTCTTGGTGTTGAGGCGGCTGGGCCGCACGTGAAGGGCAGGTAGCGACGGTGAAGTTCAGGGTCGAACGAGAGGTCCTCGCCGACGCCGTCACCTGGGTGGCTCGAGGGCTGCCCGCCCGCCCACCGGTCCCGGTCCTGGCCGGCGTCCTGATCGAGGCCAGCGAGGAAGGCACCCTCACCCTCTCGGCGTTCGACTACGAGGTCTCGGCGAAGATCACCGTTGCTGCCGATGTCGCCGAGGGCGGGACGGTCCTCGTGCTCGGCCGGCTGCTCGCCGACATCTCGCGCAACCTCCCGAGCAAGCCCGTCGACGTCGCCACCGACGGCAACAAGGTCGCGGTGACGTGCGGTTCGTCGCGGTTCAGCCTGATGCAGATGCCTGCGGCCGACTACCCCACCCTGCCGACCTCCCCCACGGCGAGCGGCCACATCGACGGAGGCCTGTTCACGCAGGCCGTCGCCCAGGTGGCCATCGCAGCCGACCGCGGCGACACCCTGCCGATCCTCACCGGTGTCCGCGTGGAGATCGACGGCTCGACGATGACCCTGCTCGCCACGGACCGCTACCGGCTGGCCATGCGCGAGCTGCAGTGGAACCCCGAGGCCACCGACGCACAGCACCTGGCGCTGGTCCCCGCTCGCACCCTGTCCGACACCGCCAAGGCCCTGGGCGCCTCCGGCTCCATCGAGGTCGCCCTCGGTTCGTCCGCCGGGGGTGACGGGCTCGTCGGGTTCGAGGCCGGTCAGCGCCGCACGACCACCCGACTGCTCGACGGCGAGTACCCCAAGGTCACCTCGATCTTCCCGTCCAGCGTCGACACCGAGGCGGTCATCAAGACGTCCGAGCTGGTCGAGGCCGTCAAGCGCGTGGCCCTCGTCGCCGAGCGCAACACCCCGGTCCGGCTGCGCTTCACCGACGGCCAGGTCGCCATCGAGGCCGGCACCGGCGACGACGCCCAGGCGTCCGAAGCGGTGGAGTCGACGCTCACGGGGCCCGAGATCGAGATCGCCTTCAACCCCCAGTTCCTGCTCGACGGCCTCGGCGCCGTGGGCACCGAGTTCTCGCGGCTGTCGTTCACCCAGCCGTCGCGGCCGGCAGTGCTCTCCGGGCAGGACGAGCAGGACGGCGAGGCCGACACCTCCTACCGCTACGTCCTGATGCCCGTCCGCTTCGCGAGCTGAGCGCCCCCGGGCGTAGCCTGACCTACGCGCACGGCGAGGTATGCCGTTCGTGCGGCAAAGGTCCCTCCCCTGCGGGGCCGTCGGCCGTACCCGCGAAACCCACGAACGAACCACCCACGCGCGCGCTCAGCACCCGCGAGATCCACCTCCTGAAAGGCGTCGTCACATGCAGCTCGGTCTGATCGGCCTCGGCAAGATGGGCGGCAACATGCGCGAGCGCATCCGCCGCGCAGGCCACGAGGTGGTGGGTTTCGACAACAACCCGGCTGTCTCCGACGTCAAGACGCTGGCGGCCCTGGTCAAGAAGCTCGACGCCCCTCGCACGGTGTGGGTGATGGTGCCCGCCGGTGCCCCCACCCGCGACACGGTCGCCAAGCTCGGCGAGCTGCTCGACAAGGGCGACATGGTCATCGACGGCGGCAACAGCCGCTTCACCGACGACTTCGAGAACGAGAAGCTGCTCAAGGCCAAGGGGATCGGCTACGTCGACTGCGGCGTGAGCGGTGGGATCTGGGGCCTGGAGAACGGTTACGGCCTCATGGTCGGCGGCACCGCGGCCAACGTGAAGAAGGCCATGCCGATCTTCGACGCGCTGCGCCCCGAGGGCCCCCGCGAGGAGGGCTTCGTCCACGCCGGCAAGGTCGGCGCGGGCCACTACACGAAGATGGTCCACAACGGCATCGAGTACGGCCTGATGGCTGCCTACGCCGAGGGCTACGAGCTGCTCGAGGCCAAGGACATCGTCACCGACGTCCCCGGCGCCTTCAAGGCCTGGACCCGCGGTACGGTCGTGCGCTCCTGGCTGCTCGACCTGCTCGTCGACGCCCTGGAGAAGAACCCGCACCTCGACGACGTCTCCGGCTACACCGTCGATTCTGGCGAGGGCCGCTGGACCGTCGAGGAGGCCATCGCCAACTCGGTGCCCATGCCGGTGATCTCGGCGTCGCTGTTCTCGCGGTTCGCCTCTCGTCAGCAGGAGTCGCCGACGATGCAGGCCGTCGCCGCGCTGCGTGGTGGGTTCGGTGGCCACCAGGTCATGTCGGTCACCGAGGGTGAGCAGCTGCGCGCCGCCGGTGCGCCCAAGCACGAGAAGGCCGTCGCCGCGCAGGTCGCTCCCAAGGAGAAGCCCACGACCAGCGCGAAGAAGGCTGCGGCCAAGGGTCGCAAGGCCGCTACCGCGGGTCCGTCGTCGGGCACCGGCTCCACGGGGTCGGCCCGCAAGCGTGCGGCGAAGAAGTCGAGCTGACCCCCACCCCGACCACCTGATCGGGCGATCGTGCACGTCCGCCACCTGAGCGTCTCCGACTTCCGCAGCTACGCCGGCGCTGAGCTGCCGCTGGAGCCCGGGGTCACGACGCTGGTCGGTCTCAACGGGCAGGGCAAGACCAACCTCGTCGAGGCCATCGGCTACCTCGCGACTCTCTCGAGCCACCGCGTGGCCACCGACCAGCCGCTGGTGCGGTTCGGGGCCGAGCAGGCGGTGATCCGCGGGGCGGTGGTGCGCGACGGTCGGGAGACGATGGTCGAGCTCGAGCTCAACCCGGGTCGGGCCAACCGGGCCCGCCTCGGCCGCTCCCCGGCCGGTCGCCCTCGGGACGTGCTGGGCACGTTGCGGACCGTGCTCTTCGCCCCGGAGGACCTGGCCCTGGTCAAGGGCGACCCGTCCGAGCGCCGCAAGTTCCTCGACGACCTGCTCGTCGCGAGGCAACCGCGCTGGGCCAGCGTCCGCGGCGACTACGACAAGATCCTCAAGCAGCGCAACGCCCTGCTGAAGTCCGCGGCCCCGGTGCTGCGGCGTGGTCAGCGGCGCCCGCCGCCGCGGCCCACCGACGAACCGGTCGAGGACGCCCGCGCCTCCGCGTTGCACACCCTTGACATCTGGAACGACCACCTCGCGACCGTCGGGTCGCAGCTGCTCTATGCCCGGTTGCGCCTGCTGCGCGACCTCGGCCCGTACCTGACCGCGGCCTACGACGAGGTCAGCGCCGGCCAGTCCGACGCCCGGGTCTCCTACAAGAGCTCGCTGCGCGAGGCGGTCTCGGCGTCGCTGGCGGCGGGCGAGGTGCCGGAGATCGACCAGCTCCGCACAGAGATCCTCCAGACCCTTGCCGAGCTGCGCGACCGCGAGGTCGAGCGCGGCATGTCGCTGGCCGGGCCCCACCGCGACGACCTGGTGCTCTCGCTCGGGGAGCTGCCGGCCAAGGGGTACGCAAGCCACGGCGAGAGCTGGTCGTTTGCGCTGGGACTGAAGCTGGCGGCATACCAGCTGCTGCGGCACGACCTCGGTGACGACCCCGTCCTGATCCTCGACGACGTGTTCGCCGAGCTGGACTCCGGCCGCCGCGAGCGCCTGGCCGCGATGGTGGCCGACTGCGAGCAGGTCCTCATCACCGCCGCGGTCGACGCCGACGTGCCCAGCACGTTGACCGGCCGGACGTATGCGGTGAGCCTGGGTGAGGTGAGCCTGCGTGAGTGAGGACCCCGGCGAGGACCTCCCAGAGGGCCTGCCGATCGAGGCCGGCCCGGACGACGGACCCGAGGCGACCGAGTCCGGAGAGCCCGCGGGCTCGGTGGAGGACGCGGCGAGTGCCGCGCTGCAACGGGCGCGAGCGGCCGCGCGGGACAAGGGACTTCGCCCCGGGTTGAAGCCGATGCGCCGTCGTCGGCCAGGAGTCCCGAGCAAGGCCCCGCGGGACGGTCGCGACCCGCTGCTGCTCGGTGACCAGATGGACAGGTTGCTGTCCGACCGGGGCTGGAAGGTCGACGTCGCCGTCGGCTCGGTGATGGGGCGCTGGCCGCAGATCGTGGGCGAGGAGGTCGCGCAGCACTGCATCCCGGTGACGTTCGAGTTCGGGGTCCTGACGGTGCGAGCAGACTCGACGGCCTGGACGACCCAGCTCAAGCTGCTCGAGTCGGCGATCATGGGCCGGCTGGAGGGCGAGGTCGGCAAGGGCACCGTCAGTGCACTGAAGATCGTCGGCCCGAGCGCCCCGTCGTGGTCCAAGGGCCCGCGGCGCAGCACGGGACCCGGTCCCCGCGACACCTACGGCTGAGCGATGCGGGTCGGTGGCCTGACTGCCGCGCCCACCGACGGCCGGCGCGGCACCGTCATCGGGCCGCTGCCTAGGATCGAGCCATGACGGCCGACGCTGACCGCACCGCCACTGAGGGCTCCGCCCCGCGGCAGGACCCACGTTCGCTGACCCGGGCGCACTTCGACCACGTGGTCCCGGCGACGACGCGCTGGTCGGACAACGACATGTACGGCCACCTCAACAACGCCGTCTACTACGAGCTGTTCGACTCGGCGATCAACGGCTGGCTGATCGGCAGCGCCGGCATCGACGTGATGGCGCTGCCCGAGCTCGGGGTCGTCGCCGAGTCCGGCTGCCGCTACTTCCGAGAGCTGGAGTACCCCCGCCCCCTCGAGGTCGGGGTGCGGGTCGAACGCGTGGGGCGCAGCAGCATCACCTACGCCCTGGGTCTGTTTGACGCCGAGTCCGCCGAGCTGGCGGCGCTGGGGCACTGGGTCCACGTCTACATCGACCGCACCTCACGCGCCACCGTCCCGATCCCCGCGGTGGTCCGCGACCTGCTGGACGACGCGGTCCTGGCACGGGCATGAGGATCACGGGCGCGGTGCTCGAAGAGGTCGGCCGGCCCGGACCCTGGGCGCTGACCCGTCCCCTCACCGTCGGCGAGCTCGAGCTGGACGGCCCGGGCCCGGGTGAGGTGCTCGTCGAGATGGAAGCGGCCGGGGTCTGCCACTCCGACCTGTCCGTCGTCGACGGCAACCGCAGCCGGCCCGTCCCGATGCTGCTCGGTCACGAAGGTGCCGGGCGCATCCGCGAGGTGGGTGCCGGTGTCACGGACCTCGCCGTCGGCCAGCGCGTGGTCATGACGTTCCTGCCCCGCTGCGGGGAGTGTGCGGGCTGTGCCACGGGGGGTCGGATGCCGTGCGGTCCGGGATCGGTGAGCAACGGCGCCGGTGAGCTGCTCGGAGGTGGGCGACGGCTCTCCCGCGACGGCGGCCCGGTGCACCACCACCTTGGCGTCTCGGCGTTCGCCACTGATGCCGTGGTCGACAGCCGCTCGGTGGTCGCCGTCGAGGACGACCTCCCGCCCGACGTCGCCGCGCTGCTCGGCTGCGCGGTGCTCACCGGCGGCGGGGCGCTGCTCAACGCCGCCCCACCGGAGCCCGGTCAGTCGGTGCTCGTGGTCGGCCTGGGCGGAGTCGGTATGGCGGCCCTGCTCACCGCCCTCGCGCTGGGCGCGGGCGAGGTGATCGCGGTCGACGGCGTCGCTGCCAAGCGGGACCGGGCGCGTGAGCTGGGGGCGACCCAGGTGCTGGACCCGGGCGAGCTGGGTGGCAGCGGGGTCCGGGCCGACGTCGTCGTCGAAGCGGCCGGGAACGCGCGCGCCTTCGAGGCGGCGCTCGCCGCGACCGCACCCGGCGGCCGGACCGTCACCGTCGGGCTGCCGCACCCCGACGCCCGCGCCAGCGTCTCCCCGCTGCAGCTGGTCGCCGAGGCCCGTACGGTCATCGGCAGCTACCTGGGATCGGCGGTCCCTCGTCGCGACATCCCGGTCCTCGCCCAGTGGTGGCGCGAGGGGCGGCTGCCCGTCGAGGTGCTGGTGTCCTCCAGGATCACCCTGGACGAGGTCAACACGGCGATGGACGAGCTGGCGGCCGGACGCGCCATACGGCAGGTCATCGGGTTCTGAGCCCGGTCAGCCGGGGCGCAGGCTCCGGACGACCTCGTCGGCCACCGGGTCCGTCGTCGACGCCGCGTCGGCCCCCGCGGCCGCGATGGTGATGGCCAGGACCTCGCCGTGCACCGCGACGTGCACCACGGTGCTCGTGGCAGGTACGGAGCCCAGCGTGAAGTGGTAGCGGGTGACCAGCACGGTCCCGAGCGGGCTGGCCGCAGGGTGGCTCGAGTCGACCTCCTCGTGCAGCTGGGTCAGCTCCCCCTGCACCGTGCCGGCGTCCGGCACCCGGCTGAACCTCGTCCGCTGCACGTCGACGGTGCAGAGGTAACCACCACGGACGGGGCCCGTCATGCTGGCCAGCGTGCTCGTGCGCAACCCCTCGGCGTAGGCCTGCGGCGTGAAGCCCTGGCGCTGGGCGGCCTCGATGACCCAGGCCTGGGTCGGGGCCGGCCGACGGTCGGCGTCGTGCCACCCGTGCGGCAGGTCGAAGCGCAGCCGCGCTTGGCTGACCTCGACCGTGTGCGGCCCGGTCGTGGCCCGGACGGCAGCCACGCCGGCACCGGCCACGAGCACGCCAGCGAGCAGCCCGACTGCGACGACCCGACCCCTGCGCATGGCAGGAGGGTACGGAGCGCCGGCTGCGGTGGCCCCCGGGTTCGGCGGTCCCTCGTCCCTCTGGCGGATGTCGGTGGGGCCGCGCACCATGGACCCTTGAGCGAAATGTCCCGATCCCCGGGTGATGGCGACGAGCTGGTCCAGGTGCGGCGCACGGGCGGCCTGGCCGGCATCCGCCAGGCGCGCACCGTGGCGCTGGCCGAGCTGGCCGAAACCGACGCGACCCAGTGGCGCTCGCTGCTCGCCGACGACGGGTTGCACGCCCTCGCCGCCACCCCGCCCGGGCGAGCGGTCCCTGATGCCTTCACCTACCACGTGGCCTGCCCGCCGGAGGGTGACGAGGTCACGCTGCCCGAACACGGCATACCGGATCCGGTCCGGGAGCTGTTCCGGCGCACGCTCGGGGAGTGAGCCGGGAGTGAGCCGGGGGTGAGTCCGGCCGGCTCCTCGAAACCGCGAAATCCGGCGCTGAGGGCCCGGGTGACGTACGGGGACTCAAAAGCGACCCCATATTTGGTTCAAATCGCGGCTCACGGGCCTCCTGACGCCATGCGTGACACTCCCGACAGGTAGACTGACGGGTGAAATCGCGACCAGCTGGTCTCCCAGACTGGTCGCGAGTCATGAGCAGGGTGCAGCGACGTGCCGGGGCCGACCCCCGAGCGGCTGCCCCACCGGAGAAGGAGCACCGTGTCCGAGTCTGACCAGACGCCACACGAGAGCACGCCGAGCACCACCCCCCTCGAAGCACCCACCGCCAGCCCCAACTCGGGACCGTCCGAGAACCTCACCGCAGCCCAGGCCGAGGCCGCGCGGCTGCAGGCCGAGGCGGAGCTTGCCGGGGTGCCCTCCGGGTCGGACTACGACGCCAGCGCGATCACGGTCCTCGAGGGTCTCGAGGCCGTCCGCAAGCGCCCCGGCATGTACATCGGCTCGACCGGGGAGCGCGGCCTGCACCACCTGGTGTGGGAGATCGTCGACAACGCCGTGGACGAGGCGCTCGCCGGCTACGCCGACACGATCGACGTGACCCTGCTGGCCGACGGCGGGGTGCGGGTGGTCGACAACGGCCGTGGCATCCCCACCGGCCGCAACGAGGCCTACGACATGTCGACGGTCGAGCTCGTGCTCACCCAGCTGCACGCCGGTGGCAAGTTCGGCGGCGGCGGCTACAAGGTGTCCGGTGGCCTCCACGGCGTCGGCTCCTCGGTGGTCAACGCGCTCTCGACCCGCCTCGACGCCGAGGTCCACCAGCTCGGTCACGTCTTCCGGGTCTCCTTCGACCACGGTGAGGCCACCGCGCCCCTGGAGAAGATGGAGGCCTCGGACCGCACGGGCACGACCATCACCTACTGGGCCGACGGCGAGATCTTCGAGACGACGACGTACGACTTCGAGACGATCCGGGCCCGGTTCCAGCAGATGGCGTTCCTCAACAAGGGACTGACCATCAACCTCACCGACGAGCGGGTCCCCGAGTCCGCAGCCGACGCCGAGGACGCCGACGTGGTCGACGCCGCGGAGAAGAAGCCGCGCACGGTCAGCTACAAGTACGACAACGGCCTGGTCGACTACGTCACCCACCTCGTGTCCTCGAAGAAGGCAGAGCCGGTCCACAACGAGATCATCTCGATCGAGTCCGAGGACAAGGAGCGGCAGCTGTCGCTCGAGCTGGCGATGCAGTGGACGACGGCCTACTCCGAGTCGGTCCACACCTATGCCAACACGATCAACACGCACGAGGGCGGCACCCACGAGGAGGGCTTCCGCGCGGCGATGACCAAGCTCATCAACGACTTCGCGCGCAAGCAGAACCTCCTCAAGGACAAGGACGAGAACCTCACCGGTGACGACATCCGTGAGGGCCTGACCGCCGTCGTGTCGGTCAAGCTCGGCGAGCCGCAGTTCGAGGGCCAGACCAAGACCAAGCTCGGCAACTCCGAGGTCAAGGGGTTCGTCCAGCGCGCCATGACCGACGAGTTCGGCCACTGGCTCGGCGCGCATCCGAACGAGGGCAAGGACATCGTCCGCAAGTCGATCCAGGCGGCTGCCGCTCGCATGGCGGCCCGCAAGGCGCGTGAGGCGACCCGTCGCAAGGGCCTGCTCGAGTCCGGCGGCCTGCCCGGCAAGCTGCGCGACTGCCAGAGCAAGGATCCCTCGATCTCCGAGGTCTTCATCGTCGAGGGCGACTCGGCCGGCGGCTCTGCCGTGCGTGGCCGCAACCCGCACAACCAGGCGATCCTGCCGATCCGAGGCAAGATCCTCAACGTCGAGAAGGCCCGCATCGACAAGGTGCTCGCCAACAACGAGGTGCAGGCGCTGATCTCGGCGTTCGGCACCGGCATCGGCGAGGACTTCGACAAGACCAAAGCGCGCTACCACAAGATCGTGTTGATGGCCGATGCCGACGTCGACGGCCTGCACATCCGGACCTTGCTGCTGACCCTGCTGTTCCGGTTCATGCGCCCGCTCATCGAGGAGGGCTACGTCTACCTCGCGCAGCCGCCGCTCTACCGCCTCAAGTGGAGCAACCACGCCCACGAGTTCTCGTACTCCGACCGTGAGCGGGACGCGATGCTCCTGGCCGGTCAGGCGCAGGGCTGGCGCCTGCCGAAGGACGCCGGCATCCAGCGCTACAAGGGTCTGGGTGAGATGGACTACCAAGAGCTCTGGGAGACCACGATGGATCCCGACCACCGCGTGCTGCTGCAGGTGACGCTCGACGACGCGGCTGCTGCGGACGAGATCTTCGCAATCCTCATGGGTGAGGACGTCGAGAGCCGCCGCGGCTTCATCCAGCGCAACGCCCGCGACGTGCGGTTCTTGGACATCTAGGTATGGCGCGGAGCCACGTTTCACGTGGAACTTTCCGCCCGACATACCCGACAACGTTGAATTGCACTGAGGGACAAGGGAATTCATGACTGAGATACCGCCGATCGAGTACGACCGCACTGAGGCGGTCGACCTCAACGCCGAGATGCAGCGCAGCTACATCGACTACGCGATGACGGTCATCGTCAGCCGCGCGCTGCCTGATGTGCGCGACGGGCTCAAGCCGGTGCACCGCCGCGTGGTCTACGCCATGTACGACGGTGGCTACCGCCCGGACCGCGGCTACAACAAGTGCAGCCGCGTCGTCGGCGAGGTCATGGGTCAGTACCACCCGCACGGTGACTCCTCGATCTACGACGCCCTCGTCCGCCTCGTGCAGGACTGGTCGCTGCGCTACCCGCTGGTCGACGGCCAAGGCAACTTCGGCTCCCCGGGTGATGACCCGGCTGCGGCGCCGCGGTACACCGAGTGCCGGATGGCGCCGCTGGCCATGGAGATGGTCCGCGACATCCACGAGGAGACCGTCGACTTCCGCGACAACTACGACGGCAAGACGCAGGAGCCGACCGTCCTGCCGAGCCGGTTCCCCAACCTGCTCGTCAACGGCAGCTCCGGCATCGCCGTGGGCATGGCGACGAACATCCCGCCGCACAACCTGCGCGAGGTCGCCGACGCCGCCCAGTGGATCCTGGCCAATCCCGAGGCCGACCGCGAGGCCGTCCAGGCCGCGGTGGTCTCCAAGATCAGCGGGCCCGACTTCCCCACCGGCGCGCTGATCCTGGGCCGCAAGGGGATCGAGGAGGCCTACCGCACCGGTCGTGGCTCCATCATCATGCGGGCGGTCGTCGAGGTCGAGGAGATCCAGGGCCGTCAGTGCCTCGTGGTCACCGAGCTGCCCTACCAGGTCAACCCCGACACCCTCGCGCAGAAGATCGCCGAGCTCACCAAGGAGGGCCGGCTCTCCGGCATCGCGGACATCCGCGACGAGACCTCCGGCCGCACCGGCCAGCGCCTGGTCGTCGTGCTCAAGCGCGACGCCGTGGCCAAGGTCGTGCTCAACAACCTCTACAAGCACACCCAGCTGCAGACGAACTTCGGTGCCAACATGCTGGCCCTGGTCGACGGGGTGCCGCGCACGCTGCCCGTCGACGCGTTCATCCGGCACTGGGTCGACCACCAGATCGAGGTCATCCAGCGTCGGACCGCGTTCCGCCTGCGCAAGGCCGAGAATGAGATCCACATCCTGCGTGGACTGCTCAAGGCGCTCGACGCCCTCGACGAGGTCATCGCCCTCATCCGCAGGTCGCAGACCGTCGAGGCCGCACGCGAGGGCCTGATCGCCCTGCTGGAGATCGACGAGATCCAGGCCCGCGCCATCCTCGAGATGCAGCTGCGCCGACTGGCCGCCCTCGAGCGCCAGAAGATCATCGACGAGCACGACCGCCTCGAGGCACTCATCCTCGACTTCGAGGACATCCTGGCCAAGCCCGAGCGGCAGCGCGCGATCGTCTCCGAGGAGCTCGCCGAGATCGTCGAGAAGTACGGCGACGACCGTCGTACCCGGATCGAGTTCTTCGATGGCGACATGTCGATGGAGGACCTGATCCCCGAGGAGGACGTGGTCGTCACCATCACCCGCGGCGGCTACGCCAAACGGACCCGGGTCGACGCCTACCGCTCGCAGGGTCGTGGCGGCAAGGGAGTCCGCGGTGCCTCACTGCGCGGCGACGACATGGTGCAGCACTTCTTCACCACGACCTCCCACCACTGGCTGCTGTTCTTCACCAACCTCGGCCGGGTCTACCGCGTCAAGGCGTACGAGCTGCCCGACTCCGGTCGTGACGCCAAGGGTCAGCACGTCGCCAACCTGCTCGCGTTCCAGCCGGACGAGAAGATCGCGCAGGTCCTCGACGTGCGCGACTACGACCAGCAGCCCTACCTGGTGCTGGCCACGAAGAACGGCCTGGTCAAGAAGACCCGCCTCGGCGACTACGACTCCCCCCGCAGTGGTGGCCTCATCGCCATCAACCTCAAGGACGGTGACGAGCTGGTCGCCGCCGACCTCGCGTCGCAGACCGACGACCTGCTGCTGGTCTCGCGCAAGGCCCAGTCGGTGCGCTTCCACGCCACCGACGAGCAGCTGCGACCGATGGGCCGCGCCACCAGTGGTGTGACCGGCATGCGGTTCCGCGACGACGACTCGATGCTCTCCCTCAGCGTCATCCACGAGGGCGAGGACCCCGATGTCTTCGTGGTCTTCGAGAACGGCATGGCCAAGCGCAGCCCGTCCTCGGACTGGAACGCCAAGGGCCGCGGCGGCCTCGGCGTCGCCGTCGCCAAGATCACCGAGCGCAACGGCGACCTGGTCGGCGCCCTCACGGTGAGCGAGGACGACGAGGTCCTGGTCATCATGGGCAAGGGCAACATCGTGCGTATGCCGGTCGGTCCGGTCACGCGGCGCGGGCGCAACACCCAGGGCATGAAGTTTGCCAGCCCGGGCAACAGCGACTCCGTCGTGGCCGTGGCGCGCAACCCCGAGCGCACCGCCGACGAGGCCGACGCAGAACTGGTCGTCCCGGGTGCCGAGGGAGACTCGCAGGCCACTGATGCCGTACCGTCGTCAGTGAACGAGCAGGTCGCCGAGGTGGCTGGCGAGGGTGTCGACGAGACGCCGGAGGCCCCCGAGACGACCGGGACTGATGCCAGCGGAGGTAACGAGTGAGCACGGCAGGCCAGACGAGCACCTCCCGACCCGGTGGACAGGACTCCGGCACGATGAACCGGGACGCCGGCGCCCAGGGCGTCCCCCGATCCGGTGCCCCGGCCCGACCCGGGGCGGCCGCTCCCGCCGCCAGTGCGGCGCGGGCCCGACGGGTCAAGCTCACCGTCTCACGGGTCGACCCGTGGTCGGCGATGAAGATGTCGTTCCTCATCTCGGTCGCCCTCGGCATCGCCGGCGTCGTCATGGTGGCGGTCCTGTGGATGATCCTGTCCGGCATGGGGGTCTTCTCGGAGGTCAACCGCCTGGTCGGCACGATCTTCAACGACACCCAGAACCCGTTCGACATCATGGACTTCCTCGGATTCGGCCGGGTGCTGTCCCTGTCGATCGTCGTCGGGGTCATCGACGTCATCCTGCTCACCGCGCTGAGCACGCTCGGGGCGTTCCTCTACAACATCTGCTCGGCGCTCGTCGGCGGCCTCCAGCTGACCCTCACCGACGACTGAGAGCCGGCTCCACGGCATACGAAAACTGCCCATCCTCCGGTCGCGGAGGGTGGGCAGTAGCCGTTTTGGTGGGCGGGTCACCTGTCATGTAACCTCGTGCCTCGCGCCACCCTCCGTGGCGCAGCGGAGATTGGGCTCACGGGCCTATAGCTCAGACGGTTAGAGCGCTTCCCTGATAAGGAAGAGGCCACAGGTTCAAGTCCTGTTAGGCCCACCAATCCCGATCCCCGCGGGTTTTATCTGCGAGGGAAGGCAGACCGCCGATGAAGAAGATCCTGCTCCTCATCGTGGCTGCCGTAGGGGCAGTCGCGGTCCAGAAGAAGCTCAAGGACCAGCAGGCCGAGAAGGACCTCTGGGCCGAGGCGACCGACTCACCCTCGTAGTCGCAGCCCGCACGCGGGGCCATGGCGCAATTGGTAGCGCACCTGCTTTGCAAGCAGGGGGTTAGGGGTTCGAGTCCCCTTGGCTCCACCACCAGTTCGGCAGCTCAGGCGATGACCTTGTAGCGCGCGAGCATCCCGGCCGCGATGTGGTCGTTGACGTGGCAGTGGAACAGCCACGTGCCCGGGTCATCCGGCACCATGTCCGAGACCATCATCATCCCCGGCAGCAGCTGGATCATGTCCGAGCGCATCCCGTTGGTCGTCACCGTGTTGCCGTGCCAGTGCGGAGTGTGGAGGTCGACCTCCGTGCCGAGCGTGTACGTGTACCACCGCACCCGCTGGCCCACCTTCATGACCGGGACCGGTCCGTTGCCGTACACGTAGCCGTTCACCGAGTGCATCAGGTTGCTCTCCTCGAACCCTTCCTGGTCGTCCGGCGCGACCTCGTGGGGCGCTTCGGCGAGCTCGGCGAGGTTGCGGGGCAGGTGCAGGCTGGCGTTCTCGTTCTCTACGGTGAAGTAGGAGAACACCTCCCGGTCGACGTCCCGCGGGGTGGCGGTGCGTGGGTCCGCCTTGCCCCGGGCGGTGATCACCATGGGGCCGACCAGTCCGGCGTTGGTGTCGGCGACCTCGTCGGTGTGGGAGTGGTACATCCACATCACCGACGAGCCGTCCATCGGTCCCGGCCCCGCACGCTCGGGCACCTTCCAGCTGTAGGTGTGCGTCCCGCCGGGCGGCACCGCGTCGTCGGCCTTGTCGGCGCCGTGGGTGCCGTCGGCGTATGGGGCCCCCTCGGAGCTCTTGGTGTAGAAGACGCCGTGGGGGTGCACCGAGGCCGGGAACGTCGTGTTGTTCCTGAAGACGACCTTGATCGTGTCGCCCACGACCGCTCGGATGACTGGTCCCATCATCCCGAGGGAGTCGTCGCACGGCTTGACGTCGGGCGCGCACCTCGTCGGCGGCCTGATGCGGGTCGCAAACGTCGCATCCGTGTAACCGCGGTAGAGCGACTTGCGGTAGACGTGCCCGATGCGTGTCGGCCCCTTGGCGACGAACACCTTCGCCTCGTCGGTGAAGGGTTGACCGGTGATGTCGTTGCGACCGTGGGGGGCGTAGTCCCACAGCACCTCGTCGGCCGCGATGTAGTAGGTCCGCAGCTGGCCGCTCTGCGCTGCCGCGGTCGCGGCCTGCGGCAACGCGTGCCCGGCGTGCCCGGCGTGTCCGCTCTGCACCGGTGCCGCACAGGCGCACAGCAGCAATGCGGTCAAGGCGCTCGCGAATGTCCTCGTCCTCATGACCCTTCCCCTCGGGACGGCACCCCCGCCGTCCCCTTCCCCAGGGTCAGTGTCCACCCCGGCCGGGCCGCCGGCGCCATAGCCCATCCGGACCATGTGACCCCGCCGTCGTGCATGGTCCGCGGACGAACCACGGCCGTCCGGACACCGTGGCCGGCCCTTGCCACCCCGTGCCACCCGTTGTCATCCATTGCCCGCCCACGGGGCGTTTGCTACGTTGACGCCGGGGCGCGGACGTCGCCCGCTGGCGTGCCGCACGCGGTCAGCACGGGCTGTTCACGAACAACGGAGTTCCTGATGCGCCGCACTGCCAGCGCCCTCGCTGCGTCCCTGCTCGCCGCGGCCGTGGGGATCGGCGTCGCCGTCCCGGCCATGGCGAAGGTGAGCCCCCCGACGGCCAACCCGCACTCGATCAAGACGTCGCCCTACGTGGCCCTGGGCGACAGCTACGCCGCTGGGGCCGGCATCGCCCCGTTCGTCGCCACCGCACCGCCCACGTGCAGCCGCTCCACCCTCAACTTCGCCCACGACATCGCGGTTGCGACCAAGGCGTCGTCGTTCACCGACGTGACGTGCAGCGGCGCGAAGACGGCCGACTTCTTCACCTCCCAGGCACCAGGGGTGGCGCCCCAGCTCGACGCCGTCACCAAGGACACCCGGCTTGTCACCATGACCATCGGGGGCAACGACGAGAACGTGTTCACCGGCTCGTTCTTCGGGTGCGCCACGATCTCGGCGACCGACATCACGGGCAACCCGTGCGAGCGCAAGTACGGCACCACCTTCACCGACGCCATCGTCAACCAGACCTACCCCAACGTGGTCGCGGCCCTCACGGCGGTGCGCAGGAAGGCCCCGGCCGCCACGGTCGTCATCCTCGGGTACCCGCGGATCCTGCCCGACACGGGTCAGCTCTCCTGCTACCGGTCGATGCCGATCGCCATGGGGGACGTGCCCTGGCTCAACCACGAGCAGGATGTCCTCAACGCCGTGGTCCGCCGCGCGGCAGAGCAGACCGGGGCGAGGTTCGTCGACATGAAGGCCAGCTCGGCCGGCCACGATGCGTGCGCTCCCGTCGGCACGCGGTGGATCGAGCCGGCGGTCGCCCCGGTCAACGCCTTCCCCGTGCACCCCAACGCCACCGGCGAGGCCGCCATGGCCGCACAGACGCTCGTGCAGCTCGGCCTCTGACGCGCACGCCATGGCCCATCTGGGCCATGTGTGGGCGGTCCCGGGTCTGCCAACATCGAAGGCATGAAGCGTTTGGTGGTGTGCTGCGACGGGACGTGGAACAAGCCCGACAGCCAGACGGTCACCAACGTCGAGAAGCTCGCACGCGCCGTACAGAGCGACCCCGGCACGACCGGCGGCACCTATCAGCTCGTGTACTACGTGAGCGGCGTCGGGGCGGGGAGCTACGAGGCCGACCGGCTCCTCGGTGGCGCGTTCGGGTTCGGCCTGTTCCACAACGTGATCGCGTGCTACCGGTTCCTCGCCCAGAACTACGAACCCGGCGACGAGATCTTTATCATCGGCTTCAGCCGCGGCGCCTACACGGCGAGGTCCGTGGCCGGCATGGTCGCGCGGGTGGGGCTGCTGACCAAGGTCGCCCTGGTCGGGGAGAAGCTCCCTGAAGCCGTGCGGCTGTACCAGCGGACCGATCCGCCCACCGGCACCTTCGGGGAGAGCGTCGAGGAGTTCAGGCACGACCACTGCCACGCCGCCCCGGTGACCTTCCTCGGTGTCTTCGACACGGTGGGCGCGCTGGGGGTGCCGGGCCTCAACAAGCTCACGCCCCAGTTCCACGACGTCCAGCTCAGCAGCCAGGTGCTCTGCGCCCGGCACGCGCTCGCCATCGACGAGACCAGGCTGAAGTTCGCCCCCACCCTGTGGGAGGCCCCGGACGACCCTCCCGACGCCCCCACCCAGGACGGGCGCGTCAAGCAGGTGTGGTTCGAGGGCGCGCACTCCGACGTCGGGGGCGGCTACCCCGAGACCGGCCTGTCCGACACGTCCCTGCTGTGGATGGCGCGCGAGGCGCACGCGGCCGGTCTGGTCTTCGACGCCGCGCTGCTGGGGCACTACGTCAACAGCGGATCCGACCCCGTGCGGCACAACCCGCTCAACGCGATGTACCGGGCCGACAACCTCGCGCTCCAGGCCAGGACGCGCGCCAGCGGGGGTGAGGCGAACAGCCCCTTCAGCGACGGTCGCCGCCGCCTGACGAACCAGCTGGCCCTGTCGGTGCGGGTGGCCAGCAGTGCCGTGAACCACTACCAGGGTGGCGGGTACGAACCGGCGAACCTCAAGGCGTTCGCCGACACGACGCAAGGCTTCGCCGGCCTCGTCGAGTCCGTCACCGCCCTCCCCGAGGAAGGCATCGACCTCGCCGTCCTCGGCAGCCCGGTGGCTCCGGCCGCCTGACGCCCGACACGGAGGTCAGGCGTCACTGCGCCGCGCGGGCCTCGGCCATCGCCTTGAGCTTGGCCATCGCGTCCATGGTCTGCTTGGACAGGTCGCGGCGGATCAGGGGCGTGAACAGCTTGCCGAAGCCCCTGGTCGTGATGACGACCGAGTGTGTCAGCGTCGTCCCCACCCCGTCCGAGGCCGCCACGAAGTCCACCGTGACGTCCATGAGCTTGTCGGTGAACTTCATCGCGAAGTGGCGGTCTGGCTCGCGGGCGATGATCTCGCCGTCCATCGACCCGGTGCGCCGACCGTCCTCGTAGTGGTACCTCAGCCGCGTACCGATGTCGTTGGTGCCACCGTCGAGCTTGTCGATCGCAGTGCAGCGGGCCAGCCACTGCGGCGTCAGGCTGACGTCGTCGACGATCCCGAAGACGACCGACGGTGGGGCGCTGACGGACAAGGTGTGGGCGAAGCGGGGCATGGGCGGTCTCCGGACCCGATGGGGTTTCGTGCAGGGGGTGCGCTCACCGTACTGCTCCGGGACCGCCCCGGTGGGTCAGACGATCTGCAGCCGTGCCGGTCCAGCGACGGTGTAGCCGATCACCGGCGCTCCCGGCACCTCGCCGACCACGAGCAGGCCGAACCCCGTGACGTCCGTCGCCGCCCGGGCACCACCGGCGACCGCCGCAGCCGACGCGACGTCGTTGAGCGCGACCATCGGCCGACCGCGTCGAGACCGCCCCGCAGCACCTCCCGCAGGAGCTCCAGCGGCAGCACCGACCTCGGCCACCCCACGAGGTTCACGGCCAGCACGGGCCGCCCGCCCATCGCGTAGACGTCGGACAGCGCGTTGGCGGCGACGATGCGCCCGAAGTCGTAGGCGTCGTCCACGACCGGCGTGAAGAAGTCGGCGGTGCTGATCACGGCGGTGGCGCCGTCGATCCGGAGCACCGCAGCGTCGTCGCCGTCGTCGGGCCCGACGAGCAGGTCACCGTCTCCGTCCCCCGAGGGTGCGGTCCCCACCAGCCCGCGCACGACCTCCTCGAGCTCGCCGGGCGGGATCTTGCATGCACAGCCACCGCCCGCGGCGTACCGGGTCAGGCGGACCCGCGCCCCCGGGGCCGTTCCCGGACGTCTCCTGGGTGCTCACGGACGTCTCGTGGTCGCTCACCGCGCCTACGCTAGCCTCGCCACGGAGGCGTACAGGTGCCTGGTGGCCCTCCGGGTCTTCAAAACCGGTGAAGCCGAGCAGCTCGGCTTGGCGGGTTCGATTCCCGTCCGCCTCCGCCACGACAGGAGGGCGTATGCCGCAGCAGGACCAGGGCGACGTGCGTCGCCTCGTGCCCCGCACCGACACCGTCCTCGCGGATCCCGCTGTCGCACGCGCGATCGCGCGGCTCGGCCGGGACGTGGTGCGCACGGCGGTGAACCACGCGCAGGAGCAGGTGCGCGCCGGCGCCATACGTCCCGACGAGGTGGTCGCCACCGTCCTGGCCGCGCTGCCCGCCAGGGCGACCTCCATGACGCCGGTCCTCAACGCGACAGGGGTCGTCATCCACACCAACCTCGGCCGCGCCCCGTTGTCAGCCGCGGCGGTCGAGGCCGTCGTGGCGGCGTCGGGAACGGTCGACGTCGAGCTCGACCTGTCCACGGGCGCCCGATCGGGGCGCGGGCGCGGCACCCTGGCGGCGCTGCTCGAGGCGGTGCCGCCGGCGGAGGCCGCGCTGGTGGTGAACAACGGTGCCGCCGCGCTCGTCCTGGCGACGACCGCGCTTGCCGCGGGTCGCGAGGTGGTGGTCAGCCGCGGTCAGCTGGTGGAGATCGGGGACGGGTTCCGGCTGCCCGACCTCATCGAGAGCACGGGGGCTCGGCTGCGCGAGGTCGGCACGACCAACCGCACCACCGTCGGCGACTACGAACGCGCCATCGGTCCCGACACCGGCTGCATCCTCGTCGTGCACCCCAGCAACTTCCGCGTCGAGGGTTTCACCTCCTCGGTCGGCGTGCACGAGCTCGCCGGGCTCGGGGTACCGGTCGTCCACGACATCGGCAGTGGCTTGCTGCGTTCGCACCCCCTGCTGCCGGACGAGCCCGATGCCGCCACGTCCCTCGCCGACGGGGCAGCGGTCGTCACCTGCAGCGGTGACAAGCTGCTCGGAGGACCCCAGGCCGGTCTGGTGCTCGGGCGGGCCGAGGTCGTCGAGCGCCTGCGTCGTCATCCCCTGGCCCGCGCCCTGCGCGCCGACAAGACGACGCTCGCCGCCCTCGAAGCCACCCTGCGCGGCCCACGTCCACCCGTCTGGGACGCCCTCGAGGTCGACACCGACGAGCTGCGGTCGCGGTGCGAACGCCTGGTCGCGGCGATCGGAGGGTCCGTCGCCGGCTCCCCCGAGGTGGTGCCCGCCGACGGCGTGGTCGGTGGCGGTGGCGCCCCCGGACAGCTCCTCCCCGGGTGGGCGGTCACCCTGCCCGAGGCGTATGCCGCCGCGCTGCGCACGCTCGACCGTCCGGTCCTCGCCCGACTGGACCACGGGCGCTGCCTGGTCGACCTGCGCTGCATCCCCGTGGAGCGGGATGCCGACGTGGCCACGGCGATCCGGCTGGCGGGGTCCGCGACCTAGATGGCGGTCGTCGCCACCGCCGGTCACCCGGACCACGGCAAGTCCACCCTGGTCCGGCTGCTCACCGGGACCGAGCCGGACCGGTGGGCCCAGGAGCGCGAACGCGGCCTGATCATCGACCTCGGCTACGCGTGGACGGACCTCGACGGGTGCACCTGTCGCTGGTCGACGTGCCCGGCCACGAGCGCTTCGCCGCCAACATGCTGGCCGGGCTCGGACCGGGCGCCGGGGTGATGTTCGTCGTGGCGGCGGACGAGGGATGGGCCCGCCAGTCCGAGGAGCACGCCCGTGCCGCCGCCGCCCTCGGCCTGCGCGAGGTGCTGCTGGTCGTCACCCGCTGCGACCTCGTCGACGCCCCCACGGCTCTGGCCCCGCCGCGGACGCCGGGGCGCGCCTGCGCGCGACCGGGCTGACCGCCCGCGAGCACGTGCTCGTCTCGGGCCGCACGGGGGCCGGACTGCCTGCGCTGCGTGCAGCACTGCGCCGCCTCGCCCTCGCCTGGGCGATGCGGACCCGCAGGCCCCCGTGCGGTTGTGGCTCGACCGGGCGTTCACGGTCCGCGGCGGCGATGCAAACCTCGCGCCGGGTGGCGATCGCCGTGCTCGAGCGGCTCGACACGGCGATGGTGACGCGCCGGCTCCCCGACGGGACGCGGGTGCTGCGCCACCAGGGCTCGTGACGCCGGCACCACCCCTGGCGGCGGCACCAACCCGGCACCGCCCCTCGCGGCACCGCCGTGATGTCCTGGATCAGGCCGGGACGGTGATGGTCCCGCCCTCGAAGGTGCAGCTCAGGCTGCCGTCCGGCAGGGTCTGGGTGTCGGTCAAGGGGTAGCCGTAGCGACCCCCTGCCCCGCCCTGGGCCTTCCACTCGACCCGGACGGCGCCGAGAACGCGGCGACCGGGTCCGCTCCCGAGGGCCCAGACGTCGCCGCCCTGGAAGTTCTGGTAGATCCCGCGGGCGTCCGTGCCCTGCGCGCCCGTCGGGTAGTGCAGCGAGCCACCCTCGCGCCCGCCGGCCACCCACGCCGTGTGGATCACCCCGCTGATCGCCTGGGTGGTGGTCGAGGCAGAGTCGATGATGACGCCCTTCTGGAACTCCTGGCGCCAGCCACTGTCGGCCATCGCCCCGTAGCGGTTGCTCACGGGGTAGCCCAGCCGCCCGGTCTCCCGGCCGACGCGGGTCCAGGCCGCGAAGGCCTCGCCGTAGACGATCTTGACCGGTGTGGAGGGCGAGTCGACGACCCAGCCGGACTGGAACTCCTGGCGCCAGCCCCCACCGGCCATGCCGGAGTAGCGGTTGCTCTTCGGGTACCCGAGCACCCCGGCCTCACGCTTGGCGCTGGACCAGGCGGTGTAGGCGTCGCCGTAGACCACCTTGGTCGGCGTGCTCGGGGAGTCGGCGATCGCGCCGCGCTCGAACAGCTGGATCCAGCCGCCCTGCGCCCGGCCGGTCAGCCAATCGCTCGTGGGGTACCCGAGCAGGCCGTTGATCCCGTCGACCTGCGTCCAGACGCTCTTCACGACGTTGGGGACGGCCCGGGTGCCGGTCTTGGACGTGGTGTAGATGGAGCCGCCCTGGTAGTCCACCCGCGTTCCGCGGCTGTCGCCGTTGGCCTTGATCGGGCCGAGCGAGGCCTTGAGGAAGGACCCCTGGGCCCCCACGTCGCGGTACTTCTGCTCGATGACACCCCACCTGGGCAGCAGGGGTGAGCTGTGCTCGTTGGTGCGGTTGTCCTGCAGCGAGGTGGTGGTGCAGGCCGCCCACTTGTACGGCGCGACACAGCTGACCACGCGACAGTGCACCCCACCGCTGCACTTGACCTGGGTGTTGCACTGGCCGTAACGAAAGGCGTTGCAGCAGACCCGGCGCTGGTCGCAGGTGGCCGTGGACCCGGTGCCGCAGGAGCAGCTCCAGCACTTGTTGTCGCAGATCCCGTCGGAGCAGCCGGTGGAGCACTTCGAGCAGGAGGCGTTGCAGTCGACGATGTAGCGGTAGCCGCCACCGCACCAGGACGAGTCGGCGGCCTTCCACCAGCCGGCGGCGAAGCTGCCGGGCGGGCAGGCGTTGGCTCCCTTGTTGACGGTCGCGCAGAACACCGTCCAGCCGCTGCTCGCGGTGTTGCCGGGCCCGCAGATGGTGGCGTAGGCGGGCTCCGGCCGAAGCACATAGCTCTTGGGGTTGGTCGCGAGGGCGGACCCGGCGACGGCGGCGCCGACGAACAGGTCGCGGCGCGACACCGGGCGCAGGCGGCGCGACACCGCGCTGACGAACCCGGCGAGCCCGCCCGGACCGGCGTTGAGGTCATCGAGCGTGCTCACGGGTGGCCTCCCTGGCGGGCCAGCGTGGCCCGGTCGGTGATGTGCATGGTCTGGACGAGGGCTGCGGCCCGCGGCACCGACGCCATCCGTCGGGCGTGGCTGCCGATCACGGTGAACAGGCAGAACGCCCGTCCCCCCGAGCTGAAGAAGTGCTGCGACGCGCTCAGGCCCGGAAGGGGTCGCTGGAGGCGGTTGGGCGCGAACTGCGAGGGCGCCAGGCGCGGCAGGCCCTGCTTCTCGAACAGGCCCTGGTCAGCCACCTCGGTGCCGTAGTCGACCAGCGCCACGAAGATGTCGTCCGGCCCGAGCAGGTCGACGACCCCGGTGCCGAAGTCGCCGCGCGCGGTCGGCATGGCCTTGGTGCAGGCGTGCAGCACGGGCCGGGTGACGTCCTGCGGCACCATGCGATCGGTGGACTCTGCCGCGGCGAGGCGGCGGTCGCCGGTGCTCGCCGCCATGTCGGTCGCTCCGGGCCGGCGGGTCACGGCCACGTGCCATCCCCGTGGCGCGTCAGCCTTCAGTCCGTATGCGTCTGCCATCGTTTCAGCTCCCTACCGCGGCGACCAGCAGAACGGCGGCCGCTCCGCCCAGCGTCACCCTAGCGATGATTCGTGCCGTTTTGGCGCTGCGCTCGACACTCACGAAGACCGCGTGCAGTGCGGCGCGGTCGTGCACCCCACCCATGAACACCGACGGCAGGGCCCGGACCACGCCGAAGACGGCGCCGATCGCCAGCCCGGCGCCGAGGTGACCGGCCAGCGCGGCCAGCAGCACGACGCCATACGTCGTGGCACTGGTGATGATGGTGACGAGGCCGAAGCCCAGCTGGGCGCCGAAGCCCAGGCCCATCACCCAGCCGCGGTACTCGTCGAGCCAGTGGACGTCGACCTGGCGGCGCCACGACGGGACCATCTGGGCACCCGGCGCCGAGTCGTACCCGAGTCCGACGAGCAGCAGCAGCGCCAGGGCGCCGAGGACCCACGGCGAGGACCGGACACCCTCGGGCACGACGGAGCCCAACAGGGCGGCGAGTCCGCCCAGGGCGAGGCCGCCGGCCAACGACCCGACGAGGTATGCCGTGGTGGTCACCCACCAGCGGGAGTTCCTGGCCCGCTCACCGAGCGGGCTGATGCTCGAGAGCATCGACTCACCTCAAGGGGACCACGTGGCCCGCACCGCGGCGACCGCGGCCATGGGCAGGCCCAGGGCGAGGGCCAGGACGGTGACGGACACGGGTCAGTGCTCGTGCCGCACCGGTGCTGCGTGCTCGTGCTCCGAGTGGTCGTGGTGCTCATGACCCGCGTGGTCGTGGTCGTGGTGCTCGTGATCCGCGTGATCGTGACCCGCATGGTCGTGCGCGCCGTGGTCGTGACCGTGGTCGTGGCCCACGTGGTCCTGCTCGGCGTCGGTGGGATCGGGGGACTCGTACAGGCTGGGGTGACCGGGCGCGATACCGGCGGCACGCAGCTCGTCGTCCATGCGCGGCAGGCTGTCGCGCTCGCCGCGACCCAGTCCCTCGCCCACGAGAGCCCCGGGGCCGCTGCGGCCGGCGGCCTGGCGGGCCTCCTCGCTGTCGGAGACCCCCTGGGCCATGAGGTCGCGGACCTGGGGCCAGGTCGTCGCCGAGCCCTCGCCGGTGACGCGACCGGCCTCGACGTAGACGAAGTAGGGGGAACCGGGGATGTCGTAGTCGACCCAGGCGGCGGAGGACTGCACGACCGGCAGCGTCCCGGCGAGGGCGCGCAGGCTGGGGATGGACTCCTCCTCGGGGCCCTTGGCCACCACCTGCAGGTCGCCGTTGCCGGGGACGTCGACGCCGCGCTGGAACTCGTCCCAGAACGTCTGGCAGACGCTGCACCCGCTGGTGAGGAACGCCAGCAGGGTCCGCTGGCCGGCTGCGGTCACGACGACGTCGGTCCGGGCCCGCTCGAGGTCGGTCCCGACGATGTCGTGCGCGGTGGTCGAGTCCTTCCGCGTTGCAGGCACCACCCCGGTCTCCAGCTCGACCGGCACGGGACCGGGCTTGCCCCCGGTGGTGGCGGTGGTGACGCCCGTGCCCGCCTCTTTCTCCAGCTCGAGACCGGCACCGAGCTCGTGCAGGGCCTTGAGGATGAGCGCGTGGCTGCGCAGGAGGCCGAGGACCAGGACACCGAGCAGGAGGACGGCGACCCCCTCGGCGATGACGGCGGCGAGCATTGGGTCAGCCCTTCGTGCGGGTCGGGTTGGCGCTGCGGATGGCGGCAGCCGTCGTGGTCGGGAGGACGGCCATCACCATCCAGGCGAAGCCACCGATCAGGGTGGCCAGCGCGACGGTGGTGGCGAGGGAGGCGCCGCTCGGGGCGTCGGCGGCCGCACCGGACCACACGGCGGCCGGCGGGTCCAGGGCGATCGCCGCGGCGACGAGGGCCGCCACGGCCGTGAGGGCGAGGTGGGTGCGGGTCGCAGGGGTGTCGGGCTTGCCGAAGCACCCGCACGATCCGAGGACGCCTCCGCGCGTGAGCACGCGGGCGACGAACGCGGTGAAGACGAGGTATGCCGCGGCGACCAGGGCGGCGTTCACGCGGCCGGGGGCGACGATGGCCCACAGGCCCAGGGCGACCTCGGCCGCGGCGAAGCCGCGCACGAGGGCCGAGCCCGGCCCCGGAGGCACCGTGAAACCGGCGGAGCGCAGCGCCCGCACCAGGGGCAGCGGGTCAGCCACCTTCGGGACCCCGGCCACGACGAGCAGGCCCGCCACGGCGAGGAAGGGTCCCGCGAGTGCACTCCACATGCCGCCCACGCTACCCGGCACCCCGGATGATCCCGGCGGTGCGACATACCGCGCTGGT
The DNA here is from genome assembly GCF_045348425.1 of Pedococcus sp. KACC 23699. GTDB lineage: Bacteria > Actinomycetota > Actinomycetes > Actinomycetales > Dermatophilaceae > Pedococcus. The sequence goes on from NZ_CP157483.1 coordinate 1,763,296, forward strand.
GACCGAAGGCGGCCAGACGCATACCGGGACAAACAGTTCGGGGTGCCGCGCCGTCGACTCGACGGTGCGGCACCCCGGACGGTGCACCCTGCGTGCAGGGCTGTGGAGCAGTGGTCAGTCGACCTGGTCCTTGGCCTCGTCGGCCTTGTCGGCGACGTTCTCGGCGGCGTCCTTGGTCGCGTCCGCAGCCGCACCGGCGGCGTGCTTGCCCGACGAGGTCACCTTGTCCTTGGCATCGGACGCGGCGTCGGCAGCCTTGTCCTTGGCGTCAGCAGCCTTGTCCTTGACGGTCTCGGCCGCGGCGCCGGCCTTCTCCTTGGCGGCGTCCGCGAGGTTGGAGACCTTCTCGGTCGTCGACGCGCGGCCGCTGCTGGGCGCGGTGTACGGGTCGTCGAGCGGGGTGGCCCACGGGTCCTCGCGGGGAGCGGACTTGCGGAACGCCGCGAAGGCGGCCCCCGCGGCGGCGATGACGCCGAGGAAGATCAGCACCTTGCCCTTGCGGCCGCTGCGCTTGGCCACCGCGTCACCCTTGAGCACGTGGAAGGCACCGCTGGAGCGGTCGGCGGTCTCGCCGGCGACGTCAGTGGCGGTGCTCTTGGCGGCAGCGGAGGCGGCCGCGACGGCGGCGATGGCCTCGGCGACCCGCGGCAGCAGGGTGTCGACGATGGTGTCGCGGGCGGTGTCGACCTTCGGGGCCAGGCCCTCAACGGCGCCCTGCAGCTTGGGTGCGGCGACCTCGATGCCGTGCTCCACGTGGGGCATGGCCCAGTCGCGGGCTGCCTCGACGTGCGGCTTGCTCCAGTCCTTGGCCTGGCCGGCGCGGTCCTTGGCGACCTCGGCGGCGGGGGACACGCGGTCCTTGAGGGTCGAGGCGTAGTCCGCCGCGGTCTGGGCCGTGGAGCTCACTGCGTCTGCGGCCTGATCGGTCTTGCTCTTGGTGCGGAACACCGGTGCCTCCCTGATGGTGGTGCGGACGTGTCTGGCTACCCGTAGGGGTCGCCTCTCCCGACCCATCCTGCCTTGTTTCGGCTGGTGGGCAACCCCGCGGGTGTCCCGTGGACGGCGTGCTGAGGCCCTCCGTGGAAGGATGAGCGACATGGACGTCACCCTCAAGACCAACCACGGCGACATCAACGTCACCCTCTTCCCCGACCACGCTCCCAAGACGGTCGCGAACTTCGTCGGTCTCGCCAAGGGCGAGCAGGAGTACCGCGACGACGCGGGCCGCACCAACCCCACGCCGTTCTACGACGGCCTGGTCTTCCACCGCATCATCCCCGGCTTCATGATCCAGGGCGGCTGCCCGGTCGGCCAGGGCTTCGGCGGCCCCGGCTACACCTTCGACGACGAGATCAGCCCGGACAAGAACTTCAACCAGCCGTACATGCTCGCCATGGCCAACGCCGGCAAGCGCATGGGCAAGGGCACCAACGGTTCGCAGTTCTTCATCACCGTCGGTGACACCTCCTGGCTGCAGGGCAAGCACACGATCTTCGGCGAGGTCGCCGACGGCCCGAGCCGCGAGGTCGTGGACAAGATCGCCGCCGTCCGCACCGGTGCGAACGACAAGCCCGTCGAGGACGTTGTCATCGAGTCGGTCGTCGTCAACGACTGACCGATCACCCGGATCGAGGTATTCGCCTACCCGGATCCGGTAGGCGAATACCTCGAACCGTAAAGGTGTCACCCATGAGCGAGCCCTCCGTGTACCCGCAGCAGCAGACCACCCCGGTGTGTCCGCGACACCCCGACCGGGTGTCCTACGTGCGGTGCCAGCGGTGCGCCCGGCCGGTGTGCCCGGAGTGCCAGCGGCCGGCCGCGGTCGGCGTGCAGTGCATCGACTGCGTGCGCGAACAGGCCGCCACGGTGCGCTCGGCCACGACGATCTTCGGGGGGCGGGTCACCGACACCCCGGTGGTGTCCTACGTCATCATCGGGATCTGCGTGCTCGTCTACGTGCTGCAGGTGGCCTCGCCCGGGCTGACGAACAAGATCTCGTTCGTCCCGGTGCTCGGTGAGTCCGAGCCGTGGCGCTTCCTCACCTCTGCCTTCGCCCACGGGGGCGTCACGCACATCCTGTTCAACATGCTCGCGCTGTGGATGGTGGGAGCGCAGTACCTCGAACGCCTCCTCGGCGGCGCTCGCTACGCCGCGGTCTACCTCGTCAGCGCGATCGGCGGCTCGGTCGTCTACCTGCTCATGTCCTCGCCGCCGTCCAACGACTTCGCCCGCTCCAGCATGTGGCTGACGCCCGCGGTGGGCGCCTCGGGTGCGGTGTTCGGCCTGTTCGGGGCCCTGCTCGTCCTCAACCGGCACCTCGGGCGGTCCTCGGCCGGGATGTACGCCACCATCGCGATCAACGCAGTGATCGGGTTCGTCGTCCCGAACGTCGCCTGGCAGGCCCACCTCGGCGGCCTGATCACGGGTGCGGCCCTCGCTGCCGTCATCGCCTGGACCACGCCGCTGGATCGGCGCCGGTGGCAGTGGCCGGGCATCGCCGCGGTGCTGGCGCTCCTCGTGGTGCTCGCCGCAGCGAAGTACGCGGTCTCCCCGAGCTTCGTCCTCGTCGGCGGCTGACCCGCCGGGCCGCTGGGGCGACCGACGCGCGCTGCCCCTGGGCCCGGCTGGCTGGGGCGACGGACTCGCGACCGGGCTGTATTACACCGCTGTCATTCTGTCCCCAGCTGTGGAGAACCCTGTGGACAACCACCTGTGGACAACTGGGGGCCGAACGGGGCGGCGCTGTGGACAACCTTGGGGAGCGTCCAGCAGAACGCGATCGCGTCCCTACGTCATGCCTCATGCGGATGGTGGAGCACCGTCACCTGCATCGGGGTGATGGTGCATCGCCCCGGCTCTGCCAGCCTTGGCGGTGGGTGGCCGCACCCTGCTCTGCCCGATGTCCTCGACGTCGGCCGTGTCCGTCTGACCCCCTGGTCCCCGGTATCCCCCACCCGGCGATCCCAGACGCACGACAGCGGCGCAACACCGAAGCGCACCCCGGCCGGGCCGGGGTGCGCTTCTGTGTACAGCGGGTCGTCAGGCGACCATCGTCTGCCGGCTCATCGCCAGCGGGGTGGTCAGCGCCAGCGGGTGGTCATCGCGAACCCGCTGAGCATCAGGCCGAAGCCGATGCCGAGGTTCCAGCGGCCGAGCGCCTCGATCGGGAAGCGCTGGCTGGTGATGTAGAAGACGACGATCCACAGCAGCCCGAGCACCATGAGGGTCAGCATCACGGGCACGAACCAGGGCGGGTTGCCGACCTTGGCCTTCGCGGGCTTGCTGGGCGGGGTGTATGCGCGCTTGGCGCGACCCTTGGACTCCGGCACGGGAAAACGCTCCTCGTAGGTCGGACGGCTTCGAGCCGCCTGGACGTTTGGCATAGCGTAGTGGCATGGCGAACCAGCGGCTGACGTGGCTGACGCGTCGGCCCACGGTCTGGTCGGCGGTCGTTCCCCTCGTCGCGCTCGGCGCCGGGATGATGTTCGCCTTGAGTGCCGCCACCGCGAAGGGCACGGATCTTCGCTCGTCCGGCGGCGACCTGCCGGGGCTCATCCGGCAGCAGACCAGGCAGAACGCCGTCGCCGCCCAGCGCGTCGGGTCCCTGCGCACCGAGGTCGACCGCCTCTCGGCGCAGCAGGCGCCCGGTGACCAGCACGTCGCCCAGCTGACCCAGGACGCGAACGCCCTGCGCGTCGCCGCCGGCACCTCGGCCGTGGCCGGACCGGCGGTCCGGGTGTCGATGACCGATGCCAAGTCGGTGCCGTCCGTCCTGCCGGACGGCTTCTCGGTCGACGACTACGTCGTGCACCAGCAGGACGTCCAGGCCGTCGTCAACGCCCTGTGGCAGGGCGGCGCCGAGGCGATGATGCTCATGGACCAGCGCGTCATCTCCACCAGCGCGGTCCGCTGCGTCGGCAACACCCTGATCCTGCAGGGCCGGGTCTACTCCCCGCCCTACGTCATCACGGCCATCGGCAACCAGACCGACCTCCAGAACGCGCTCGCGGCCAGTCCCACCGTGGGGATCTACCAGCAGTGGGTCGACGCGGTCGGGCTGGGTTACGACGTGTCGACCCCACGCTCGGTGACCATGCCCGCGTACGCCGGTTCCACCAACCTGCAGTACGCCGAGGCGGTCCGATGACCCCGCCCATCGCCGGGACGGGTCGATGAAGGTCGCCCGCTGGACCCTCGGGGGTCTGGGTGACCTGTTCGTCACCGCCGGTGTGCTGCTGCTGCTGTTCGTGGGATGGCAGCTGTGGTGGACCGACGTCACCGCCAACCGCGTCCAGGACGGCACGGTGCACTCCCTGCTGCGCGACTTCGCGTCCGGGCCGAGGGGCTCGTCGGCGCAGGCCAACGAGACCCCGGACGCCGTGCCCTTCGGCAAGGCCTTCGCCATCGTGCGGATCCCGCGTTTCGGCGCCGACTACGCCCGCCCGGTGCTCGAGGGGACGACCCGCGACATCCTCATGGACGGGGTCGGCCACTACACCGGGACGGCTCGCCCGGGGGCGGTCGGCAACTTCGCGATCGCCGGCCACCGCACGACCTACGGGCATCCCTTCCACGACATCGACCTGCTGCGCTCGGGAGACACGATCGTGATCGAGACGAAGACGCAGTTCCACGTGTATGCCGTGAAGCGTCACGTCATCGTCGCGCCCACCGACGTCGACGTCATCGCCCCGGTGCCGCAGGAGGTGGGGAAGAAGCCGACGGGCCGCTGGCTCACCATGACGGCGTGCCACCCGAAGTACAGCGCAGCCCAGCGGTACGTCGTGTTCGCCGAGCTCGTGAAGTCCTACCCCCGCGCCAAGGGCCTGCCCGCGGGCACCCTCGCGGCCCCGAGGCAGGCCGGCTGATGATCTACGCAGCGATCTGGCGCGCGCTCCCCGGACCCTTGGCCGTACGGGTGCTGCTCGCCGCCGTCTTGGTACTCGCCGCGGTCGCGTTCTGCTTCCTGTGGCTCTTCCCGCGGATCGCCCCCCTCATGCCCTTCAACGACAACACCGTCGACCCCTCCGCCGGCCGACCACCGTCGGTCCACGCACCCCGCATCGAGGCCCACCCATGACCCGCATCCTCGTCGTCGACAACTACGACAGCTTCGTCTTCACCATCGTGGGCTACCTGCAGCAGCTCGGCGCCGACTGCGAGGTGGTCCGCAACGACGCCGTGAGCCCTGCCGACGGCGCCGACCACGACGGCGTCCTGGTGTCACCCGGGCCCGGCACGCCCGAGCAGGCCGGGGTCTCCCTGGCGATGATCGAGGCCTGTGCCGAGCGTGCCCAGCCGATGCTGGGGGTGTGCCTGGGCCACCAGGCCCTCGGGGTGGTCTGCGGGGCGACGGTCGGCCGGGCGCCCGAGCTCCTGCACGGCAAGACCTCGAGCGTCCTGCACGACGACACCGGCGTCCTGGAGGGCCTGCCCAGCCCGTTCACCGCAACCCGCTACCACTCGCTGACGATCGACCCGCCGACCCTGCCCGAGTCGCTGGTGCCCAACGGCCACACGGAGTCGGGGATCGTCATGGGGGTGCGCCACCGTGACCTGCCGCTGCACGGGGTGCAGTTCCACCCCGAGAGCGTGCTCACGCAGGGGGGCCACCGCATCCTAGCCAACTGGTTGCAGGTCTGCGGGTCCACCGACGCCGTGCAGCGCTCGGTCGGCCTCAGCCCCTTGGTGCGCGACGCCGAAGGAGTGGCCCGGGCGGTCGCAGCCCACTGACGCCGGTCAGGGGGTCTGCACCGCCGGCGGAGGCGTCGTCGCGGTGTCCGTGGGTGGCGTCGTGGTGCTGGTGGTCGTCGTCGGCGGCGTGGTGGTCGTCGTGGTCGTCGTCGTGGGCGGCGTCGTGGTCGTGGTGGTCGTCGTCGGCGTGGGTCGCGGGGGCTGGGCCACCGTGAGCACGATCTGGGTGCCGTCGGGCACCTTGTCGCCCTTCTTGATGCTCTGCTTGATGACCGAGTCCTCGGTCTCCGTGCTCTCGACGTACACCGTCTTGATCCGGAAGCCGAGGTCGCCGAGGGTCTGGGCGGCGTCGCTGCGGGACTTGCCCACGACATCCGGTGCCGTGATCTGACCGGAGGAGACCGTCAGGCCCACGGCGGTGCCGACGGGCACGGACTCCCCGGCGCCCGGGTCGGTCGAGACGACCTGGCCCTTGTCGAGGTGGGAGTCGTCCACCTCCTTGATCGAGCCGACCTTGAGGTTGAGGTTGGCCAGGGCGGCGCGCGCCTCGGGCTGGCTGTAGTCCCTGAGGTCGGGCACGTCGACGGTGTCGGGGCCGGCCGAGACGCTCAGGGCGACGCGGGAGTTGCGGGCCGCCTTCTCCCCACCGCTGGGGCTCTGGTCCACCACGAGCCCGACGTCCTTGGAGCTGGCCACGGAGCTGCGCTCCGGGACCAGCCCGGCAGCCCGGACCTCGGCCTCCGCGGTCTCGACCGGTTTGTCGACCACCGAGGGCACGGTGACCTTGGCGGCGGCGCTGTCCGCCGGCCCGGTGAAGAAGGACCGGCCGGCGAGACCCAGAAGGACCAGCGCACCGACGACCGCGAGCACCAGCAGGACGTAGGCGAGGCCGCGTCGTCGTCGCGGCTCGTCGTCGGGGTCGTGGCCGATGGCCGGCAAGGACGCGGTGTTGCCGTCCGCCGCACCTCCCGCGCCACCTTGTCCCTCCGCGGTGCGCACACCGTCCGGGAGCAGCGTCGTCGCGGCGGCGCCTGCTGCGACGGCGCCGATCGCCACGGTGGCCTCACCCGCAGTACCGGCCGATCCCGCCGCACCCAGCGTGGCTGCCGTGCCGCGAGCCGCGTCACTGATCGGACGCCCGAGGCGGGCGGCCTGGAGGTCGACCCGGAACGCGGTGGCGTCCTGGTAGCGCGCCTCCCGGTCCTTGGCTAGGGCGTGCAGGATCACGGCGTCGAGGGCCGGGCTGATGTCCGGGTTGAGCGACGACGGTCGCGGCGGCGGCTGGCCGACGTGCTGGTAGGCGATGGCGACCGGTGAGTCGGCCTGGAACGGCGGACGGCCGGTGAGGAGCTCGAAGAGCAGGCAGCCGGTGGAGTAGAGGTCCGACCGGGGGTCGACGTGGTGGCCCTGGGCCTGCTCGGGGGACAGGTACTGCGCGGTGCCGATCACGGCCTGCGTCTGGGTCATCGTGGCGTTGGCGTCGGCGACGGCCCGGGCAATCCCGAAGTCCATCACCTTGATGTCGCCGCGGGAGCCGATCATGACGTTGGCCGGTTTGATGTCGCGGTGCACGATCCCCATGCGGTGGCTGTAGGCGAGGGCGTCCAGGACACCCTCGACGATGCGCGCGGCCTCGCTCGGTCCCAGGGGCGAGCGGTCGTTGAGCAGTTCGCGCAGGGTCTGGCCCTCGACGTACTCCATGACGATGTAGGGCACCGGCACGCTGGCTCCACCGGCCTCGGTGGTGCGGTCCTCGCCTGAGTCGTAGACGGCGACGATGCTGGCGTGGTTGAGCCCGGCGGCCGACTGGGCCTCGCGCCGGAAGCGGTTGAGGAACGAGGGGTCGCGGGCCAGATCCGAGCGCAGCAGCTTGATGGCGACCGGTCGCGACAGGCGCGCGTCGTGGCCGAGGTGGACCTCGGCCATACCGCCACGACCGAGGAGCTCGCCCACCTCGTACCGGCCCCCGAGGAGGCGTGGTGCACTCACGGCTTCTTGCCCTTGCCCTTGCCGTGGCCCTTGGGCTTGCCTGCGTGGACAGGAGCCGGTGCCGGCTTGGCCGGAGCGGCAGAGTGCTTCACGACGGACGTGGTCGTCCTGGGGGTGGTGCGCGGCGCTGTGGTGGAGGTGGCGGGCGTCATGGTGGTACGGGTGCTGGCCTTCGCGGTGGTGGGCAGAGTGGCGGCGACGGGCGTGGTCGTGGGTGCTGGGCGGGGCAGGGTGCTGGCGGGGCTGCGGGAGGTCATGACGATGACCAGGGCCACGGCGAGCAGGACCGCGGTGCAGGCGGCGACCGGCAGCGCCCATGTAGGGCGACGTCGGGTGTCGTGGACGGTGGTCTGCTCGGCCGAACCCGCCGGACCTGCCGAGCTCCCGGCGCCGGCGCCGGCGCCGACCACCGGGGCGAGGAACACCGAGGTGGGCAGGGTCTCGTCGGCCCGCAGCCCCTCGGGCACACCGGCGATGACGGGCGTGACGGCGGAGGCGGCCCCGGCACGCAGGTGCTCGGGCACCTCGCCCTTGGGCAGCTGGAGCGCGGCCGCGAACTCGGCGGCGCTGGCCGGACGCTGGGCGGGATCCTTGGCCAGGGCTGCCATCACCGTGGTGCGAAGCGGTTCCTCGACCTCGTCCGAGAGCTGCGGCGCCGGCTGGCTGAGGTGGGCCAGGGCGGTGGTGACCATGGACTCGCCGTTGAAGGGGCGCTGTCCGGTGAGCATCTCGTAGCCGACGACCGCCAGCGCGTACACGTCGCTGAGGGGTCCGGCCGGGCGGCCGGCGGCCTGCTCGGGTGCCAGGTAGTGCGGGGTGCCCAGGACCTCGCCCGTCTGGGTCATCGGGGCCTCGCTGAGGGCGCGGGCGATCCCGAAGTCGGTGAGCTTGGCGTACCCCTCGGGGTCGACGACGATGTTGGCCGGTTTGACGTCACGGTGGACGACGCCGGCCTCGTGCGCGGCCTGGAGGGCCAGCGCCGCCTGCAGCAGAATGTCCGAGACCTCCTGCTGCGGCATGGGCGCACGCTCGCGGATCAGGGTGGACAGGGGGTCGCCGGCCAGCAGCTCCATGACGAGGAAGGCCGTGCCCTGGTCCTCGCCGAAGTCGTGGACCGTCCCGATGTTGGGGTGGCTCAGGCCGCCGGAGTGGCGGGCCTCGGCCCGGAACCGCTCGGCGAAGGCGTCGTCCGAGGCGCTGTCCGGACGCAGGACCTTGACCGCGACGTCACGGTCGAGGACCCGGTCGTGGGCACGCCACACCTCGCCCATGCCGCCCATCGCGATGGACTCCTCGAGGCGGTAGCGGTCGGCGAGCACGTCGCCCTGGCTCAGGGTCACTTGCCCAGCACCGCCTGCATGACGGCCTTGGCGATGGGTGCGGCCACCCGACCGCCGGCGGCCTCGTTGCCGGCGTTGCCGCCGTCCTCGACGACGACGGCGACGGCGACCTTGGCGTCGACGGCAGGGGCGAACCCGGTGAACCACGCGTGCGGTGCCTTGCCGACCTCGTGCTGCGCGGTGCCCGTCTTGCCGGCGACGGCGACACCGCTGATCTGGGCCGCGGTGCCGGTGCCGTTCTCCACGACGCCCTGCATCATCCGCGTCAGGGCGCTCGCGGTGTCGGCGGAGATCGCCTGCGACAGCTGCTTGGCCGGCGGCTCGTCGAGGACCTCGAGGTCGGAGGAGGTCACCTTCTTCACCAGGTGCGGGCTCATCACCACGCCGCGGTTGGCGATGGCGGCCGAGATCATGGCGACCTGCAGGGGGGTGACGCGCACGTCGTACTGCCCGATGGCCGACTGCGCGAGCTGGGGCTCGTTGAGCTGCGCCGGGACGCTGCTCGGGGTGACTGTCATGGGGATCGAGACGCGGTCACCGATGCCGAACTTGGCCGCCTGCGACCGGAAGTCGTCGGCGCCGATCTGCATGCCCAGCCAGCCGAAGGCGGTGTTGCAGGAGATCTCGAGGGCATGCTTGAGGGTGACCTTGTTGCCGGGTCCGCAGGGCTGGCCGTCGTCGGTGGGCAGGTTGGTCGAGGTCTGGGGCAGGTCCAGCGTCGCCGGCCCGGGGATCTGGGACTCCTCGGTGAACTTGCCGGACTGCAGGGCCGCGGCGGCGGTGACGAGCTTGAACGTCGAGCCCGGCGGGTAGAGGTTGCCGGCGATGGCCCGGTCGACCATCGGGCGGGTCGGGTCGTCGTTGAGGTCCCTCCACGCCTTGACCACGGAGGCGGTGTCGTGGCTGCTCAGCACGGAGGGGTTGTATGACGGGTGGCTGACGAGGGCGAGCACCTCGCCGGTCCTCGGGTCGAGGGCGACGACCGCACCCCGCTGGTTGCCGAGCGCCTTGTCGGCCGCGGCCTGGGCCTTGGGGTTGATCGTCAGCTCGAGGCTGGCACCGGTCTGGTCCTTGCCGGTGAGGATGTCGCTGACACGGCGGTAGAACAGCTTGTCCGAGGAGCCGGAGAGCAGGGGGTTCTCGGCGCCCTCGAGGCCGGCGCCCGCGCCATACGTGAAGGAGTAGAAGCCGGTGACGTGGGCGTAGAGCTTGCCCTCGGGGTAGGTGCGCAACCACTTGAGCTCGTCCTTGGAGGCCACGGACTTGGCCACGGGGGCGCCGCCGACGAGGATCTGGCCGCGCTCGCGGGCGTAGTTGGCCAGCAGGGTGCGCCGGTTGCCGGGTCGCTCGTCGAGGGACTTGGCCTGGGCGAACTGGATCACGGTCGAGGAGATGAGCAGCGCGGTGAACAGCAGCGCGACGACCATCGAGAGGCGGCGGAGGGGGGCGTTCACCGGACGGCCACCACTTCGGTCCTGGCCTCACCGGCGGCGGAGGGGCCGACGGGGATCTCGGCGATCGGCCGCCGGGCCTGGTCGCTGATGCGCAGGAGGAGGGCCACGAGCGACCAGTTGGCCAGCAAGGAGGATCCTCCGTAGGACAGGAACGGCATGGTCAGGCCGGTCAGGGGGATCACGCGGGTGACCCCACCGACGACGACGAAGCACTGCAGGGCCACGGAGAACGCCAGACCGCCGGCGAGCAGCTTGCCGAACCCGTCACGGACGCCGAGGGCCGTGCGCAGGCCGCGCTCGACGAGCAGGACGTAGAGCATCAGCAGGGCGAACAGGCCGATGAGGCCGAGCTCCTCGCCGAAGCTGGGGACGATGAAGTCGGACTCCGCGAAGTAGGTGAGGTCGGGCCGACCACGACCCAGGCCGGTGCCGAGCAGGCCACCGGCCGCCATACCCATCAGGCCCTTGGCCACCTGGTCGGACTGGCCGGGGGCGAACGGGTCGAGCCACAGGTGGACGCGTTCCTGGACGTGGGAGAAGAGCAGGAAGGCGAGGTAGGCGCCGCCGCAGAACAGCACCATGCCGATCGCGATCCAGGACACCCGCTCGGTGGCGACGTAGAGCATGGCGACGAACAGGCCGAACAGCAGCAGCGACGAGCCGAGGTCCTTCTCGAAGACCAGCACGAGCAGGGACAGCACCCAGGCCACGACGATCGGACCGAGGTCGCGACCGCGCGGGAAGGTGAAGCCGAGGACCTTGCGGCCGGCGAGGGACAGGGCGTCGCGGGTCTGCACGAGGTAGCCGGCGAAGAAGATGGCCAGGACGATCTTGGCGACCTCACCGGGCTGGAACGTGAACGGTCCCACCCCGATCCAGATGCGCGAGCCGTTGACGGTGCGGCCGATGACGGGCAGCAGGGGCAGGATCAGCAGCCCGAACCCGACCACCGCCGCGGTGAAGGTGAACCGTCGCAGGGCCCGGTGGTCGCGCAGGAACCACAGCACGAGCGCGGCGATCACCACGGCCAGCGCGCTCCAGATGAGCTGGCGCAGGGCCAGGCCCTCGCTGGTGCTGCGGCCGTGGGCGATGTCGAGCCGGTGGATCATCACCAGGCCCAGGCCGTTGAGGAGCGTGACGATGGGCAGGAGCAGCGGGTCGGCGTAGGACGCCTTCCAGCGCAGCAGGAGGTGGAAGGCAAGGGTGATGACGAGCAGGCCGGCGCCGTGCGTGAGCAGCCCGGGCGGGAACGCACCCGACACCGAGAGGCCGACGTTGACGTAGGCCAGCACGACGATGGCGACGGCCAGCAGCAGCAACGCCAGCTCGACGTTGCGGCGGGTGCGCGGCATGAAGCTCGAGACGGTCGTCACGGCGCGCTCAACGGGTCGTCGTCGACGGCGTACCGGTCGTCGTCGACGAGGTCGTCGGGGTGGTGGAGGTCGTGGCCGGTGTCGTGGACGGGGTCGTGGTGGTGGCGCCGGGAGTCGGGCTCGGGCCGAGGGAGTCGCTGGCGCAGGTGCCGCCGGTGGCCCGGCTCACCGCGCACTTGGACGCCTCCACGCGCAGCTCCGCGACCAGGGCCTCGGCGTCCTTGAGGGTGTCCTTGGCGATGGAGGCCTCGACCTTGCTGCGGTAGAAGTCGGGCAGGTCGCTCACGACGACGTCGGAGGGTTCCTCCACGTGGGACAGCGCGATCGGGCCGAGGTCCTGCGAGACACCCTGGAACACCGCGACCTTGCCGTCGCTGGCGCCCACGAAGTACTGGCTCTGGGACCAGTCGTACGCGGCATACGCGCCGCCGCCGAGGACGATGAGGACGACGGCGAGCACGGCGGCGCGACGCAGCCAGCGCCTGGAGCCCTGCGGGGCCTCCTCGGCCAGGGTCACGTCGTCGTCCCCGTCGTCGGCGCCGGTGGCCGCCCGCGTGAGCGCCGCAGCCTTGGCCGCCGGCGTGACGGGTATGGCGCGGGTGCCCTTGGTGCGCGTGGAGGCGGCACCGACGATCTGCGGCTGGGTGGGCGGCCCGTCGACCTTGGTCAGGTCGACGACGTCGCCGATGACGATGGTGACGTTGTCCGGGGCGCCGGCCTTGAGGGCGAGGTCGACGAGCCGCTCGGCGGTGCGCCCCGGGGCCTCCCCTGCGGTGACGATGTCGGCGATGGTGTCGCCCGCGACGTAGTCGGTCAGGCCGTCGGAGGCGATGAGGTAGCGGTCGCCCATCCGCGCCTCGCGCACCGTGACGTCGGGCTCGTCGTCGACCTGACCGGTGAGGACCCGGGTCACCAGGGATCGCTGCGGGTGGCCGATCGCCTCGTCCTCGGTGATCCGCCCCTCGTCGACGAGGGACTGCACGAACGAGTGGTCCTTGGTGATCTGGGTGAGCTTGCCGTCACGGGCCAGAAACGCCCGAGAGTCACCGATGTGGGCCAGGACGAGCTTGTTGTTGGACCGCAGGATCGCGATGAGCGTCGTGCCCATGCCGTGCAGGCTCGGGTCCGACTTGACCATGTCGGCGAGCTCGTCGTTGGCCGAGCTGATCCGCTGCAGCAGTGCCTTGCTCGCCTCGGCGCTGCCGAGCGCCTCGCCGTCGAGGTCGGCCAGGGCGCCGATGACGACGCTCGAGGCGATGTCGCCGCCCGCGTGCCCGCCCATGCCGTCGGCCATCGCCAGGAGTCGAGGGCCGGCGTAACCGGAGTCCTGGTTCTCCGAACGGACCATCCCCACGTCGGAGCGCGCGGCGTAGTTGAACGCGAAGGGCATGTCGTCGCGTCTACTTCCGCAGCTCGATGACGGTCTTGCCGATCCGCAGGGTGGTGCCGACCTCGACGCGGACGGGACCGGTGAGGCGCTCGCTGCCGAGGAAGGTGCCGTTGGTGGACCCGAGGTCCTCGACGAACCAGGCACCGTCGCGCTGGTAGATCTTGGCGTGCCGACCGCTGGCGAAGTCGTCCTCGAGCACGAGCGCGCACTCGGGGTTGCGGCCGATGACCGTGCCGGCCTCCCGCAGCGGCAGCCGGGTGCCGGTGAGCGCGCCCTGCGTGACGACCAGGGTGCCGGGGGTCGACGACTGCTGGCGGCGGGAGACCTTCGGGGACGCGGCGGCCGGCTGGTCGGCGGACGTCGCGTCCCGGGACGGCGGACGCTTGGCCGGCGCGGGCTTGCGGGGCGTGCGGCTGACGACCCGTGTGCCGTAGATGTCACCGCGCAGGACGCCGACGACGCTGAACACGAAGAGCCACAGCAGGACGAGGAGCCCGAGACGGATGATCGTCAGGGTGAGTTCACTCATGCGTGGAGGTCACCGCCGCCCGGCGCGGTAGACGACGGAGGTGCGTCCCACCGTGATCCGGTCCCCGTCGGACAGGCGTTGGCTCGTGATCCGTTCGCTGTTGACGAAGGTGCCGTTGGTCGAGCCGAGGTCGCGGATGCTCGCGATGAGGTGCGGCCCGTCGTTGGTCACCCTGATCTCGCTGTGGCGCCGGGAGATGCCCGGGTCGTCGAGGATGATGTCCGCCGCGTCGTCGCGCCCGAGGACGGTCATGGCCCCCATGAGCGGGTAGCGCTCGCCGTCGACGTCGAGCCACGGGCGGTCGGCCGGGTTGACCCGGCGCGGCGGGGCCGGCGGGGCCACGGGTGCCTGCGCCTGGGTGGCCTCGAGACCGTCGTCGTCCAGCGCGGGCCGCGCAGGGCGGGCCGGGACGGCCGGTCGGGCCGAGGGAGCCGGCGCGGGCACCGGGCGGGCGGAGTGCGGCGGGAGGGCCTCGGCAGCTGCTGCCGCGGCGGCGTCGGAGGTGGCGCCCGGGCGGGGACCCGGCTCGGCGGCATACCCGGCGCTGCGGCGGGCGGGGGCGTCCCCGGGGCGGCGCGCGGTCGAGGTCCGCAGGCGGAAGACGCCGGTCTCGAGGTCGTTGGAGCTGGCGAAGCTCACCTGCAGCGGGCCGCCGGGCTGGTAGCGCTGGGACTCCGCGTGCTCCTGGGCCGCGGCGATCAGCTCGTTCTCGAGCTCCTCGTCGTAACCACCGAGCCGGTCGTAGTCGGTGTCGGAGAGCTCGACGGTGTAGAGGTTGGGCACGATCGTGCGGCCCGGGCCCAGGATCGCGGCTCGGTCGTCCATGGCCCGGCGGATCGCTGAAGCGATCTCGACGGGCTGGACCTCGGACTTGAAGGCGCGCGCGAAGGCACCGTTGACGGCACGCTCAAGGCGTTGCTCGACCCGGTCGAACAGTCCCAACGTCCGGCCTCCCTTCGCTGACTGGTCCTCGATCGTAACCGGCTCGACTGGCCGCGGCTCCCACTGCGACCCGGCGCCACGCAGGCACTGGACGCAAAACGGCGGTTGCGCAGCGAAACGGCACCTGTGGGCCCGGGTTTTGCCGCGCAACCGCCGTTTTGTCGTGTCGGGGTGTCGTCGTGATGGTGTCGCGACGGGCGCGAGCGGGGCCGGTTTGGAGTTCCGGGCGTCGATACAGCACACTGATCACCGCGCGCGAGTGGCGGAACGGCAGACGCGCTGCGTTCAGGTCGCAGTGTCCGAAAGGGCGTGGGGGTTCAAATCCCCCCTCGCGCACGCAAGAGTGGGGAATCCCCCACGACCCCGGCCGGGTGGCCCGACGAGAGTCGGACCGCCCGGCCGCTGTCATGTCCGGGTCCAGGAGACCGTCCGGCGCGGCTGCTTGCCCGCCCGGGTCCCTCTCGCCGTTCGCGCCACTGGCGCCTCCACCGGTCCACATCGGTGCTTTGCGAGCCGCCGAGGGCGCGGATAGCACGCCGATTGCGCTCTCCGCCGGACTCGACACGGACGAGGCCATGCCTCACGCCCTGGACACCCACCTTCGCGCCAAGCACCAGGTCGCGGCGATCGCCGGGCGCGTGCCCACCCCGGAGTCCGTCTCGCATGCTCGGGACACAGCAGCGGTAGTGGTCCCCCTTCGTCGAGCGGCCCGGACGCCCCGCGACGGAGTGCGCCGACGCAGCGCCGTAGCCCCTTTGGACACCCAGCACCGGCTCTTCGTGACGAAAGTCGCCGCTGAGCTGGGCTGGACACCGAGCACCGCGCTCGTGCTGACAATCGCCGGCGGATCCGTCGTCGTGCGACCCGGGACTCAGACAGGCCCGGAGCTGACACCGGTCCGCCTGGACGCTCAGGGGCGGCTGCGGCTGCCCACCCGAGTCCTGGCAACCCTGGATCTGCAGCCGTCCGATGCGGTCCTGGCCGTGGGACTGCCCCAGCTGGGAGAACTGCGTCTGTTCGCCGCCACGGATGTCGCCCAACTGGCGACCGGTCCCCTGACCCTGCCCAACGGTGCAGACGAACCCGACACACGGGTCGCCGCGCAGGTGTCTGTGCCAGCACGTGCCAGCCGGGTACGCGCGGCGTTCAAGCCGGTCGCCCCAGCCTGACCCCTGCTCCGTCCGGGGCGACTGCGCTCCAGCGCCGGCTACGGACCGTGCTCTCTCGTAGCCACATCCGGTCACACGGCAGCACCTCACACACAACTCCCAGTAGAGAAGGACAGGAACGATGACCCTCACCACGCTCGCCCCCTCCCCCGACGACAACGACCCGATCGCCCAGCAGCTGGTCGCCCAGGTGGCCACCATGCGCACCCTCCTGGCACAGGGTCTGCTTAACCCGGCCGCCCTCGGACTCGCCGCCCCCGCGCACCGTCCGACGCTGGTCCCCGGGGAGCGCATCACCGTCCGCGACCTGGCCACAAAGACGCGCCTGGGTCTGAGCGAAGGCACGCTACGCACCTACGGCACCTACCTGTGCTTCCTGGCCGATGGGTGGCCCGCCGCGGCCGCACCCGCGGACAAGCTCTATCCCGGCCTGGGCGACCGGTTCGCCGACGATGTGCTGGCCGCCGACCTTGAGGAGGCACTGCGCTGGGTCGGCCGGCGCGCCGCCCTGGGCGCCCACCGACGCGCGGAGGTCCGCCAGCACATCGGCCGGCACGTCCTCGGTTCGGACGGCAAGGGAGCGGAGTACAACGCGGTCGGCGCGTGGCGCGCCATGTTCAGGGTGGCGGTCAAGAACCGGCACCTGGCCAAGGGATTCGACCCCTCCCAAGAGATCGAGAAGCCGCAGCGACTCAAGGGCTCGCGTCTGCCGCTAGAGCAGGCGCAGATGGACCAGCTGTGGGCCGTCGTGGAGAACACCGGGGACGACCCCGAGCTCGACGCGCTCCTTTGCACGACCATTCTTGTGTCCGGCGCACGTCGTGAGGGCCTGACGAACCTCACCCTCGGCGGAGTCGACCTGGACGAGTGCACGATCCTGCTGATCGAGAAGGGCATGGGGCGCAAGAAGAAGGTGCACCAGCCCGTCCCGGACTGGCTGGCGCGTGACCTGCACGAGTTCGCCGAGGCACGTGGTGCTGTGCGCCCCGACGACAAGGTGTTCCGCACCCGCGGCACCGTCGCCAAGGCGCCGAAACCGATCACCGACCGCCGCTTGGACTACCTGTTCCAGAGGGTCCAGACGAGCCTGCCGTGGGCGGACAAGAAGCAGGTCACGGCCCACGTGCTGCGCCACCACTCGGTTGCGGTCATCCAGGCCGCCTCGCGCTCCGCCGTTTCTCAGGAGTTCGCCAGACACGAGCCGGAAGGAACGCACGCCCTGTACGGGCGGGCCACTCCCAAGGAGGTAGCCCGGGTCGTCGTCCAGGTGTACGGCGGCGACCACCCGTGGCTCCATCGCGAGGACACCGACTGAAAAGTGTCAGCCACCTTCCGCCGACGTGCCCGAGTTGGGCACGTCGGCGGAGATAGCGGCCGCCGGGCTGACGCTTGCCGAGGCAAGCACATGCGAAGGATGATCCGGGTCAGACTTCGGGGCGGGAGACCACGAGCTACCGTGACCCCTTCAACACCTGTGAAGGGGAGTAATGGCGCCGGTCGGCTTCGAGGACAAGGTTGCGTTCGTCTGGAAGGTGGCCGACAAGCTGCGCGGGACCTTCAAGCAGCACGAGTACGGCGCTGTCATGCTTCCGCTGCTCGTGCTGCGCAGGATGGATGCCGTGCTCGCACCCACCCGTGACGAGGTCCGCGCGAAGGCTCACGAACACCCGGAGGGACGTCCCGGGCGCGAAGCGATCCTCGAGAGGGCTGCGGGGCATCGCTTCTACAACACCTCGCGGTTCACGTTCTCGACCCTGCTGAGCGACGACAAGAACGTCGCCGCGAACCTGCGCGACTTCGTCACCCGGCTCTCCCCTGCCGCACGCCGAGTTATTGAGGCCTACGAGCTCGACGCGCGCATCGAGCGGATGGACCGAGCTGGGCTCCTGTATGCCGTCCTGGCCGACTTCGCCGACCTCGATCTACGGCCGTCGGTTGTCTCGAACGAGGCGATGGGCTACATCTTCGAAGAGCTCCTGCGCAAGTTCTCCGAGATGAGCAACGAGACCGCCGGTGAGCACTACACCCCGCGCGAGGTCATCCGGCTCATGGTCGACCTCCTCGTCAGCGGACCCACTGCCGTCGAGTTGCAGGAGAACCCCGTCCCCGTCCGCACCGTCTACGACCCCGCCGCCGGCACCGGCGGCATGCTCATGACCGCGATGGCCCGCATCAAAGAGCTCAACGACAAGGCCATCGTCAACGTCGCCGGACAGGAGCTCAACGACGAGACCTGGGCCATCGCCCAGTCCGACCTGATGATGCAGGACATCGACCCCGCCCGGATGCGCAACGGCAACACCCTGACCAAGGACGCGTTCGCCACCGAGAAGTTTGACCTGTGCTTTTCCAACCCTCCGTACGGCGTGGCGTGGAGTGCCTACGCAGCCGCCATCAGGGACGAGCATGAGCGTCTCGGCCACAACGGCCGCTTCGGCGCGGGGCTGCCGCGAATCTCCGACGGGTCCCTCTTGTTTCTCCAGCACATGCTCAGTCACATGAAGCCCGACGGGTCCCGCGTCGGCATCGTCCTGTCCGGCTCACCCCTGTTCTCCGGCCAGGCCGGCTCCGGCGAGTCCGAGATCCGCCGATGGATCCTCGAGAACGACTGGCTCGAGGGCATCGTCGCCCTCCCGGACCAGATGTTCTACAACACCGGCATCTCCACCTACGTCTGGATTCTCACCAACGACAAGGCCCCCGAAGCCGCAGGGCTCGTCCGGCTCGTCGATGCGCGTGAGCTCGGCACCAAGATGCGCAAGTCGCTCGGCGACAAGCGCAAGGAGCTCACCTCGGCCGCGATCGACGACATCGTGCGGCTGTACCTCGGCGCGCTCGACGAGTCCGCCGACGACGTCCGAGTCAAGGTGATGGCCCGTGAGGCGTTCGGGTTCCAGCGCATCACGGTCGAGCGGCCGCTGCGGCGCCGCTGGGAGGTCACCCCCGAGGCCGTGGCCGCCGAGCCGTTCACTGCGCATGCAGGACTCATCGGACAGAGGTTCGACACCGAGCAGGCTTTGCTGGCCGCTGCGCCGGGGTTGACCACAGCCCACAAGAAGGCCCTCGCCAAGGCCTGCGCCATCGCCGACCCTGACGCACCCGTCGTCATCGGCCGCGGCGGCAAGGTCGAACCGGACCCCGACCTCCGCGATGCGGAGAACGTTCCACTTCCCGCCGGCTGGTTCGAGCTCGACTTCGAGGGCCGCCTCAAGGCCCTCGAAGCAGACGCCGAGCACCACCTCGCCACCGAGATCCACGCCTACGTCCCCGACGCCTGGATCGACCACACCAAGACCAAAGTTGGTGTCGAGATCCCCTTCACCCGCCAGTTCTACGTCTTCACACCGCCCCGGCCCGTCGCAGAGATCGCCACCGAGATCAAGAACCTCGAGACCCAGATCCAGACCTGGACGAAGGACCTTGGACTGTGAGGCTGACGCTTGGTCAGGCTGCGGAAGTCCGCCTCGGCAGACAGCGCTCCCCGGAACATGAGGTCGGCGAGCACCCGGCTCAGTACCTCCGATCCGCGAACGTGCTGGACGGACAACTCGACCTCGTAGACGTGAAGACCATGAACTTCAGCCCGGCGGAGCGTGAGATCTTTGCGCTGAAAGATGAAGACGTCCTAGTGACCGAGGGCAGCGGAAGTATTGACACGGTAGGGACCTCGGCGGTCTGGCGGCAGGATCTCCCAGGGGTGGTCTGCTTTCAAAACACCTTGCTTCGCCTCCGGCCGCGGACTGGAATCACGACCGGTCCCTACCTGGCTTGGTGGGCCCGTCACGCTCGCCTGTCTGGGCAAATCGCCGCAATCTCATCGGGTGCAAACATCAAGCACCTTGGCAGTGATGGCTTGAAGCGCCTGGCCATAAACGTTCCGTCACTTGAGGATCAGCGGCGAATCGCGGACTTCCTCGACGACCACGTCGCCCGCATCGACAAGATCATCAATGCACGTCGAATCCAACAGGTAAATGTGCGGGCCTTGTGGATGTCCAAGGTCGATGAACAGATCCGGGATTCGGCGCCGTCACAGCGGCTTGCATGGTCCCTCTCATTGTCAGCCGTAGGTGTAGTTGTTAATCCCTCGACCTACTTCCGCGATGAAGGCGTCCCGTTCGTGCACGGATACAACGTCCGTGATGGCTACCTGGATCTTCGTGATCTCAAAAGAATGAGCCTAGAGGATTCGATCGGCCTCAGTCGGTCTCGCCTCCGGGAGGGTGATGTCCTCGTAGTACGCGCGGGATATCCGGGGCGTGCGGCGGTCGTCGGCGCCGACCTGGCAGGTGGAAACTGTGCGTCGGTTCTGCTCCTTCGGCCCGAACCGCGACTCGCTTCTCACTGGCTTGCGGCATTCTTCAACTCGCCGCTTGGCAAAGCGGCGGTTGAGCGTGTCCAATACGGTGCAGCCCAAGGGGTCATCAACCTTTCCGATGTGCTCGCCATGTCGATTCCTGTGCCAAGCATCGACGAGCAGCACCGACGCCTGGTGCACATCCGTATGACCGAGGAGGCAATGCGCGCTGGCAATGAGGCCATGGAACGTCAAGTTGCCGCCCTCGTGCAGTACAAGCAGTCGTTGATCACGGCGGCTGTGGCCGGTGAACTCGATGTGACGACGGCGGGGAGTGGGATTCCGGGATGAGGGGCGCATGAGCATCACGCAGGAGTCGGCGTTTGAGGCGAACATCGAGGGGCATCTGCTCAGTGCTGGCTGGGGGAAGACGTCGCCGGGCGGGTATGACCGCAAGCAGGGCTTGTTCACCGATGAGGTGATCGCGTTCGTTGAGGAGTCCCAGCCGAAGGCGTGGGCGCAGTTGGTGGCGCGACACGGTGGCGAGGGGACTGCGCGAGTCCGGTTTCTCAAGGTCGTCGCCGACGCGCTCGATCACCGCGGCGTGGTCAGCGTGCTGCGTTCCCCGGTCAAAGACACGGGCGTCTCGATGCGGCTGTGCTTCTTCAAGCCGGCATCGGCGCTGAACGAGGAGCAGTCGCAGCGCTACGCCGCCAACCGCCTGTCGGTGGTGCGTCAGCTACATCACTCGGAGTCACGCCCGATGGACTCGCTCGACCTGACGCTGGTCGTCAACGGCATCCCGGTCGCGACGGCTGAGCTGAAGAACCCGTTGACCGGGCAGGGCCTGGAACAGGCAATGAGGCAGTACCGGGGCGACCGGAACCCGCACGACCTGATCTTCGCGAAGCGGGCACTGGTGCACTTCGCCGTCGACCCACACCGGGTAGGGATGACCACCCGGCTGGCCGGTGAGGAGACGGTGTTCCTTCCATTCGACCAAGGAAGCGCGGGCGCCGGCCGCTCGGGCACGGCAGGCAACCCGGCCGCCACCGGGTACCAGACGGCATACCTGTGGGAGCAGGTGTGGCAGCGCGACGCGTGGCTCGAGCTGCTCGGCTCCTTCGTCCACGTTGAGGACGGTCGGGTGCTCTTCCCCCGCTTCCACCAGTGGCACGCGGTGCGAACCATCCTGGAAGCTACCTACCGTGACGGCGCCGGCGTCGACCGGCTCATCCAGCACTCGGCCGGGTCGGGGAAGTCGAACACCATCGCCTGGACCGCACACGCACTCTCCCGGCTGCACGGCCCGAACGAGGAGCCGGTGTTCGACAAGGTCGTCGTCATCACGGATCGCAAGGTCCTGGACCGTCAGCTTCAGGCGACGGTCTCCGGGCTAGAGCACACCCCGGGCACGATCGTCCGGATCGACGAGAAGTCCCAGCAGCTCAAGGAGGCCCTCGAGGGCAACGCGGCCCGGGTCATCATCACAACGCTGCAGAAGTTCCCCGTCGTGGCGAAGCTCGCTGCGCAGGCCGCAGCCGAAGGTGAGGCGCGAGGGGTGGTGGGACGCCGGTTCGCCGTCATCGTCGACGAGGCGCACTCCTCCAGCAGTGGTGACTCGGTCGCGAAGCTCAAGAAGGTTCTCACCGGCCAGGACGCCCTCGCAGAAGCCGAGGCGAACGAAGCCGAGGTGGACACCGCGGAGGAGCCAGACGCGGCCCTGCTGGCCAGCGCGCAGCATCGGGGCAGGAAGAAGAACCTGTCGTTCTTCGCGTTCACCGCGACCCCGAAGCCGAAGACCCTCGAGACGTTCGGGCAGGTCGACACCGAGGGGCACAAGCGGCCCTTCCACACCTACTCGATGCGTCAGGCCATCGCCGAGGGCTTCATCCTCGACGTGCTGGCGAGCTACACGACGTACTCGGTCTACTACAAGCTCGCGAACGCCCACCCCCGCAACGACCCCGAGTTCGACACCCGCAAGGGCCGAGCGGCCCTGGCCCGGTTCGCGTCGCTGCACCCGTACCAGCTGGAGGCCAAGGCCGAGGTCATCGTCGAGCACTTCCGCGCCAAGACCGCCGGCAAGATCGACGGGGGCGCCAAGGCGATGGTCGTCACCCGCTCCCGGCTGCACGCGGTGCGGATGAAGCAGGCCCTGGACGCGTACATCGGTCGCAAGGGGTACGCCGACGGCGCGCACCCGCTACGCACCCTCGTAGCGTTCTCCGGGCCGCTACGCGACCCCGACGACCTCAGCGCGCCAGCCTGGACCGAGGCCGGCATCAACGGCTTCCCCGAGGGGCAGCTACCCGAGCGCTTTCACGGCGGCGACTACCAGGTGCTCGTCGTCGCCGAGAAGTACCAGACGGGGTTCGACGAGCCGCTGCTTCACACCATGTACGTCGACAAGAAGCTCGCCGGCGTCGCCGCCGTGCAGACACTTTCCCGGCTCAACCGCACCCACCCCGGCAAGGAGGACACCTTCGTCCTGGACTTCGCCAACACCAGCGAGGAGGTCCAGGACGCGTTCGAGCCGTTCTACGAGGAGTCGTTCGCGGCGCCGACCCAGCCCAACGTGCTCTACGCGATGGAGCACGACCTACTGGCCGCCGGCGTGCTGTCCATGCCAGAGATGGAGGCCGCGGTCGCTGCCCTGCTGTCGGAGGATCCTGCGCAACAGTCGGTGCTCTACGCCAACCTCCTCCCCGCCGTCGGTCGGTTCACCGCCCTCGACGAGGACGGGCAAGATTCCTTCCGCGGCACTCTGCAGAGCTTCTGCCGCGGCTACGCCTTCATCGCGCAGGTCATGCCTTTCACCGACACCGATCTCGAGCGGCTCTTCCTCTACGGCCGGCTTCTCATGCTCGACCTGCCGGCGCGGGAGAACGACCCCATGCCGCAACTCAGCAAGTCGGTGCAGATGACCCACCTACGCATCGCGGTCACCGCCGAGACCGCCATCGAGCTCACCGGAACTGACGCGCCCGGCACCGCCCTGCCCGGCGAAGGCAAGGGAGTCGGCACCGAACCCGTCCTCGACAAGCTCTCCGCGCTCATTGCCGCGATGAACGACCGGTACGGAGCCGACCTCGGCGACGCCGACAAAGTCTGGGTCGACCAGCAGTGGACCGTCGTCATGGGCGACTCCGACATGGAAGCTGTCGCCCAGCACAACGACCGCTCCCAGTACCAGATGGTTCTCGAGCAAAAGATCAAGGACCTCCTCCTGGACCGACACGAGAAGAATGGTGTCCTGTTCGACCTGTTCTTCGCCAACCCCGACTTCCAGAGCTCCCTGTTGCACTACCTGGCCGGCACCTACGACGAGTTCCGCCGCCAGGCGACCGGGTGACGTCCTGTCGCGCCCTACCGCACCACCCGCGATGACCGAGATGGTGCCCGTGGCAGTGGATCAAACACGAGTCGTACATGACTACTCCTAATCTGCTAATCTGAGAAAGAGAGATCAGCAGATTAGGAGTAGTCATGTACGAGATCAACATTGACGAGGATGTTTACCGCGAACTCGAGCGTCATGTGAAGGGCTTCGAGCAGCCGAACGATGTGCTTCGCCGACTGCTCCTTGTGGGACAGGCGGGCGACGACTCCCCAGCTGGCGCGACGGAGTACATCGCACCGAAGAGGCGGCCGCGGCCCGGCCGGCTCCTGCCGCTCCTTGAGGATGGCCTTATCGAGGCCGGGGACGGCCTTGCCCACACCCAGGTTCGGAAGGGCTTGACGTTCCACGGGGTCGTCGACGGCGACGGCTGGATTACCTGCGACAACAAGGCATTCGTGGCGCCCTCGCCTGCTTTGGCCTCGGTCGTAGGAAGCCAGATCGACGGGTGGGCACACTGGGTCCATGAGCGCTCTGGCAAGACGCTCCGCCAACTCTCCGAGAACGCCGGGCGTGATCGGCCTAGCAGGCAAAGGTAAGCCTTCGCACTGCCCGCCAGGGACCGGTGGACGGCCGTCAGTGGGCCCGGTTCTCGCCGTTGCGGCTGCAACGGCGGTGTGGTCGCTGGAGTACCTCCGGGTGAGAGGCACGGTATGACGCCCGTGCCTGACGCAGGGACATGGTCCCGGCGGGGTAGATCACGGCCCGGCCCCCGATGTGGGTGCGTAGCAGCCGCGGACATCCCGTGGCGCCTTGGTGCTCCCGGGTTGTGACGTCTCGTCTGCTTCGCTGTGCGGGGGTACGTCCGGCGACGGTGATGTCGGCGGCGTGTGCGGCGGCGAGCAGGTCGTCGACATCCATAGCTACGGGCGGGTCCTGGTTGAGCACCAGCCGGATCAACTGCTCCCGGGTGGTGCCTCCGGTAGCACTGGGCTCGTGTGGGTGGAAGACCTGACCAAGGATCAGGCCGGCGAGGCGCTGGCTGGTGCGCATGGCCCAGAGCCGCTGGTGCCGGGTGGCTGCCAGCGCCGCGGTCGGCGCTGAGGTGCGCGTGTTCAGGATGGTGTGACGGGTGCTGATGGCCCGGGCCAGGCTGGCCTCGATCAGCAACAGCGCGTTGGGGTCTATGGGGCGCTCGGTCCTGTTGATGAGCACGACCGTGTCGGGAATGAGGCGCCCTTGGCGGTAGGTCCACTGCCGCAGGGACACGCCGCACCTGACCATCTGCTGGTCCAGTGCAGTGCTGGTACCCACGTAGGCGCCGTACCCGGTGCTCTGCCCCGTGGGGCTGCTGGTGGTGCCGGCCAAGACGTAGAGGTTGGCAGCGAGCATTTGCCGTAGGGCGGAGACGGTGCAGCCGTCGGGAAGGTGGAGGAAGGTGATGGTCAACTGGTCGGGCAGGGTGACGGTGCGGCGACGGATCACGGTCATGGAGAAGGCCTCTCGCTCTGGGCGCCGGGAGTTGGCGGCAAGGCACAGTTGTAGGCCGTTGACCGGACATCGCCGTGATCGTTGCGGGCGGTCTCCGTGCGTCCCAGACCCCAGAGGCAGGCAGAAGTGCGGCCCCCACCAGGGTGGTGGGGGCCGCTCAGTGCTACGAGGGACGGTCAGGCGCTGCTTCGGAGGGGACTCTTGCGCCGTTCCTGTGCTGCGCAGAGGCTACAGAGCTTGGGTTGGGGGTGGTCCCGGTCGTGGCTGCGGTGCACGTCTTGGACGACCCATCGCATGAAGAGCCGCCGCCACACATGTGCAGGCAGCTGTTCCTCCAGCAGCTCCTCGAGCTCAGCCTGGCAGGCACTCAGGGCGGGGGCCGTTGGCAGGTCGTGGGCTGCGGCCTCGCTGGCCTGGGCCGCGATGGCGTCGCGTTTGCGCAGCAGTTGACGCTGCTGCGCCGAGATTTCTTGGCTCATGCTGTCTCCTGGGTTGGACGGGCTTACGCCGGAAGCGACCGGACGGCCGCTGCCAGGGGCTGTTGGTGCGGCGTGACCTCTCCCAAGGGCGCGCCGGGCCGGAGGCGGCCATCAGCTGCCAGGGCTTCCCTAGGAGGGCTGGGCGCCGGGGCAGCGCCAGGAAACAGGCACCCCCGGGACGCTGCCCACCTATGTCGTCTTCGCTCGTTCGGTACTGCACGAAACCCACTCTTGGCGAGAGGGGATGAGGCGGTAGCCGGTACGCGCTGCAGACCCTCCGGCTGTTCCAACGTCCTTCCCCAGACCTACGACGGGTACGCGGGAGTACGCCCACCGTCGAGGTGCGCTACCGCCGTTTGTCCAACTTCAGCTCATGCCCCAGGTGTGGGGTGGATACCACCCGTGAGAGCTATTCCGCCCATGTCACTACTCGCGTAGGTTCTGGCCTCGCTGCCACACGTCGTCGCACGCAGGGTGTGACCGGGGGCGCGGAGATGGTGGGGATCAGCGTGCGCGCGACAAGCATCGACGAGCGGGGCCGGGCAACGCATCGTGCGGCCGGGGCCCTGGTGCGAACTCTGGTCCTGGCACTTCTCCTGTGCCTGGGGATGTGCGGGGTCGGGCTCACGCGCGCCTCAGAGGCCCGAGCGGCGGGGACCATCTCAGTCGACCAGTTCGTTGCAAACACCAAGGGACAGTCGCTCGCCAACGTCCAAGGCACCTACCAGGGTGAATGCGTCAGCTTGGTGTCTCAGTACCTCAGCCAGGTCTACGCCATCACCACGGGGACCTGGGGGAACGCAATCGACTACCAGGCCGGGGGCTCCGGCGGGGGTCACCTAGCCGCGAACGGGTTCAGCTGGTCCACCGACCGGAACTTCGCCGACGGCGACATCCTGGTCTGGGGAACCGGCATCGGCAGCTCCGCGGGGCACGTGGCCGTTTGGTACCACGGGCAGATGTACGACCAGAACTTCGGCGGACGCCGCACCGCGGGACTCGACAACTTCATCTCCGCCGGCTTCCTCGGGCACTGGCGCAAGGGTGCCCTGTCAGGGGACGGCGGTTTTGTCCGCGTCAACGAGTCCGGTGCCGTCTTCCGCATGGCCGGAGGCGCACCCATCTACGTGTCGTCATGGAACGCAGTCGGCGGGTCCCAACCCGTCACCAACATCTCCCAGGCCCAGCTCGACGCCATGCCCGCCTACCCGCGCGACGGGACCTTCCTGGCTGCCAGCTCCGGAACCGTGTACCGCGTCGCCGGCGGCGCCCCGGAAGCCGTGTCGACGTGGAACAGCTTCGGCGGCCCGCAACCAAACATCCCTGTCGACCAGGCCGCCATCGACAACGCCGGCGGCGGCGCGCCGTGGAACCACCTACGAGCCGTCCCCGCCGACGGCACCTTCATCTCCAACACCGCTGACGGGCGCGTCTACCGGGTCGCAGGCGGAGCGCCGCTGTACGTATCCACCTGGAACGTCTTCGGCGGTTCACAGCCCACCACGAGCCTGGACCCGTGGGAGTTCATCCACTTCGCCCACCTGCGCGCCACCCCGGACAACGTGTTCATCCGCGGCGCATCGACCGGCAGCATCTTCCGCGTCGTCGACGGCGGACACCCCTACTACGTCCCCTCCTGGGCGCCGTACGGCGGGTCGCAGCCGTACGTCGACGTGGACGACTACGCCATCAACGGGTGCGACCACCTCGCCTGCGGACCGTTCGGCGGCCTCGAGGCCGTCACCGCCGGCCACGGCAACGTCACCGTCTCCGGATGGACCATCGACCCGAACGCAACCACGACCCCGACCCGCGTGCACGTCTACGTCGGCGGACCTGCCGGCAGCGCAACCGGTGAAGGCCACGACGCCGGCACCGCGAACCTGACCCGGACCGACGTCGCCAACGCCTACCCCGGCACCGGCAGCGCCCACGGCTACAACCTGACCGTGCCCACGAACAAGCTCGGCACCCAACCCGTCTACGTGTACGCCATCAACACCCCCGGCACCCCCGGTGACAACCCGCTCCTGGGCGTGGTCACCACCAGCGTCGCCGCACCCGTCGCATCCCGATGCGACTTCACCGGGGACCGCAAGGCCGACATCATCGCCAGGGACTCCACCGGCCACCTGTACCTGTACCCGGGCACCGGCACCGGCTCCTTCGCCAGCCGACGACTCATGGGGTCCGGTTGGGGAGGTTTCACCAGCATCTTCTGCTCCAGCGACTTCAACTCAGACGGCAAGGCCGACGTCCTGGGACGAACCAGCACCGGCAACCTCATGCTGTACCCCGGCAGCGGGACCGGTGCCCTCGGTGCCGGGCGCGTGGTCGGGACCGGCTGGTCCGGGTTCACCAGCATCTTGTCTGCCGGGGACATGACCGGTGACCGCAAGGCCGACATCCTCGGCCGGACCAGCACCGGCAACCTCGTGCTGTTCCCCGGCGCCGGGAACGGCACCCTCGGTGCCGGGCGCGTGATCGGCAAGGGCTGGTCCGGCTTCACAGCTGTGTTCTCCCCAGGCGACTTCACCGGCGACGGCAAGTCTGACGTGATGACACGGACCAGCGCTGGCGCCCTGATGCTGTACCCCGGCAACGGGGCCGGTGCCCTGGGTGTTGGACGACAGATCGGCACGGGCTGGTCCGGGTTCACCCGCGTCTTCTCCCCCGGCGACCTCACCGGGGACGGGAAAGCTGATGTTCTGGCGCGGACCGGCGCCGGCGCCCTGAAGCTGTACCCCGGCACCGGAACTGGTGCGCTGGGCACGGGCCGACAGGTCGGCACCGGGTGGAACATCTACAACGTTCTCGCTGGGGGCTCGTAGCCCTCAAGGCGTCGGCATTCGTGGCTGGTGCCGTGGGTTCCCGATTGCGGTGACGTGTGTGGGGGACCTCGGTGCGGCCACGCGCAGGAAGGGCTTGGAAGCAGCCACCCCTGTACCGGGCGACCCCGTGAACACGGCCGCCGGCCCGGCGCACCCGTACCGGGCCGTGGGTGCCGCCGCGCTGCTTCTTACCCCACCCTTGGTCGACGTCGTCACGTTCATCGACCACGTATGCCTTCGGAGTAAACCTCCGTCCCTGCGCTGGAAGGCGTGGCAGCATGTCGCGACATGACGGACGTGATCGCTGAGTGGCAGGAACTAGTAGCCGCCGGTTGCCCGGGCGCTTCGACGATCTCGGTCAAGAAGGGCATGTTCGGGCGCAAGACTCTGCGCGGCTACTCCATCGAGTGGGGAACCAGAAGGCTGTGGTCGGTTGGCGGCGCCCCTGACGCAGAGGTCCCGGATTTTGGGGTCCTTGCGGAGGACGGCGGGTTCTATCAGCGCGAGAAGGGTGGTGATGCGCCCTATTTGCGTACGACCCAACTGCTTTCAGACGGCCGTCCGGTCGCCGAGGTCATCGGCGAGCGACTTCGGCCGGTGATCTTCCGCCTGGCGTTCGAGCACCTCAAGCGCTGAACGACACGCTGACATCCTGACCGGTCACAACCCCACGCCCGACTCATCCCAAACCGAGGGGCGTATGTCGTAGGTGAAGCCGCGGGGCTCGGGCAGGAATCTGACGCCGTAGTTGGTGATGTTGCGGAAGCCGAGGCGGAACTGCGGAGGTGTCCGAGCCGGTCGTTGCGGCCCTATGTCGGGCCGTTGGATGTGCCGGCCCGGTTGGAGTAGGCGAGTGCGTCGGCGACGCCGAGGTCGAACACGCCTCCCGTGGGGCGCGCCTCGGCCAGGCCGCGGGGAGGCGCTCACGCGGTGCGTCGACTACCGCGGCCATTGCCGTGCGTCCGGTGGTCCGGTCGGATCCGGCGGTCATCGGCTGCAGGATCTCCCGGGTCACCTTGACTACGACGTGGTCCTCGAGGGCGACCCATGGTCGTCGAACCCCACTCGAACGGGTGGTGCGCCAGCCGCCGCTGGACCGTGTCTCGATGCTCAAGAATCGCCATCGCAGGCCGATGTTGCGGTGGGATCACCAGTGGTGGAAAGCACGCAACTCTGACCCCTGATAGATGGGCATGTCACGGCCCAGAGTTGCGCGAGTGTGCTCGGGATCGGCATGGAGCCCATTGCCGTGCGCGCTACTCCCGGCACGGTCAGTCTCGCTCCCCGGGAGGTACCCGGGGTTTCGCGAGGAGCGTCGACCATGACTGCCTTGCCCCACCGGGATGAGCCGTTCCCTGCAGGCCCCGGCCCTGCCCCAGTTGCCAGCCCCGGCCCTGCCGGGCCCATTGACGTTGGTGGGGCCGCTGCCAGGTTGGCCGGTTCCCCAACGGTGCCCGCCCCGCTGCGGGTGGTCCTGACGCCGCAGGCCGCACCGTTCGGGCCGATGGACGACGAGCTGGCTGGAGCGCTCGCCGCTGCGCAGCAGTACGCGGACAAGAGCTTGGCCGCGAACACCCTGCGTGGCTATCTGACCAGTTGGCAGCAGTACGAGCGGTTCTGCGCCGCCCGTCGTCCGGCTGTGGGACCGCTGGATGCGACCCCTGAAGTTGTCGCGGCGTTTCTTGCGCTGAAGGCGCGCGGTCGCATGAGTGAGCAGGGGCAGTGGCTGGACGCCCCGGTCGAGTACGCGACGGTCGCGGCCATCCTCACCGGAATCAACAAGGTGTTCCGGCGCGCTGATCGCGTCGCACCCGGGGACTCGGTGTTTGTGCAGGCGGTCATGGCCGGCATCGCCGCCGACAAGGACAAGACCGGCCCGAAGGCGAAGGACGCGCTCACGCCAGACCAGCTCCGGCAGGTCATCGACCGGCTCAGCGGTCCGTCACCGCAGCAGGCTCGTGACCATGCCCTCGCGACCCTGCTGGGGGTCCGTATCGGTAAGCATGAGTTGACCCCCGCGCGCCTGCGGCGCCTCGACTGGGACGACGTCGTGTTCGGAGTCGACCAGGTGGTGCTGCTGGTCCACTCCGGGACCCGCTCGGCCCGGCGGGTGCGGCTGGTGGTGAAGGAGCGCCGTCGTGGGGTCTGCCCGGTCGCGGCGTTGCGCGTCTGGGCCGGGTACGGCTGCGACGGGCCGGTGTTCATCAAGGTCGCGGGTTCGCAGCGCACCTGCCAGCGCCTGACGCGGATGGGAGTGGTCAAGATCGGGCAGCGGCTCAGCCTCGAGCCTGGCGACGGCCGGACGGCTCCTGGCCCATCCCTGCTGGCCCTGCGGAACATCGCCATGTTGCTGCTCGGCTTCCAAGCGGCTCGACGACGGGTCGAGATCGTCTCCTGGCGCTGGTCGGACTTCACGGTGGACAAGCGGGGTCTGCGGATCAAAGTCCGGCGGCAGAAGAACCACAAGAACACGGTCAAGTGGGTCGTTGTCCCTTACGGCAAGAACGAGCGGTACTGCCCCGTGCGGGCCTGGGCGCGTTGGCGCGACGCACTTCAGGACGAGACCGGTCTGAGCGTGAGTGACCTGGCCGAGGACCCCGTCTTCGTCGCGATCGACCGGCACGGCCGACTCCCGCACCGCGGTCCAGGAGGCTTCCCCATGCTCAATGGTGAGGTGGTGGCCGAGACGCTGCAGGCTGCAGCCCGAGCGTGTGGCATCACCGCCGACCTAGGTGCGCACAGCCTGCGTTCGGGGTTCGTGACAGCCGCTGTTCTGGCGGGTGTTCCGCTGCACAAGATCCAGCAACAGACGCACCACAGCTCACTAGACGTTCTGCTGCAGTACCACCGGGACTTGCTGCAATGGGAGCAGAACGCCGCCGAACAGATCGGGTTGTAGCCCGACGCCGTCAGGCCGCGTCCAGTGGGCTCGGCAGCGATCGTAGGTCGGCCTCGTCGAAGTAGCGCAGGATCTCGTCGATGCTCTTGTGGGAGGTGACGCCCTGAATCCACTCCGGAGGCATCCCTGCGTCGACTGCAGCCGATATGAACCCGCGCCGCAGCGAGTGAGTCCCCCAGCGTCCCTGCACTCCGGCGTTATCGAGGAGGTCCACGAGCGCTCTCCGGGCGGTCTTCTGGGTGACCAGTCGGTCCGTGGCTGAGTGCCGGTCGAAAGCGGTGAACAACGGGCCCGGACGGTCGCCGCGGACCTCGAGCCATCTGTCGAGCGCACAGGAAGGGCAGGTCGGAGGGTGGCCAGCGGTGTGGTGGACGGACCGCACCCGCTCCCCGTTGCCGAACTTGTAGTGCGGCACCTCGACCCGGTAGTACGCCCCGGTCCAGGCGACGCCTTCGCGGGTGATGGACCGCAAGCTTGCGTCACGCAGTGCCAACCCCAGTCCGATCAGAAGGTAGGCGCCGGTCCGACGGTGCTCGCGCCAGGCCGGGTCGACGCACTCCAGGGCTCGATCGAACTCTTTGCGTGTCCACGTCCACGGTCGCTGATGCGCATCCGTGGCGATACCCGCCTGGCCTGCGCAGGTGCGGACGGCGTGATACACCGCTCTGTGGACCGCGTGGCTATCCTGCGCGGCGGTGGGTTGGTTGAACGGCTGGTCTGGCGCGACGGTGGCCGCGACCTCCATCCACTGCTTGACGGCCCTGATGAGGTCCGCGTGGCTCTCCATCCCTAGTCGCAAGGTCTGTTCCGGTACGAGGCCCTCCCGGGTGCCGAAGACCGGAAGCTGAATCGCATCACTGGTCAGTTGAACGTTGTCCTGGCTTAGGTAGCGGACACGTCCCGGTGTCACGTGCAGGGCTGCGGACAGGTGCAGGGCAGCTCGGGTGCGCGACATCAGCAGGGCTGTGCCACTGCGTCGGCGTTTGCTCTGAGCTCCTGTCGATGTCATCGCCTTCAGCGCGTGGTCCGGGCGAGCGGGTGTGCGCTGGTTCTGCGGTGCTGTGCCCATCCGCGCTCGCAGGTGCGCCATGAGGCCTTTGACCAATGGGTCGGCCGTGGGGTCTGGAAGGTTCGCCTGTCGGTGGTGCCAACGAATGGCATAGACATGCCCCTTCACGGTCGCCAGCGACGTCCATCGCGCCTGCTCCACCGCGTGGTCGTACAGGAACACAGCGACAGTCTCCGCAGATGCAGGCAAGGCTGTTTTGCCTGCACCGGCAGGGTCGAGTTGGCGTGCGCACCAGCGTTCAAACTGCGCAAAGTTCTTTCTCCGGGTAGCGACGCTGGCGACTGCGGGGCCTTGGGCCCGAAGCCTCTCAAGGAACACTCGTTCGTCATCGGAGAGGCCGTTGGGGCTTGGGAGAGCTGCGCTCACAGGGTCACGCTCGCTGCTGCCGAGCCATCGTTGTCGTGGGGTAGGTAGCCCACGGTGCTGTCCAAACTGCGGTGCCGCAGCTTCTTGGCGATTCTCGTCACGTCGACTTCGAGGTCATCCAGCATCGCGGCGGTCGTGCGGCGCAGTGCATGGGTGCCTCGCTGCTCGAGTGAACCCCGGCAAAGGCGTTCCACGACCGTGCGCATGCCACTGCAGGTCAGGCCGCGAGGCGTGCGGCCACCTCTGGCACCGATGCAGGGAAAGACCCACGGGCTGAGCGGCTCACAGAGCGCTCGCCATCGCCTCAACGCGCGCAGCGGGCACAGTTCCGTCGTCGTGGAGGCACGGAGGGCCCAAGGTTGCCCGCACCCCGTCTTCGTCCGGTGCAGCCGGCCAGCGATGACGTCGGCGTCCTCGGTGTCGATCAGGTCCCACCGCAGGGAGCCGGGTTCGGAGCCACGGAAGCCGGCGCCGATGCACGTCAACGAAACGGCTCGGTCCCGTAGGAATGTCGTCTGTCGAAGGTCCGCCCAGGTCAGGAGCCGGTCGAGCTCGCGCGGATTGAGGTGCGCGAGCTGGTCCAAGGAGGTAGTCACTCCCGCCCGACGCAGAGTCGTTGCCAAACACGCTTCCAGAGCGCGGGCCATGTTGGCGCTCGTGGTGAGTTGGCCATGCAGGTACCGCGGGTAGACGGCTTGGTCTGGCGCAATCGACTCGACTCGCAACAGGGCCTCATCGAGCGGCAGAACGGCGGTGCCACCTTCGTGTGTCGTGGTGTGCGGTTGCCAGACGGTTCGCAGGACGGGCACGTAGCGTTGGGCTTGTTCGACGCTCAGGTCGCAGAAATCCCGCAGGATCTCGTGCACCGAACCCGACTCGACGATGAGCGCTGAGATCGCCAGCCGCAGGGCGTGGCCGCGCTGCGTGGCCGGCGGCATCGTGTTGAGCGCGCGACGCAGTTCGTTGCTGGTGAAGGCAGCCTGCTTCTTCAGTTCAGGGTCGTCTGCCTTCGCGCCGGCGATCACTGCGCGCAATCCCTCGCTGTCCGGGGTGGGGAAGCCGGCTGAGGTGTGCGCGCGCAGGATGCCCTGCATCTCCATCTCCAAGGAGCGACCCAGCAGTGCGGTGCCGTTCGTTGGCGTCCACGTCCCCATCAGGCGCTGGGTCGCGTACAACACGAGCATTTCGGGTGGGGTGGGGAGCGGCGCGACCCCAGGCTCCTGGGCCTCGCACCACCTGACGTAGCGAGACATGGCCCCTTCCCAGCGCTTGGTCGTGTTGACCGCCGAACCGCCCTCGGTCGACAGCTTTCGAGCACTGGCGAGCATGTCCTCGAAGCTGCGCCGCCGGGTCACTCGTGCCCCCGGGCGGAACGCCAGACCGGTGGCCGCAGGTTGACGGCCTCGTGCGCGGCGGTGATCTCCAGGACGGCCGCATGCAGCGTCTCGAGGTTGTCTTCACCAGACATCAGGGACTCCAGCCAGGTGTGCATGTCGCGCGTGGACGCGGGCAGCGGAGCCCTCCCCTTGGTGACGCACCAAAGCCAGAACGTGGCCCAGTGAGCGCCGAACTTGTCGGCCTGCTGCGCTTGCGCAGCCTGTAGGTAGTGCCTCGTGTCATCCATGCGAAGGCACCGTCCGGCGCGCCGCTCAGCCGGCAATCAGCTCTGTGCGCCTTCTGGCCAGCAAGGGGCCACCCGTGTTGGCTCGAGACACGTCGAGGGGACCTGAGGCGTCCCTGCCGAGTGGGACTGGTCCGTTGTGGGCCGCCGTTTTGGGTGCGTGCTTGTCCGCTGTCGAGATGGGTGGACGTGTACCGACTGTCCTGGACGAGGGCTCCCCACAGGGGCCGGGGCTCCTGATGGGGTCCTTGGGCGGTGTGGACGAATCAGCCGTCCGGCCCTGCCGACCGGGCCGTTCTGCTCACCTGTTTGGGACATTGCGGACGTCGGTGTTGTTGTCGGCTACGTTCTGGCCGACCGCTGCGGAGGTGCTCTCGCGCCCTCGAGGTCTCTCCCTGCTGGATCCTGCGAAAGAAGAGGCCGTCCCCATGAGCAATGACAGCGACGTCGAGCAGCGCGCTTCGGCCCCACACGCCGCCCCACCGGCCGAGCCGGCACCGGCCGCCGAGGTCGCAGCTGCCCCACGCGGGAGGATGGGGTGGTTCACGCGGCTGCGCACTGCCGACAAGGTCGTGTTCAGCTTCGCGGCCGTGGTCCTCGTGCCGCTGCTGGTCTGGGCTATCGCGGACAGGGTGTCCGCGCCCAGCGCGCAGGAGGCGCAGGCCCAGTACGCGGAGGAGAACTTCCGCGACGGCGTGACGCAGATCCTCGACGGGCAGGGCCTGGCCGTCGTCGAGGACGACTGGCCGGCGATGCGGGCCGCCGGCCACGTCGCGTGCACCCAGCTGACCGGGCACCAGAAGTCCGTGGCCAGCTTGTACATGGATGCGTTCATCGCCGGGGGAGGAACGGACTCCACCGCGGTGACCAGGGCCGTGGTCACCGAGGCAATCCAGGAGTACTGTCCGGCGTTCATCGGCGAGCGTGAGGCGTTCCGCGAGCAGCAGAACCAGACCCCGTCATCGGGGTGAGCCCAGGGTGAGCCCAGAGTGAGCCCAGGGTGATGCCGGGTGAGACGGGGGTGCGGCGGGGATGAGGCCGCGCACGGCGGCGCCGGCGCGTCAGCGCAGGTAGTCGGCCAGCGACGGCAGGTTCGACTTGGACACCGCGGCGAGTGCGGCCTGGTACGACAGGGATGACAGCTGCATGTCCATGGTGGCCTTGGCGATGTCGGTGTCGACCAGGTCGGACTTGGCCTGGGTCAGCGTCAGCGCCTGCTTGTCGGCCGCGGACATGGCCGAGTCGACAGCGTTGCCGCTGTTGCCGACCCGTTCGAGCGCTCGCGGGATCCGGTCCTGGGCGCCTTCGATGCGGCTGGCGACGGCACGGGCGGGGGCGCCGGCTCCGGCGCGGACGGCAGCGAGCGCTTACGTCAACTGACTTCGCCCATGGTCGCCTGGGGTCCCACGGCCGCCCCTGACCCTGACCCCGACGTCACTTCAGCGGCCAGACTGGCGAGGCGGACCCACCAGTCCAAGGACGGTGCGTGACCAAGACGGCTGGCTGCCCGTCTGCCCGTTCGTGCAGCGCAGTGCTGAGGATGCTCACGGCGACGACGACACCACCCAGGTCGGCGTGGACCACAGCCCCCGGGTACACCTGGGTCGGGTCGAAGTCCCGGCGGTCCACCAACGCCCAGCCGTCGCCGTGGTCGGTCTCGTTGTGCGGGTCTGCTCGGAAGGCGACGGGGCCCACCAAGTCGGCCAACGCGCGGGTGACCCGCTCGGCGTCGTCCTGAGCCGGTCGGTCGAAGGTCTGGTACCCGACCGCCTGCATGGCCTGGATGAGGGTCCCGTAATCCGGGTCGCCGCTCAGAGCGTCCTGCACGACGTCGGCGATGTCCAACAGCGTCTTGACGGTCAGGGGCTGCCCGGTGAGAGTGTTGGTGCCGTCCTCGATCGAGATGGTCCCGCCACGGCTCAGGTACAGACTGACGCGCAGCGGCCCCCACTGGTGTGCGGTGGCTTCCAAGCCGTGCCCGTCGCGTGCGGGGGTGAAGTCGATGGTGTGCGGGGGCAGGGCGGCGGTCAGGTGTGACGGCAACGCCGCCCAGAGGCGGTCGAGGAGCAGCGCTCGTTCGGCGGCCGTGGAGGGCGTGCCTAACCCTGACAGGTCACCGCTGATGGGTTCAGGTGCAGTCACGGCTTGCTCTTCCGTCGAGGTCAACGCCGGTGTGGCGTGGTGGTGCACCGTGCCAGTGAGGCCGGACAGCTCTCTGATCCTCGGTTCGAACGTCCCTGGGACGCATGCAGATCGGTATGACTGTCCGGTGCTTGCGACACAGTGCGCCCATGAGCGAAGGACACCCTGTTGACCCGAAACGGCGTCTGGTCGTGGAGTGGAACTACTACGAACCGGTCGGCTACGTCGTCGCCTCCCGCGATCCCGGTGGGGGTGCGGTCGACCTGGAGCTCGGGGACCGCGTGATGCTCGCCGGTGAGGATGACGGGCCCGACGTGCCCGCTGCGGTAGCGGACATGGATGGCGACATTGCCCGGGTCGCTGTCCTAGCTGGGCCGGGCGTGGAGGTGCTGACCGAACTGGGTGGCGAGGACGAGACTGGCCTGCCGTGGGCGTTCGTCGACGAGGCGCCGACTCCGGACTTGCTCGTCCCCGGCGCGCTCGTGCGCGCGGCAGCCGGTGCGGCAAAGCGCGTGTGGGTAGAAGTTGTCGATCGTGTCGGCAGCCCGGTCGGTGAACTGGTGCACGTGCGGCGGCTGCCCGTGGTGGTGACCGACGACTCCCTCCCATTGCACCCGTGCGGGTACGCGGCATGGACCTCAGACCCCGAGAACGCGTACATGAAGGACCGCCTGATGGTCGGCACTCTTGTCGTGGAGCGGGACATGGGCGACCCGCCTGGAACGGAGATGCCAGCCCGGGTGAGCTGGGTGGAGGGCGACCCGGACTGGTTCGGTCACCTGCAAGTGCGATTGCTGCCGGTCCTCACAGGACCGAACGCGAACGCGACCGTGTACCGCCTGGACCTGTCCCCACGAGTGGGCGGACGCTGGCTGGTGCGCACGAAGGAGACCGAGCACGTATGGGACCTCGACGCAGGCACGTACACGCGACTGCCCGGGCCGACGTCGTCGTCGATGGCCTACGACGGCGTCCCGGTGCAGTTCACGCGGGTGCAGATGTGGCCACAGGTCGGCCAGCGGAGTCTGGTGTTCTTCGACGATCTGTCGCACGCGTTCGTCGAGCAGTGGAGGGTCAGCTCCCGCATCCGCTCCATCACCGCCCTACCGCGCGAAGCGCGCGCCGTGTAAAGATGCCACCCGGTCGCTGGCTGGGGGTGCTCGTGGCAACCCAGCACCGCGCGGGGCCGTTCTCGGCAGTCCTCGCCAAGACAGACGCTGGGTGGCCGAGAATCATCGAGAGGGTCAGGAACTGCAGTTCTGCGCCATCCACTCCAGGCCGTCCAAGATCTTCTGGGACTGCTCGGGGCCGGCAAACCCGTCCTGGACGCTCGCAAGGGCCTGGCCAAGCTCGGTGGCCTGCTCGGGCAGATTTGCCGAGCTGGCCAGGATGCTGTTCCCGGCGTACGGAAGCAGCATCCCGTCGGCCGCGCCAAAGCCGTAGCCGCCGCCGGTGACACCTTCTTGCAGCTGCTTGGCGTCCTCCTTGGCGACGGCTGCCGCCTGCTGGCACGCCACGGCTGGCAGTTCGGTGTCGTCGGTAGACGAACTTGGAGCCGATGTCGAGCTGTCGTCGACGGGACGGACCGCGACGGGGGTCGCAGTGTGGGCCTGCGAGGTCGGCGCCGACGCCGAGCAACCCGACAAGGCGGCGGCGCACGACGCTGCGGCGACCAGAAGTACGAGCGGGCGAGTACGCATGGTCTCCAAGATCGCCGAGCACTAGGCCGCCCCGCTCGGGAATGGGGCAAAGGGGGCCTAACGGCTGAGGCGACGGTCGGGGTGTTTACCGGTGGAAGCGGGTCTGGTCAGGTGCGGGGGCATGACGAACTGGCCGGTCCCGTGCTGGGTATGACGACGAGCGTAGGCGCAGGGTCCCGTCGAACGGTTCGAAATCCGGCAAAACAACCACGGCCGATGGCGGACCGGTCTACGTTCCCCCGAGCACACTGCCGCATGACACGGGGGACAGACACCATGACCTTGAACCAACTCGCACCCGCCACCGGGGACCAGGCGCCGCCGCCCACGGCCCGCTCGAGGAAGCCGGTAGCCCTGGCGGCGTCGGCTGCGGCTTTCGTGGCGCTCGGCG
This sequence comes from Pedococcus sp. KACC 23699, assembly GCF_045348425.1. Classification (GTDB taxonomy): domain Bacteria; phylum Actinomycetota; class Actinomycetes; order Actinomycetales; family Dermatophilaceae; genus Pedococcus. The sequence continues at coordinate 1,801,802 of NZ_CP157483.1, forward strand.
CCGGCGGCTGGTTCGCCTTCATGTCGCCGCACGACTCGACCGTCAAGCTGGTCGCAGACACCTCCACCGCTGTGCCGGGCAAGCCCGTCACGGTGACCGGGACCATCAGCCCGGCCGTCGCGCACCGTGTCGTCGAGCTCGCAGTGGCCACCACCATCGGCGGCCCGTATGCCCCGGCCGGGACGGCCACCACGGATGCGTCGGGCCGGTTCCAGACGACGTGGACCCCGGCCCAGGCCGGGAAGGCGTGGGTACAGGCGACCGCGATCGAGCTCGGCCGCGACCAGGAAGCGCAGTCGACGGCGGCCGCGGTCACGGTCCGGACCCCGGCCACCCTGACGCTCAAGCTGTCGGCTCCTGCCATCCGCACGACGACTGCCGCCACAGTCACCGCGACCGTCGCCCCGGCCGGTGGCGCCGTCACCCTCGAGAAGTCGAGCGACGGCACGACATGGATGCCGCTGCCCACCACCGCAGCCAAGGGCGGGACCGCGACAGCGAAGCTGTCCGGCCTGACCGGTGGCACCTGGCACATCCGGGGCGCGGCCGCGCAGACCAACGCCGCGAGCGAGGCCGCCAGCAAGGAGGCCACCCTCTTCGTCGAGGACTACAAGGCCGCCGGAGCCAAGTACGTGGCCATCGTCGGCCCGGGAAACAAGGCCATCGGCAAACTGAACAACCTCATCGACGCCGGGGCGTCCCTGGCCTCGCTGAAGGAGCAGGTGGCCGCGGTCAGCGCTGCCATGACGCAGGAAGGCAACGCCTTCCGAGCCTACAAGGGGTGGCCGCGAGCGGTTGCCCCCGTCATCGAGGAGCTCGCCA